>CALQAH020000006.1 GCA_943328505.2 Rhizobium sp. Q54 | reverse complement strand
TATGAATATTGACGATTTGTTATGTGTTGGTGCTACCGATACTATTCTACTTTCATCTACCATTGGACGTAATAAAAACCTGATTCCAGCCGAAGTGATTTCAGCTATTATTAATGGAACTGAAGAACTCATAGCAGAGTTGAAAACCTTTGGTGTCACTATTCACTCAACTGGCGGAGAAACTGCGGATGTTGGAGATTTAGTTAGAACAATCATCGTAGATTCAACTGTTACCGCACGAATGAAAAGAAGTAAAGTGATTGACAATGCCAATATTCAAGCTGGTGATGTTATAGTAGGTTTGGCCTCTTTTGGTCAAGCCAATTATGAAAAGGCATATAATGGCGGCATGGGAAGCAATGGACTAACATCAGCACGTCATGATGTTTTTGCTAAATATTTGGCGGAGAAATATCCTGAAAGTTTTGATGCATCAGTTCCAAATGACTTGGTCTATTCTGGTGCTATAAAATTAACAGATACCGTAAAGAATGCACCAATTGATGCAGGAAAATTAGTGCTATCACCAACGCGAACCTACGCACCAATTATCAAAACCATATTAGATAAATATTCCTCCAAAGAAATTCATGGAATGGTACATTGTTCTGGTGGTGCACAAACCAAAGTTTTACATTTTGTAGATAATGTTCATGTCATTAAAGATAATTTATTTCCAATTCCACCATTATTTCAATTAATCCAAGAACAATCCAAAACAGATTGGAAAGAAATGTACCAAGTATTCAATTGCGGACATAGAATGGAATTATATTTACCTATTGAATTAGCTCAAGATATTATTGCCATCTCAAAATCATTTGGTGTGGATGCTCAAATTGTGGGTAGAGTGGAAGCCAGTGAAAATAAAAAACTCACTATTCAATCCGAATTTGGTGTTTTTGAATATTAAATTTTATCCTTTTGCAATTCAATTTCAGCTTTAATTTTACTTTTCCATAATCATACAAGATTGCACGAAAGATAATGTCTTTTCTTGTCTATGATTGCCGAAGAGCTTCATATAGATAAGGATACTTTTAAAAAACTGTTTCACCAAGAAGAATATCCGGTTATTATTAAATCGGATTTTGAACGCATTCAACCAATTCTTCCGTCAGGCTTTATTGATGATTTGTGATTTTGTGTTGCACGAACGGGAACAAATTAAAATACATGAAATCGGAATCAATATGGGGGCTTAACCCACATTCTATAAAACGAGTTCTGAAAGCTATGGAACTATTGCCAACCAAAATGATTTCAGCGGTTTTTTTGCTTGAAGTTTTTCAGGAGCAGTTAAATAAAAATGTTTTTTTAATCTTTTAATACACTATAACAATTCTCAACATCATTACTTTTCACTTTAAGTAAATAGGCTCCTTTTTGTATATTCGACAAGTCTATTTGTATATCTGAATCGGTTTGCACTTTTTGTTCAAGTACCAACTGACCCAAAATAGTATAAAGTTTTAGCGAAGTAAATTGTAAATGATTCGGATTGGCAAGTGTTAATATATCTTCTACTGGATTTGGATACAGTTTTATGCCTTTTTGGTCAACACTACTTAATCCAAGTGCCGTAGTATTGGCAACACTTATCTGAAATTCAAAATCGGTCTGATAAAGAATATTTCTATACATCATTTTGACATAGTATTCTTTGCCTACCTCTAAGTTGTTGAATAGGAGGTTGTCGGCTAAAGCATAGCATTGCTTAGTTTCGATAATATTGTTGTTATACTCATATAAAGCGGCATACATCGGGTAGTACTGAAAGGTGTAAAAACTAGTTAATGGAAACAATACGTCGGCATCATTAATAACATGTAATGCCTGAGTAGTCTGTTGCGCAGTAAATTTATACCAAACATTGGTCGCTTGGTTGGCAGGATAAGAAAATGCACCTAATTCACCACATGGATTGGTTACCGAATTATAAGGTTCTGTTACATGATAGGCAGCTCTTGTTGTGTAACCAGTAACATATTGGATGTTATCATAAGGCGAAACAGTTAGAGGTGAAGCTGACGTATAATCATTGTTTGTTGGGATTTCAGGCAGAGTTTTTAAACAGATTTCATAAGGCATTTCTATACTGTAAATATAACTTGGTTGATCTACATAGGGATACATACGTATATAATACGTAGCTCCTAACGCTAGATTGTAATAATTTTGTAGCATTAGGGTATAATAGGAATTTGAATTAAAATCGGTTCCTCCAAGTGAAACATCCAGATTTGGCATAATATTGTCAAAAGGATCAAAGCAGGACACTTCCTGATTGATTACATCATTTACGGAGCTATATAAACTAGTAAAAAAAGATAATATTAGTGCTTGAGGATTGGTTAAGTGAATTTGCAATTGATGATGTGAAGATGTAGCAATAAATTTAAACCAGACATCTTTTGGATTACTTGAATTCACACATGAAGGAGTCTGTATACTATTTGAATAGGTAGCTCTATTGAATGAATTAGTCACCGGATTGCAAGTGTCCAAATCTTCAGAAGGTACTAATGTCATTGCATTGCTATACTCGTCATTGTCTGGTATGCTGGTAGGCGTTTTCAAACAAATATCATAATGGGAAAAACTATTGCCGTAATTACCGTGTAATATCCTAATATAGTATGTCTGACCTACGACTAATTGGGAAAACAAATAGTCATCTGTATTACTACTACTTGAATAATTAAAGGAACTATGGCAACTAAAGCCAGTGCAATTTCCTTCAAAAAGCTGAACGATTCCCCCTCCGGAAGCAAACGTTAAAACATGTTCAGTATTGGTAGCTGTAAATTTATACCAGGCATCCCCATAATTGGTAGATGATGACGAATTGTATAAGTAAAGAGGTGGTGTACTCGTGCATCCTGAAACCGAAAGTGTAATAGAAGGATCAGAATGTGAATAATTCCTAACCGCATTACAAGTTAAATCACTCGAAGGTATAAGTTCTGTAGCGTTTTGACATAAATCATTTGTAATTGTAGGAGGAGTGCTCAGGCAAAAACTAACCTGATTTTCATTGACGTAACTTATTTTCAAGAAATAAGTAGTTCCCATAGTCAAGCCGCTTATTACATCGGTGTCCATACCATTAATACTATTTGCTGTAATGCAACTAAGAGAATTACAATTGCCCTGAAGTATTGCATACCGAATATTTTTGTTGCCATCTCCAGTATTATTGAAAAGAAGTTTGGTATTGGTAGCCGTAAATTGGTACCAAATATCTTTATCCAAACTGCCATAAATACAAGCTGCGGCAATAGGTTGGATTACATTGTAAGTAGCCTGAAATAAACTACCTAAAATTGAGTCACTGCAGGTTATGGTAGTAGCCACTGGTATGGTAATACCATTATTGCATTCATCATTGGCAGGTGTATCAATGATTTTGGAAAGACAGAAGGTAAAAGGCTGGTTATAAGTATCAGACGCTGAACCAACACGTATATAGTAGGTGATACCTACTTCAAATCCTGTAACATTTTCCGATAGGCAGGTAAACAGGTTTAAGGTGTTTCCGGCTCCTGCTTTATAAATCGAAAAGGAATGGAATCCCACTGTGTTGTAGGTTATTTTGTAACTAGGAACCAAAGCCACAAAAGAATACCATACATCTTTATAAGAAGAACTACCATTACAAGGAGTTGGAATTGAGACAGATGTGTTTGCTCCTGCTGTAGAACCAGAAATTATAGAGCAATTCCCAGGTTCATCTGGAGTAAAGGTTATGGCAGTAGCGATTTCGTCATTGGGTTGAGTTTCAATCGGAATTACCTTAATTCCAAAATAAGTACTTGAAGCCCGAGTGGCTTTAATATAATAGGTTTGGCCTACTACATAGATAGAAAAGACGACATCTAAAAAATTATTGTTCAAAAATGAAGTACACCCCATCTGAACTAAGTTAGTGCAATCTCCCGAATATACTGTAATTGCTAAAGCCTCATTTACAGTTGTGGCATACCCATTATTTAAGGTTATTTTATTCTTGGTAGAGGTAGCAGTAAATTGAAACCACACGTCTTTATTGTTTGCAATACAGGTAGTAGCTTGGGATCCAGCCGTAGCATTAACTGTCGAGGAATAAGTAAAGTTGGGATTTGTTGCTGGAGTTAGAACGGTACTGCCATTACACTCGTCGGTTGCAGCAAACTCCCTAATGGTAATGGTTTGATTAAAGTATACGCGCATCAGGTAAACCTGGCCAATAGTTAAGTTTGAAATGATATAAGTAGTACCACAGCCTATCTGGGTCAAACTTCCGCAACTTCCAGAATATGTATTGGTCATATAAGGGGTCGAAATCAAATAGGCACTAGCTCCCGCAGTAAATTGATACCAAATATCTTTTGTGCCCGAAGAGGAACAGGTAGACGTTATCCCAGTAGATGGTGTAGCATAGCTAGTAGAAAAAGAATTAAACTGGGTTTCCCCGTCAGTATCTAACGTCAAATTTACTGGAGAACTGCACAGGTCGTTAATTGGTGAGGGCCGAGGTATGATATTAAAGGTAAAAGGAGTATTAGTGGTAATATTAGGACTGTAAACCCGCACATAATAGGTTTGCCCTATCACCAAAAGAGGGGTCTCTTTGGGACTCCCATTAAAAGTACTTATATAAGCTAGTGAAGCACAGGAACCACTATATAAACTTGCAAACTGAGGACCAGACATTATAGTCGCGTAATTTTCGGTGGCGACAAAGGAAAACCATACATCACCTAAAATCGAAGTAGGCGAGGAAAAGGAATTATAGGGTAGTTCAGGATGTTCGTTATTGGCACCCACCAATTGTGCAGAAATGGAAGTTCCTGTCCAAGGAATGGCATTTTCACACAAATCATTCACAGGTGCATCTGGACATTTAACCAGTCGAAAATTCATTTGGTTGCTAGAAAACTGTGGGTCTTGAATGTTGGTATTAATCATTCTAAGATAATACTGTGTACCTGGAACCAAATTATCAAGATAGCTTAACCCACTTTTACAGTATTGGTAAACCAGGTTGTTGCAATCACCCTGAAATAATTCGGCTTTTATAAAGTCGGCATTGGAATCTAACAAGTATCTAGTGCCGTTGGCCGTAAATCGAAACCAAAGGTTGCCCGCGTTAGACTGGAAAGTATAGTTACAGACTGGTGTCGGACCTGTGATGGTAGCCCCAGTATAATTGGCAACTACCATTACTAAAGAATTTACATCTTCCTGACCTTCAATTAAGGTGGCGTTGGCACAATCGTTGCTCTGTGGAGTTGTTGTTATAGTGTAGGCAGTACTCCAATCGGAACATGGCAACAAGGCATTCTGTATCTGTACAGTATATACCGTTGATGCTAAAAGGTTAGTAATTACAAAAGGTCTAACAGTTGCATTCAATGTCGACCATGTTGTGGCAGAAGGAATTTTGTAACGAACATTCCAATTTGTATCTGGTGAACTCCAATTCAAACTTGATTGATTGTAACTGCTAACAGCAGTCAGGTTGCTCGGAGCTGAACAATTGTCCAAAGTTATGTCGTCTATTGCTGCTGGAGGTTGTGTTCCTGTTGAATTGGAATAATTATACCAAACAAAAATGAGTTTTTTGGTTATTGCACTACTAGTATTTCCTAATGTGGCATTGTCAATAGAAATAGTTTTGTCAATCCATGCTGTACCTTGTAAATAATAAGTCGCAATTGGGTTACCATTGGGTAAACTACCAGCGAAAAGAACTTCAGTAGTTGGAGCTAAATACACATACAATTGAGCCGCAGATTGTTTACCTTGCAACAAGGTTTTGAAGTGTAAAGAATAGTTTAAAGTACCTTCTGGAAAAATTACATCACGGTACAATTTCGAATAACTATTACTAGTTGTAGTATATTGATGAGAATAAGGAAAAGAAGTAGAATTGGATATAAAAGCACAATTAGCACCATTATATCCTGTGGTTGGAACACTGCCCAAAGCCCAATTATTGACACCACTAGCATAGTTTTGAAAATTCCAACCTGAACTGCCTTGTTCAAATCCGCCATTATTGAGGCTAGAACTTAGTAAAGTTGTTACCTGAGCAGTGCAAAAGCAACACGATAATAACAATGAAAAAAAAAGGAATAGAAAATATTTTTTTTTAGATTTTATTATTGTCATAAGTTGCTCTTCTATAATGATGTGAAAGATTTTGTAAACTAATTATCTTTCAAAGTTAACAAATTAAAGTTTAAACTATTAAATAGCTAGATTCTTTTATATTGAATCATATAATAGACCTTAAATTCTTTCTTGTAATACTTTAATTTCATCACGTAGTTTGGCGGCCTGCATAAAGTCTAAGTCTTTTGCTGCTTTTTCCATAGCTTTTCGGGCATCACGGATTTTCTTTTCGATTTCTGGTTTAGACAAGTACAAACTTTCCGGTTCGGCAGCTTTTAAAACTTGATTTTCGTAGTATTGTGTTGAAACTGAATTGTTGCTTAAAGCATTCCCCAAACTTTTATTCAACGCTTTTGGAGCTAATCCATGTAATGTATTGTATGCAATTTGCTTTTCACGACGATAGGTGGTTTCATCCATCGTTTTTTGCATGCTGTTGGTAATTTTATCGGCATACAAAATAGCTTTTCCGTTTACATTTCGTGCAGCACGACCAACGGTTTGCGTTAACGAACGATGACTTCGTAAAAAACCTTCTTTATCTGCATCTAAAATGGCAACTAACGAAACTTCGGGTAAATCCAATCCTTCTCGCAATAAGTTCACGCCAATCAAAACATCAAACAACCCTTTTCGCAAATCTTGCATGATTTCGACACGCTCTAAAGTATCAACATCACTGTGAATATAACGACAACGAATGGAGACTTTAGCAAGATATTTTGTCAATTCTTCTGCCATTCGTTTGGTTAAAGTAGTAACCAAAACGCGTTCGTCTACTTCGCAACGCAATTGAATTTCTTCAATTAAATCGTCAATTTGATTCAAACTTGGTCGCACTTCAATAACGGGATCCAATAATCCTGTTGGGCGTATCACTTGTTCTACATAAATTCCTTCTGATTTTTGCAATTCATAATCAGCGGGTGTTGCCGAAACATAAATCACTTGGTTTTGCATGTTTTCAAATTCTTCAAATTTCAACGGACGATTGTCCATCGCAGCGGGTAATCGAAATCCGTATTCTACTAAATTTTCTTTTCTGCTTCTATCGCCGCCATACATAGCGTGTACTTGCGAAATTGTAACATGACTTTCGTCTACAACCATTAAAAAATCATCGGGGAAATAATCCAATAAACAAAATGGTCTTGTTCCAGGCTCGCGACCATCAAGGTAACGTGAATAATTTTCAATACCCGAACAATAGCCTAATTCTCGAATCATTTCCAAATCAAAATTGGTGCGTTCTTCCAATCTTTTGGCTTCCAAATGTTTTCCAATTTCTTTAAAATAAGCCACTTGTTTTACCATATCTTGTTGAATCTCCCAAATGGCTTTTTGTAAAACATCGGGAGAAGTCACAAACATATTAGCAGGATAAATATTGAGTTGTTCGTATTTTTCTATAACCTGAGAATTCCTGGCATCAAATGCTTCTATTTCTTCAATTTCATCACCAAAAAAGTGAATTCTAAAAGGTTCGTCAGCATAACTTGGAAAAATTTCAACCGTATCGCCTTTAATTCTGAAAGTTCCAGGAGTGAATTCGGCTTCGGTTCTGGAATATAAACTTTGTACCAAACGGTGCAGTAATTTGGTTCGAGAAATAATTTGATTTTTAGCCACCGAGACTACATTTTTTTGAAATTCTACTGGATTTCCAATTCCATACAAACATGAAACGGACGCCACAACTAATACATCGCGTCGTCCGGAAAGTAATGCAGAAGTTGTGCTTAATCTAAGTTTTTCAAGTTCTTCGTTAATAGATAAATCTTTTTCAATAAAAACGCCCGTTACAGGAATATAGGCTTCTGGCTGGTAATAATCATAGTAGGATACGAAATATTGTACAGAATTGTTTGGAAAAAATTGCTTGAATTCCGAATACAATTGTGCTGCCAATGTTTTGTTGTGAGCCAGAACCAAAGTAGGTTTTTGAACTTCTTCTATGACATTGGCAACCGTAAATGTTTTACCTGAACCCGTTACGCCCAATAATGTCTGAAATCGATCTCCATCGAGAATTCCTTTCGCTAATTTTTCAATCGCTTGTGGTTGATCACCAGTTGGTTTATATTCGGAAACGACTTGGAATTTCATGTGATTTTGCGAGGCACGAAGCGATCTTTAAATTATTTAGTGTAAAGTTACAAAGTTTGAACTTTATATTTATTATAGAATTTTAAAACTAAAACTTCCAGTTTTTCTGTTGGCTTTCGCTTAAGAATGTCCATGCTACAAATCGGCTCGTCTTTTGACCTTGTGCCATTTCGATGGTTTTAATTTGAACAGGACTTACTTTGTTTAGGGTTTTATAAATGCTAGAAAGATTGTCTTTTTTTGAAACTAAAGTAGTAAACCAAAAACACTGTAATGGATATTTTGCACTTTCAAAAATCATTTGTGTAATAAAACCCAATTCGCCACCGTCGCACCATAATTCAGTAGTTTGTCCCCCAAAATTTAAAATAGGCTTTATAGCTTTTGTATTTTCTAAAGTATTTACTTTTCGCAAGGCGCTTTTAGTTGCCTCATCTTGTGATGCGTGAAAAGGAGGATTGCAAATGATGAAGGTAAATCTGTCTTCTGTTAAAATTATATTTTTGAAAATAAATCTTGAATTGGTTTGTAATTGCAAACAAATTGCATCCATTAATTTTGGATTTTCACTAATGATTTTTTTGCAGTTTTGAATAGCATTTTCATCAATATCGGTTCCCACAAAGCTCCATCCATATGTGGAATTTCCAATTATGGGATAGATACAATTTGCTCCAATACCAATATCTAAACCAACTACCGTTTCTCCTTCAGGGATGATTTCATTATTAGAATTGGCTAATAAATCGGCTAAATAATGAATGTAATCGGCTCTTCCTGGAATTGGTGGGCAAAGATAATTTTTCGGGATATCCCAATTTTGTATCTCATAATTTGCAATTAACAATGCTTTGTTGAGCATTTTCACAGCTTCTGGATCACTAAAATCAATAGTTTCTATTCCATGTTCGTTCCGTGCTACAAATGGTTTTAATTCGGGACAACTTACAAATAGTTGTTCAAAATCATAGCGAAATCGATGTGGATTTCTAGGATGCAGTGTGGTTTTTTCGGTTGTATTTTTGGGTTTCAAATTGTCTTTTTTGGTTTAATCTATGCATTCCATGAGCAGTAAATCGCCTTCGTTGTGTTCAATAATTACAATGCCATCTTTTAAAACGTGATTACTGCTCCCGGTTCTATAACCGATGGTTAAGGTATCGTTATTAAGTGGGTAAAACAAATTTTCAGAGTGTATTCCTGAAACATTTCCAATTGGAATTAGCGATAGTAAAGTGTTTGCGGTGTACCACTTTTCAAATCGTTTTGGCAATAAAAATATTTTCGAATAATCGTCCAGTACTACAATTTTTAATTGGTTTCTATATTGAACAATTGAGGTGATATTTGTTATTGTATGATCGGCTCTTTTTCCGGTTGCCCACACAACATTAACCGCAGGAATGTTTCTTTCTATAAGGTATTCAAATGCTTTTTCTAAATCGGTTTTATCTTGGTTGGGTGTGTGAACAATTTCAAGGGGATATTGTTTTTCTTTGTAATATTCTGGGTCGAAACCTCTATCGAAATCGCCTAATAAAACATCGACTTTAATATTTAAATCTAATATTCTGTTCATAGCTGAATCAAGAACAATCACAATGGGTGACCATTCTAATAATTGACCTAATAATTCCATACTGCATTCGGCACCATTAGCAATTATTAAAGCTGGTTCTTGATCGTCGCGAACAATATGATGTGAAGACATGTGATGTTAAATTTCAGATTTCAGATTTCTGAACAATGTGTTTGTAAATATAGTGAAATCTGAATTTTCAAACCTATTGTATTACATAATTTCTAAAATCAGTTTCGGATAAATTAAAATAACCTAAAGCAAAATTATTGCTATTGGTTGAATTGATAATATTTCCTCGAACTGTTGCTGGTGGTGTTGAGAAAGGACCGCCACTGCTTCCACCAGCTACAGTTATAATTTTACGCATATAATCGAAATAGCGTTTAGATATTCCATAAACTGTAATGTCTAAATTATCACCAGATGCAATGTCTTCATTGATATACAAACCAAAACTTTCATTGCCTTGAATGAATTTATCTTCAAAAACATCAAATACAGGTATAGCTGCATGACTCGATTTAAATTGGAACAAATAATAATTATCAGCATCGCCAGGATCATTAAAAAAGGATTTTATTTCAATTTCTGTTCCCGTAAAACCACCTTCATCATTTTGTGTAATTGTTGTTAGTTCAGAAACACTTTTTAAAGTTTCAGTCGCGTGATAGGTTTGCCCATTCAAAACTACTGTTAGAACATAAGTTTCGTTAATTTCTGGAATAAAATCAGTGCAAAAATATTCACCAGTGTTAGGTGTTTCGATGAATGAAAAAGTAGTGTTATCGCTGTTTGTTATAAATACGACAGCTCCTGAAACAGTTGGGATAACAGTGTCGTAAAAACCAGTCGTGGTGGTTAATTTTACTTTTTGTTCGTTGCCTAATGTTCCTTTTCTCCATTGAATAGAAGCATCAATAACAAGTTTTGGCGCCGCGGTATTTAAATCAACATTGATAACGTCTTCACAACCTGAAAGTAAAATTGTAAAAAGAAAAACTAGGGTAAATTTATATATTTTCATAACAATTAAAATTTGAAGTTATAACTAATTCCTGGAACTATTCCAAAAATGGATAAACGAATAGCTTCATTTGATCCGGTAGTTTCGTTTTGTCTAAACGAAATTGATGCGGCATTTTTTCTTCCATAAAGATTATAAATACTAAATACCCATTCGCCTTGCCAGGTCTTTTTCTTAACTGATTTAGGAACATAAGTCGCCGAAATGTCTAAATGATGATAGGTTGGTAGTTTGTCTTCATTTCGTAAACCATAACTGGGAATAGTAATACCTTGGTAAACATATTGACCATTCGGAAACGTAACAGGTTGCCCAGTTTGCAATACAAAATTGGCGCCGAAAGTCCATTCTTTATTGAATTCGTATGAACTGGTAATGGATAAATTATGTAATTTATCATAACCTGAACGGTACCATTGTCCATTATTTATTCCTGTTTCCGTAGTATTTCTGCCTGGTGTTCTTTGCTCTGATCTTGATAACGTATAGGCAATCCAACCTGATAATTTTCCTGTATTTTTTCGTAATAAAACCTCTAAACCGTAGGCTCTCATTTCACCGTTTAAAATTATTTGTTCGATAGCTTCATTCGCAATCAAATCGGCACCATCTATATAATCAATCCTGTTTTTTATCTTTTTATAGAAAGTCTCAATTTCTAAAGAATACTTATCATCATAAAAATTCTTAAAATAACCCAATGCTACTTGATCAAGTATTTGTGGTTTTATGTAACTATCACTTGGCGTCCAAATATCAAGTGGAGTTGGGGATGCGGTATTGGAAATCAGTTGTAAATATTGCGTCATCCGATTGTAGCTCGCTTTAATAGATTGATTTTCGTCTAGCTGATACGCTGCAGCCATACGAGGCTCAAGATTATTAAAACTTTCGATAACCTTATTGCGACCAAAATATTTAGTATCTATTGGTGTTGCTTTTTCATAAATCTGTAATTCTTGATTAAAAATTACGGGCTCATTGTTTTCGTATAAATTAACAGTGGAGCTTCCTAAACGATAAAACATACTATATCGCAACCCATAGGACAATGATAAGCTTTTTGATACTTTTTGTTCAGCATCAATATATATAGAAGGCTCAAAAGCATATTTTTTTTCTAATTGCCTGTAGTTGATTCCAGAAGTTGTATTTGATGGATTAATGGTTCCTGGATTGAAATCATAATAAATACCGTTAATACCATAATTAAGTTTCACTTTGTCAGTGATATAATTTTTAAAATCGTATTTAATATTGTAATTTTTTATTCCAGATTCCCAAGTAAATCCAATTAAGTCTAAATCCAAACCATAATAGTAATCACTATATATCATGGATAAATTTGAAAACAATTTATCCGAAAACAAATGATTCCAACGCAAATTTAAGGTAGCATTTCCATAAGTATTTTTAAAACTATTATTCAAGCTAAATACATCTCTACCAAAATAACCTGAAAGGAATAAATTATTATTTGTATTTAATTTATAATTTAACTTAGTGTTTAAATCATAAAAATAAGCTGAATTGGGATTGTTAGCTAGTTTTAAAAATAAATGAGCATACGAACCTCTTCCAGCAAAAAGGAATGAGCCTTTGTCTTTTACAATTGGACCTTCCGCCAATAATCGACTAGAAACTAATCCAATGCCTCCATTTATGCTGAAGTTGTTACTGTTACCATCTTTTTGGTAAATTTCTAAAACGGATGATACTCTTCCTCCATAACGAGATGGAATACCTCCTTTGTATAATTTTAAATCTTTGATGGCGTCGGGATTAAAAACTGAGAAAAACCCAAAAACATGTGACGAATTAAAAATGGTTGCTTCATCTAATAAAATCAAATTTTGATCAGCGCCACCACCTCGAACGTTAAATCCAGATTGACCTTCTCCTGCATTTGTAACTCCGGGTAAAGTTAGTAGTGCTTTTAAAACATCAACTTCACCAAGTACAACGGGAATTTTTTTTATTGTTCCAATGGATAATTTGTTGACACTCATTTCAGGTCTTCGAGTGTTGGTTGAAGTTTTTTCGCTGATAATTACTTCATCAAGTTGCTCTCCAGTTTCATTTAATTCAAAGTTTCTTTTAATAGTTTTTTCTAAAGAAATAGTTTCTTCAACCGTTTCATAACCCAAATAAGTAATTTGCAGGGTATAATTTCCTTTAGGAATACTAATAGAATAAAAACCATATTCGTTGGTTGTAATTCCAGCTTTAATTTCAGGTATATACAAGTTAACACCAATAAGTGTTTCGTTGTTTTTTTCATCTGAAATGGTTCCGCTAATTGTAAATTTTTCTTGCGAAAAAGATAGTAAAGAAGTGATTAACAATAGTGTTAGGATTATTTTTTTTGGCATTGAATGTATATAATATATTTAACTGCGAATTTGATGATTTTAGTTTCATATTGTTACTAAAGATTTGTTAAGTTTTGGTTAATTATAAAGACTTTATGAAAGGAATTTAAATACTTTTACATCGTTATAAACTAAATGTTTTGAAAGGAAATTGTTTTGTTACTTTATTCTTGTTTATTGCTTTAAAAGGTTTTTCACAATTTGAATTACCTAAGAAGTCGATTTTAATTGCTCCAATTTCAAATTCTACTGGAATAGTAACTCCTACATCCTCTTTTAAATATCCAAGTATTTTTGATAAGAAAGATAAACTATTAGAAAATTTTTCTCTAATTACTAAGAAAGCAGCACCAGAAAAAAGTATTATGGATACTCAAACGGAGTTTATTAATCCTGGCGATAAAATTGTTGAGAAAGAAAATAAAAAGATAAAAACAGAAGGACTTTCAAGTATAGTTGACAATAGTGATTCTTTCCTTGGTGAATTTATTGTAACCACAGTAAAATTAAAGATTACCTGCAGAGATTATGGTGCAATTGATGGAGACGTAGTGAGTATAAATTTAAATGGACAATTGATTGTTCCTGTAATTAATTTAGAATCAGGCTTTAAAAGCTATGTTTTTGAATTAAATGAAGGGTCCAATGAAATACATATTGAAGCATTAAATACAGGAATGTTATTTCCCAATACGGGTCAGTTTGTTTTTTATGATGCAAATGAAAAGTTAGTCACCAATCAGCAATGGAATTTAAATGCGGGTTATAAAGCCATCGTTAAAATTAGAAAAATTAAAGGTCTTACAGAAAAAGAATAAAAAAAGACGATTGGTAGCAATCGTCTTTTTTTTATTTTAAGTCGTTTTAAATTAACCTAATTTAATATCTAAATTTTCTTTAATAGCTGCCAAAAAGCCTTCGGTAGTTAAATAATCCCCTGGAGTTAAACCTTCTGGTTTTACCAACATCGCCAAATCTTTTGTCATTTTTCCGCTTTCAACAGTTTCCACACACACTTGTTCTAATTTCAAACAAAAATCAATTAAGGCTTGATTTCCGTCCAGTTTTCCTCGGTGTTCTAAGCCTCTTGTCCACGCAAAAATGGAAGCAATTGGGTTGGTAGAAGTCGCTCTTCCTTTTTGGTGTTCTCTGTAGTGACGTGTTACTGTTCCGTGAGCCGCTTCGGCTTCAACGGTTTTGCCATCGGGAGTTACCAATACAGAAGTCATTAAACCTAATGAACCAAATCCTTGAGCAACAGTATCTGATTGCACATCGCCATCATAATTTTTACATGCCCAAACAAATCCACCATTCCATTTCATACATGATGCCACCATATCATCAATAAGTCGGTGTTCGTAAATCATGCCATTAGCATCAAAATCGGCTTTGTAATATTGTTGGTACACTTCTTCAAAAATATCTTTAAAGCGACCATCATAAGCTTTTAGTATGGTGTTTTTTGTAGAAAGATACAAAGGCCATTTTTTGGTTAATGCCATTTGAAAAGAAGAATGAGCAAATCCATAAATACTTTCGTTGGTATTGTACATTGCCATGGCAACGCCATCGCCTTCAAAATCATATACTTCCCATGTTTGCGTGGCGCCGTTTTCAGGAACAAATGTCATGGTTAATTTTCCTTTTCCTTTTATAACGGTATCTGTTGCTTTGTATTGATCTCCAAAAGCATGACGCCCAATAACGATTGGTTTTGTCCAACCTTGAACATATCTTGGTACGTTTTTCATGATTATGGGTTCACGAAAAACGGTTCCACCTACAATATTTCTTATGGTTCCATTTGGAGATTTCCACATTTTAGAAAGATTGAATTCCTTTACTCTTTCTTCATCGGGTGTTATAGTAGCACATTTGATGCCTACATTGTATTTTTTTATGGCTTCCGCACAATCAATTGTGATTTGATCTTTGGTAGCTTCACGACTTTCAATTCCTAAGTCGTAATATTTAATATCTAAATCTAAATAAGGAAGTATTAATTGTTCTTTAATAAAACTCCAAATAATTCGTGTCATTTCATCTCCGTCTATTTCTACAACCGAATTTGCTACTTTAATTTTTTCCATATTGTTGTTTGTTTTTTTATAAATGCGATAGCAAATATAATTAATAAGATAGAATTTTCTTTTAAATGAAGAGACGAAATCGATTGAATTGTGAAATCAATAATTTGAACCTTTATAAATGAGAATTTGATAATATAAATTTTAATTTTTAAGATAAAAAAAGTCCTGAATAAATCAGGACTTTTTTTATGAATTGAAATTAGAATATTATCTTCTTCTTTCTTTAATTTTTGCTTTTTTACCAGTAAGTTCTCTGAAGTAGTAGATACGAGCTCTACGAACTTTTCCTCTTTGGTTCAATTCAACTTTTTGTAAAGCCGGCATGTTTACTGGGAAGATACGTTCAACCCCAACAGCACCAGACATTTTACGAATTGTAAAAGTTTCAGTGTTTCCTGAACCTTTTCTTTGAATTACAACTCCTTTAAAAAACTGAGTTCTAGTTTTTTCTCCCTCTTTAATCTCATAGTACACAGTGATTGTATCGCCAGCACCGAAATCAGGAAAGTCTTTTTTTGTTACTAATTCGTCTTGTACGAATTTCATTAAATCTGCCATGATAATTTCTTTAATTATGGTTTTAAATTGGAGCAACATTCACGGATTTCGCCAGAGGTTGGTCAAATGTGGGTGCAAATATACTAAAAAAGTCGAAAGGCACAAGTCGAAAAGTCAAAAGTTTGTGCAAATACATAACTTTAAGACTTTCGACATTAGACTTTAGGACTCATCTAACAAATCTGGGCGACGGTTTTTAGTATGTTCATACGCCATATCTTCCCGCCATTTGTCAATTTTTGCAAAATGTCCGCTAGTCAAAACTTCGGGAACTTTCCAACCTTTGTAATCAGCAGGACGTGTGTAAATTGGTCCAGAAAGTAATCCGTCTTGAAAACTATCTGTTAATGCCGAAGTTTCATCGCTTAGTACGCCCGGAATTAAACGTATTAATGCATCACAAAAAACAATAGCGCCAATTTCTCCTCCACTCAAAACATAATCACCTATTGAAATTTCTTTTGTAATTAAATGATCACGAACACGTTGGTCAACGCCTTTATAATGGCCACAAAGAATCATGATATTTTCAAGCATGGACATGGAGTTGGCCATTTTTTGATTCAAGGTTTCACCATCTGGCGACATATAAATGATTTCATTATAATTTCTTTCCGATTTCAAATGAGCAATGCAATCATCAATAGGTTGAATATTCATGACCATTCCAGCGCCACCACCAAAAGGATAATCGTCTACCGATTTTTGTTTGTTAGTAGTATAATCACGTAAGTTGTGAAAATGGACTTCAACTAATCCTTTCTCGATAGCACGTTTCATAATCGATGCTTCAAAAGGACTTCGCAGTAATTCGGGTAATATGGTAATAATATCTATTCTCATGGTGCAAATATAAGAAGAAGATTTTTAGAAGCTTCTTCCCGCTATTCGTTACAATCTTTTATTTTTTTATATAAAAAAATAAAAGGATTTTCACTGCTATCGGGGCTAGGGTAAAAGTGCGACATACAACTTTATTTTTTGGTAGCTACCAATGAGAATACCATTGGTATCTTATTTTTTAAATGTTTAATTCTAAATTTTCCTTTTTCAAATTCTTCTGTTTCATTAAAACAATTGTACGGTGAATAATCAAATTCGTCAAATGAATTAATTTCTAAACCCGATTGGATTAATGCATTTAATACTTCGCTCGTTGGATGATTCCAAGTTATGGTTTGAGCTGAAATGTCGGAATACCTATCAGCATAGGTTCCAGTGAGTTCTTCAATTATCGGTTCAATATTGAAATAACTATAAAAAACTTCTTTGAAATAATCATCAAACATCCAAACAACAGGGTGAAATTCAGCGAAAACAAATTTTCCATTTGGTTTTAAAAAATGAGATACAATATTTGCCCATTTGTTTAAATCAGGAAACCATCCAATAGTGCCATAACTTGTAAAAACAATATCAAATTTCTCATCGAGATGATTTGGCAAATCATAAATATCACAACAAATGAAAGTAGCTTCAAATTCGAGTTTTTTTGCAAACTCGTTTGCCTTTTCAATGGCATTATCTGATAAATCTATCCCAGTAACATTTGCGCCAAGTCGAACTAAAGAAAGAGTATCTTGCCCAAAATGACATTGCAAATGCAATATTTTTTTTCCTTGAACATTTCCTAATAATTGTAATTCAATATCGTTTAGAGATGATTTGCCATTTAGAAATGAAGCGACATCATAAAAATCCGAAGTTATATGAACATCGGTTTTGTTGTTCCACGTTTGTTTATTGATTTTAATATAATCTTGATGATTTTCCATAATGAATTATTTAAAAACCAAATGTAGTAATTTCATAAAATAGGTTGAAATAAATTTTATTTGTAATTTTGCACCACTTATAAAAAATCACTAAAATGGAAAACGGAATATACGCTAAATTCAATACTACAAAAGGTGCGATTTTAGTAAAATTAACACATGATTTAACACCTGGAACAGTTGGAAATTTTGTGGCTCTTGCTGAAGGAAATCTTGAAAACAAAGTAAAACCACAAGGAACAAAATATTATGATGGATTAAAATTTCACAGAGTAATCCCTGATTTTATGATACAAGGTGGTTGCCCACTTGGGATTGGTTCGGGTGGTCCAGGATATAGTTTTGACGATGAGTTTCATCCAACCTTAAAACATGACAGACCAGGCGTTTTGTCAATGGCAAATTCGGGTCCAGCAAGTAATGGGTCTCAATTTTTTATTACACACATTCCAACAGATTGGTTGGATAACAAACATACTGTTTTTGGACATGTTGTTGAGGGACAAGATATTGTTGATGCTGTTGCGCAAGGTGATGTTTTGGAAACCATAGAAATTGTTAGAGTAGGAGATGATGCTAAAAAATGGAATGCAGTTGAAGCTTTCAGAACTTTTGAAGGTTCTAGAGCAAAACGTGAAGCTGCTGAACGTGAAGCTGCCGAGGCTAAAATGGAACAACTTGCTGCTGGTTTTGATAAGACAGAAAGTGGTTTGCGTTATAAAATGATTCAAAAAGGTAATGGTAAAAAAGCCGAAATTGGTAAAACAGTATCAGTTCATTATACAGGACAACTAGAAGACGGAAAAGTTTTTGACAGTTCCATTCCAAGAAAAAAACCAATTGAATTTCCATTAGGTAGAGGGAATGTTATTGAAGGTTGGGACGAAGGGATTGCTTTGTTACAAGTTGGAGATAAAGCACGTTTTGTAATTCCTTCACATTTAGGTTATGGTTCACGTGGTGCTGGTGGAGCAATTCCTCCAAACGCAACTTTAATTTTTGATGTTGAATTGATGGATGTGAAGTAAAGTATAGCTTCATTTTACAATACAACTTAATTTTTGGTTAATACAATATCCCAATAGTTTACTGTTGGGATATTTTTTTACTTTTACTAAATATAAATTCACATCCTATGAAAAAACTCATCCTTTCAGCAATTTTAATACCTATTATTATTTCTTGCAAGTCAAAAAAAGTTGTTGCAGAAAATAAACCTGAAACCAAGATTGAAGTAGTCACCGAAATAACCATGGCTGAAAAAATAGCTCAGGGGGAATCAATTTTTCAAAATAAATGTGGTAATTGCCATGCGTTGCCTAAAGTTAAAGACCATACTCCCGAAAATTGGAAATTGATACTTTTACGGATGCAAAAATTGGCTGAAATATCAGATATGGATAGAGAATGTGTCTATAATTATATTGTGATGCAATAAAAATACCGCTGTATGTTTTAAAAAACCTGAACTTTGATTGTTATTAATGCAATTATATTTAAATTATGGAACACCATTTAGAGACTAATTTAACCTGGCAAGAATTCGAAAAAGTTGGAATGTATGTTGGAACAATACTTAAAGCTAATGATTTTCCTGAAGCTAGAAAAACAGCTTATCAACTCACTATTGATTTTGGAAATGAAATTGGTATTAAAAAATCCTCTGCACAAATAACAAAACTTTATTCTGTAGAGGATTTGTTAGGCAAACAGATTATTGCGGTTGTAAATTTTCCTAAAAAACAAATCGGTAATTTTATGAGTGAATGTTTGGTATTAGGTTCAGTAAAAGATAATGATATTGTGTTGTTAACGACTGATTTTAAAGTAGCAAACGGACTTCGAATTGGTTAAACTTTGTTTTTAAACTTTCGAATTGCGTTAATTAAATTGAAAGTTGATAGAAGTAATAGAAAAATGCCAAAATAGAAAGAGATTTTTGTTGGTAAATTGGTATTTCCAAGTTGCATTTTTTCATAATTTAAGCTTATCAACCATAACCAAAAAAGAATACTCAAGGAGTGAACTACAATTCCATATTTATTAATGAAACCAATAAATTTTTCCATAATTATAGAATTAAAAAAGCCCAAAACTTTTTTGAATTGGACTTGTTAGGTTTGTTTATATATCTTCAAAATCTACATCAGTAAAACTTTTTTCAGTAGTTCTAATTTCCTCTGAATTTTCAGTGTTGTATTCTTTTTTGAAGTCCTTTTGATGTCTTTCTGAAATAACTTCTTCTCCTTTATTATTTAAAACAAATGATGTCATTTCATCAAGAATTTCTGCAAAGGTTGCGAAATCTTCTTTGTATAAATATATTTTGTGTTTTTTGAAATGAAAAGAACCATCTTCTTCAGTAAATTTTTTGCTCTCGGTGATAGTGATATAGTAATCATCAGCTTTTGTGGCTCTAACGTCGAAGAAATAGGTTCTTCTTCCTGCTCTTAAAACTTTAGAAAAAATCTCGTCTTTTTCTAACATCTCGTTTTCTCTCATATTTATTCGGTCAATTAGTAGTGTCTGTGTAGAGTTCAAAAATGGCAATTTTTTTGTTACAAAACAATATTTAATTCAATTCTTTTTCAGAAAGTTGTTTTAAATATAATTCAGAATAATAGCCTTCTTGGTTTACTAATTGATTATGAGAACCTTCTTGTATGATCTTACCATTTTCAAGTATGATGATTTTATCTGCATTCTTTGCTGATGATACTCTATGGCTCACAATAATGGTAGTTTTGTTTTTCGAAATTTGCAATAAATTATTCAAAATTTGCTCTTCGGTTTCTGTATCTACAGCCGAAAGGCAATCGTCAAACAGTAAAATTTTCGGGTCTTTTATAATGGCTCTAGCAATTGAAACTCGTTGTTTTTGTCCACCAGAAAGTGTAATGCCTCTTTCTCCTAAAATGGTTTCATATTGATTGTTAAAATTAATTATATTATCATGCACTACGGCTTGTTTAGCTGCTGTTACAACTTCTTCATCGGTTGCGTTTTCTTTGCCAAACTTGATGTTGTTTTTTATCGTATCTGAAAAAAGAAAAGCATCTTGAGGTACAATTCCAATGCTGTTTCTCAAATCGTAAAGATTAACTTCATCAATTTTTTTACCATCAATAGTTATAGTTCCTTCGTTGATATCATACATTCGAGTAATCAATGATAAAATGCTTGATTTTCCAGCTCCTGTTTTTCCTAAAATTGCTAATGTTTCACCTTTTTTTACTGTAAAAGAGATGTTTTGTATTGCTTTAATATTGGTATCTTTATAGGTGTAACTGACGTCTACAAATGCAATTTCACCATTGATAATACTAGTTTCGTTGGAATTATTCTTTATTTCAGGATCTATTTTTAAAAATTCATTAATGCGTTTTTGTGAGGCTTCTGCTTCTTGAACTAAAGAAGAAACCCACCCAATCGATGCTACAGGCCAGGTTAACATATTGACATATAAAATAAATTCTGCAATTGTTCCAATGCTTTTTATACTTCCATTAATATACATTAACCCTCCAAAATAAATTACCACTAAATTACTTACACCTATTAATGCAATCATTAGTGGACCAAAAAGGGACTGTACTGCTGCCAATTTCATGCTTTTAGTTTTACTTTCTAGAGCCAAATCTACAATATTGTTTTGGTACTGACTTTCTAAAGAATAAGCTTTTACCACTCGAATTCCTGAAAATATTTCTTGATTAAAACTTGATATTTTTGATAAATATTGTTGAAAAATGGTGCTTCGTTTATTGATTTCAGTACTTAATTTAAAAATAATAAATGCTAAAATTGGTAAAGGAAGCAAAGTGTATAAAGTAAGTCTTGGGGAAACATTATACATATATATAATAACAATTGTAAACCGAATAAATGTGTTGATTGTATACATTACAGCTGGTCCAACATACATTCTCACTTTTCCGACATCTTCACTTATCCGATTCATCAAATCTCCAGTTCTATTTTGTTTGTAGAAATTTTGTGAAAGATTTTCATATTGTCTGAACACTTCATTCTTTAAATCAAATTCGATATGTCGAGACATCACTATTAATGTTTGTCGCATCAAAAAAGTTAAAATGCCTGCAATTAATGTAGTAGCTATAATTAATAGGATATTATGAATTAATTCTGTTTTAACAACAGTTGCATTCATATCATTTTTATGGTACTCTTCAATTGCTTTAAATGATTTACTAATAAGTTTTGGTGTGAATAGCGAAAAAATTTGTGCTACAATTGTGATAAAAATACCTAGGAGGAAACTAAATTTATATTTAATGAAATATTTATTTAAATATTGAAGTTCTTTCATTTTATTTTATAAAAAAGTGTGTTTAATGCCTTTTTTTTGTTAAAAATACAAATTTAAATTATTTATTAAATTCTCTGTATTAGCTGATTTTATTAACAATAGTTTAAATATTGCTTAAATTTATAATTTTTATTGAATAATGTTTTAATTTTGTATCGGCTTTTTAATAAAACCACAATCCCATAATATAAAAATATGACTTCAGAAATCATTACTCCAAAAGAACTTCAAAAAATGGATCCAGTTTTCGGTCAAGCGTCTTTTGATAATCACGAACAAATTGTTTTTTGTAACGACAAAGATACAGGTTTAAAAGCAATTATAGGAATACATAATACAGTAATGGGACCAGCACTTGGGGGTACTAGAATTTGGAATTATACTAATGAATGGGAAGCTTTAAACGACGTGTTGCGTCTTTCTCGCGGAATGACTTATAAATCAGCTATTACAGGTTTAAATCTTGGTGGTGGAAAAGCAGTTATTATTGGTGATGCAAAAACTATTAAAACACCTGAGTTTATAACTCGTTTTGGTCAGTTTGTTCATTCGTTAAGTGGAAAATATATCACAGCAGAAGATGTTGGTTCAACAACACCTGACATGGATTTAATTAGAAAAGTAACACCTTATGTAACCGGAATTTCTGAATCTATTGGCGGATCAGGAAATCCTTCTCCAGTTACAGCATATGGCGTTTTTATGGGAATGAAAGCGGCAGCTAAATTCAAATTTGGATCTGAAAATTTATCTGGAAAAAAAGTTTTAGTGCAAGGAACTGGTCATGTTGGCGAAACTTTAATTGATTATCTAACTAAAGAAGGTGCGATTGTTTATGTGTCAGATATTCATCAAGATAAAATGGAAAATATGGTAGCAAAATATGGTGCTATTATTTTTACAGGAGATGATTTATATAGTGCTGATGTTGATATTTATTCTCCTTGTGCTCTTGGAGCAACATTAAATGATGATACTATTTACAAAATAAAAGCAAAAATAATTGCTGGTGCTGCAAATAATCAATTAGCAGTAGAAGCGATACATGGCGCAATTTTAAGAGAAAGAGGTATTGCTTATGCTCCAGATTTTTTAATTAATGCAGGAGGAATTATCAATGTTTATGGGGAAATTATGAAATATGACAAAGCTGAAGCAATGCGAAGAACAGAAAACATTTACAACACTACACTAGAGATTTTCAACTTAGCAGCTACTAATAATATAACTACGCAACAAGCTGCAATGCAAATTGCACAAAATAGAATAGATATTAGAAAAAAAGAAATCGCGAATAAATAAGTCAATAGAAAATAATTACTATTTTTGCGGTGCGAAAGATTTTCTTTGGCTCCGCTAATTTTATAAAGTTCTTACAAAGTGTTAAACAGAAGACATATTCGAATTAAAATAATGCAATCCATTTATGCGATGCATCAAAAAAATTCTGAAGATATTGAAAAGGAAGAGAAGTTTTTACTTCATAGTATTGACAGTATTCAAGATTTATATCTAATTATGTTGACTACTTTGACAGAAATTAGAAAAAAAGAAATGATTTTTTTAGAGGCTTCTAGTAAAAAACATTTAGCTACACCCGAAGAAAAAAAACCCAATTACAAGTTTACAAACAATGCTGTTTTTCAATTACTTGAGGATAATAATTCGATATGTATTGCTTTAGAAAAAAGAAAAATCAATAATTGGTCAATGAATGATGACTATATTTTGATTTTATTAGAGGAAGTAAAGCAGAGTGAATTGTATAAAAAATACATGTCCAAAAAAGAAAATAACTTTGAGGAAGATAAGCAGTTCGTAATCGATATGTTTACCGATTTGATTGCTCCAAATGATAAGCTTTATGAATATCTTGAAGACAATAAATTAACCTGGGTTGATGATATTCCTGTTGTAAATACTCAAATTTTAAAACAACTCAATCAAATAAACGAAAAATCAGATTTTAGAGTTTCAAAACTCTATAAAGATGAAGAGGATAAAGAATTTGTAAGTATCCTTTTTAGAAAAACTATATTTAATGAAGTTGAATTAGCGAAAGAATACATTGATAAAACGCCTAATTGGGATGCAGATAGAATTGCAGAAATTGATACCATTGTTTTAAAAATGGCTATTTGCGAATTTTTAAAATTTCCTTCAATCCCAATAAAAGTCACAATTAATGAGTACTTAGAGATTTCCAAAGAATATTCAACACCCAAAAGTAGTATTTTTATTAATGGAATTTTAGATAACTTACTCAAGGAATTCCAAGTGGATAATAAAATTTTAAAAACAGGAAGAGGTTTAATGTAATAGTAAAAATTATGATTAATAGATTTAGTTTAATGTTGTTTTTTGCATTATTTGTAATGACAACATCGTGTAAAAAGGAAGATGCATCTTCTAAAATTGATGAAAATACCACAGAAATTGCTCCAGCTGACCCCAACGCAGTTAACCCAGAAGCAAATATTGGTGGTCCAGAAGTTCCAGTTGAAAACACTCTTCCAGAACCAAAAGATGGAAAATACCCAGTAATCGAATTTGAAACGAAAGAACATGATTTTGGTAAAATAAACCAAGGCGATAAAGTTACTTACGATTTTAAATTTAAAAATACAGGGGAAGCTGATTTGTTGATATCTGATGCTAGAGGATCCTGTGGCTGTACAGTTCCAGATTATCCAAAAACAGCAATTAAACCAGGAGAAAGCAGTCAAATAAAAGTTTCTTTTAACTCTAAAGGAAAAAACGGTGAGAATAAAAAAACGGTTACTTTAGTTTGTAATACTAAAGACAAAAAAGAAATGTTAACAATTAAAGCCTCTATTAACGCTCTGGAAGGAGCAAAAAAATAATTTATTATGGAACAATTAAGTCAATTTTTACCTTTTTTATTAATGTTTGTGGTTGTCTATTTCTTTATGATTCGACCACAACAGAAAAAAGCAAAACAAGAAAAAGAATTTGAAGCAGGCTTAAAAGTAGGCGACAAAATCATCACAAAAAGTGGACTCCATGGTAAAGTTTCTGAAATTGCAGAAACAACAGTTGTTATTGAAACCATGTCTGGAAAATTAAAAATGGAGTGTTCTGCTATTTCATTAGAATTAACGTCAGCTTTGAATAAAAAAGCGTAATTTTTCTTTTTAAAAAATAAAATCCCATCTTTTAACAAGATGGGATTTTTTGATTCTATTCTAGCTTAAACAATACATCTCTTATTAAATCAAAATGTTCCCAAGGGATAAAATGGTTGGCGTTTTCAATTGGAATAATTTCAAGAGATTTTGCATTTACAAACTCTCTTCTCATAAAAGCTACATTGCTAAAAGGCACGAGTTGATCCTTAGTTCCGTGAATAATGGTTATTTTTGAAGTGATTTTTTTAAGCTGAGGTTTCATTAAAAACAAATCTTCTTTGAGCCAATAAAGTTCATCATTCGAGGTACGTAAAGCTCCAGGGATAATATATCGGATTGGCTTTACTTTGATTATTGCACGCCAATTTTCAGGTTCTTCTGCTTTTGGATCAATAGCACCAGAAAGAATTATCAATTGTTTATACAGTTGAGGTTTATCAACTGCCATTTGAACAATTACGGGTCCACCCATGGAATGTCCAATTAAATAAAGTGGTTTTCCATTAGAGATCAAACCAACAAATTTTTCGATAATAGCTGCTTGAGTTTTTAGGTTGGTTGCTTTTCCAAAATTGCTAAACCCAAAACCAATCCGATCAATAGCAATTAATCTATATTTGGATAGTAATAAAGTGTCTTTTAAATACTCTTTATAAGCATCCCAACTTCCTGGCGAACCATGAACGAAAAATAAAGTTGATGCATTTTTATTCCCAGTTTCAACATAATGAATGTTATATTCTTCAATTTTTTTTGAATCCTCAATGTATTTTGTTTTTGTGCTTGCGAAAAATGATTTAGTTTCTTTTTTGCTCATCCGCATTGTCATACACGATTGACAAAAAAGCAAATAGCTACAGGTTAAAATAAAGAAAAATGATTTGACTTTATTTCTTTTGGTTAGGATAATAAGTTTAGAAATAAAGTTTGGCATTATGGTCGGGTTATTTAAATTTGAATTTGTCGTTTCAACCAATTCTGTTTTTTGGATGATAGTTTTTAAAAGTCCGAGTTCTTCAACCCATTGATTGATTTTATTCCAACTTTTTTTCTGCCATTAATGAACCTATTTCTTCTTATTTTTCTTTTTTGAGAAATCTGTTGTTGCTGTTAATTCAGCAATTTTAATAATTACATCAATGGCTTTTTGGATACTTTCCACAGGGACGTATTCATACTTACCATGGAAGTTATGCCCACCAGCAAAAATGTTAGGACAAGGCAATCCCATATAGGACAATCGGCATCCATCGGTTCCACCACGAATAGGTTTAATTAATGGTTTTATGCCCAATTGTTTCATGGCTTTTTCCGCTAATTCAACAATAAATTTTACGGGTTCCACCTTTTCTTTCATGTTGTAATACTGATCTTTCATTTCTGTAATGACAATATCTTCCCCAAATTGTTTTGCGAATTTTTTATTGAATTTTTTGGTAATATCTTTTATAAAATCTTTGCGTTTTTTGAATTTTTTAGCGTCGAAATCACGAATAATAAGTTCTAGTTTAGTTTCTTCAATACTTCCGGAAAGTTGTGTTACATGAAAAAATCCTTCGTAACCTTTAGTCTCTTGTGGGGTTTCACTTTTTGGTAATTCGCTTATAAAATCATTAGCAATTAACATGGAATTAATCATTTTTCCTTTGGCATAACCAGGATGAACACTTTTTCCTTTGAAAGTGATTTTGACTCCAGCAGCATTAAAATTTTCATATTCCAATTCTCCGATTTCGCTACCGTCCATTGTATAGGCCCATTCGGCTCCAAATTTTTTCACATCAAATAAATCGGCACCACGACCAATTTCTTCATCGGGTGTAAATCCAACTCTAATTTTCCCGTGTTTGATTTGTGGATTTTTAACCATGTATTCCATAGCAGTAACAATCTCTGTTAAACCTGCTTTATCATCAGCGCCAAGCAAAGTCAAACCGTTGGTTGTAATTAATGTTTGTCCTTTGTAAAGCAATAAATCTTTAAAATAGCTTGGTGACAACACGATATTTTGTTCTTTATTCAAAACAATATCACCTCCATCATAATTTTTAATTATTTGTGGTTTTACATCTTTGCCTGTAAAATCTGGAGTGGTGTCATAATGTGAAACAAATCCAATTGTGGGTACGTGATGCTCAACATTGCTCTCCAACGTTCCCATCACATAACCATTTTTGTCAATAGTTACGTCGGTTAAACCAATAGATTTAAGTTCTTTGACTAACAAGTTGGCCAAAACCAATTGTTTTTTTGTACTAGGTGTTGTTTCGGAATTTGCATCGGATTCGGTATCGATGGTTACATAACTAATAAAGCGATCTATAATGTGTTGCATTGTGTTGTTGTTTTATTATTTTACTTCTAATTTAGGTAAATCTATTTCGTTAAATTTACTTTTTTTAGCGATTAATTTTTCAATGTCTTCCCATTTTCTTGGAGATTCAGCTGACAAATTCTCGAAAGAATCTTTTTGAATAACAATATCGTCTTCAATACGAACGCCAATATTCCACCACTTTTTATCACATTTGCTATTGGCTGGAATATAAATCCCTGGTTCAACTGTAATAACCATATTGGTTTTCAAAAGTCCAGAGCCGCCATGACCTTTGTCGTGTACATCCAAACCTAAGAAATGGGAGCAACCGTGAGGATAATACGTTCGCAATTCGGTTTCGTCTTTAACAATTCCTAATTTGATTAATCCTTTTAATAAGGATTCTTTCGCTTTCTTTTGCAAGTCAGAAAAAGGAGTTCCTTCTTTACAAATTTTAAAAACTTCCTCTTGAGCATCATATACTAATTGGTAAATAGCTTTTTGCACTTCTGTAAATTTTCCATTGGCAGGAATAGTTCGAGTTACATCGGCAGAATAACCATGATATTCCGAGCCAACATCCATCAAAAGCAATTGGTTGTCAATTTTTGTATTGTTGTTTTCTTCATAATGTAAGATACAACCATTAGCTCCAGCACCAACAATAGCAGGATAACCTTCATCTTCTGCTCCGTATTTTCTATGAACATAATGATGAATTCCATCAATTTCACTCTCACTCGAGTTGGCAGTGATGGCTTTCATAGCTTCGTTATGTGCAACACAAGATAATTTTACGGATTTACGCATTAATACCAATTCTTCGGGAGTTTTTATCTCTCTTAGCGTTTTTGTAATTTCTTGAAAAAGCGCAATATCGGCTTCATCTGTTGTTGAGGAATTTTTTTCTTTAAACGTTTTTAATAATCCAAAAAGATCAAAACCTGTAGCGTCGTCTCTTAAATCTGTTGGAATTTTATCATAAATAATTTTGTCAAACTTTTTAAAATCGATTGAGAAATTTTTAAATTCACTACCGTTATAAACAGCTGTAAAACCCAATTGTGTTTTTGTACCCTCAACTCCTAAACGTCTTCCTGTCCAGATTTCTCTTGCAGGATTACGTTCTCTTACAAAAATTACTTCATTGTAGTAAGCATCGCCATTTTTTTGAGTTTCTTTAAAAATAAGTACTACGGCATTAGGTTCTTTATAACCTGTTAAATAATACATATCTGGATTTTGATGGAATACATAGCTTACATCATTGGAAAAATTTCTTTCTGGATACGAGAAAACTACAGCTACCGAATTGCTTGGCATTAAGTTTCTAAAAGCTTCTCTTCTGCCAATATGGAATTCTTTTGGTAAATAATCATTTGGTAAATTTTCTTGTGCAAAACCAATACTAACAAAATAAAGCAATAAAAGTGTGAGGAATGATTTTATCATTAGATGTGCTTTAATTTAAATTATTATTGCGATTTACAAATTTGCAATTTTTTTTAAATAAACCCTTCGATTTAACATACTTTTAAAAAATTATTTCAGTCATTTTTTTGTGTTAGTTTTCAATTAAATTATTTTTTAAATATTTTCTAATTGAATAGATAAGACTATTTTTGTAGCAAGTAACAATTCAAAAATGTACAAACTTATAATTCGTCCAATTCTTTTTTGGTTTGATCCTGAAGAAGTTCATTATTTCACTTTTTCATTAATTCGATTTTTATCAAAAATACCCGGTGTCTCTTCTCTTTTCCAAGCTTTATATTTGGTAAAAGACAAACGCCTTGAAACCAAAGTTTTTGGATTAACTTTCAAAAATCCTGTAGGTCTTGCAGCAGGTTTTGATAAGGATGCCAAGTTATATCAAGAGCTTTCAAATTTTGGTTTCGGATTTATTGAAATTGGAACCCTAACACCTGTAGGTCAAGATGGGAATCCTAAAAAACGGCTATTCCGACTCAAAGAAGATTCCGCAATTATCAACCGTATGGGTTTTAATAATGGCGGTGTTTTGGAAGCTGTCGAAAGATTAAAACAAAATAATGGTGTTTTAATTGGTGGTAACATAGGTAAAAACAAACTAACGCCCAATGATAAAGCGACCAAAGATTACGAAATTTGTTTTGATGCATTGTATGATTTTGTTGATTATTTTGTAGTCAATGTAAGTTCTCCAAACACGCCTAATCTGCGTGAACTTCAGGATAAAGAGCCACTGACATTTTTATTAAACACATTGCAAAGCAAAAATTTAAAAACTCAAAATCCAAAACCAATCCTACTAAAAATCGCTCCCGATTTAACGGATGAACAATTGTTAGACATTATCGATATTATTGCAACTACAAAAATTGCTGGTGTTATCGCTACCAATACCACCATTTCTCGTGAAGGATTACAATCGGATAATCAATCGGAAACCGGAGGATTATCTGGAAAACCATTGACCAATCGTTCCACAGAAGTGATTCGTTTTCTTTCTCAAAAAAGCAATAAGGCTTTCCCAATTATTGGAGTTGGAGGCATACATTCCGCTCAAGATGCTATGGACAAATTGGAAGCTGGGGCGAGTTTAATCCAATTGTACACCGGATTTATTTATGAAGGACCAAAATTGGTAAAAGATATTAATAAAGCAATTTTAAAAGCTGGAACTTAAACTTCTAAACTTTTTAACTCCTAAACTTTTTTATATCTTTGGCTTTCAATGGAATCAATCAAAATTATAGAATGTCCGCGCGATGCCATGCAAGGCATCAAAACCTTTATCCCCACTGAAAGGAAAGTGGCTTACATTCAATCGCTATTGCGAGTAGGTTTTGACACTATCGATTTTGGTAGTTTCGTTTCCCCAAAGGCCATTCCGCAAATGCAAGACACTGCAGAAGTTTTGTCGCAATTGGATTTGTCACAAACAACAAGTAAACTCTTAGCCATAATTGCCAATACTCAAGGTGCACAAATGGCTTCTCAGCATGCCGCAATTCAATATTTAGGGTTTCCCTTTTCTATTTCTGAGAACTTTCAAATGCGAAATACCCATAAAACCATTGCCGAAAGTTTAGTCACTTTACAAGAAATTCTCGACATCGCTACGGCTTCCAATAAAGAAGTGGTGACCTATATTTCTATGGGTTTTGGTAACCCTTATGGCGATCCGTGGAATGTTGAAATAGTAGGCGAGTGGGCCGAAAAATTAGCCAACATGGGTTTAAAAATCCTTTCACTTTCTGATACTATTGGTAGCTCAACACCCGATGGGATTGACTATTTATTCTCCAATTTAATATCCAAATATCCACTGGTCGAATTTGGTGCACATTTGCATACTACACCCGATAAATGGCATGAAAAAATTGATGCTGCCTACAAAGCTGGATGCCGTCGATTTGATGGCGCCATTCAAGGTTTTGGTGGTTGTCCAATGGCAAAAGACGATCTAACTGGCAACATGCCCACCGAAAAAATGTTGTCCTATTTCACAGCGGCACAAACAAATACTATTGCAAGTCCTCTGAGTTTTGAAAGTGCATACAACGAAGCAACGAAGCTTTTCGGGGAGTTTCATTAGTAGCCATTTCCAGCTTTCCATTCCAAGTTTTTTTAGTTCAAACTATTTTTGTACGTCCTAAAAAGTGCTTCCTTTGGTCGCTTTTTTACAGCAACAAAAATTAGTTTTCCCTTTCAAAAAGCTTTCCATTACTATCTGGGCTATTTCAGTAGTCAAAATAACATTTTGTCTTAAACACAAAAACTGAAAACTAATTGCCAAATACTACACACTTTTTCATATATTTGCCTGCAATTTAACTACAACTACAAATTGCAATGATTGCACACAACATTAAGATTATCGGCGAAGGATTAACATACGATGACGTATTATTAGTTCCAAATTATTCCAACATCCTTCCGCGAGAAGTAAGTATCCAATCCAAATTTTCAAAAAATATTACGCTGAATGTTCCTATTGTTTCCGCAGCAATGGACACCGTTACCGAAAGTGCTATGGCAATTGCAATGGCTCAAGAAGGTGGCATTGGCGTTTTGCATAAGAACATGACCATCGAGCAACAAGCTGCCAAAGTACGTAGAGTAAAACGAGCCGAAAGCGGAATGATTATCGATCCTGTTACTTTGCCATTAAACGCAACTGTTGGCGATGCAAAATTTTTGATGAAAGAACACGGCATTGGAGGAATTCCTGTAGTGGATGAAAATGGAATATTAAAAGGGATTGCCACAAACCGTGATTTGCGTTTCGAAAAAATAAATGCGCGTTCCATTGTTGAAGTAATGACTTCAAAAAACCTAGTTACTGCTGCTGTTGGAACTACTTTGCAAGAAGCAGAAGGTATTTTACAACAAAATAAAATCGAAAAACTACCGGTAGTCGATAGTACATATAAACTAGTGGGCTTAATCACTTTTAGAGACATTACCAAACTAACTCAAAAACCAAATGCCAATAAAGACCGTTTTGGTCGTTTGCGTGTTGCAGCTGCCATTGGTGTAACTGCTGACGCACTAGATAGAGCAACAGCATTGGTAAATGCTGGTGTTGACGCAGTAATTATAGATACCGCTCACGGACATACCAAAGGCGTTGTTGATGTTTTGAAAGAAGTAAAATCAAAATTTCCAAATTTAGATGTTATTGTTGGAAATATAGCCACGCCAGAAGCCGCTATATATTTAGTTGAAAATGGTGCCGATGGCGTGAAAGTGGGTATTGGACCGGGTTCTATTTGTACTACAAGAGTTGTTGCGGGAGTTGGTTTTCCTCAATTTTCTGCCGTGTTGGAAGTCGCCGCAGCTTTAAAAGGAACTGGAGTTCCAGTAATTGCCGATGGAGGTATTCGATATACTGGAGATATTCCAAAAGCTATTGCAGCAGGTGCTGATAGCGTTATGCTAGGTTCACTTTTAGCCGGAACCAAAGAATCTCCAGGAGAAACCATCATTTTTGAAGGAAGAAAATTCAAATCCTACCGAGGAATGGGTTCTATTGAAGCAATGGAAGATGGTTCAAAAGACCGTTATTTCCAAGATGTGGAAGACGATATTAAAAAATTAGTTCCAGAAGGCATTGTAGGTCGAGTTCCATACAAAGGAGAATTGAACGAAAGCATGCAACAATTTGTTGGTGGACTTAGAGCTGGAATGGGTTACTGTGGATCCAAAGACATTCCGACTTTACAAGAAACAGGTCGTTTTGTCCGTATCACGGCGAGTGGTATCAACGAAAGTCATCCACATAATGTAACGATAACGAAAGAAGCTCCTAATTATTCGAGGTAGGTTTTACCACAAAGCGATACTAGCATAAATTCAAAAAAGGGGCGAGATTCTATTCTTGCCCCTTTTTTGAATAAAAATATATTATTAGATCCCTAAAAAATTACTCGGTGTAATTTGTAATAACTCTTCTTTAATTTCATCTGAAACATCTAAGGTGGCAATAAATCCATGAATGGCATTTTTGTCAATGGCAGTATTGGTTCGGGTTAATCCCTTTAAAGCTTCGTAGGGATTTGGATACCCTTCTCTTCTTAAAATAGTTTGAATTGCTTCAGCAACAACCGCCCAATTTTTCTCTAAATCTTCTTGAAACTTTGGCTCGTTTAAAAGTAATTTATTCAAACCTTTTAAAGTAGCGTCAAAGGCGATAAGTGTGTGCCCAAAAGGAACTCCAATGTTCCTCAAAACCGTACTGTCCGTCAAATCGCGTTGTAATCTTGACAAAGGTAATTTGGCTGAAAGATGTTCAAAAATGGCATTGGCAATTCCCAAATTTCCTTCCGAGTTTTCAAAATCAATGGGGTTGACTTTGTGTGGCATTGCCGAAGAACCAATTTCACCCGCTTTAATTTTTTGTTTAAAATATTCCATTGAAACATACGTCCAAATGTCTCTATCCAAATCGATGATAATGGTATTGATTCTTTTTAAAGCATCAAAAAATGCGGCAAAATGATCGTAATGTTCTATTTGCGTAGTAGGGAAGGAGTGATGCAACCCTAAAGTACTTTCTACAAAATCATTTCCAAATTTTCTCCAATCAATTTGTGGATAGGCAACATGATGTGCATTGTAATTACCCGTTGCGCCACCAAATTTTGCTGCAAACGGGATATTGAATAACAAACGCATTTGTTCCTCAAGACGTTCTACAAAAACACCAATTTCCTTACCTAATCGTGTTGGAGAAGCGGGTTGACCGTGAGTTCTTGCCAACATAGGAACATCACGCCATTCAATACTTAAATCTTTCAATTTTGAGGTTAAGGCAATCAACGATTGCATGTACACTTTTTCAAAAGCTTCTTTAGTAGAAAGCGGAATAGCGGTGTTATTGATATCTTGTGACGTTAAACCAAAGTGAATAAACTCTTTGAATTTAGATAACCCTAATTTTTCAAAAGCGTCTTTTATAAAATATTCCACGGCTTTTACATCGTGATTGGTAATTTTTTCGGTTTCTTTAATCCAAAGTGCATCTTGGGTTGAGAAATTTTTATAGATGTTGCGTAAACTTTCAAAAACGTTTGGGTTTACAGTTGCAAGTTGAGGTAATGGAATCTCACAAAGTGCAATAAAATATTCGATTTCAACAAGCACACGATACTTTATCAAGGCTTCTTCCGAAAAATAGTTGGAAAGTGAAATTGTTTTACTTCTGTATCTTCCGTCTATTGGGGAAACAGCGTTTAATTCGTTTAACGTAGTCATTGTTGTGTTGTTTATTTTGAATTGGTTTCAAAATCTTAGTGATGCAAAAATAAGGAATAGTGTTCAGTGTTTCGTGTTTCGTGTTCAGTTTTTTTAATCATAAATGTAATAACTTTTGCATTAAATAGGGAACGCCTTCAGTTGCATTTAAAGCAATAATTTCTAATGGATTTTGCAAGTCATAGATTGTTGCTGGTTTTGGATCGATATAATAAATAGGTACATTTCTTTGGGTATAATGCAATAATCCTGAAGCGGGATAAACTTGTAAAGAAGTTCCAATTACAGCAAAAAAATCAGCTTGTTCTACTATTGAAATGGCCTCGTCCAAAGCTGGAACGGCTTCTCCAAACCAAACAATGTGAGGACGCAATTGATTTCCGTTGTTGTCAAAATCGCCGAGATGTAAGTCAGAGGTCCAATCGAGGATTGCGTTTTCATTTTGTGTACTTCTTACTTTTAATAACTCGCCATGCAGATGCAATACTTTTTTACTACCAGCTATTTCATGAAGGTTGTCCACGTTTTGAGTAATGATTTGAACATCGAAATCCTTTTCTAAAGTTACCAAAGTTTCATGACCAAAATTGGGTTTTACAGTTAGTAATTGCCTGCGTCTTTGGTTGTAAAATTCTAAAACTAATGATGGGTTTCTTTTAAAACCTTCTGGAGTTGCTACATCGTTCACATTATGACCTTCCCAAAGTCCATCGCTATCTCGAAAGGTTTTGATACCGCTTTCGGCTGAAATTCCTGCGCCTGTGAGAACCACTAATTTTTTTTTCATTTACAACAAATTCATAAATTGATTCAATTAACATAAAAGTTAAAATTAGTGAATTCGTGGCAAAAAATGTTAGTATTTTTACCAAATGATATTTATAAAATGGTCGATTTAGATTATTTAGCTTTTTTAGAAAACATACTCACTGAGAATCGAAAAGAACGATTTCAAAAAGTATTGGAAAATCGTACCAAGCATTTTACCATTGCAGTGGAAGATATTTTTCAACTACACAATACTAGTGCGGTGATGCGTAGTTGCGAGGTTTTTGGAATTCAGGAATTGAATGTTATAGAGCAGCGTTACGGTAAAAGTATTGATAAAGAAATTGCTATGGGCGCACAAAAGTGGGTCGATATTAATTCGTTTGAAACCGTAACGGAGTGTGTAAATTCTTTAAAAGCTAAAGGCTATCAAATTATTGCTACAACACCTCATGAAAATGATTGTTTGTTGGATGATTTTGATATTTCCAAACCTAGCGCCTTATTTTTCGGGACCGAAAGAGATGGATTATCGGATGACGTATTGAAAGTAGCCGATGGATTTTTAAAAATCCCAATGGTTGGTTTTACAGAGAGTTTGAATATTTCCGTTTCGGCTGCAATTATTATTCAAAATTTGATGCAACGATTACGGAATTCAAATATTAAATGGCAATTAACCGAAGAAGAAATTTTGGAAAAGCGCATGGCATGGGCCAAGAATTCAATTAAAGATATTAAACGAATAGAGCAACGTTATTATAATGAATCGTAAATGAAGGGCTAAATAAAAATTAAGTAGTTATGAAAATTAATCTAAAAAATGGAATTGATACGTTGCTTTTTGGCATGAAGCAAAAAAATGTAGAAGCACTTTATGGTTTGCCAAGCAAGCAGTTTAAAGATGAAGATGGGAATAGTATTTATCTTTATAACGATCAAAAAATGCGATTGACTTTTTACGAAGACGAAGCGTTTCGATTGGGATATATTATTAGTTCTAACAGTGAACTTACACTATTTGATAAAAAAATAATGGGTCAAAATTGTGCAACAGTTAAAAGCGAATTGCCTTTTAAAACATGGGAACAAGAAGATTTTGATAGTGTCGAAAATCATTTTAATGAAAGCAATTGGTTGACATTAGTCTCGGAGTTTGGTGTAATTACCAAAGTTGAAATAGGAGCCATCATCAATGATAATGATGAATTTGAGTGGAAGTTTAAAGCATAGTTGGAACTTCTTTAACTTAAATAATAAAGGCGCAAAAAATAATTTTGCGCCTTTATTGTATATGATTGAAAACTTTTACTGTTTTACAGGAAGGTTTTCAAATATTTCTAATTCAAAAGTAAGATTTGAATTTGCTGGAATAATATTTCCCATAGCTTGAGATCCATAGGCTAATTTTGAAGGAATAAAAACAGTTATTTTATCACCAAAACTCAATAAAGATACAGCTTCAAGAAATCCTGGAATTAAGCCATCTTTTTTACCAGCTTGAAATGGGAAAGGTTGGTAGGCATTTTGAGCAGCAGCATTTGCATCAAATTTACCACATGTCTTACTTACTTCTTCATGACTACTTTGAAACAAACTACCATCATCTAAATAACCAGAATAATGAATGTATATTGTGCTTCCATCAACCGGTTTTTTACCAGAACCAGCTTGTGTAATTTTATATTCTAATCCAGAAGCTGTTTTGGTAGCAGTTGCTTTAAGGGCATTTAATTCTGCTAGTTTTACAGTTATAACATTTCCGTATTTGGCAATATATTCTTTTTTATTCTCAGCATCAATAACGGCTTGTTTGGCATTTTTCTCAGCGTCAATAGCAGCTTGTTTAGCTCTGTTTTCGGCATCAATAGCGGCTTGTTTTTTATCGTCTTCACCTTTACCCGCAAAATAATCTGAGAATATTTTAGCCGCATCAAACTTGCTAGCGGCATCACCTTTTCTAATGATGGTTACTTTATTCATCAAATCGTCTTGAGCAATTGCATTCACTACATCCATTCCTGAAATGACATGTCCAAAAATAGTATGTTTCCCATTCAACCATGGCGTGTCTTTATGAGTGATAAAGAATTGAGATCCGTTTGTTCTTGGTCCGGAATTAGCCATTGCTAAAATTCCCCCTTTATCAAAAACTAAATCCGGTAAAAATTCATCTTTGAAAGCAAATCCTGGTCCACCAGAACCATTTCCTTGTGGATCTCCACCTTGTATCATAAAATCTTTGATAACTCTGTGGAATTTCAATCCGTTATAAAAAGGTTTTCCTTTTAGTTTTTCATCTATCACTTGAGTATTTGTTCCTTCAACTAACGAGATAAAATTGGCAACAGTAATAGGCACTTTTTGGTATTCTAATTGTAAAAGGATTTTCCCTTTTGAAGTTTCAAATTCAACAAAAATACCAGTGTCGCTATTGCTAGCTGCGGGTTTAACAGCTGGTTTTGCTGCTTCCGTTGTCGTTTTTGCTTTTGGAGCTGCTTTTTTGGTTTGAGCGTAAGAACTCATTAATCCAAAGCAAATTAAAAATAAGAGGTTACATTTTAATTTCATAATCATAAATTTATTAGAGTGTTTTAATTATTTTTTATTTAACAATTCAATTTCAAAAATGATATCAGCATTAGGTGGGATTACATTTCCAGCGCCTTGCGCACCATAACCTAACTTTGAAGGGACAAATAAAACAGCTTTGTCTCCATAATGCAATAAGTCTATTCCCTCAATTAACCCAGGGAAAATTCTATTAGTTCCCAATTGAAATACTAAATCGGAATATCCATGTTGTATTGCTCTTTGTTCATCAAACTTTCCAAATGTTTTTGCAATACTTTCTTCACTAGTATCAATAAGAGTTCCATCTTGCAAAAAACCAGCATATTTAAGACTAACCGTTGCATTTTTTTCGGGTTTATTAGTGGTTCCTTTTTTGATAATTATATATTCTAAACCTGAAGAAGTTTTGGTTATTGAAGATTTTAAAGCATTCCAAGACTTAATTTTTTCATCAATTATGGGTTTGTATTTAGCGATATATGCTTTTTTGCTTTCAGCTTCTAATGCCAATCTCTTTTTCTGGTTTTCTGATTCTATTTTAAAGTAGTCGCTGAATATTTTAGCGGCGTCGAATTTTTTTGCAGCTTCACCTTTTCGGATAATTTTTATTGAAATAATAAGATCGTTTACAACTACTTTATTTACAACGTCCATTCCTTTATCAACAACATGACCAAATATTGTATGTTTTCCATCTAACCAAGGCGTATCTTTTAAAGTGATAAAAAACTGACTGCTATTGGTTGCTGGACCTGAATTTGCCATGGCTAATAATCCACTATTATCAAATCTTAAATCGGTAATTTCATCTTTAAATTTGTAACCAGCATCACCAGAACCATTTCCTAATGGATCACCACCTTGAATCATGAAATCTTCTGAATCGCCATTTAATTTTGAAATTACTCTGTGAAATTTTAACCCATCATAGAAAGGTTTTCCTTGTAATTCTTTGGATGTAAATGTATTTTTCCCTTCTGCTAAAAGAACAAAATTAGCAACAGTAACAGGAGTTTTAGTGTATTCTAAAGAAGCAATTACGATTCCTTTTGAAGTTTCAATTTCGGCGTAAAGCCCATCTTGTAGGTCTTTGTATTCGTCTTTGCAAGATGTAAATAAGGCGGTTAAGGCAAATAAAAATAGGTATGCTTGTTTTTTCATTTTATAAATTATTATTCTGTAATTGTTTTAGGTTCTATTATAACTTCTTTCTTCTGTGGTGTATTTGGTTTAAAATCGTTTAGTGTTACAGTACAAATTAATGGTTCATTACTTCCAATTCTTTTGTTGTCACCATGATAACCAAATGCAATATGTGAAGGAAATAAAAAAGTAACTTTTTCATTTTTGCGCATTAATTTTATTCCATCACGTAAACCCATCATGATGTTTTGTTTATCAACTACATAGGTTTGCGGTTTAAGTTCTATTTCAGAATAAACAACATTACCTTTTAAATCTCCAATTTCATAATCAAAATAGGCAACGTCTCCTTTTTTTGGTCGCAAAGTATCACGTTTATTTTTGGCATCATAACAATACCAATATCCTTTTTTAGAGGCGATATATACTTTTTTTGGATTACTTTTTATTATAGAATCAATTTTTGCTTCTTCACCAGCAATAAGTTTTTTATTTCTTGCAACAGACTCATTCATAAAAGTTCCAGAAGAGCGTGAAATTGGCATTCTGGCTTGTTGTTGTTTGCAACTTATGATTGCTAAAACAATAAGTAATACCGATGTTATTTTTTGAATACTTTTCATTTTATCGTGTTGTTGTTGCTAATAAATTTTCAAATTTTAAAATAGTTTCTTGCATAGACAAATTTGATTTACCTCCAGCAGCATTAATATGTCCACCACCACTGAAATTATTTCTAGCAAATTGATTTACATCAAAATTATCTTGAGAACGGAACGAAATTTTGATAATATTTTCATCACGATGCTCAATAAATATCGCCGCAAAAATAACACCTTTTATGGTTAATCCATAATTTACAATGCCTTCGGTATCTCCTTTTTCATAATGAAATTCGTCTAGTTCCTTTTGTGAAAGCGTAATATAAGCTGTTTTATATTCAGGCATTACTTTCATGTTCTGTAATGCTTTTCCTAAAAGTTGTGAACGATTGTACGAGTTGTTGTCAAAAAGATTGTTGTGAATTGTACTGTTTTCTATTCCCAATTCAATTAAGTCGGCTACTATTCGATGCGTAGTGCTTGTAGTGGATGGAAATCTAAAAGAACCTGAATCTGTTACTATTCCAGTATAGATACAGGTTGCAATGGTTTTGTCAATCAATTCTTTTTTATCTAAATAGGAAATGAAATTATAGATCATTTCACAAGTAGAACCAATAGCAGTATTGGAGTACGTATACGTTGCAAAAGTATCTGGTTTTTGATGATGATCAATCATTATCATAGGAACTGTAAGTTTGTTCAAAACGTTTTCCATTTCTCCAGTTCTGTGCAAAGCATTAAAATCTAGAATAAAAACTAAGTCGGCTTCATTTAGAACTTTGGTAGTGTTTGTTTTATCATTTTCATAAACCAAAACACTATCAGAATTGGGTAACCAAGCTAGGAAGTTTGGAAAATCATTTGGTGCAATTACCGCAGGTTGATGATTTAGTTTTAAAAGGAAATGGTACAATGCTAATGTAGAACCCATAGCGTCACCATCAGGGCTTCGATGAGGGATTATTGCAATTTTTTTTGGTAAAACTAATAGTTTTTTAAGGGCTAAAACATCTTCTTCTTTCATAGTTTGCGAAATTACATTTTTTTCGCTAATCCAAATACTTATTTTGTCACAAAAAGGCCAAGCCAAATGGCAAAAAGTCCTATTATTATACTAAATCCAATATACGTGAATGCTAAAAATGTGTTGTTGTTTTGAAAAAGCGTTACATTTTCCATACCAAATGCTGAAAAAGTAGTGTAGCCACCACAAAACCCGGTGACTAAAAACCATTTTAAATTACTAGCTGCTAGATTATTTTTTTCTAAAATTCCGATAATCAATCCTATAAGAAAGCATCCTAAAACATTTGTGATAAAAGTTGCCATTGGAAAATGGTTTACCCAATATTTGTTGACAAGCATCGAAGTTAAATAGCGTAAAACACTACCAAGTGCACCGCCAATAGCTATGTAGAGTATGGTTTTAAGCATTTTGGATTATTGTTTTTAGAAAAATCTATGCAATATAATTCGCAATATGTTTTTTTTAAAATTTCTTAATTTAAAATCTAAATGAAAAATATTTTTTTCTTTTAACTCTTTTTTTGTTTTGGATATTTCTTTAAATGAAAAATTATTTTTTAACATTAATAAAAATAAGTCAACATTTAAAAGGGATAACCGTTCTTTGAAAAAAGTGGTATCCGTTGGATTATTGGATTCGAATTTTTTAATGTGTTCTAAAATAGATATTAAATCCCTTCGATATTTTTCTTTAGTAATGTCCGTTTTATTTCGAGTAATAGAATTAGTAGAGGTTAAAAAATTTGCTACAATATATTCTGTCGCCATTACTTTTTTTGCAAAATACAAGGCTCTAGTATTAAATTCATAATCTTCAGCATAAATTTTTTCTTTAAAAAGAATTGAATTTGAAATTAAAAATTCTTTCAAATAGAGTTTGTTACATGCCGAATTAATAGAATTGAAGTTTTGCCAATAATAAATGCCATCAAATATTTTATTTTCAGTTGAGATTGCTACTGTGCTTATGATTTTATTAGTACTATCGACCACGATTGCACCAAATTCTAGTATCTCTAATTCATTATCAAAAGCAATTTTTAGTATAGTTTCTAATGAATTTGGAGTGTAAAAATCATCAGAATCTAAAAACAATACATACTTTCCTTTGGCATTTTGTATACCAGTATTTCTCGCGCCACCTAAGCCTTTATTTTTTTGAGAAATAATTGTAATGTTATCAAACTCTTTAGCAATTTCAGTCGCAATTGAAAGGCTATTATCTGGAGATTCGTCGTCTACAATAATAATTTCAAAGTCATCACTTTTCAAATTATTTTGTACTACCGAGTAGATACATTTGTGGATGTATTTTTCCACATTATACATAGGTATTATAACACTAAGTTGTATCATGATTTACTAAGTATCACATTTAATATATAGGTAAAAGCATAATAGATAATTATAGTTCTTCCAATAACACGGTGTTGATTATTAAAGAATTTAACTTTTAACAATGGGTAAATGATTATAATGCCTAGCATAAACCATGATAAATAAGCAAATCGATTCGAAAAATTTGTTTTAATTACTAAAATCCAAAATCCATTTGTAATTAAATAAATATTAAAAAGTTGTGTATATAATTTGTCTTCATATTTTTTTCTAATAATATAAAACCATCCAGCAACAACAGCAGAAGCACTATACAATAAAAAATCCCATCTAAAGGAGCCTTTAAATATTCCATTCTCTAAATCTTCTTCTTGATTTAAATATTCTGATAGCCTATCGTCTTCACCAAAACCAAAAACGCCAAAAATAGATTCCCAAAATCCTGAAAAAGCTATGGATAAGAAGATACACGCAAACCAAAATAAAAGTAAAACTTTAGTATTTTTATAAAAAAATGTTATTGTATAGGCGATTATAATTAATATCATTGATTTATGAAATAAAGCAGCAATAATAAATAATGAATATAAAAAAAACTTGTTATTTGCTCTAGAAATACCCCATAAAATTATAGAAGAGGCTATTCCATTTCTTATCCCGTTGACACCATAACTCCAAAATGAAAAAGAGGCAATTAGAATTAAAAAAGCATAAAACCAATACTTTTCAAATACATTTTTACAAAAAAGATATAAAGGAAAAATATATAGAAAAGCACATAATAGAAAAAAGAATTCTACAGTCATGATGCTAGAGCACGATTTCATAAAAAAACTAAAATAAATATCTTTTGTGAAATTTACTTTTTCACCCACTGCATAGCTTTCAAAAGCGTCGGCATAGGTACGCATGTCTAAAAAATATTTACCACTAACAGGTCTTGCGCCAATATATAATATGGTTAGAAACAGGATTACAATTCCAAATATATTTTTCGATTTAAGATTGGCTATACTGTCTAATTCAATTCGATTAGTTTGCATTAAAACTAGTATACAACACAATAAAACAAAATTATTGAAGAGTAGTGAGTAATATTCTAATGGAATTAAAGTATTCAATTTTAATTAGATTTAAGGTTTTTAATAGAATCACATAATGATTTAGTGAATTGGTATCCTCCGTGTTTGTCTAAATGTACACCGTCGTAAGAATAAAACGGGTTATCTATTTGAGTATAATTTATATATTTAACTTTGTTTTTAGCAGCAATTTGAATGACATTGCTATCAAAATCTTTCCAAAATTTGTTTTCTAAAGCTAGTATTGGTTTGCTGTTTGGCATTCTTATTATTATTACAGTGCCATGTTTTTTTAGAAATGCTACTGTTTCACTTAATTTATCTAAACGATATTGTGATTTTTCCCATTTATTAATAAAGCCCTTGTATAATCCAATTTGCTTTTTTTTCCACAAATTTAACGTAACGGTATCTTTTGTTAGGTTTGACTCTTCTAACCAACCGTCATTATGTACAATTGAATTCTTTCTAAAAGCTGCTTTGAAATGAAAAAAACTATAATTTTTAAAAAAATATTCAATATTTGGGTTCATTGAAGCAAAACGCATATTGTTTGGCGGACAATCATCCTCAAAATAAACACCATTTTCAAAATCATCTTTTTCTCTTTTAGCTAAAAGCCAAGGCTGTACAGAGAGAATAAATAGTCCATTTTTTGTATTTTCATCCACTTTTAATTTAATACTATTTAGTAAACTTTCACCATATGCAGTTTGAGCTAAGGTAAAACTATAGTTATACATTGGAAACTCAAATTGATTTTTAAGGTTATCATTAATTACAGAGGGTTGAATTCCTTGAAAACTTCGCGAATCACCAATTATTAATGAGTGTTGTTTGGGAGAAGTAAATTTTATGTAAAAATAATCTACATATCCTCCGTATCGAGAAAGCATAAACAGGATGATACCCGTTATTAAAATGGAGAAAACTATAATCTTTAGTATAAACTTTTTCATCTAAAATTGGAAATAAATGAATGAATCAGAACTTGCTCCAAACAATAAAATTAAAACAAAAACAATAAGGTACATAAACCATCTAAAGTACATGTTTTTATAGTTTGATAATTCTAAACCATGTGTTTTTTTTCTGTGAATCCATTCTACAACTAATAAAATAAATATAAAAATAAATGGTTTTAAATCGACTTCTGGCAAACCATAGGATTTGTAATGCATTAATTTGTAGATATATGAACAAGCCTCTTTAACAGTTGCTGATCTAAAAAATATCCAGGCAACGGTTGTCGCTGTAAACGTTATCAACATTTGAAAAACTTCCAATGGAGATGGAAACCAAGAGTTTTCGGCAACTATATTCGTGTTTTTTCTATTTAATTTAAAAATTACTAATGGTAAAATATAGAAGGCATTTAATGCACCCCAAATTATGAAAGTCCAATTGGCTCCATGCCAAAAACCACTTACTACAAAAATGATTAATGTATTTCTAATTTGCATCCAAATACCACCTTTACTGCCTCCAAGAGGAATGTATAAATAATCCCTGAACCAAGTTGAAAGTGAGATATGCCATCTGCGCCAAAATTCTGCAATATCTCTAGAAAAATAAGGGAAATTAAAATTACGTAAAAGCTCAATTCCGAATAAGCGAGCTGTTCCTAATGCAATATTAGAATATCCTGAAAAGTCACCATAAATTTGAAATGCAAAAAATATAGCTCCAACAAAGAGCGAGGTGGAATTATAGGAATCTTGATTTTTGAATACTTCATTAACCACTATGGCACAATTATCTGCAACCACAACTTTCATGAACAATCCCCAAAGAATTTGGCGTAAACCATCAGTGGCTTTAGAATAATCGAAACTTCTTTTGGTTTGAATTTGAGGTAATAAATGTGTGGCTCTTTCTATTGGTCCGGCTACTAACAATGGAAAGAAACTCACAAAAACAGAATAATCAATAAAGTTTTTTTCGGGTTTTATTTTATCATAATAAATGTCAATCACATAGGATAATCCATGAAAAGTATAAAATGAAATTCCAACCGGTAGAATAACACTTATTGACCAAAAATTGGTCTGTAAACCAAAACCAGAAAGTAATTCGGCAAAAGAATCTATAAAGAAATTATAATATTTAAAAATACCAAGAAAGCCTAGATTTATGGAAATACTTAACCAAAACCAAAATTGCTTCATCCTTTTGGTTGGTGATTCGTGCATTTTTATACCCGTAAAATAGTCTAAAAGTGTAGAGAAAATGAGTAAAAATAAAAATCTATAATCCCAAAATGCATAAAATAAATAACTAGACAGCAGTAAAACTATATTTTGATATTTTGTATTGTTTTTACAAAAAAACCAGTATAATAGAAATACAATGGGAAGAAATAGTAAGAACTCAAAGGAATTAAATATCATTTTTTTTGTATTTTATCAAAAGTAAACTAAGCTAATCTATTTCAGTTGAATTAGTAATTGACAAATATTATAATAATTTGATTAACGAATTACTTATTGAATGTTTTTTTTTTAATTTAACGTTTATTGTAAATATTCTTCTGCAATTTTTTTTATTTCAAACTTTTCCAAGAGAGTTTTTTTATTTAAAATCAATTGTGTTTTGTAGTTGTCATCCGATAAAATCATTTCAAGAGCATAGGAAAATTGTATTTCTTCTTCAATAAATTCATTGTTTTCTGGGATAGACAGGTTATCTTTAAAAAAATTAGGTGTAATAATACCGCTTTCGGTTATCAATAAATCTCCATTTTTATGTAATTTTTTATTACTCATCAGTTCAATAATACCATCTGTGCAATTTGAAGATACAATTGGAATTTCGCAGGCAATGGCTTCCACAATAACATTTGGTGTTCCTTCATAGTAGGATGAAAGCGCCAAAACGGAAGCATTTGAAAGGTATTGGTAAGGATTGGATTTTCTGCCAAGTAAGAATACATTTTCTTTAATTTGTAGTTCTTCTATCAATTCATTTATATAATTTAAAACATTTACATCACCATCACCAATAAGAACAAGATTGTATGAATTTGATTTTTTCACCAAAAGACTAAAAGCTTTAATTAAATGCCAAGGCGCTTTTTGAGTACATAATCGACCTAAAAAGAGTACCGTTTTTTTATCAAAAACTCCATTTTCTTCTTTCGACTCGATTGCAATTTTTGATAAATTGGTAATTGTTTCTATATCGTGAGGATTGTAAATTACTTTAAGTTTTTCTTTAAAACGAAAACCGCAATTTTTGATTAAATCCACTTTAATCGCTGTACTAATACAAACCACTTTATCAAAATTGATATAACTTGTTTTAAATCCGAGTTTAAAAATGGTATTTAGAAAAGATTTGTTTACAAATTCAACACTTTTTAAAGCATGAATACTTGCAATTTTATATTCTTTAGTAAAAGTTAATGAGCTAAATATATTAGCCATATCACCAAAGGCTATGGAGTGACTTGTTTTATTTTGTTTAATGATTTTTCGAATCATAAAAGGTATTTTCAAATAAAACAAAAACCTTTTAGAGAATGACATTTCACAAAAATCTATGTTGGAAAGAAAAATTTCATCCTCACCAAAATTGATGATATCCGATTCCAGTTTTATTATTTTAATAGCTTTTACTGTATATCCATTGTTTTTGTAGTAATTATAGAAATTAATTGCCAATCGCTCCATACCACCAACGCTTCCATAAGGCATTATTAATAAAATACTTTTCATTTTTTCATTATTATAATTTCTAAAAAGGACTATTTATTTTTTTGATTGTAAATTAGAAAGCCACTTTCTTATTTCTTTTAGTCTAAAAACAGTAATGATTAAATTAATATTGGATGCTCCCAAAAAGCCAATTAATTTTCTTTTTAAATTAGGTAAAAAAGTCACTTTTTTTGATACCCATGACATTGCAAAATGGTGAATTGAATAGGTGTTTTTTGTTGTCTTTATAATTCCTGTACCTTGATTTTTTGCGCAAAAATAATCCTCGGGAAACATCAATAACGTAGAGTCATCAAATTTTAAATTTGAAATATCACAATTTGAAATTTCTATAATTTTTCTTGTTTTACAAATTTGCGACATCATGATACGAGGCAATGTTGTGATATTGAATGTTCCATCTGACATAATAAATGATTTTTCATCATAATATGCTAAACAATCTCCAATCCATTCACACCCTTTTTCAGCCCCAAAAACTCCGGCTTCAATATTCCCTTCACCTTCTGACCCAACAAAATAGGGCATATGTAATAAATCATCAAATTTTTTAATGACTTCAATATCGGTGTCTAAATAAATTCCACCATAATTAAAAACTGCAAATAGACGAATATAATCAGCAGCAAATGCATATTTTTTAGATTCGAAGGCCTGTTTAACCCAAATAGCATCTTCTAAATTAAAACGATTGGTGTCCCATAAAATAAATTCGTAATCAGGAAGTTTTTCATGCCAAGTTGCAATACATTTTTCAATGACTTCGGGATATTTATCATCACTTAACCAACAAAAATGTATAATTTTCGGAATCATTTTACAGTATTTAAGAAGCAATAAACGCCTTGCATTTTTCTTTTAATGGTTCAGCCAAAACATGATGCTTTTCTAAATTTTTGACAATAGTTGATGAAGTAATCTTCCCTTCTAGTGAAAAATTTGAAGTATATTCTCCTGTTTTTGTGTTTACATCTATTCGATTAAATAAATCCAAAATCCCATCAAACCTACAGGAATCTACAAAACTGTCAAAACCGTTAACAAAAATCACAGGTGTACCCATTGCTAAACAAGGCAAAGCACAATGAATTCTTGACGTAATAACTAATTTTGCTTTGGCATATTTTTGTAAAATAGCTTCTGCCATTTCAAATTTTTGTGCGTCAGTATAAGTATTTGCTGGCGGTTCTTGATTGATATAAATTGCTTTTTTCAATAAATCAGAATCAATAAAATTCTTAATGTGTTGTTTCTTTTTACCAATTTTAAAAAGATTTCCATTTTGAATACTTCTAAGAAATCTTTTGTAATCGTAGGTTACTTTATCAAAAGTTGGGTAACTGTATAAAGGATCAACTATGTAAATTTCATCATTTCTCTCGGCATCGTCTACTTTATAATTGTCCAATGTAAGTGTTAAACATCCTGTAAAATAGGCGTCTATTCCTTTTGCTTTTAATGTGTCAACTGAAAATTGATCTCTACAACCAATAGGTTCATGTTTTTTTAAGTAAGCGATACCTTTTTCACTTAACATATGAGGCGCAGCCGTATTATTGATATGAAAAGATACAAATAATGGAATAATATCTTCAGAAGGAACCCAATTATGAATGTTGTGCGTAAACCATCCGTTCATAATTAGTTTTAATTTTTCGCCTTTATAATCGGCTAAAGTTTCTCTATTTAAATACTGATTAACTTGAGGTAAATATTGTTTTGCTGCTAAACTTTGAACATTGTCGCCAACATTAAAGTTCTTTTTATTTTCTACATATGTCAAAAGACCGTATATCATTTTCTTGTTTTTAAAATTTTCTTCTTATTTTTAAATAAAGCTGAAATAATTTTGGGAAGCTATTTATAATAATGAATTTAACTTGTTTCTTCTTTTGAAGCTGCTTTTGGTTTTTGTTTACTATTTCATCCAAATTCAAGTTTGCAAAAGTATTGAATTTATCTAATTCTATAGTTTCATTTTCAATAATATATGGTTTTACAATTGATTTTGCTTTATCCTGAAGACATTTCCATTCGTATTTTACTCCAACAGTCATCATGGATTTGTCATTAAAATTTTTCAAAATTAAATCATAAAAGTTTTTGGGTAAGTTGAAACCATAATCATTTGGATTTTCACATGCAAGTATAAAACCAAACATGGTTCTTTGACATTTAGTACATTGACTGCAATTATAACCCACTCTTTCATCGGAATAGCAAACCCTCAATTTAACTTTATTTCCAGTATTTTTTGCAAATTGAATAATATTTTCAATTTTTTCGGTTCTTCTTAGGTGAAAGCCATCATGTACGACTTTTTGATTGGCCCAACGAACTTTTTCGTCGGTTTCGGATGTTGAACCCCAACCAAAACTAACCTCACCAGTGTTTGATGAAGCAATATAAGTGGTTGTAATACCATGTAAATAACTTAGAGGAGCGATTAAACTTAAAAGTGCCATTCCATGCTGAATTTTACCCCACCAATCGGTATTTACTAATAAATCAACCTCATAGGTGTAAAATGTTCTTAAGTTGGATTCCACATAACAAAGCCGATCTTGATTGATTGTTTTTTCTTCTGAGTTAAATTTTTTAAATTCCTTCCAACGTTCTTTATTTGCTATTTCTATATCGGCACCAAGAACAGAAATTAAGAATGGATTTTGATATATATTTCTTGATAGCGATTCAAATGCGTCCAATCCACCACTAAACAATAAGGAACAATTAGTATTTGTAATTGTATTAGTTACCAATTTTTGAACATATAAAGTGGAATCTTTTTTTATTTGAGGAAAATGAATTGAAAATTCATCATTTAATTGTTGTAAAGATTCAAAAAAAGTTTCATCTAATTCTTCAACATACACATCAAAACCCACAAACCAAGCAATAGGCATTATATTTGCCAAAAAAGGAACTGTTGTTATACTAATTGGAACGGTATCAATCGCTTCATCATATTGAATGTAAAATTTTTCTTTTTTATTGAAAAATTCAGCTATCGATTTATCGAAAGAATAATCATATATAATTCTTTTTTTGTCTTCAGAAATTTCTATGTTTTTTAATGTTAACATGTGTTATTTTTTACTTAGAAATTTTGGAATTAAGCTAATGAATGTCGTTTTTTCTTCTTTATTGACACCAAATTTAAACATTAAAAAAGAAAAAAGTATGCTGTAAATAATAATTTTAATGAGTAGATTGAACCAACCATGACCTGGGATTAAATATAAAAAGTAACTCATAAATAATAAAATAAAAAACACAAGTAAAATTTTATTAGTTACCTCTTTAAAGAATCTTGGAATTTCTAACTGTAATTTATTATGATAATAAAAATTCATAATTACTTGGCTAATAATCCAACCTAAAGTGGTACCAGATATTAAACCTAAAACACCATATTGTTTAACCAATAGGGCACCTAATAAAGTACCTAAAGCTAATAGCGATATATAACAAATGGCTTTATAGGAAAATTTACTTTTGGCTTCTAATATTGAGTTTGCAAAAGCTTGAGTGAGAGGCAAGGTATAAGCTATCATCACCATAAGTGCGATAATCCATGAATCAACATAGGTTTTTCCAACCCATAAGTAAATGAATTGTTGTCCAAAAAGCATAAATCCACCTAAAATAAATAGTAATATTATCAGTGAATATCTTCCAATTTTTATCATCATATCCGTAAGTTCTTTACCAGTTGCATCCAAGACAGTCATTTTAGTTGCTCGAGGTAAAAAAACGCCTGAAATTGCAGTTGAAAATGCGCCATAATACGTTCCAAGCATTATACCAACTCCATATATTGCAACTGTAGTAGTATTGCTTACTATTCCTAATATTACTTGACCAGATGTCCATTGAAATTGTCCCACCATTGCAAAAATAAAGATCCAGATAGAATAACTGAATATCTCTTTAAAAAGATTTTTTTCTAAAAAATGCAGCTGAATTTTTATTTTTAGAATTTTTAGCACAAAATAGATATTGATAAAAATGACAAGAATATTTACAACCGTGTCTAAAATTACAATCCCAACAGAGTCGCTACCTAAAAGTAATAAACCTACAATTAAAATAGAACGTACGATATATTTAATAATTGTTAGTGCACGAGGAAATATAAACTTTTCATACCCCGAACAAATAGCGGCAAAAGCACCTCCAGGAAGAGAAATCCCTAAATTAAATAGTAAAATGGCAAACATTATTTTTGCTTTTTCTAATTCAATTGCATTAAGATTCTTAAAAATAGTATCTAAATTGAAATATAAAACCAAACCTAAAACAATAATTATTATTGAGATTATACCATATATAATTAATGTTGTCGCTAAAAAATTTTCTTCCCCTTTACTATCATTTTTCGCACGGTATAGCGCCACAAAACGAACAATCGTGTTGTTTAACCCAAAATCTAAAACACTTATATAGGCAATTAAAGATCCAATTAAAGTATATAATCCATACTCGGAATCGCCTAATGATTTAATGATAAATGGGGTTAACAATAAACCAATTACATTAGTTAAGATTATATTTAAATAGGATAATATGGCACCTTTTTTTAATTGACTCATTACGCTATTTTCAATTTAAAATTGGTTTAAGAATATTGTTTTTGATAGTATTTTGAATATTCACCTGAGGTTACATTTTTTAACCATACCTCATTTGATAAATACCAATCAATAGTTTTATCTAAACCTTGTTCAAAGGTAACCGAAGGTTTCCAGCCAAGTTCTTTATTAATTTTTGAAGCATCTATAGCATAGCGTAAATCGTGTCCAGGTCGATCTTTAACATAGGTAATTAAATTTTCAGAAGTTCCCGATAATCGGCCCAATTTTGCATCCATTTTTTGGCACATTAATTTTACTAAATCAATATTTTGCCATTCATTAAATCCACCTATATTATACGTTTCATGATTTCTGCCCTTGTGAAAAACTAAGTCAATAGCTATGGCATGATCTTCAACAAAAAGCCAATCACGGGTATACTTTCCATCGCCATAGACGGGTAATGGTTGATTATTAATTATGTTGTTTATGAATAAAGGAATTAGTTTTTCTGGAAAATGATTTGGACCATAATTGTTGGAACAATTCGTTATAACGTAGGATAATCCATAGGTTTCGCCATAAGCACGAACAAAATGATCAGAACTTGCTTTTGACGCTGAATATGGAGAGTTTGGATCATAGGCTGTGGTTTCAGTAAACAAACCAGTTGACCCTAAACTGCCATACACTTCATCAGTACTAATGTGATAAAAACGTTTTCCTTCAAAGTTGGCAGCCCAAATTGATTTTGCAGCATTAAGTAAATTCATTGTTCCAAATACATTGGTTTTTACAAAAGCCAATGGATCTGTAATCGACCGGTCTACATGTGATTCGGCTGCTAAATGAATGACACCATCAAATTGATGTTTTTCAAATAGTTGATTTATAAATTCAGCATCAACGATATCACCTTTTATAAAGGTATAATTGGGGAGGTTTTCAATATCAACAATATTTTCTAGATTTCCAGCATAAGTCAATGCATCCAAATTAAAAATATGATATTCAGGATATTTTTTTACCATGAGTCTTACAACATGAGAGCCTATAAATCCAGCGCCACCAGTTATTAGTATTTTTTTCATAGGATTATAATCTTCCGTCCGCTTTTTCTTTCAGAACACCTTTTACATCAAACAATACACTATTAGATTTTTTTAGTATCTCTAAATCCATTGATTCAAATTCTTTATGTGCTACACCTAATACAATAGCGTCAAAAGTGCTTTTTGGCAATTCTGTAGTTGTTTCTAATTGGTATTCATGTTTTACATCCGATGGTTTTGCCCATGGATCATAAATAGTAATTTGAATGCCATAATCTGATAATGCATGAACAACATCAACAATTTTAGTATTCCTAACATCAGGACAATTTTCCTTAAATGTAATTCCTAGCATTAATAATTGAGCTCCATTTATAGTTACTCCTTTTTTAATCATAAGTTTCACCACTTGCGATGCTACATATTCTCCCATACTATCATTTAACCTTCTTCCAGCTAAAATAATTTCGGGATGATATCCTTTTTCTTGAGCTTTTTGTGCTAAATAATAAGGGTCAACACCAATACAATGTCCGCCAACTAATCCTGGTTTGAAAGGTAAAAAGTTCCATTTGGTTCCAGCAGCTTCTAGTACGGCATGTGTATCTATATCTAAAAGATTGAATATTTTTGCTAATTCATTTACAAAAGCAATATTAATATCTCGTTGTGAGTTTTCAATTACTTTGGCAGCTTCGGCAACTTTTATAGAGGGTGCCAAATGGGTACCAGCTGTAATTACAGATTTGTATAAGTTATTTACTTTTATCCCTATTTCTGGATTTGAACCAGAAGTAACTTTTAAAATTTTTTCTACAGTGTGCTCTTTATCTCCTGGATTTATTCTTTCAGGGGAATAACCGGCGAAAAAATCTACATTAAATTTAAGACCACTGATGCGTTCTAAAACGGGTATACATTCTTCTTCAGTAACGCCAGGATAGACTGTAGATTCATAAATAACAATGTCACCTTTTTTCAAGACCTTCCCAACAGTCTCACTAGATTTGTATAAAGGAGATAAATCAGGACGGTTGTTTTTATCAACAGGAGTTGGTACGGTTACAATATAATAATTACAATCTTGGATATCTTCAATGGTATTGCTGCAAAATAAACCATTTTCAGTTGAAGATGATGGTTTCAAAACAGCTTTTAAAGTAGCTTCATTTATTTCTAGCGTAGAATCAATTCCTGAATTTAATTCGTTTATTCGATTTTGATTAATATCAAAACCAACGACAGGATATTTTGTAGCAAAAAGTCTTGCTAATGGTAATCCGACATATCCTAACCCAATAATTGCGATTTTAATAGCCATAAATAAATGTTTATGATTTGTATTTTTTTTGTGAGCAAATATATAATTTTATTAAGAACCAATAGATTGGTATACAAATCCAATTGATTTCATATAACTTTCGTCCAATAAATTTCTTCCATCAAAAACAAAAGCTGGTTTTAGCATGCTTTCATATATTTTTTTCCAATCGTATTCTTTAAATTGATCCCATTCTGTTAAAATAGCTATAGCATGAGCATTTTTACAGGCATCATAAGGATCTTGAAATGATTGAATGTGTTTTTTGTTTTCTGATTCTGATCTTGTTTCTAGATAATTCAAATCTGCTAAAACTTGTTCTTGTGAAACTTTAGGATCAAAAAGTGCAATATTTGCTTGTTCGTTTATGAGATCATCTGCTACATAAATGGCGGCAGATTCTCTAGTATCATTGGTGTCTTTTTTGAAAGCCCAACCAAAAAATGTTATTTTTTTTTCAGCAACTGTATTGTATAAGGACTGTACTATGTTTTTAGAAAAGCGTCTTTTTTGGTGGTCATTCATGATGATAACCTGTTCCCAATAATCGGCTACTTCATTAAGCCCAAACGTTTTAGATATATAAACAAGATTAAGGATGTCTTTTTGAAAGCATGAACCACCAAAACCAACAGATGCCTTTAAAAATTTTGAACCAATTCTACTATCCATTCCAATTGCTTTTGCAACTTCATTAACATTTGCACCTGTTTTTTCACAAAGTTCAGATAATGCATTGATGGAGGAAACTCGTTGCGCTAGAAATGCATTTGCTGTTAATTTCGATAATTCTGAAGACCAGACATTGGTTTTAAGAATTTTATCTTTTGCAACCCAATTGGAATAAATTTCTACTAATGAATCAATTGCTTGTTGTCCTTCAGAAGTTGAATCACCACCAATTAATACTCTATCGGGATTTATCAAATCTTGAATTGCCGTTCCTTCTGCTAAAAATTCGGGATTGGAAAGAATTTGAAATTGAACGCCATTTCCGGTATTGTCTAAAATGCTTTTTAAAGCTTCAGCAGTTCTTACAGGTAATGTTGATTTTTCAACAATAATTTTATTGTTTTTAGAAATTCTAGCAATTTGTCGAGCACATAATTCAATATGCTTTAAATCGGCTGCCATTCCTTTACCAGTACCGTAGGTTTTGGTCGGTGTGTTAACCGAAATAAAAATCAATTCAGCTTCATCAATTGCTTTATCAACTTCGGTAGAAAAAAATAAATTTTTGCCTCTTGCTTTAGTAACAATTTCTGTTAAACCTGGTTCGTATATTGGGATATTAAAATCAGCATCATTCCATGCTGCAATTCTTTTTTCATTTAGATCAACTACTGTAACTTTAATGTGTGGGCATTTATCAGCAATTACTGCCATTGTTGGTCCTCCAACATAACCAGCTCCAATACAACAGATATTAGTTATTTTCATTATAAATTTTACTTTTTATTTTAGGTTTTCCCAATACCATTTCACAGCTTCCTTAAGTCCGTTTTGAAATGAAAATTGAGGGGAATATTTTAATAATTCTTTTGCTTTATCAATACTAGCTAATGAATGCGGTATGTCTCCTTCACGATTTGGACCATGTATTACTTCAATAGTAGCTATTTTTTCATCAAATTCTGAGAGATATTCTTTGAGGTAATTTATTAAATCGTTTAAAGTATTTCTATCACCGTAGGCGGTATTGTATACTGTATTTATTGCGTTAGGGTTATTTACTGTCATTGCTAATTCATTCATTTGAATAACATTATCAATGTATGTAAAATCTCTTGAATAATTTCCGTCACCATTAATTATGGGGCTTTGGTGGTTCATTAACTGTAATACAAATTTAGGAATAACAGCTGCATAGGCACCATTTGGGTCTTGTCTTCTTCCAAACACATTAAAATATCGTAAACCAATAGTTTCAATACCATAGGTTTTACTAAAAATTTCTGCATATAATTCGTTTACATATTTTGTAATAGCATAGGGTGAAAGAGGCTTACCAATTATATCTTCTACTTTTGGTAATTTTTCTGAATCACCATAAGTTGATGAACTTGCTGCGTATATAAATCGTTTTACTTTGGCATCTCTAGAAGCGACCAACATATTTAAAAATCCTGTAACATTAACATCATTGGTAGTTATTGGATCGTTTATGGATCTAGGCACTGAGCCTAAAGCTGCTTGATGTAGCACATAATCTACATTTTGCACTGCTTTTTGACACTGTTCAAAATTTCGTATATCTCCTTCAATTAAAGTAAAGTTTTTAGAATCAAAAAAAGATTTAATATTATGTCTGTGACCCGTTGCAAAATTATCGAAACAGATTACTTGATAATCTTTCGATAAAAAATATTCGCAAAGATTTGAACCAATAAATCCAGCACCTCCAGTGATTAATATAGTTGTTTGTTTTTGTTCCATTATTTGCCTTTTCTTATAAATCTGTAATGGAGTTTATTGAAGAAACCTTTTGGTTCATCATCTTCATGATACCCTTTTGAATACCCGTATCCATATCCATATCCGTAGCCATATCCATACCCAGCACCATATTTTGCTTTGTTTTCGTAGCCATTAAATAAAATACTAATATTGGAAAGTTCGCCTCTTTTTGTTCTATTGTTTAATAGAGTAATCATTTCCTTTTTGGTAAAATTTTGACGAACAATATATAAAGTTATGTCACAAAATTGAGCCAACTCAAGCGCATCAGAAACTAGCCCAACAGGAGGTGTATCTAGGATTATATAATCATACCTACTTTTTAACTCCTTCATCAATTCTATCATAGTATCTCCAAGAATTAATTCAGAAGGATTTGGTGGAATTGGACCAGATGTTATTACATCTAGAAATGGAATATGAGTAGGTTGAATTACTTCGTCAAGCGTTTTTTGCCCAATTAAATAGTTGACGGCTCCAACATCATTTTCAATCTTAAAATCATCAAATATCTTTGGTTTTCTTAAATCAAATCCTAATATGATTGTCTTCTTTTCGCTGATTGCAAAAACAGTTGCAATATTTATTGCACAGAAAGTTTTACCTTCTCCACTGACAGATGATGTTAACATCAAAGTTTTTGTTCCTTCTAAATTTTGTTTTTTATATAAAAATTGGAGTGATGATCGAATAGCTCTAAACGATTCTGACAAGGCTGATTTCGGTCTTTCAAATACGGATAAATTAGAATCGGTATGTTTTACACCTACAATTCCTATCAATGGAAGTTGCGTTAAACTAGAGATATCTTCAATATTTTGAATTGAATTTGATATAAAAAATATTAAAAAGACAACAATTAAAGGTATTATGATACCTAAGAAAAAGGCGAGTACATAATTTACGCTAGTTTTCGGACCTAACAAACCTCTTCCAACATCTTTAGCAGGATCTATAAATTGTATGTCTGAAAGATTAGATGCTTTAACAATAGAAGCTTCACTTCTTTTTTGAAGAAAGGTATTGTATATGTTATCGCTTAAATTATACTTTCTTAAAATTTTAGAAAAAAGTTGATTTTTTTCGGGTAAAGTTTTAATGTCATTTTCAATTTTTGAAAGTTTACTATTTACTTTATTCAAATCATATTGCAGCGCTGTACGAAGAGAATTAGCATTTTCTAATAACACTTTTTTTACTGATTGAATTTCATTATCAATAATTTCATAATGCAGATTTCCTTTTACTCTATTTTTTAATTCAGAACGTCTAATTGACAAATCAATTATTTTAGAAACATTAGCAGTAATATTTATTTCCTCAATTCCTGCAACAGTTGGTGCTGGTAATTTTGAAAAATCAACACTATTACTAAGGTAATTTTTCAAAGAATTTAAATAGGCAATTTTTCTTTCTACTTCATCCTTTTTTACATCAAGATCTAAAAGGATAGCGTTAAAGTTTACTCCTTTTTGCTCAATTTCTGAAACATTATTTTCTTGACTGAAATCTTTTAATTCATTACCAGAATCTCTTAATTGGTCTTCCATTGAAACCAAAGTTTTATCAATAAAAGCAATGGTATTTTCTGCAAATTTATTTTTACTTTCTAATTGTTTTTCAATTAATACTTCAACGGTTGCATTTAAAAAATCAACCATTCGATTCTTATTTGTTCCTTCCATTGCCAATTTTAAAATGGAAGCTGCTTTTTCGTCAATTTGAACTTTAAGACCTTGACAATTAATGACAGTCTTGTCAAAAGAATTAAATCGTATTAAAATTTCTTGTCCAATATAACTTGATGGGTTTTTAGTAAGCTCTAATTTCCAATTTAAAAATGGCAAAGAAACTTTCTCACCAACACGATAGATTTCTTTAAATTCTGAGTTCAAAACAGGAATATTACCCCGTGAATTATCTTTATATTTAATAACATCTACAGCTTTACTATCGAAAGGTATTGTTATTTGATACGTGGAATTTGAAAGCATTTTTACCTTTAAAAACTGCTCATAAATTTGATTCTTACTTTCGTCAATTTTTACAGAGAAAGGAATTTGACCATATACATCTTTTAAATAATAATCGGATTGTTTTAGATAATCAATATAAAATTGAAGTTTTTTTACTACTAACTCATTGTGAGATCTTGATTTTAATGTAGTTGAAATGGTTTGAACTTTATCGGATGTTCCGCCCCAATTAAAAATTAAGCTAGTACTTGAAGAAAAAAGCTGATTGTTCTCTTCTTGTATGGCAATAGTTGTTTCAATTCCATATATTTTTTGCTTTCTAATGTTGACTTGATGTGCAATTGAAAAAGCGATAATTAAACCAATCACAAACCATTTCCAATAACTGGCTGTTTTGATTAAAAAGCCTTTAAAATCAAAATTATTTTGGTTTTCAAAAAAGGAAAAATCTTTTACGTCTATCATTTAAATTTTCGTATATTATTTTAGTAATAAAAATGTAGTTGTTGCTAATGTTAAGATTGTAATTATTGTAGACAATGATTCAATACCAGTTTTTCCAGTTCCCCATGACTTCTGTTTTAATGGTTTAACATAGATATAATCATTGGGTTGTAAATAATAAGCTGGTGAATTAATAGCGCTGATATCCGTTAAATTTATACTTAAAGTTTCAGTACCTTGAGGATAACTTCTAAATATTTTAACATCTTTTCTGTCACCAACAACGGTTATGTCACCTGCATTAGCTATCGCTTCCATTATATTGACACGATCTTGAAATAATGTTTTTGTACCGGTATTTACTACTTCACCATTTATTGTATACCTAAAGCCGGCTAACTTAACATTTACAAATATTCCGGCTTCAGTTTTAAAATATTCCTCTAGTAATTGTTTTTCAATTTTTTTGCTTACTTCTTCAATAGTATATCCAAGTACATTTATTTCTCCTAAAATTGGTAAGCGAATATTCCCATGGTCATCAATTGAAAAACCATTAAAATAATTTCCTTCTATTGTATTTGACAATTCATTTTGATTATTATAATTGAAAGCTTCAACTAATTTTGTATCAATTGATTTAATGTTAATATTTAGATTGTCATTTGTTTGTAAATGATATGGCTTTTGCGGGGAAGGAGTAACTACTTGGTTTTCTTGAGAACTATTTTTCTGAAGATATATCATATCTTTAGTTGGAACACAAGATGTTAAAACCAATCCTATTAGGGTTAAAATGTAAAGAATCGATTTATTCATTTTTTAAAAATTTTAGCAAGCAAAGATAGTTTTTCAATTCCAATTACAAAAACGAAGTTTCTTTTATTTTACTAGCTATTTTTTAATGAATTTTCGAAGGGAATCCTATTTAAAATACTTCGTCCCAGCGTAACTTCATCGGCATATTCTAATTCATCTCCAACTGATATTCCTCGGGCTATGGTTGATGTTTTAATTTCAAAATCTTTAATTTGTTTATAGATGTAAAAATTTGTTGTATCACCTTCCATTGTTGAGCTTAACGCAAAAATAATTTCCTCAACTGTACCCAATTTAATCTTCTCTGTTAAAGTAATAATATTCAATTGACTCGGACCAACTCCGTCTATTGGTGAAATTTTCCCTCCAAGTATGTGATAAATACCTTTAAATTGCCCTGTGTTTTCAATAGCCATTACGTCACGAATATCTTCAACCACACAAATTATTGAATGATTTCTCGCAGTGTTTGCACAAATTTCGCAAATAGCAACATCTGAAATGTTGTGGCAAGATTTACAAAACTTGATTTCTTCCCGCATCATCGTCAATGCTTGAGATAAATATTGGGTTTGTTCAATAGGCTGTTTTAATAAATGCAAAACCAATCGCAAAGCAGTTCGCTTCCCAATTCCGGGTAATTGAGCCATTTCGTTGACGGCTTTTTCTAGTAATTTTGATGAAAATTCCATTTGGCAAAAGTAGTTAATTTGAAAATGAATGAATTATTTTTAAAGTAAAACTTGAATACACGACCTTGGCATTTTCAAATTTTAAAATTTCCAAATTAAATCATTAATTTTTGTATTTTGGCTCACTGTAAAACTTAGCTAATGACTCCAACTACTATTCTTATTTTAATCATTGTATATTTTGGTTTATTAATCCTGATTTCAAATATCGTAAGCAAAAAAAGTTCGGATAACGATACTTTTTTTAAAGCCAATAAAAACTCAAAATGGTATTTGGTTGCCTTTGGTATGATAGGAACGGCATTATCTGGAGTAACTTTTATATCGGTTCCTGGTGAAGTTGGTAATCCTGATTTACAGTTTAAATATTTTCAATTTGTACTTGGAAATGCTATCGGTTTTTTAATTATTGCCATAGTGTTGCTTCCGTTGTATTATCGCATGAATTTGACTTCGATTTATAGTTATATCGAACAACGATTGGGTGTTGTTAGTTATAAAACTGCCGCAACAATTTTCTTGATTAGTAGAACTATTGGCTCGGCTTTTCGTTTGTATTTGGTTGTTATTGTTTTGCAACGATATGTATTTGATGCCTTTGATGTGCCTTTTGCCTTAACAGTTTTAATTTCACTCGGGTTAATTTTTGCTTACACCTATCGAGGTGGATTGAAAACTATTATTATCACCGATACTTTACAAACATTCTTTCTTGTTTCTTCTGTTTTTTTAACCATTTACTTTATTTGTTCTAGTTTAAATTTTTCAGCTTTTCAAGCATTTGAAGCGGTGAAAGAAAGTAATTATTCCAAAATTTTCTTCTTTGAAGATTTCTTAAAAGGAAATTATTTTTGGAAACAAATTCTGGGAGGAATTTTTGTTACGATTGCAATGGTTGGGCTTGATCAAGATTTGATGCAGAAAAATTTAAGCTGTGCAACTATTGGTGAAGCTCAAAAAAACATGTTTACGTTTACTGGAATCTTTGTCGTAATTAATATATTTTTTCTAAGTGTAGGAGCTTTACTTTATATGTTTGCTCAAAAAAATGGCATTCAAATTCCTATGGTTGATGGTGTTGCTCGTACTGATTTCTTATTTCCTGAAATTGCATTGAAATCGTTGGGGATTTTTCCAGCTGTTGTATTTTTATTAGGATTGACTGCAGCAACATTTGCCACAACTGATTCCGCATTGACCGCATTAACAACCTCTTTTTGTGTGGATTTTTTAGGTATGGATAAAGCCGAAAATCAAAATAAACCTAACATAGTTAGAACCCGTCATTTTGTTCACGTTGCATTTTCATTACTGATGTTTTTGGTGATTATTGTGTTTAATGCTATCAATGATGCTTCCGTAGTCAAGATGATTTTTAGAGTGGCGAGTTATACGTATGGGCCACTTTTAGGGTTGTATGCTTTTGGATTATTTATGAAATCAAAAACGGTACATGATAAGTTGGTTCCTTTGATTTGTGTTATTTCGCCAGCCATTTGCTTCTTAATTACCAAATATTCAAGTTTGTTTTTGGGAGATTATATAATCGACAACGAATTAATAATCGTTAACAGTTGTATTACGTTTGTTGGGTTATTATTAATCAGTAAATCTACTTCAGAAAATACAAGGTATTAATACTGATTGGTAGCTAACAAAACCAAAGTACAAGCCACTTCAACTTTAATTTTATTCAATTCTAACAATTGATATAACTCTGGATTTTCGGTGCCAGGATTAAAGATTACGCGCTTTGGTTTGGTTTCAATAATATAATTGTAATAGTCTTTTTGACGAGCCGCATTGATATATAAAGTAACCGTATTAATATTGGAAAGTGGAATGTTTTTGGTTCTAATTTTTATACCAGCAACATCCCCAGTATTTGGACCTATGGCAATTACTGAATGTCCTTTTTCAACAAGCATAGTTATGGCTTTAAAAGCGTACCGTTCTGGTTTTAGTGAGGCACCAAGCACTAATGTTTTCTTATTTTTCATATATCTTTATACAATTCGACCTAAAGGTCTCGTGTGACAAAAGTAAACTATTTGATTGTTTTTTTGAAGTAATTAACATTAGGTTGTTTTTAATTTTAACTTTGTTTGTATCATTCGGTCTAATTTTGCAAAAAAAAACTATGGAAGTATTTATCTTTTTACTAGCAGCTTTATTTTCGGTTTTGAATCCAATAGGCACAGTTCCCATATTTGTTGGATTAACTCAAGATTATACCAAAGTAGAGCGTTCTAGAGTTTCACTTTGGACAGCTATAAACGTTTTTATTATACTGATAATTTCCTTTTTTATTGGGCAATATGTTTTGAAATTTTTTGGAATAACGATACCGGCTCTAAGAATTGCGGGTGGAATTATCATTGCAAGTTCTGGTTTTTCATTATTAAATGGAAGGTTTAACAAAAATAAAGGAATCAATAAAAAAGTTGAAGAAGAAATTCAGAGTCGTAATGATATTGCATTGACACCCTTAGCAATGCCCATGCTTGCTGGGCCGGGTTCTATTTCACTTTTAATTGCGTATTATCAAGAACATAATACTACTTTGGATATTATTTATTCTTGTATGGCAATTCTAGTGGTTGCATTCCTAATTTTTATAATTCTTAGAAGCGCACATTATTTAGCTAGAATTCTAGGAACATCAGGTATTGTCGCTATTTCAAGAATTATTGGATTTTTGACCATTGCCATTGGAATTCAATATATTATTAGTTCGATTTTGAGTATCATAAGAGGAACATAATTAAATTAATTACCAATCAAAAAAGCCAAATCTCTTACTAACGAAATTTGGCTTTTTATTTTTTATTTAGATGGGATTACTCTTTTGGTAAAAAGATTTCAGCCATCATACATCTTGCACTTCCACCTCCACAAGCTTCAATTGTATCAAGGCTTGAATGAAGAATAGTTACATGTTCTTCTAATTGTGCAATTTGCTTTTTAGTCAATGATTTATAGGCTGAATCACTCATGACCAAATAGCGTCTTTCGTTGGAGCCTTTTACTTCAAGCATGTTGCCTGCAAAATTATTAACTTGATCTTCTGTGATTAAAACAACTTCTTTTTCATCGCCTTTAAGGCTGTCCAAAACCATTTTACGTTCCTTTTTGTCATCGATACAATCGGCACAAATTACAGCATAGGTTTCTCCCAAACACATCATGACATTGGTGTGGTAAATCAATTTTCGTTCGCCATTGACAGTTTGAAAAGCTTCGAAAATTACGGGTGTAAATTCAAAATCTTCACAAAATTCAATCATCAATTCTTCGTCAGCTCTTGGTGAAAGTGCGCAATAGGCTTTGTCGTTTTCTCTGTCGAGAAGTAAACTTCCAGTTCCTTCCAAATAATAACCATCTTCTTCAGCCGAAGTGTAATCCATGATTTCATTGATAATAAAACCTTTGTCCTCTAAAACATCCAAAATATCTTCTCTTCTTTCTGGTCTTCTATTTTCAGCAAACATGGGATACAAAGCCACATCTCCATTGCCGTGAAAAGAAATCCAATTGTTTGGGAAGATACTGTCAGGTGTGTCAGGATTTAGAGTATCTTCAACGACAGTAACATCAACACCAACGGCTCGTAGTTTGGTAACAAAAGCATCAAATTCGGCTTGAGCTTTGGCGTTTACAGTTTCTGGAGATAATCCGTCAAGAACTTTTTGATAGTAATTATTTACGGCTGTTTGTTCGTTCATTCTGAAGGCCACAGGGCGAATCATTAGAATGGAATTGGTAGTTTGTTTCATTTTTTTTCGGTTATCTGTTCTCGGTTGTCAGTTTTCTGTTAAATATTATGTTTTCCAATTCTCTTCCACATATTTTATAAAAGTGAATATCTTGGCTCCTAAAACATCATATTGCTATATTAATTCATCATTATTAGGAATAGTTCCTTTATACAAATTGTCTATTTTATCTAAGTGATTTTTTGTTTCAAGACAACTTGAATGGCTAAAAACTAAAAACCGAATAAAATCTGCTTTATATCTTTTTCTGCCATAACCTTCAACGATATTGGTTGTAACTGAATCAGAGGATCTTCTTAATTGACTTTCTAACTCATAAAGTTCATACTTTGGCAATAGTAATGAAGCTGGATGCACTCGGTAAAATAAAGATAAACTAATTTTGTAAATATCTAAGTCATGGTAACTATTCATCTCGATTTAAATAAATTTTTCGTTTTACATACTTTTTAACCGACAACAGAAATTAATCTCTAATTAATGGCAAAGTAGAGCATCGTAATAATCCTTCTTGTTTGGCTATTTCCGCATAAGGTATTTCTTCAACGGTAAATCCTTGTTCCCGCATCCAGTTGTTCAATCGAGTAAAGTTTTTTTCAGAAACCACTACATCTGGCGCTATTGAAAATACATTGGAATTCATTTCATACATTTCGTCACGAGTTATATGAAAGAGATTTTCTTTTCCAAAAAGTTGTACCAAAAACATATAATCCGCTTCTTCACGGAAACCACTTTTGTAAATGATTCCTTTATTGGTTCCTATGGGTTGAAAACAGCAATCCAAATGTAATGCATTATCGCGCGCTTCGATTTTGGATTTTACCAAATCAAATTCTTTGACAATTTTATTGGGAAACAACTCTTTGATGTATTGTACACCTGCCATATTGGTTCGTGCTGTGATGTAATCTTTATAATCAGAACCTTTGTATGTTCCAATGAAAATATAGTTGTTCCATAGCATTACATCGCCACCTTCAATATGAACATCTTCTGGTGGACGCACTACTTTTTTTGGGTCAATTTGGTCAATGATATATTGAATGGCGTCCAATTCTCTTTCCCTATCAGGAAGAATATTGGCTTTGATAAACGTATCGTCAATGACAAAACCAATGTCACGGGAAAAGATTTGATTGTAGTTCTGAATCATTTCGGGAC
>CALQAH020000005.1 GCA_943328505.2 Rhizobium sp. Q54 | reverse complement strand
TTTCCGATACAAAAGTTAGCAAAAATATTGCCTAATAATTCATCATTAGTAACCTCTCCGGTTATTTCTCCAATATAGTATAAGGCTTGTTTGATATCAAATGCCATCAAATCTGAACTTAGATTCGTTTGCAGTCCGTGTTTTACTTTTTGAATTTCTTCTAACGATCTTAATAACGAATCGTAATGTCGTGTATTAGTAACAATGGTTTCATTATTGCGCAATGCACCAGTATCTATAAAGGAAGTCAACTTGTTTTTCAAATCGTCGATGCCTTTTTTTTCTTTGGCAGAAAGCAATACTATATCTGAAATTTGAGTAGTAATATTTAAAGTTTCAGTTTGCGAAAGCTTATCGGCTTTGTTTCCAACCACAACTAGTACTTTCAAAGGAAATAGATTTTTAATTTTCTCTAGTTCAATCTGCACTTCTATCAAGTTTTCATTATTTAAAGACAATTGCGAACTGTCCATCAAATAAATAATAACCTGTGCTTGTTCTATTTTTTCAAATGTTTTTTTAATCCCTATACTTTCTACCACATCTTTCGTTTCTCTAATTCCAGCAGTATCAATAAACCTAAAACCAATGCCATTGATAACTAATTCATCTTCAATAGTATCTCGAGTTGTGCCAGCAATTTCAGAAACAATAGCACGTTCTTCATTTAACAAAGCGTTCAATAAAGTAGATTTTCCAACATTAGGTTCACCAACAATAGCAACCGGAATACCGTTTTTGATTACATTTCCAACGGCAAAAGAATCGATTAATCGTTTTAAGACAAATTCAATTCGTTTTAATAAATCATGAAATTGTGTTCTGTCGGCAAATTCCACATCTTCTTCTGCAAAGTCTAATTCGAGTTCAATTAGGGATGCAAAATTCAACAGTTCTTCCCGTAATTTTGAAATTTCATTACTAAACCCACCACGCATTTGCTGCATGGCTATTTGATGGCTCGATTCATTATCCGAAGAAATCAAATCAGCAACCGCTTCGGCTTGTGATAAGTCCATTTTCCCATTGAGAAAAGAACGCAACGTAAACTCTCCCGCTTGAGCCATTCGGCAACCTTTTCGCAATAATAATTGTATGATTTGCTGCTGAATGTAAGTCGAACCATGACAGGAAATTTCAATCGTATTTTCGCCAGTGTAGGAATTGGTTCCTTTAAAAATAGATAGCAATACTTGATCGTATATTTTTCCATTGTCAACAATATGACCTAAATGAAGCGTATGTGTTTTTTGTTTGGTAATGTCTTTCCCTGAAACCGATTGGAAAACTTGAGAAGCTATAGCAATAGCATCATTACCTGAAATTCGGATAACGGCAATCGCACCAGCACCAGAGGGAGAAGCTAAAGCAACAATCGTTTCTTGTGAAATCATTTTTTTAAATATTTGTGTCAAAGGTAAAACTTTACAAACAAAAAAACCGCCTTGATTTTAAATCAAGACGGTTTTTTCAATGTATTTTGGGTTAAGTAACTTACTTAATTATTCAACATCACTGGCATTACCAACATAGTAACGGTTTCACCATCGTCTAAGCCATCAATTGGTGTTAGAATTCCAGCTCTGTTTGGCATTGACATTTCCAATTGAATATCGTCTGAAGTTAAGTTGGTCAACATTTCAGATAGGAAACGTGAGTTGAAACCAATTTGCATATCGTCACCTTGATAATCACAAGTTAAACGCTCTTCAGCTTTGTTAGAGTAATCAATATCTTCTGCAGAAATATTCAATTCTGCACCTGCAATTTTCAAACGAATTTGGTGTGTAGTCTTATTTGAGAAAATAGCAACACGACGAACAGAATTTAATAAAAGTACTCTGTTAATCATTAATTTGTTTGGATTTTCTTTTGGAATAACCGCTTCGTAATTTGGATATTTCCCATCGATTAATCGACACATTAAAATATAACTATCAAAAGAAAAAGTTGCATTAGAATCGTTGTATTCTATTTTTACTTCAGCATCGGAAGTTCCTAAAATACTTTTTAAAATATTCAAAGGTTTCTTTGGCATAATAAAATCTGCTACTTGAGATGCTTTTACATCAGTACGTGCATATTTTACTAATTTGTGAGCGTCAGTTGCAACAAAAGTTAAGCCTTCTGGCGAAAACTGAAAGAAAACACCACTCATAACCGGACGTAAATCATCATTTCCAGCTGCGAATATTGTTTTGCTCACGGCAGTCGCTAAAACATCAGCAGGAACAAGTGTTGAAGATGGATTATCTAGACTTACTGATTTTGGAAATTCATCTCCTGGAGCGTATGCAATTGCATATTTACCTGAGTTAGAGCTAATTTCTATGGTGCTATTTTCTTCAACGGTAAAGGTTAACGGTTGTTCAGGGAATGTTTTTAGAATATCTAATAACAATTTTGCAGGAACAGCAACACTACCTTTACTTGTCGAATCTATTTCTAGAGTAGCCGACATAGTTGTTTCTAAATCAGAAGCAGAAACGGTTAACGTTTTATGGTCTAATTCAAAAAGAAAATTATCTAAAATAGGTAAAGTATTGCTACTGTTAATGACACTACCTAAGACTTGTAGTTGTTTTAATAAATAAGAACTCGATACTATAAATTTCATTTCGGTTTTTTTAAAGTAGAACTGCTATTCAAAACAGTTTATTTTTTACAAATATATCTTAAAGAAATAGATTTTAAAAAGAATTTTATTAACATTACTTGCTGTACTTGCGCTTTCTTAAGAAAGTAAATACAACACCAAATAGTAAAAGAATTACAATTGGAACCCCGACAGTTATGACTTGAGAAAAGGTGTAGTTGGCATAGACTTTTTCATTGTTCAAAATCGGTAAATCAACTTCTTTACTTCTTATGTTAATAAGTCCATTGTCATCCAATAAATAATTGACACTATTCATTAAGAATTCTTTATTGGCATAAAGGTTATTTGTCCATTTGTCATAACCCAATTCCAAAGGTTGATTCTTTTTATCTAATTGATTTTGGATGACATTACCATCCGAAATAACAATCATTTTATTATCTTCTCCAATTGGATTAAAGGTTTTGTCTTTAAAAGGCAATACTCTGTTTTCATATACTGAATGGAATTTACCTTCGAGCAAAACGGCCACTGGGATATTTCCGGTATTTTGAAAATCCTTCTGTTCAGGACGTTCTGAAACCATGTTTAAACTGACTGGGAATGGTGTTCCAACTGCTTTTGAATAGGGTGATGATTGTAATAAAACTGTTTTTTTTATATCGTTTTTTAAAATTTCAATTGGACTTGCGAATTCAAATTTAATACCGTCAAGATTACTAACAATTGGGTGTTTTGTTCCCATTGATGGATAAATCATAGGAGAAAATAACCATGGATATTGCGTATATTGAGTAGCGCTTCCTTGTTCTCCAGAAGCTAAAGAAATGGGTGTTGCCATAATGTCTTTCACCAAATCGGGACGCATTCTAATACCATATTTGAAAAACAGGTCATTCAAATTCAAATCCCTCGGGAATGCTAAATTGGAACCCGACTCATTGTACAAACTATCCATTTCAATATTTACGGGGTCAACCAACCAAAGTGTTTTTCCACCATTAATAATAAACTGATCCAATACTTGTTTCTCTTCATCTGTAAAGGCTTCTGTGGGTTTTGCAATAATGGCAAGGTCATATTTTTTTAAATATTTCAGACTTTCGTTAGGGTTTTTGGCAACCGAATCTAATGTAAAAGTTCCTATTCTGTAATTATCACGAACTGATTTAATAAAATCGGCTATTAAAATATCATGTGATTCTCCATTACCTTTGATTACGGCTACTTTTTTTTCTTTATTTTTTGAAATAGTATTGAAAGCATTGGCAAAAGCATATTCCAAATGCTGTACTGAACTGACCACTTTTTCTGCAGTTGATGCACCCATCATATTTTTTAACAAAGGCACTTTTACACTTCTATCACCGTAGGTTGCGATTGCCCATGGGAAAACCACTTCTTGGGTTTGTTGCCCTTTATCATTTAGGGTAACATTAATAGGCAATAAACCTCTTTCAGCAAAAGATTGCATTATTTGTTCGCGTTCATCTTCGTTTTCTATAGGATTAACAAATTGAAAAATAATGTTAGAATTCTCGGCTTTAAATTCTTCTAATAATTGTTGGGTTTCGGTTTGTAGTTTTATGAATTCGCCCGGAAATTGTCCTTCCAAGAAAACATCAATATAAAGTGGTTCTTTGATCTCGCTAATAATTTGTAACGAAGTTTCTGAAAGCGTATAACGATTGTCTGCGGTTAAATCAAAACGTTTGAAAGCATAGTGTCCAGCGAAGTTCACAGTAATTAATACTAGGATTAATACCATGATTTTTTTGAAGTTGTTTGTGTTTTTTTTCATTACGATTTCAGAGATTTTAATTTAAAAACAGTAAGTGATAAAAACAAAATAGTAATGCTCACAAAATACAAAATATCTCTTGTATCGATAACACCACGACTCATACTTTTAAAATGATATTCAACACCAAATTGCTCAATTCCATCTTCAAAAACCGATGCATAGGTTGCTAATTCTTTAAAGCCATAAAAGAAAATAAAACATAAAAAAACAGCAATCAAAAAGGCTACAATTTGATTTTCGGAAAGTGTCGAAGTGAATATTCCAATGGCTGTATAGGCAGCAACCAAAAAAAGCAACCCAAAATAGGAACCTAAAGTGCTTCCCATATCAATGTTGCCTTCTGGTAAACCTAAACTGGAAAGGACATATACATAAACCAAAGTAGGAAGTATTGCAATTACAATTAGTAAAAATGCGCCTAAAAATTTACCATTTACAATTTGCCAAATCGATAAAGGTTTGGTAAATAATAATTCAATGGTTCCTTGTTTTTTTTCATCCGAAAAACTACGCATAGTAACTGCAGGAATTAAGAAAATCAAAATCCATGGTGACAGGGTGAAAAAAGGACTCAAATCGGCGAAGCCACTTTTTAAAATATTGAATTCTCCATCAAAAACCCAAAGAAACAATCCGTTGAGTAAAAGAAAAATGGCAATTACTAAATAGCCAACAGGCGAACCAAAAAAGGATTTTATTTCTCGTAATACTATTGATTTCATTTATACTTTATGTTGTTTATAGTTTGTTGTTTCGTACTGAGCACTAATTACGGCAAACTGACCACTTTATTTACGCTCCAAGCTTCGGGCTTATCGTTGAATAGCTTTTTGGTAAAGGTCCAAACGCCATCAAACAAAGCTGAATTTCGGTAATTTTCCAAATCTCCTTCAGTTTCCCAATAACTATAGGTAAAAAAAAGGCAAGGATTATTTTTATCCTGATACAGCTCTAGAAAACGGTTTCCTGGCGCATTTCGTATTTTATCTTTCATTATTTCGAAATTTTCTAGGAATGCTGTAATATTTTCTGGGTGAAAACTCATTTTTACAATGCGTATAAACATAGTTTAATTTTTAAAATCTATAGTAATTAAATCCCGATAACTCAATCCAAGAAGAGAAGCAGCAGAGCCTACCGTATCTGGGTTGCTTCTAAAAATGGCAATTTCAAGAAATCCAGCTTCATTAAAAATCGCTAATTTTTCCCCTTCATAATACTTTAAGGGATACTTTTCAGAAATGCCAATATCGGAATATTTGGGTAAGATTGTTTTAATAACTTTATTTTTAAACTTAATTTCGTACGGTCTGCCTTTACCCATTTCCAAAAACATTTTTTTCGAAATATTGGTAACTATATTTCCCAAATGATCACTATAAATTACATAACCTTTTATTTGATTCTCTTGAACAACTGCTTGTAATTCGGTTACTTCTTTAATGGTTGTTATCTCCTTTCCAATCACGTTTAACAAACCTCCTTTTACAAGATGGCAGGCTACTTTGACAAATACATCTAAATCGGTTGCATCATTTGGTAAACGATCGTGAATGTTGATTTCAACTAATTTTTGGGGAACAATTTTTTGGATGAGCATACTTAAAATGCCATTATCAGCAGCTATAAAATAATGATCGTTCCACTGCATGGCAATGTGACTGTTATCGATACTTTGTTCAATATCAACACCAATTAAATGAACACTTCCTTTTGGAAAACTACTATAAGCCGCTCCAATGATATAACTTGTCTCGGCAATATTAAAGGGGTCAATATGATGAGAAATATCAATAATGGTTGCTTCGTTATATTCAGATAACAATTTTCCCTTCAATGAACCCACAAAGTGGTCTTTTAATCCGTAATCAGTTGTAAGGGTAATTATTGACATAAATTGTTTATAACTTGATAAAAACCTAAATTAAAAATTGTGAAACCTATTATTTAAATAGATTAAATTTGAATGCAAAGCTAATTTATTTTTGGCTTTATAAAAAACTATTGCCTTGGCAAAATAAAAAGAAAGACAAGATTTTGTCAAATAATAAAAGGAATGCGATGCTCATAAAAAAAACAATTTAAATCTTCTGCTTTTGAACGAACGTATAATCGAACTACACGACATTGCTCCAAAAGATTTTTGGGGCGCACAAGATGCTCATCTTGAAACTATCAAAAAGTACTATCCAAAACTTAAAATTGTAGCGCGTGGCACCACACTCAAAGCTTTTGGCGAAAAAGAAGAGCTTGATGAGTTTGAAAATCGCTTCAATCGCTTGATGTTACATTTTACTCGATACAATAATATTGATACTAATGTTATTGATAGAGTGATTCAAAGTAATTCGCAAGAAGAGCAAAGAATGCCTGATAGCGATAAGATTTTAGTACATGGAATAGGAGGAAAGCTTATAAAAGCAATGACACCTAACCAACAAAAAATGGTGGATTCCATTCAGAAAAACGACATGCTTTTTGCGGTTGGACCAGCTGGAACAGGAAAAACATATACTGGAGTAGCTTTGGCTGTTAAAGCATTAAAGGAAAAACAAGTCAAGAGAATTGTATTGACGCGTCCAGCAGTTGAAGCAGGAGAAAATCTGGGGTTTTTACCTGGAGACATGAAAGAAAAACTTGATCCGTACATGCAACCATTATATGATGCGTTACGTGACATGCTTCCGCCTCAAACTTTGGAAGACTATATTCTAAAAGGTATAATTCAAATAGCACCATTAGCCTTTATGCGTGGTCGAACTTTGGATAATGCTTTTGTAATTTTAGATGAAGCCCAGAATACTACTCATTCTCAAATGAAAATGTTCTTGACACGTATGGGTAAAAATGCAAAGTTTATTATTACTGGAGATCCAGGACAAGTGGATTTGCCAAGAAGAACCATTTCAGGATTAAAAGAGGCCATTCTAATTTTAAAAGATGTTGAAGGAATAGGTATTATTTATCTAGATGACAAAGATATTGTGCGGCACCGATTGGTGAAAAAAGTAATCGACGCCTATAAAAGTATAGAGAATCACGATTAGTGAATATTTTTTTTAAAGTAAAAACCCTGTCAAAATTTAAATTGATAGGGTTTATTTTTTATTTTCAAATGTTGACTAAAAAAGTAGTTTCAAATTCCTATTTTTGCATAACAAACAACTAACTACAAAAAATCGTGAATACAATCACAACCACTAATTTTAATTTTCCCAATCAAAAATCGGTTTACAGGGGTAAAGTTCGTGAGGTTTATAGCATCAATGATGAACTATTAGTCATGATTGCCACCGACAGACTTTCCGCTTTTGATGTGGTTTTGCCAAAAGGAATCCCATATAAAGGTCAAATTCTAAATCAAATTGCAACTAAATTCATGGAACTTACTAGTGATATTGTACCCAATTGGTTACTTGCCACTCCCGATCCCAATGTGGCAATTGGATATTTATGTGAGCCTTTTAAAGTAGAAATGGTTATTCGAGGCTATCTTTCGGGTCATGCTGCACGAGAATATGCAATGGGTAAAAGAATTATTTGTGGTGTTTCAATGCCAGATGGATTAAAAGAAAATGATAAATTTCCATCACCAATTATAACACCAACAACTAAAGCCGACAACGGTTCCCATGATGAGGATATAGCAAGAGAAACTATTTTATCAAATGGAATTGTAACTGAGGAAGAGTATCTTGTATTGGAAAAATATACCCGTGATTTATACCAACGCGGAACAGAAATAGCGGCATCTCGTGGATTAATTTTAGTAGATACCAAATATGAATTTGGTAAAACCAAAGAAGGAAAAATAGTGCTAATTGATGAAATTCATACACCAGATTCTTCAAGATATTTTTACCTCGAAGGCTATCAAGAAAGACAAGATAAAAACGAGGAACAAAAGCAATTGTCAAAAGAGTTTGTCAGACGATGGCTGATTGAAAATGGCTTTCAAGGCAAAGAAGGCCAACAAATACCAAATATGACAGACGAATATATTGAAAACGTTTCTGAAAGATACATTGAATTGTACGAAAATATTTTAGGTGAAAAATTTATAAAAGCCGATATTGTTAATATTCACGAAAGAATTGAAAAGAATTTGAATGATTATTTTAAACGTTAAAAACATCGCTTTTATAAAAAAAACTCACGATTAATTTGTGAGTTTTTTTTATAACCATTACCTTTAACCTCAATTAACAAAAAAACACATTTTACATGAAAAAAATTTACTTTTTATTATTTGCTTTTCTTTCGATTGGGCAAATTAATTCTCAGGTATTAAACCAAAATGCGGGCTGGCCAAATGCTGCATGGACTATTACAGGTTCTTATGCAACAACAGCTACTGCTTTTGAATCTAATCCTACTACAACTGCAAATTTTGCATTTGATGATGATGATGCTTTAGTTGGACATGAAGACAATATTGCTGCCGAATCTCCAGCAATTGATTTAACGGCTGCCTTTACAGCCGGCGAACAAAAAGTTAGAGTAAGTGCTTTATACGGTTATTACTATTTAGCTGACGATGTTTTACGTTTTGAATATTGGAACGCCGATACTGCTGCTTGGGTAGTTTGGAGTGGAAACTTACCTGGAAATAGCACTACTGTTTTTGATCTTTTTTGTACTATCCCTAAAACATTATTTACTTCTTCCGATTTAGATATCTCGGCTTTTACACCAACTCAATTATCAGGATTTAAATATAGAATCTATTATAACGATAGCTTGGCTGGAGTGGATTGGAATTATGGATTTTGTTTTAATTCTCCAACTATTATATCCGTACCAACTCCTTGTTTAACAGGTACTAATTACCCTCCTGGGGTGCTTACAGTTTCAAATTGTAATGGTATTGAAGCTACACAAATAGCTTCAGATTCTTATGCTGGAGATTACTTTAATGTAGCGGTTACTTCTGGTCAAACCTATAGATTTAATAGCTCTGTTGCTACTGACTTCTTTACAATTAGTACTGATAATGATGTAACATCAGCTGCTTCTGGGACTCAACCATTAACTTGGGTTGCAACGGTAACTGGAACAATAAATGTGCATATCAATACTAACATTACTTGTGGTGTTGAGGCAGTTGAAAGAGTCACTAGTGTAACTTGTGGAGTAGTTTGCTTAAATGGTACTTTATATCCTGCTGCAACGTATACACCAGATACTTGTGATGGAACTACTGTAAATGTAGTAGCTATAGATTCGTATGCAGGTGAGTACTCAAACATAAATGTATTTTCTTCAAATACATATACTTTCTCTAGTTCAATAGCTACGGATTATATTACTGTTGCTAATGAATCCGGAACAGTTGCCTTAACGGCAGGGACAGAAAGTGTTGTATTCACTCCCGATGCTGATGGAGTGGTAAGAGTATATTTTCATACTGATAATACTTGTGGTATTGAATTTACAAATAGAGAAAGAAGAATTGTTTGCACATCTTCAGCAACGGTTCCTGATTGTGTAATAAACCCTACTCCAGCCGATGGTGCTACAGTTCCAGCGTTTACACCATTTACAGTTTCTTGGGAACCTGCAACAACAGGTCTTCCTGCAGTATCTTATGATGTGTATTCAGGAGATTCATTAACGACACTAGCTTTTGAATTAAATCAAACGGATACTTTTATACCAGATGTTCAAATAGATCAATATGGTTTTACACTGTACTGGCAAATAATTGCAATTAATGCAGCTGGAGAAGCTGTAGGTTGTACAGTATGGTCATTTACAACAAGTGCGCAACCTACCGATACACCTGATTTTGTAAATTTACAATTTCCTCCTTCAATTTTAATTACTCAAGGAGGAAGTGGAACAGTATATGGTAAAGTTTATGAAGCAGGATTAACTGATTCTACATCAGGTCAAGCACCTGGAATTTTGGCTTGGGTTGGAATTAGTCCAATAGCTTCTAATACTGATCCAGCTACATGGACCAACTGGATTCCAGCAACTTTTAACGTTGAAATTGGTAATGATGATGAATATCAAGCTGTAATTGGAGCTAATTTGACTCCTGGAGATTACTTCTATGCTACAAGATTTACTTTAAATGATGGACCTTTTGTGTATGGTGGTTTAAATAATGGTTTTTGGAATGCAACTACTAATCCAAGTGGTATCATTACAGTAAACCCTCCAGTTGCTCCTGCAAATGATGAATGTACAGGAGCTGTTGCTTTAACTGCAGGTGGTGTTTATGGTGATTATATCACTAATGGAACAAACTTAGGTGCTACTGCTTCTTCACAAGCAGATCCAGCAGCTTGTGATACTTTTGCTAATGGATATGCCGGTGGTGATGTTTGGTTTAGTGTTCAAGTTCCAGCTAGCGGAAATATTACAATTGAAACAGGGAATTCTACAACAGGTGGAACAGGTGTTGATACAGTGGTTACTATGTATACGGGTACTGATTGTGGTAGTTTGACGCAAATTGAGTGTGATGATGATTCAGCTGCAACAGGTGCTTATTCATTGCAAGCTTTAACTGGTCTGACAGCTGGCTCCACTTTGTATTTAAGAGTATATGAATATGGTAATAACAATGCAGGAACTTTTGGAATTTCAGCTTATGATGGTTCATTAGCTACCAATTCTTTTGACAATGCTAATTTTACGTATTATCCAAACCCTGTTAAAAATGTATTGAATTTATCTTATACACAAGATATTACAAGCGTTTCTATATTTAATTTATTAGGTCAAGAAATGCTAACAAAATCAATAAATGCTACTCAAGGTACGATTGATATGTCAAACATGACAAGCGGTGCTTATTTTGTTAAAGTAACTGCAGATAATCAAACGAAGACTATCAAGGTTATTAAAGAATAAATATTTTTCTTTTATATTGTAAAAGCCACGCTAAAAGCGTGGCTTTTCTTTTGTAGATAACTTATCTTTGTTAAAATTTTCGCCAATGTATTTTTCGATTATTATTCCAATTTATAATAGACCAGAGGAAATTAAAGAACTTCTGGAAAGTCTTGTATTATCTGAATATAAAAAGGATTTTGAAATTGTCATTATTGAAGATGGCTCAAAAATTACGTGTAAAGAAGTTGTAAATAGTTTTTCAAATAGCTTAAAAATAGCCTATTATTTCAAAGAAAACTCTGGGCCGGGAGATTCAAGAAACTTTGGAATGAAAGTAGCTAAAGGAGATTATTTCATTATTTATGATTCCGATTGTATTATTCCAAGTCAGTATTTGTTAGAAGTTGAAAAAGAATTAAATTATAAATATGTCGATTGTTTTGGCGGACCGGATAAAGCATTAGATTCATTTACGGATATTCAAAAAGCCATTAATTTTACCATGACTTCTTTTTTAACTACTGGAGGAATTCGTGGAGGCTCAGAAAAAGTAACAAAATTTCAACCCAGAAGCTTTAATATGGGTATTTCAAAAAGAGCTTTTGAAATCTCTAAAGGTTTTGGAAACATTCATCCTGGAGAAGATCCCGATTTGTCTATTAGACTTTGGAATTTAGGTTTTGAAACGAGGTTATTCCCAAGTGCATATGTTTATCATAAAAGAAGAATTGATTGGGATAAATTCTCAATACAAGTTTATAAATTTGGAAAGGCAAGACCTATTTTAAATTCATGGTATCCAAAATATAGTAAACTTACTTTTTTCTTCCCAACAGTTTTTATCATAGGTTTTTCGATAGCATTACTACTTGCTTTATTTGGATTTTTTATTCCACTATTTGGATATGTCTTTTACTTTTTTTTAATACTGATTGTTTCAAGTATTCAAAACAAGAGTTTCAAAATTGGTTTCCTTTCTATAATTGCAGTTAGCAAACAGTTTTTTGCTTATGGAGTAGGATTTTTGGAATCCTATATTAAAATAAAACTACTTAAGAAAAAGCCAGAAGTTGTATTTCCAGAATTATTTTTTAAATCTAAATTATGACAAAAATAATCGGGTTAACAGGTGGAATAGGAAGTGGAAAAACAACTATTGCTAACTATTTGAAATCGTTAGGAATTCCAGTTTACATTGCTGATGATGAGGCTAAAAAAGTGATGCAATTGCCTGAAATAGTAACTCAAATTAAACTTGAGTTTGGCGAAAATGTTTTTGAAAACGATTTAATTAATACCTCTAAACTTGCCAAATTAGTTTTCAATAATCCCGAACAACTAAAGCAACTCAATAAAATTGTGCATCCAGCTGTTAAAAAGCATTTTGATAATTGGGTTTTAAAACATAAAGATTTTCCTTTTGTTATAAAGGAAGCAGCTATATTATTTGAAAGTGGGAGTTTTCAATATTGTGATAAAATCATCACTGTTATTGCTCCAATTGAAACTCGGATTAAAAGAGTAATGGAACGTGATCAAACCTCTCGAGAAAACGTTCTTAACAGAATTAATAGTCAGTGGACAGATGAACAGAAAACTTCCAAAAGTGACTTTGTGATTACTAATATTTCCTTCGATGATGCTAAAAATCAAGTGTGTAAAATTGTAAATTTATTGTCAAATTAATAATGTCTTTAGTAGATGTTAATGTTTGGTTAATGTATTTATAGTTTAAATGTTAAAATGCTAATTTTGTTGTGATGAATAAATTGTTTTTCCGAATACTTGTTGTTTTAATGAGTTTATCCCTAATTGGCATAATACTTGTTCAGGTTTATTGGTTTGATACATCTTTTGAAAACAATGAGGAACAATTTAGATTCCATGTAAAGCAAGTTTTAGGCAATGTTGCTACTAAATTGCAAAAACAAGAAGAGTACACTTTTTACGAGAAGTATAATCAGCTAAGAGATAGTACTGGAAAAGATCCTCAAAAGAGTGACTTTTTAGAATTTGGTTACTATCAACGAGATTCTAGGACTAATGAAACTATTATATATTCTAATAGTATAATATCTGAAGATTTTAGTAATTCTTCAACGTTCTTTGATAAAAAACTTGACAGTATAAAACTCAAAAGTTTTTCCGCCAAACGAAAAACTGAAATTTACAATAGCAATATTGATAATACTACTAATCGAAATTTAACACCTGATGTTAAAATTGAAAATTCGGGTAGGCTAGAAGTATTAGATAATGCACAATTTGAAATTTTTTATAAAGACATTGCTGCAATAAAACCTATTGAAGAAAGAATTTCTTCTTCATATTTGCAAAGTTTACTAAGTAATGAATTAAAAGAATACGAAGTTAAAACCCCATTTCAATTTAATTTATATAGTAACGGATTAGCAACAAAAATTAAATCGGAACGATTCAAGTACGATAAAGACGCTACGTATTCTATTCCAATCTTTATAGATAATGATGGCAATAATAAGTATCAACTATTATTAACTTTTCCGCAGAAAAAGAAATTTTTATTTTCAGAATTGGTAGGAATTACACTTTTGTCAATAATTTTTACGCTTATTATCATTATTGCTTATACTAGTGCATTAAATCAATTAATAAAGCAACGTCAAATTTCTGAAATCAAAACAGATTTTATAAATAACATGACTCACGAGTTTAAAACACCAATTGCTACAATTAATTTAGCCTTAGATGCTATTAAAAATCCAAAAGTAATTGATGATAAAGAAAAAGTGTTTCGTTATCTTCAAATGATACGAGATGAAAATAAAAGAATGCATGCCCAAGTTGAAAATGTTTTACGAATTTCAAAACTTGAAAAGAAAGAACTTGAAATTGTTAAAGAATCCAATAATATTCAAGACATTATTGAAGACGCGATTGAACACGTTAATTTAATAATTGAAGATAGAGATGGAAGTATAACCACTCATTTTGAGGCAAAACGAAATACGGTTTTACTTAATTATGTTCATTTTACAAACGTAATTGTTAATATTATAGATAATGCTATAAAATATTCTCCTGATAAACCCGTTATTGATATATACACCGAGAATATTAAAGACTTTGTTATTATAAAAATTAAAGATCTTGGATCAGGAATGAGCAAAGCAGCTCAAAAAAGAATATTTGAAAAATTTTACCGTGAACACACTGGTGATTTGCACAATGTTAAAGGTCATGGTTTAGGTTTGGCCTACGTTAAAAGAATTGTTGAAGATCATGACGGACAAGTTTTTGTCGAAAGTGAAAAGGGAAAAGGGAGTACATTTATAATTAAAGTACCACTCATAAATTAAAAAAAAATACTATGGAAGCAGAAAACAAAAAAATCCTGTTGGTTGAAGATGACCAAAATTTTGGAGCGATTCTAAAGGATTTCTTAACATTAAACGATTTTGATATAACCCTTGCCAAAAATGGTATGGAAGGCTTTGAAAAATTCAAAAAAGACAATTTCGATTTGTGTATTTTGGATGTCATGATGCCTTACAAAGATGGTTATACTCTTGCCAAAGAAATTAGAGAAAAAAATAAAGAAGTGCCAATTATTTTCCTTACCGCAAAATCGATGAAAGAGGATGTCTTAAAAGGATACAAAGTTGGAGCTGATGATTATTTAAATAAGCCGTTTGACTCTGATGTTTTATTGATGAAAATAAAAGCAATAATTCAAAGAAAAGCTACTGAAAGTAAAAATGAACCTGCCAAATTTGAATTCCAAATTGGTAATTTTCATTTGAATTCTAAATTGCGTTTCCTAACATTTAAAAATAATGAGCCAATAAAATTATCCCCTAAAGAAAGCGAATTGTTAAAAATGATGGCTATTTATGAGAATGATTTAATGCCAAGGGAATTGGCCTTAACAAAAATATGGAGAGATGATAACTACTTTACTTCAAGAAGTATGGATGTTTATATCGCCAAATTAAGAAAATATCTTCGAGAAGATGATACAGTAGAAATATTAAACATACATGGTGAAGGATTTAGATTGGTAAACAAAAACGCTGCAAAAGCAGTATAAATAAAAAAAGGCTTCAAGTAATTGAAGCCTTTTTTGTTTAATCTAATAAATCGGTATCTTTTAATTTTTTATCTACAATTTTATTATTGTGTAACTTGACTGCATTTTTGGTTTTCTTCATTCTTAAATTTAAGAACTCTACAAACAAGGAGAAGAAAATGGAGAAGTACAAATAGCCTTTAGGAATACTAGACACTTCAACATCATTACCAAAACGGAAATGTGCTAAATGAGAACCTTCTGCTAAAAGCATTACTCCAATTAATATCAAAAAGGATAACCCAAGAATTTGTATGGTTGGGTGTTCATTTACAAATTTAGAAACTGGTCCGGCAAAAATCATCATAATTATAATTGAAATGATTATGGCTAAAATCATTATTTCTAAAGCACCAGCATAACCAAATCCACCTTCAGCTGGCGATTTCATACTCACTAAACCAACCGCAGTTAAAATACTGTCAAAAGAAAAAACTAAATTTAAAACAGCAATTTGTACAATAGCCGCTGTAAGAGTATTTCCTGCTTTACCTTTTTCACTTTCTTCTTCACCTTCTAATTTATGGTGAATTTCATTGACGGATTTGTATAATAAAAACAAACCACCAGCAAAAATAATAATACTTTGACCCGTTATATGAGCTGAGAAAAAATTAAAATCAATAGAAAACAGTGTTTCTTGTAAACTCAATACCCATGTGATTCCAAAAAGTAATACGATTCTAAAAGCCATGGCCAATAATAATCCAATTCGTCTGGCTTTTGGTTGGTCTTCTTCTTTTAATTTACCCGATACAATCGAAAGAAAAACAATATTGTCTATTCCTAAAATGATTTCTAAGAAGGTTAATGTTAATAGTGCAATAAGTCCATTTGCGGTTAAAAGTACTTCCATTTTTAAAAGTTATGTATTATGTTTAATAAATTTAAGGTTCAAAAATCTAAATTCTTCAATCATCAATCAGAAATCTTTTTGACAGCGCCTCGTTGTTTTTTGTTATCGCCAACAAAAGCATATTCAAAGATATACGTTTTATCTTTGGTGCTAATTATTTTCATGCTGATTGCTTTTTTTTCAAGCCTATTTTTTGGATGTAATTTCTGTAAAACAAATTCACAATCGTTTACCCAACGAATATTGGCCGTATCAGTTTTACCATTGAAGGTTTCAATTTGAAGATGATCAGTTCGTTCAAATGTTGAGGTTACTTTTTTACCATTAATTTCTTGTGAGAATTCAAACTTTCCTGTTTTGAAATCTTTACAATTGTGTTCTACTTGGTAGCACGAAACCAATGTTAGTAAGAGTAGGAATAATATTTTTTTCATAATTTGCAGTTATCTCAATTTATCCATTTCATCATCTGTAAAATTCTTAATGCTTTTTTCTTTTGAAAACTTATCTGCATTATAACTATCTGAATTGTTTTTTGGAATGGATAAACTAGTCCATTCAGTTTGCTTTAACATTTTAGCATAAAAAACAATTTGTCCAATATGATAGGAATAATGAGCTAATTGTCTATTAATCGAATCCATTGCCGTTTGACCTTCATTTCTAATATATATAATGGTAGAAAGTTGTTCTAAGCTTAATCCATTAACAGCATTAAAATAACAATCCCAACCTTTGTTCCATTGGGACAAAAGGTCCTCTTTGGTCTTGATTACTACTTGAAATTCTGCATCGCGATTACGCCATTCTTTTTCACCATCGGTAGTTAAAAAATTAGTCCAACGAGAAAGCATATTTCCCGAGATGTGCTGAATTATGGTACTTATAGCGTTTGTATTTTCATTAAGAGCTAGAAAAAGTTGTTCTTCTTCGAGTTGATCCATAGCTTTTTCTGCTATGGTTTTATAATATAACATTTGTTTTTTTACACTTTCAAGATAGGTATTATTTGGCATCATTAAAAAGTCCTTTAGTCATGATATGAATTCCTTTAAAAATTAAAAACATGCCTCCTAAACACATCAAACAGCCTAAAGCTAAAACCAAATAATGCCAATTATTTTGTTTGTTGATAAATGCATTATAAATCACTCCTGGGCCAATAAAAATCAGCGGTAAAGAATAAACCAAATAAGTGAGTCCTTTGTTTAATAATTCCTTGTTAGTAGCCATTTTAAAATTTTAATTGAAATCCTAATCCATTTTGATTGGAAAGTGCATTAAATTCAAATGTTGAATGAGTTGTGCCTAAAGAACTTTTTTCACTATTATATATTTCAACAGCTTCTTCTATTTTCTTTCTTCTTCCAGAAAGTATAGGAATGGATATTGCTATAGCACCTACACCAGCATAAGTTAAAGCTGACGGATAATTTTTATCTGAAAATAATCCAATACCCAAATCTGTAATGGTTGCAGCAATTCCAATTCCTAAAAGAAATCCACCTAACGATTCTTTCGATTTAGCTTCTTTGAAGAGTGACTGAGATTTAAGATTTGTAGAAAATAATTTTTTAACTTCAAAACTTGTAATTTGATTGTCTTTCACATAAAATTTACCCTTCTTTAAAGTTATTTGTTGCGAGAATGATAATAAAGAAAATAAAATACAAAGGACTACAATACTTTTTTTCATGGTTTTTATTTATTATTTTTTGAAATTATTGACTGCATTTCTAACGCTTCCATGCTTCATTAACAACTTTGATGCTACTTCGTACGTTACTAGAATTTCATCCATTATCATTTTTACACCACGATCAACAAGTTTGTCGTTGCTTAACTGCATATCTACCATTTTATTTCCCTTTACTTTACCAAGTTGGATCATGGTAGCTGTGGAAATCATATTTAAAACTAACTTTTGAGCTGTTCCTGCTTTCATTCTTGAACTTCCGGTAACAAATTCAGGACCTACAACGACTACAATTGGAAATTTTGCAGTTAAAGCTAAAGGACTATTTTCGTTACAAGTAATACAACCCGTAATAATAGTATGTTCATTGCATTTTTCAAGCCCAGCTATAACGTATGGTGTTGTTCCCGATGCAGCAATACCAATTACAACATCGTTTTCTGTAATTTTATTTTCTTGTAAATCGATCCATGCTTGCGCTGTATTGTCTTCGGCATTTTCAACAGCACGACGAATAGCTTTATCACCACCGGCAATAATTCCATTAACCATGTCAAAAGGAACTCCAAAAGTCGGAGGACATTCCGAAGCATCTACAATTCCCAAGCGACCTGAAGTTCCTGCCCCTATATAAAATAGGCGACCTCCAAGTTTCATTTTGGCAACTATTTGTTGAACTAAATTCGTTATTTGTGGTAACGCTTTTTCTACAGCTATAGGAACGGTTTTGTCTTCTTGGTTGATATTAAATAACAAATCTGAAACCGACATTTTTTCTAAGTGTTCGTATTTGGAGGATTGTTCGGTAGTTTTGGTAAAGTTCATTTTTCGAGTTTCAATGTTTCAAAGTTACAAAGTTCTATAAAAAATACGCTAATAAAATACCTAATATAATCATCGATACTTTAGCAATATTAAACTTATGACCTTCACTACTTTCAAAGATAATAGTAGACGAAATATGAAATAATATTCCAATAACCACAGCTGTGATTTCGGTATAATATTGATTTAAATACGGTAAACTATCTGATACTAATATCCCTAATGGCGTCATCATAGCAAAGGTTATCATAAAAAATAACAATGCGTTTTTATTCAATTCAGCATTTAAAAAAAATGTTGTTAAAATAATTGCGATAGGTAAGTGGTGAATGGCAATTCCATAAGCCAAATTGTGATGATGTCCAACCGGAAAACCTTCTAAAAAAGCATGGATACACAAACTAATAAATAGTAACCATGGCATTTGCAACATTTTATCATGACCATGAACATGACCATGTTCCGCACCTTTTGAGAAAAATTCTAAAATAATTTGAAATAAAATTCCAAGCATAATACACACACCTACAGCTGGATTATTACTTTTATATACTTCGGGTAGCAAATGCATTACGGTTAACGATAATAAAAAGGAACCACTAAAAGCCAATAGCAATTTTAAGTTATTTTTCCCTTTAGGTTTAAGCGCAAGAGCAATGATATAACCCAATAAGACTGATAATAATGGTAATAAATAATTCATTATTTAAATATCATGATTAAACGTTCACTAGTGTTTTTATGAAATTTCTTTAATTTGTAATCACCAAAAATGTCTAATAAATAGATTCCTGCTTCTTCCATCATTTTTTGAAAATCTTCTAATGAAAAGGCGCTTACTTTTTCTGTAAAATGAAATACTTCTCCATTATCTTCAAAATCAATTTCTTTAATAATAAAATGATCTAAAACATAACGCTTGATTTTAAAATCAATCCCATCAACTGTTTTGGTTTCTTCTGCAACCAAATTTTCAATAACTTGATGCACATTCATAAAATCAATTACAGCAAATCCATATTCTGAAAGGCTTTCTTTAATTGCAATTAAGGTTTTTAAATTGTCTTCTTCTTTTTCGAAATAACCAAAACTGGTAAACAAATTAAAGATAGCATCAAATTTTTCATCATAGGAAACTCGCATGTCATGAATACAAAAATGTAAAGTATCGTTGGTGTTTTTGGAAGCTTCTTTTATACTGTTTTCGGATAAATCAGCACCTACTACATTAAAACCCAATTGGTTTAAATAAATAGCATGACGACCTTTTCCACAAGCCAAATCCAAAACTTTTGATTTGGCCGGTAAGTTTAAATAATGAGTAATAGTATCCATGAAAACCTGAGCTTCACGGTAATTTCGATCTTTGTATAGAATGTGATAATAAGGTGAATCAAACCAAGAGGCATACCACTTTTTTGATTTTTGACTTACGATTTCGGATTTCGAATTGGAAGTATCTGACATTTATACGATGTAATGATTTCTAAACGTACAAATTTAGTGTATTTTTGCCGAATGAATTAAAAGTTTCAATACTAACATTTGAAATTTGAAATTCACAGCCATTGCAATTCATAATTGCGATGGGTATTGAAATTGAAATTGACATTGCATCGGAACATGGAAAATTATAAAATGATTGCCAAAACCTTTTTTGGGTTTGAAGAAATATTAGCCAAAGAATTATTACTTCTTGGTGCTCAAGAAGTGGAACAAGGTACAAGAATGGTTAGCTTTAAAGGCGATAAAGGGTTTATGTACAAAGCCAATTTATCATTACGCACCGCCTTGAAAATTCTAAAACCAATTTATTATTTCAGAGCTACAACGGATATAAACTTGTACAAAAACATGCAAGGTTTGGATTGGTCAAAATACCTCAATGCCAACCAAACTTTTGTGATTGATACAACAGTACATTCGGATTATTTCAAACATTCGCAGTTTGTTTCTCAAAAATGTAAGGATGCAATTGTGGATCAATTTAGAGATAAAACAGGACAACGACCAAGTGTAGAAAAAGATTTTCCCGATTTACGAATTAATATTCATATCGATAGAGACCAAGTTTCGGTTGCATTAGATACTTCTGGAAATTCATTGCACCAACGCGGTTATAGAACTGCAACAAATATTGCACCTATCAATGAAGTTTTAGCCGCTGGAATGTTATTGCTCTCAGGTTGGGAAGGTAAAAGTGATTTTTTAGACCCCATGTGTGGTTCAGGAACACTACTTGCCGAAGCCGCGATGATTGCCTGCAACATACCAGCAAACATCAATCGTAAAGAATTTGCTTTTGAAAAATGGAACGATTGGGACAATGAATTATTCGACCAAATCACAGACAGTCTGTTGAAAAAAGTGCGTGAGTTTCATTATACCATTAAAGGTTATGACAAAGCTCCAAGTGCTGTTTTGAAAGCCAAAGCCAATATTAAAAATGCCAATCTTGATGATTATATTGTAATTGAGGAGAAGAATTTTTTTGACACTCAAAAGGAAACAAATGGTCCATTGCAAATGGTTTTCAATCCACCTTATGGAGAAAGATTAGATATTGAAATGGAGCGTTTTTACAGAGAAATTGGTGATACCATGAAGCAGAATTATCCTGGAACTCATGCTTGGTTTATTACTGCCAACCTAGAAGCCTTAAAATTTGTGGGATTAAAACCATCTCGAAAAATTAAACTCTATAACGGTAGTTTGGAAGCGCGCTTGGTTAAATACGAAATGTATGAAGGTAGCAAACGAACTAAATTTCAGCATCTTGAAAATAGAGAAGACTAGTAATTTTACTTCAAAATAAATGTTGTAATCGCTTCCACAAAACCATCTGAAAGTGGAAGTTTATGATTATTGTAGGTTTCTAAATTGGCACTTCTATCACCGCTAACAGTTCTTAACACATGATTCATGTTGTTGATTATTTTTAACTCCGATTTTTTATTTCCTTTTGCCAATAGTTCTGCATCTGAAACAGTAACTTGAATATCGTTGCTTCCTTGGATGATCAGTGTTGGAATTTTGAGTTTTTCAATTACAGTTTGTGGATTGTACTGAAACCAAGAGATAAGGTAGGGTTGAATGCTTTGTCGAAATAAATCATTGTATTTAGGGTCTAAATTATCAACAGTTTTTCCTTTTAACAATTCATCTAAAACAAAAAAAGCAGTAGATTTATAATCTTCTGTTTGGACACTTAATTGTTCTTTTAAAACTTCCGCTGCCGGTCTTCCTGGTCCAGCAATTGAAATAAATTTATCGGCATTAATAGCTGCTTTTATCCCAATTAAAGAACCTTCACTGTGACCAATTATAGTAATTTTAGTAAAGCGTTTGTCTTGTTTTATCAAATTTACCCAGCCTTTTGCATCATCAATTAAATCATCAAAACGAAGATCAATTTCTTTTTTACCTGCAGTTCTACTTTCTGCAATACCTCTTTTGTCATAACGAATGGAAGCAATCTTATTATCAGCCAAACTATGAGCTATAATTTTATAGGAATCATTTCGCATGGTTGGATTATTGCCATCTCGGTTTGTGGGACCAGAACCAGCAATGATTAATGCAATAGGACAATTTTTAAATTCTTTAGGTGTCGTAAGAGTTCCAAATATTTTTCCACTAACGGTTTCCAATTCTATTGGTGTTTCAATATACTTGATGTCTTTTTCAGGAACTGCGGTTTCTATCTCTTCTTTAACAAAGGATAAATTAAAAGGAAAAGATTGACCAGATTGTTTCCAAAACCCAACAATTTCAGTAGCATTTACAGTGCCTTCGCATTCAATTTGTAAATCTGAAAGAACCCACTTAACCATTGAGTTACTATAAGTTGTCGTAGTTACAGGTATACCAAAACCGCCTTGTCCAGGAACATCCATTATTGAACTATACGTTTCGTTTGTTTTTTTAATATGAAAAGCAACCTTAATTTGCATTCCTTGAGCGTTTATATTTCCTTCCCATTTTCCTATAATGTCTTGACCAAAAACTGAAATAGTGAATAGAATTAGGAGAAGCGATAGAGTTATATTTTTCATAATAGTGGAATTGTTGTTTATAGTAACAAACATATTAATTTTAAATGAGGTGTAATTAGATACAACTATAAAATTTTCATTAATTATCGTATCAGTATTCCCAATTCATAATTCTTTATCTTTGCACCTCAAATACAATTACTACAATGAAGATTGGACAATACAATACACTTAAAATTGACAGAGATACTCAAGTAGGTTTGTTTCTTACAGATGGTAAGGACGACGTGCTTTTACCTAATAAATACGTTCCTAAAGTTTTTGAAATAGGAGAAGAGATTATTGTTTTTGTTTATTTAGATCACGAACAACGACCAGTAGCTACTACTTTAGAACCGTATATTTTATTAAATGAATTTGCATTGTTACGTGTGAATTATGTCAATCAAGTAGGCGCTTTTATGGATTGGGGAATGGAAAAAGATATTTTAGTTCCATTCAAAGAACAAGCACGTCCAATGGAAAAAGGAAAACGCTATTTGGTGTATTTGTACATGGATGAAAAAACAAATAGACTTGTTGCATCCAGTAAAACCAATCAGTTTTTAAGTAATGATGAACTTGCTGTTGAAAACGGAGAAGAAGTTGAATTGATAGTTTCTCATATTACCGAAGTAGGCATTAATGTTATTATCAATGAAAAACACAAAGGTTTACTCTATAAAGATCAAGTCTATGATGATATTCGAACGGGAGACCGACTTCGAGGCTTTATTAAAAACATTCGTCCCGATAATAAGATTGACGTAGCACTTCAAATCCAAGGCTATCTGGCTATTGAGCCCAATGCTGAGAAAATACTATCAGAGCTTCGTGCCAGTAGAGGATTTCTTCGTCTTAATGATAACAGTCATCCCGAAGACATTAAAACAGTGTTGAAAATGAGCAAGAAAACTTTTAAAAAAGCTATAGGTGCTTTGTACAAAGATAAGCTCATTGAAATAAAGGAGGATGGGATTTATTTACTCGGTACTTAAGGTATCAAGTTCTAATTTTTCAAAGGGATAATCTCCAAAAACACTGGAAAGTTTCATGGATTGATAAGGTTTTGCCGAATATTTATTGGATAAGCAAATAATAGTGACGGTATCTTTTTTCAAAGTAGTATACGACGTATTATTGCCATGCCACCAACCGTTGTGATACGTTAACCGTTGACCCGTTGGCCATTCTTTCATTCGCATTCCCAATCCATAGTTTTTCATAGTTTTGGGTTGTGGGCTATATCCCATATAGGCTTCTTTTAGAATTTCAGGATTAATAAAATCGGGAGAATACGTTGCTAAGTCGAATTTTACCAAATCTCTTGGGGTAGAATAAATATTTTTATCACCATACAATTGATCAAATTGATCCCAATAGAAAGGAATATTTTTTCCTTTATAGGACATGGAAACAGTATCTCTATCCGTCGTATAATTAAAAACAAAGGTATTTTTCATGCCTAAAGGTTTGAAAATTAATTCTTGCATGGCTTTACGATAGTCTAAACCTGTCGCTTTTTCAATGATTAATGCCAAAATAACATAATTGGTATTGCAATAATCAAATTTCGCATCCAATTTATATATCATTTTTACTTTTCGGTCAACCATGATGTCTAAAATATCCTGATTGGTCAATATTTTTTTTCGATTCCATGATTTTTTTAATAAATTGGGAAAGCGTGAATAATGCTGAATCCCACTGCGATGATTGAGTAGCATTCTAATGGTGGTACTTTTATAGGGAAATTTCGGAAGCCAATCTGTTACCAATTGGTCCAATTGAATATTGTCTCCATCTACTAATTTTAATATTGCCGTTGCCGTTAATACTTTACTAACAGATGCCAAATGAATAGCTGTTATAGCACTCATTTCGGTATTATTTTTAATATTAGAAAGTCCTTGATAGTTTTCAAACAAGATGTGCCCATTTTTAGCCACAATAAAACTACCACTGAACCACGGTGAACCAATATATTTGTTGTAAAACTGCTGTATAAGGTTGTGTTTCTGAGTTTTATATTCTTCGGAAACATTGCCTAGTTTTAATGGAAATGGGATAGTTATAATAGAACTGTCTTTACTATTTTTATTTTCCGATGTAAAGCCAGTTGCGATAATGCTCCTTGGTCCAGAAATTAATAATAGTATTGAAAGTAATATGGTAACAAATGTGATTTTCATAGTAATGAATTCGGGCAAAAGACATTTATATTCTAAAAATTGGTTTATTTTTACGCTAAAATAGCAGAAATAGCATACCAAGAAATTATTTTAACTAAAAAATAATACACAAAATAGTAACAATTTGTTTATGAGTACAATCAATTGGAAAACAGTCAAAGAGTTTGAAGATATTACCTATAAAAAATGCAATGGCGTTGCTCGAATAGCGTTCAATCGTCCCGATGTTCGCAATGCATTCCGACCAAAAACTACGAGCGAATTACACCAAGCTTTTTATGATGCTCAAGAAGACACCTCTATTGGAGTTGTTTTGCTTTCGGCCGAAGGTCCATCAAGTAAAGATGGTATTTATTCTTTTTGTAGCGGTGGCGATCAAAATGCACGTGGTCTTCAAGGTTATGTTGGTGATGATGGGCAACATCGATTGAATATTCTTGAAGTACAACGACTCATTCGGTTTATGCCTAAAGTTGTTATTGCTGTAGTTCCTGGATGGGCAGTTGGTGGTGGGCATAGTTTGCATGTCGTTTGTGATTTAACATTGGCAAGTAAAGAGCATGCCATTTTTAAACAAACTGATGCTGATGTAACGAGTTTTGATGGAGGTTATGGTTCGGCTTATTTAGCCAAAATGGTTGGTCAAAAGAAAGCACGAGAAATTTTCTTCTTAGGAAGAAACTATTCGGCACAAGACGCTATGGATATGGGAATGGTTAATGCCGTTATTCCCCACGCCGATTTGGAAGATACTGCCTTTGAATGGGCACAGGAAATATTACAGAAATCGCCAACATCCATAAAAATGCTAAAATTCGCCATGAATTTAACCGATGATGGCATGGTAGGACAACAAGTTTTTGCTGGCGAAGCAACGCGTTTGGCCTATATGACTGAAGAAGCCAATGAAGGTAGAGATGCTTTCTTGGAAAAACGAAAACCTAATTTTGAAAAAAAATGGTTGCCTTAAATTAGTGTTAAGTAATTTGTTTTCAGTTTAAATCAAACCCTAAATAAATATGGAAAATTTTACCAACGAAACCATAGATACAGCAAATCTTCCAAAATACGAGGAAGTAGCTTTTACTTCTTTACATCCTAATTACAAAAAGGTTGTATTATTAAATGTTAGTTTATTAAGTAGTATTCTTTTTTTAGGTTTTGGAAGTGTCACATTTTTTAAAAATAATGAGTTTACACAAAATAATCTAATAGCTTTAGGTAGTTTATTAGCTCTTGCAATAGTATTAATTTTCTTTTTCTCACTCTTGAGTTATAGAAAAAAAGGTTTTGCCTTTAGAAACCACGATGTGTTGTTTAGAAGCGGTATTATAGCAACAAGTACGATGGTAATTCCTTATAATAGAATACAACACGTTGCTTTACATGAAGGATTAGTTTCTAGATATTTTGGATTAGCTAAAATCGAAATATTTACCGCTGGCGGAAATTCAAGCGATATTGAAATTCCGGGAATAGAAAAATTACAAGCCGAAGACATCAAACAATTATTGATGGGTAAGATTCAAAAACAGCTGTAATGGAAATTAATTTCAATACTCCACAACGACAATCATCTATTGGAATTGTTGTTATGTTCTTTGATACTTTGAGGCAATATATCAAAGCATTTTTCCCTCTTGCGGTTATTTGGCTAGTCAATTTTGATAAAATTAACAAATTGTATTTAGTATTAGGAACTATTGCTGTTGTTTTAGTTGTTGGAGTTATAGCGTTTTTAAAATACAAAAATTTCACGTTTTATATACATGATGAAAATGAAGAATTTATTATAAGTGAAGGGATTTTTAATAAAACAATTACCACCATTCAACTCGATAAGATTCAGCAAGTCAACATCAATCAATCATTGCTTCAAAGGATAATTAATGTTTATGAATTAGAAGTTGATACCGCTGGAGGTGCTAATAAAGAAGGAAAAATTAAAGCTGTTTCTCACGCTTTGGCATTGTCTTTAAAATTACGTTTGCTAGAAAATGAAAAGAAAATTAAAGTTGCAATTGTTTCTGAAAATCCAACAGAAAATGGAACAGTTATAACGAATAAACCGTTTATTAGTATTAGCTTTATAAGCTTATTAAAGGTTGGAATTACATCTAATTATCTGAAGAGTTTTTCGTTGCTATTACTTTTTTTCTTCACCGCTTCAGATTATATTAACAAATTTACAGGTCATGATGTTTTTAATGACGGAGACATTGAGAATTATGTTTCAAAATCAACAATCATTTCTTCACTTTTAATTTTTATGTTGTTTTTGTTCGGAATAGTATTAGTTATTAATCTTTTCCGAATTGTAGTTCGCTATTTCGATTATAAAATAACCAAACAAAAAGGGTCGTTATTGCTTTCTTTCGGATTAATAAACACCAAAAGTACTATTCTAAAACCCGAGAAAGTCCAAATTACAACCATTTCAAGAAATTATTTTCAAAAGAAAATGAATATTTTGGAAATGAAAATCAAACAAGCTACCAGCGGTGAAAAAACTAAACACAACGCAGCTATTGACATTCCAGGTTGTAATCAGTTAGAAAAAGACGAAATTCTTAAGTTGCTATTTCACAAAATTCCTCAAAAAGGATATGTGATGAGACCCAATTTCAGGAAAATTGGCTTTTCTGTTTTTCTAATAATTGTAGTACCTTTAGTGGGATTTTTTAGCATTGCTAGCAATGTGCCTGAGTTAATGGAATTTGCATATATAACGCCATATTTTGTGGTTTTTGCGGGCTTGATTCTTTGCTTTGGTTACAGGAATTACAGACTGTTTATCAACAACGATTTTATTATTAAACAAAGTGGTGCTTGGGATATTAGTGATGAAATTATTACGATAGAAAAAATACAAGCCATCACAACCTCGCAATTGTTTTGGCATAAAAGGTTGAATATAGGTTCGCTGACGATGCATACTGCTGGCGGAAACATTACTTTTCATTTAGGAAAGTTTGATAAAATAAATGAGTATGTAAACCTCTGGCTGTATGAAATTGAAACGTCTAATAGCAATTGGATGTAAGTCTATAACTCTATAATTCTAAGAAATCTAAATTATGAAACACTGGATTGAAGCAGCTCGAGTTCGCACCTTACCACTTTCGGTATCAGGTATAATTGTTGGAAGTTTTTATGCAATGTCCCAAGCGATGTTTAATTGGAAAATTGTTATTTTTTCATTGTTAACTACTCTGGGATTGCAAATTCTATCCAATTTTGCTAATGATTATGGAGACGGCGTAAAAGGAACCGATAATGAGGATAGGGTAGGTCCAAAACGCGCACTACAAAGTGGAACAATTTCGCCTCAGCAAATGAAAACGGCCATAAAAATCACTTCTCTAATTACGTTGATTTTTGCATTGCTACTTATTTATTTTTCATTTAAAGAAAGTTATTTATGGTATTCGCTTTTTTTCTTGGTCTTAGGAATTCTTGCAATTGCTTCCGCAATTCGATATACGGTTGGTAATCAAGCCTATGGTTATAAAGGATACGGCGATATTTTTGTTTTTATATTTTTTGGATTGGTAAGTACATTTGGAGTGTATTTTATGTTTTCAAAAGAAATAGATTGGTTACTATTATTGCCAGCTACCGCTATTGGATTTCTTAGCGTAGGTGTGTTGAACTTAAATAATATGCGAGACGAAGAGTCTGATAGAAAAGTAGGGAAGAATACCGTTGTGGTTAAAATTGGTAGCGCAAATGCTAAAAAATACCATTTTTTCTTAGTGATTTCAGCGATGCTGTTGATTTTGATTTTTGCTTTTTTAAATGAATTTCATTTTGATCAATATATTTTTGTAGTAGCCTATTTTCCGCTTGTAGGTCATTTATTAACGGTTTACAGAAACAAAGAACCTAAAAATCTTGATCCGGAGTTGAAGAAATTAGCCATTTCAACTTTCTTGCTTTCAGTACTTTTGGCTTTGGCTTTGATCTATTTTATATCCGATATGATTGTCAATTATGTTTAACATTTTACTTTTATTATAATGAAAATAACTTTTTATGGTCATTCATGTATTGGGATTGAGGTTGGAGGAAAGCATTTACTTGTGGATCCTTTTATAACAGGAAATGATAAAGCGGCACATATTGATATTTTAACTTTAAAAGCAGATTATATATTAATTACTCATGCTCATTTTGATCATGTTCAAGATGTTGAAACTGTAGCAAAAAACACGAATGCAGTTATTGTATCCAATTGGGAAATTGCAATGTATTTTGGCAACAAAGGGTATCAGCATCATCCTATGAATTACGGTGGTGGATGGCAATTTGATTTTGGAAAAGTAAGGTTTGTACAAGCAGTACATTCTAGTTCTTTTCAGGACGGCACATATGGTGGAAACCCGGGTGGTTTTGTGATTGAAGGAGAGCATAAAAATATCTATATCTCTGGCGATACTGGATTAACGATGGATATGAAATTGATTCCAATGAGAACCAAATTAGATGTAGCTATTTTTCCAATAGGTAATAACTTTACTATGGATGTTGACGATGCAATTATGGCTGCTGATTTTGTGGAATGCGATAAAATATTAGGTTGTCACTTTGATACTTTTGGATTCATAGTTATTAATCATGATGAAGCAAAAAAGAAGTTCTTTGATGCAGGGAAAGATTTGATGTTACTTGAAATCGGGGAAAGTATCGAATTATAACTCTTGTGAAAGCTACTTATCATCAATACAATCTTAATTTTAAAAAGCCAAGCGGTACTTCTCGAGGTATTTTAACCCATAAAGAAACTTGGTTTATTGTGCTTTATGATAAAGGTAAAAAAGGAATAGGAGAGTGTGGTTTACTTCGCGGATTGAGTTGTGATGACCGACCTGATTATGAAGAAAAATTACAATGGACTTGCGATCATATTCATTTAGGAATAGACCAACTTTGGGAAGAATTAGTATATTTTCCTTCAATACAATTCGGAGTTGAAATGGCATTCAAATCGTTAGAAAGTCAAAATCCATTCCTTTTATTTCCATCAAAATTTACTTCACGAGATCAATCAATTACTATAAACGGATTGGTTTGGATGGGTAATGAAGCTGATATGAAAGAGCAAATTGAAGACAAAATTGCTCAAGGTTTTCGATGCATAAAATTGAAAATAGGAGCCATCAATTTTGATCAAGAATTGGAATTATTGAGGTTTATTCGAGCCAATTTTGATGAGGAGACCATCGAAATTAGAGTAGATGCAAACGGCGCTTTTAGTATAAATGAAGCTTTAATTAAATTAAATCAATTAGCTGGTTTTAAATTACATAGTATAGAGCAACCTATTCAAAAAAATAATACTGACATGATGTCAGTATTGTGTAAAAGTACTCCAATTCCTATAAGTTTAGACGAAGAGCTAATTGGAGTTTTTTCTAAAGAAGATAAGCAACTTTTACTTCAAAAAATTAGGCCACAGTACATCATTTTAAAGCCAAGTTTTGTGGGTGGTTTTCGTGGAACTTTAGAATGGATAAACATCGCTGAACAACTCAATATTGGTTGGTGGATTACTTCTGCATTGGAAAGTAATGTGGGATTAAATGCCATTGCACAATTTACTTTTTTACAAAATAATACGATGCCTCAAGGGTTGGGTACAGGAAGTCTTTATACCAATAATTTTGATTGTCCTTTGGAAGTTTTAAACGGACAACTTTGGTATCAGAATGAAAAAAAATGGGACTTTAATTTTGATGATTTTATTTAATTATTTTGAAAGTATTAATACTAAAATTGTTACTACAACCAATAGAAAAGCATAGAAGCTTAAGGTTTTGAAATTGAACTTATTTTGATACCAAAAAAACAAAGATACTACAGGCAATGCAATGCCCATTAATAACATTGGAAGCCATAGAATTTCATAAATGATTCCAACAAATTTGTAATCGTATATGTTTATAAAATGTCCAAAAAACCAATAAAAAACAAACCAAATACTCAAAATAAAAACAACTATACTTCCTTTATTGTTTATTTTCGAAATGGAATTTGAGTTTTTCATTGTTTAATACAAACTTGGGAATTGTGATGGTTTTGCCTCGTGCATCATGGCGTAAACTTTCTCAAATACATCTTCGACTGAAGGTTTTGAAAAATAATCTCCATCTGTACCATACGATGGTCGATGTGCTTTAGCTGTCAATGTTTGGGGTTTACTATCTAAATAATTATAGCCATTTTGTTCGTCTATAATTTGTTGTAATAAATATGCAGAGGCGCCACCTGGAACATCTTCGTCAATAATAAGTAATCGGTTGGTTTTAGTGATGCTTTTCAAAACATCATGATTCACATCAAATGGAAGTAGTGATTGTGCATCAATAATTTCTACATCAATACCAATTTCCCATAATTCTTTAGCAGCTTGTTCCACAATTCTTAGGGTTGAACCATAGGAAACAATAGTTAAGTCGTTACCCGCTTTAATTGTTTCCACAACACCAATAGGCGTTTTAAAACTTCCTAAATTGTTCGGCATTTTTTCTTTCAATCTATAACCGTTCAAACACTCAATTACTAATGCGGGTTCATCTGTCTCTAATAAAGTATTATAAAAACCAGCTGCTTTAGTCATGTTTCTAGGTACTAAAACATGAATTCCTCTAATGGCATTGATAATCATTCCCATTGGTGAACCAGAGTGCCAAATACCTTCTAAACGATGTCCACGAGTACGAATAATTAAGGGTGCTTTTTGACGGCCATATGTTCTGTATTGTAATGTTGCTAGATCGTCACTCATAATTTGAATGGCGTACAACAAATAATCTAAATATTGAATTTCAGCAATTGGTCGTAATCCACGCATTGCCATTCCAATTCCTTGTCCTAAAATGGTAGCTTCACGAATTCCGACATCGGCAACACGAAGTTCTCCATATTTTTCTTGCATGCTTTCCAATCCTTGGTTTACATCGCCAATGTGTCCCGCATCTTCTCCAAAAACAAGCGATTCAGGATATTTTGTAAAAATAGCATCAAAATTGTCTCTTAAAACCAAACGAGCATCAACCTCTTCCGCATTCTCATCGTAAGTTGGGATAACTTCTTTAGTATTAAAAATATTTTCAGCTGATTGTGAAAACAGATGTGAGCTGAATTTTGGTTGAATTTTATTTATATAACTGGTAATCCATATCGATAACTCGTTTCGGCTCTCTTCAGAAATGATTAATCGCAAGGCTTTACGAGCTGTTGTAATTATTTCTTTTCGAATAGGTTCTTTAATTGCAGCTAAATCATTGGATAATTTTTCGATAAAATTTTTATTTGAGCTCGAACTTGAAATGGCATTTAATAATGCAATTAATTCTTGTTGCTCTTCTTTCATTGGCGAAACAAAAGCGCTCCAAGCTGCTTTTTTACCTTCTAAAACATTTTTTTTAGATTCGTTTTCAATGGTTTCTAATTCTTCAGCAGTTGCCAAATTATTGTCTAGTAACCAAATTCTCATTTGAGCCAAACAATCAAATTCAGCTTCCCAAGCTAAACGATCTTCATTTTTATAACGTTCGTGACTTCCTGATGTTGAATGTCCTTGAGGTTGCGTTAATTCACTTACATGTATTAAAACCGGAACGTGCTCTTGTCTGGCAATTGTACCTGCTTTTTCATAAGTGGCTACTAATGATGGATAATCCCATCCCTTAACACGAAGAATTTCATAACCATTAGTAGTGTCATCGCGTTGGAAACCCTTTAAAATTTCTGAAATATTTTCTTTGGTTGTTTGATGTTTTGCATGTACAGAAATCCCGTACTCATCATCCCAAACACTCATTACCATTGGAACCTGCAAAACACCCGCAGCATTGATTGTTTCAAAAAACAAACCTTCTGAAGTGGAAGCATTGCCAATGGTTCCCCAAGCTACTTCATTGCCACTATTGGAAAAATTCATATTGCTTTCCAGACCAGGAACATTTCTATATACTTTTGAAGCTTGCGCTAAACCTAAAAGCCGTGGCATTTGACCAGCAGTTGGAGAAATATCAGCACTTGAGTTTTTTTGTTGTGTTAAGTTCTTCCATTTTCCATTTTCGTCGAGCGAATGAGTTGTAAAGTGGCCACCCATTTGACGACCAGCACTCATGGGATCAAATGCTAAGTCAGTATGACCATACAAACCTGCAAAAAATTGACGAATTGACATTTCACCAATAGCCATCATAAAAGTTTGATCGCGATAATAACCTGAACGGAAATCACCGTTTTTAAAAGCTTTTGCTAAGGCTAATTGCGGTACTTCTTTACCATCACCAAATATACCGAATTTTGCTTTCCCAGTAAGTACTTCGCGTCTTCCAAGAAGGCTACATTCTCTGCTTATAACGGCAATTTTATAATCTTCAAGTACTTCTGATTTAAAATCTGCAAAGGTAATTTCGGTTTTATTTTGTGTTTCGATCATAATTAGGAAGCTTGTATGAGGTAACAAATTTAATTAAAAAGATGTAATTTTTACTGTTCTTAGTTAAAAATAAGAATTAAGAATTATTATAATTGCTGCCTTTATATTAGTGTTGAATAAGGAATCAATAACTATAGTTGTATATTGTTAAGAAATATTTAAATAGTAGTTTTTAATTACTTATTAAAACCATTTTCTTGTGAAAAGATTAATTAATGTTTCGGGATTAAAAGTGATAATAAATCTAATTTTCTCTCCATAATTTGGTTGAGAAATTTCCCATCCATTATTTGAGTAAATAGGAAAATACAATTCAAAATAATCGGTCACTAAATTCAATCGAACACCATTATCATATACAAATAATTCTTTAGTGTTTTTGTTTTTAATAAATCCAAAATCACCATAAATTTCTACCCAATTCCAAATATTAAAACTAGCATTTGTGGTGATCATCCATCTATTTGCAGTACGAGTTTCTAATTTTGATTTAAAAAAGCCATCAGAAACAATGGATTGTTGACTGAAAAGCCCTTTTGTTTCTGAACGCCCTAAATAATCGCTTTCAAAAAGGTAATCGGAAGGTCGGTCTAAACCAAAATCAAAGTAACTTGACTTTGTACTATTGTATAAAAAGGTTCCTGCAAAAAGCCGAATATTAATTTGTCGGTTGGTATTAAATAGTTTACGGTATTGGATTTCAGCAGCTAATTTTCCAAATGTTTTTTCTGCTTGAAAGTCAAGTAAAAAGTTAAAGTGATTAGTAACTTCGGTTTTTGTATTAATGTACTTTGCGTTAAAAACGGCATAGTTTTCGGTATTTTCATTAGTGGTAAATACTGTTTTTTCTTTATTCACAAATACTTCTTTAAAAACAAAAGTCTCTTTTCTATTATCTCTGTAATCATCAGGTCTAAAATATAGAATGACTGAGGGTGTTAATTTTGTATAATAGGCATCTGGTGCATAATGTAAATAGTGGCCATTCAATTGATAACGAATGTAGTATAAGTTACTATCTCTATTGAATTGATTAACATAAAAATTGGCTTTACCAGAAAGATTATTCGTTTTTGTTGACAAGGTTGGATTGACATCAAAATTAAACGGTTTGTTTAAAATGGTTTTATTATGGAATCGCATACCAGGCAAAAATCCATCGTATAAGTTATATTCTAATGTTGGAATATATACGATTTGATTATAATAAGGATCTTCTAAATCTTTAAAGAAAATGAATTTTATAGGTCGGTTGTTAAAATGAATTCCTCTTAGTGATTTCCAGTTATTTCTCAAATTAAATTCAGGAACTTCATTTTTATAATTGATAACAATTTTCTCGGCACTATTTCTTGGAATTGTGTATACACTGTCTTTTTTTAAATTTTCATACCAATATTTGAAAACTATATTTTTATCTTTTAAACCATAAATAGGTATGGGAACATTGGTTGCTGTTTTATTTTTGATGCTAAAGGAAATACTATCTTTTGTTCTGCTTACAGTAGAAAACTTGTAATCAATAATGTCTCTAGAGTAGATAATTTTATCAAAAAACCATTCAATTTTTTTGTTGGAATTAGTTGTCAAAATGTTTTCAAAATCTTTTCGAGAGGTTTGTTTTGAAGTATTTAATTTAAAAAATTGTTGGATGCTATTTTGAACAATATCCTTTTCTAAATAGCTATCTAAATATTTTAAACTCAAGCCAGCTCGATATTTTGAAGCAATTTTTTCATTAAACTTTATTAATGTATTCTTTGGATCGCCTAAAGGTTGGTCTAGATTTTTTCGAGCCATTAGCATATAAAAATAACTATATTGTCCATTGAAATCTAAACTAACTAAGTTATAGCCTCTCAATATTTTTAATTTGGCTACATTCCCCATCATTTTAATATCCGGATGAAATTCGTCGATGTATTTCATCATGGCATATACTTGAATACCGTCAAAAATCCAACTTTCATTTCTTGGGTCAAGTTGTAAAGTGTTCTTCAGATAATTATTCAAATAGGTTTTTAGAAACTTGATTTCAAACATAAATTCATCTGGAAAAGGGCTAACAAAATTGGGTAATTGATTCAAACCATAAAATGGATTTCGCTCATAATCTGTTTGAGAAACCGTGATTTTTTCAAAAGGATAATTACCGATATTATCTTTAACATAATTTACTACTTTGTCAACAACAATAGCTCTTTGAATATCATTCAATCGGTCGTCTTTCATATTGGATACCACTTCAATATCACTATTTTTATAACTTGAGAATTCTGTTTGATGATCAAGAAATAATCCGAAATCAATTCTGTTTTTACCGTTTAATTTATAAATAGTAAAATCGCTGTTTTTTATTTTGCTGATTTCATTCAAATCTGTACTTAAATCCAATTGGCTTGGGATTTTTATTTCCAAATCAAAATTTGAAACCGCATTGGCATTGTCTTCTAAATTGACATTGCTATTTTTTACAAAAGCACTATTTTCGTATCGACTTGGTGTTAAAAACCAGTTTTTAAGGTTCATTTTTCCGTCTTTTCCATAGCCGAATTTTGTAAAACGATCACTAGGAATTTTAACATGATAGGTTAGAGAAAGAGTTATTTTTTGTTGCGGTGCTAGTTTATTTCGAAGTCGAACTTGAACAACATCAGGATTATTTTTATCTCTTTCCCAAGTTAAAAATGATTTGGTCTCATCAATTATAGTAATGTTTTCAGTTCTTCCTCGATCATTTTCTCCTGCCAAGTGGAAACCTCTTTCAAATTCGTCTGAAAAGTGTTTGGCTAAAGGTGTATCTTTATTGGTGTAGCCATTTGTCCAATCATTTAAGACAATATTTGAAAGTGTATCGTTGGATTGATTGAAAAAAGTTAGTTCTTGAATTACAGTTAAAATTTTCTTTTCCGTGCTGACTTCCACCACCATTTTGGAATGATGTTGTGCCATTTGTTTTAAGGGTAAGAATAAAACAGCTAGTAAAAATAAAGCTTTAATACAAGGTTTCAATTTTTATAATTTGGGAATTATTACAGTAAAGTTATTCTATAGGTACTTTAAAAATTAGGACTTAGATTGAATTTTTTGTAAAAACTATCTAAAGCTTCTACAACTTCGTCTTCTGTATCTACAATTTTTATTAAGTTCATATCCGTACTACTTACTGTTTTTTCTTTTTCAATTAATACGGTATTTATCCAATCAATAAGACCCGACCAAAAATCGCGGCCTACAAGAATTATTGGAAATTTTCCAATTTTCTTAGTTTGTATTAAGGTGATGGCCTCAAACAATTCGTCTAAAGTTCCAAATCCTCCGGGCATAACGACAAAACCTTGTGAATATTTTACAAACATTACTTTTCTAACAAAGAAATAGTCAAAGTTCAGGTTTTTATCTTTATCGATGTAGGGATTGTAATGTTGTTCAAAAGGTAATTCTATATTTAAACCAACCGATGTTCCTCCGCCATTATGAGCGCCTTTATTTCCTGCTTCCATAATTCCTGGTCCGCCACCAGTGATAACACCATAGCCCGCTTTACTAATTTTATAAGCAATTTTTTCGGCTAATAAATAATATTTGTCTTCAGGTTTTGTTCTTGCTGAACCAAAAATGGATACACAAGGTCCAATTCTAGCCATACTTTCGTAACCGTTTACAAACTCAGACATGATTTTAAAAATCGCCCAAGAGTCGTTAGTTCTTATTTCATTCCAAGTTTTTTGTTTTAATTTATCTTGGATTTTATCATCTTCATTTTCGAAATCTGCTGCTCTCATTTTTTTATAATTATGCTTTTTTATTTTAAGTCAATCGTGCTAAAGTAATTCTTTTTTCAAAAACTGTGCAGTGTAGCTCTTTTTGTTTTTAATTATTTCTTCGGGAGTGCCTTTGGCTACAACATCTCCACCCGCTTTTCCACCTTCGGGACCAATATCAATAATATAGTCAGCGAGTTTAATCACATCCATATTGTGTTCAATAATTAAAATGGTATTGCCTTTGTCCACCAATTTATTAATCACATCCATCAAAACCCGAATGTCTTCAAAATGCAAGCCAGTTGTGGGTTCATCCATAATGTAAATCGTATTTCCTGTATCTTTTTTTGATAATTCTGTGGACAGTTTAATGCGTTGCGCTTCGCCACCAGAAAGTGTAGTACTTTGTTGTCCTAAAGTGATGTAACCCAAACCGACATCCTGTATGGTCTTTACTTTTCTATATATTTTTGGAATATTTTCAAAAAAATTAACGGCTTCATCAACAGTCATGTTCAACACATCGGAAATGGATTTTCCTTTGTATCGAATTTCCAATGTTTCTCTGTTAAAGCGTTTGCCAAGACAGGTTTCACATTCCACATACACATCAGGCAAAAAACTCATTTCAATAGTTCGAACTCCAGAGCCTTCGCAAGTTTCACATCTTCCACCTTTTACATTGAAACTAAATCTTCCCGCTTTGTACCCACGAATCATGGCTTCTGGTGTTAGGGTAAACAAGCTTCTAACTTCCGAGAATACATCGGTATACGTAGCAGGATTGCTTCTTGGTGTACGTCCAATTGGGCTTTGGTCAATATCAATTACTTTATCCAAATGTTCCAAACCTTCAATCTTTTTGTAGGGTTGAGGTTTTTTAACGCCATTAAAATAATAGGCATTTAAAATTGGATATAGTGTTTCGTTGATTAATGTTGATTTTCCACTTCCAGAAACTCCAGTCACACAAATTAATTTTCCTAAAGGTAATTCAATGGAAACATTTTTTAGGTTATTTCCGGTTGCTCCACTTAGTTTTAAAAACTTGCCATTGCCTTCTCGACGCTTTTTTGGGACATCAATTTTTAATTCACCATTCAAATAAGAAGCGGTTAATGTATGAGCTTTCAATAATTCTTTTGGAGTTCCTTTGCTAATAATTTCTCCACCAAATTTTCCTGCTTTTGGGCCAATATCAATTACATAATCGGCGCGTTCAATCATGTCTTTATCATGTTCAACTACAATTATTGAGTTTCCAATATCACGTAATTGTTCAAGGGAATGTATTAGTTTTTCGTTGTCTCTTTGATGTAATCCAATACTTGGTTCATCCAAAATATACAATACGCCAACCAATTGCGAACCGATTTGTGTTGCTAAACGAATACGTTGTGCTTCTCCGCCTGAAAGTGATTTGGAACTACGACTTATCGATAAATAATTCAAACCTACATTAACTAAAAAGCGCAATCTGTCTTTTATTTCTTTGACAACTTCTGTGGCAATTATTTTTTGTTTATCCGATAAATGTTGCTCTAATTCTTCAAACCAAACACTTAAATCTGAAATATCCATTTGAGATAAATCACCAATATTTTTATTGTTGATTTTAAAATACATGGATTCCTTTTTCAATCGGGAACCTTCACAAACGGGACATGGGATTTCGTCCATAAACTCTTTTGCCCAACGTTTTAATGAAGTTGAGTTACTTTCATCATATTGATTTTTTATAAAATTGGATATGCCTTCAAACTCTATTTTGTATTCTTTTGTGATTCCTAATGTTTTGGAAGCCACTGAAAATTTTTCTTTCCCACCTTCCAAAATCATTTGCATGGCTTCTTCAGAAATGGTTTCAACAGCATCGGAAAGTGTAAACCCAAATTTTTCACCTATAGTTTCCAATTGTTTAAAAATCCACGAACTTTTGTACTCTCCTAAGGGTGCAAAACCTCCATTTTTAATAGACAATTTAGGGTTAGGTATGATTTTTTTTAGGTTGATTTCATGGACAGTTCCTAATCCGTTGCAGTGTTCACAAGCACCTTTTGGGGAATTAAACGAAAACAAATTAGGTTCTGGATTTTGATAGGATATTCCAGAAGTGGGGCACATTAAATTTCTACTAAAATAGCGCACTTCATTGCTATCTTGATCTAAAATCATTAATACATTTTCACCATGATGCATGGCGGTATTGATACTTTCGGATAAACGTTTTTCATTTTCCGGATTGTCTTCAATCACTATTCTATCGACAACAATTTCAATATCATGGGTTTTATAACGGTCTAGTTTCATGCCTGTTACCAAATCTTTAACTTCACCATTTACACGAACTTTAAGAAATCCTTGTTTGGCGATTTGTTGGAACAATTCAGCATAATGACCTTTTCTAGCTCGTATAATTGGAGCTAGAATATTGATGCGTTTGCCTTTAAAATTTTGAATAATTAAGTTTTTGATTTGTTCGTCATCATAACTGACCATTTTTTCGCCGGTAACATAACTGTACGCTTCTCCTGCTCTAGCAAAAAGCAATCGAAGGAAATCGTATATTTCAGTTATAGTTCCAACGGTAGAACGTGGACTTTTGCTGGTGGTTTTTTGTTCGATAGCAATTACAGGAGAAAGTCCGTCAATTTTATCTACATCAGGACGTTCTAATCCACCAAGAAACTGACGGGCATAAGCTGAAAAAGTTTCGATATAACGGCGTTGTCCTTCGGCATAAATTGTATCGAATGCCAAAGAGGATTTTCCGGAACCTGAAAGTCCGGTAATCACTACTAATTGATCTCTTGGAATAGAGATGTCAATATTTTTAAGATTGTGCACTCTGGCACCAATAACTTCAATAGTATTATCCGTTTCTAGCATAATTTAAGCAAAACGCAAAGGTACAATTTTGAATGTGATTTTGCAGTAGTGAGTTAAGAAGATATTTTTAAAAATTAATCACTCAATTATCATTTCTTTTAATTTATCGCGGTAATTTTCAAGGATATCAAGTTTGGTAATCAACCCTAGATATTTACCGTTTTTAACTACAGGAAGGGTATCCATTTTTGAATTCTCAAACAATCTCATTGTTTTTTCCAGCCCATCATTATAATTTATAATTGCTTTTGAAGGCGAAATAACTTCTGGAATACTTGTAAATTTCACGCGGAATTGATTGAATAAAAGGGGTTTTATACTTTCATAATCTATGATGCCAACAACCCTATTTTTTTCGTCCAAAACAGGAATTATCTTTTGATTGGTTGTTGAATATATTTCAATGACTTGTTCCAAAGTTTTTTCGAATGTAATGGTCTTACTATCATATTGTACTAATTTTAGCAAATCAATACTTTGAAGAATATTTTTGTCTTTATCGCTTGTAAATACATCCCCTTTATCTGCTAAAGCCTTCACATCCATGGAATGTTTTTCAAATTGTTTTGAAACAGCAAAACTAATAGAGGATACAATCATTAAAGGAACCATCAAATCATAACCGCCTGTAATTTCACCTATCAAAAATATTGCAGTTAATGGCGCATGAAACAAACCACTCAAAATTCCTGCCATGCCAACTACTACAAAATTTCCCACTGGAAGTTGGTGTGTAAAACCAATTAAATTTACAGTTTTGGCAACAAAAAAACCTAAATAGGAACCTACAAATAGAGAAGGAGCAAAATTACCTCCGTTTCCTCCGCTGCCTAATGTTAATCCCGTAGCAAAAGCTTTTAAAAGCATGGTCAAACCTATAAAAGCCAGAAAGACCCATTCGTTATTCTTAAAACTTTCAAGAAAAGTATTCTCCAATAATACATTTGGATCTGAAGAGGATAATGTTTTAATACTTTCATATCCTTCCCCAAAAAGTGTTGGAAAAAAGAAAATCATTATTGCTAAAATAAAAGCACCAAATAGTGCTTTTCGGTATCCCGAATTTTTGAATTTTCCGAAAAACCTCTCCACTTTTTGAAAATTTCGGGCGTGATAAATGGAAGCAAAACCAGCCAAAATCCCCAATAATATGTAAAAAGGCACATTCCTGTAATCAAAAGTTTGAATTTGCTGAAAATTTAATAATACATCACGACTTAAAGCTACTGTTGAGACTAAAGCGCCAGTGGCTGCGGAGATTATTATTGGAATAAATGCCGAGATGGAAACATCGGTTAATACTACTTCAATAGCAAAGAGAACTCCAGCAATAGGAGCATTAAAAGCAGCACCAATTCCAGCTGCCACACCACAGGCTAAGAGTAAAATCCTGTCTTTTTGTGATAAATGATACTTTTGGGCAAAGTTAGAACCAAAAGCAGCACCAGTGATCACAATTGGACTTTCCAATCCAGCAGAACCGCCAAGTCCAACGGTTAGCGAACTAGTAACAATTTGCGCATACATTTGTTTTTTGGGAACAATACCTCCTTTTTTAGCTACAGCATATAAAATTTTGGAACTTCCTTTATCCAGTTTGCCATCTAAAAAATTCCGAATCACAAAAATCGTTAGTAGAATTCCAATAATCGGCAAGATACTATTGATGAAAGGTAATTTCAAATAATGATTGATGTAGTTGGCAAAAAGATATACACTGTGTGCAAAACTTTTTAAAATAATTACGGCAAAGGCGCAGGAAACAGCTACCATTACACATGCAAAATAGATAAAGTTTCTTTCACTTAGTTTGTCCTTCAAAAGGAAAATTAAATTTTCAATTCGTCGGAAAATGTTTCTAAATGCTATTTTAAAATAGGAAGCTTTAGTAGTAGGCATAAGATTGAAAAATAAAAAGACGTTGCTTTTTGAATAGGGCTAAATTACATATTTATATTTTAAAAACCCACTACTTTATCATCACCACGATAATCAACTCCACCTTCCAAATTTCCATCAGGCAATACCAACACCGCATCCATTTTTCCTAAAATGGCAGGTTCTTTTTCGTTGATTTTATTTCCTTTAGATTTCAAATTTTCTAAAGTGGCATTAGAAAAAGAATTGGGTTCAAAAAGGACATCGTCAGGCAACCATTGATGATGAAAACGAGAAGTATTATCAGCTTCTTGCATACTCATTTTAAATTCGGTGATGTTTAAAATAGTTTGTAATACTGATATAATTATTCATGATCCGCCTGGTGAACCTAATACCATTAATAATTTTGCATCTTTCTGAACTTAGGAATTACATGACCTTTTTTATCTCAATACATGTTTTTTGATGCAGCTATTGGTGCCTTTTCACGAAAATCCAAGAAGTACAACTAATTTTTTTTCATAGAGCTGCTAATTTTTCCTTACTATGTGTCCTCAATTCTTCAAAAAACAAAGTGAATTCTTCTTCAAATTGGTAATAATATTGTTGCAACTCTTTGATTGCATTTTTCATGTTGCCTTTGTTTTTGGTACGATGATCCATTTGAAATAATATCATGCCAATTCCGGTAATTGTTGCATAGGAAACCAACCAGTTTCTTTCCGTCATATATGGCAACATTCCTCTGGTTCTTTCGGTAGTAATGTCGTAATGTGTTGCTAAACTTTTATAAAAATTGGACGCAAAATCTTCTAAAGGCTCTTGAGAATAGTGTGTCCAGTTTTTTGCCAAGAAATGGTCATAAAAAATATCTATTATCACACCTGAATAGTGACCATAGTTTTCATGTAACCGATGTTTACTTTGACGAAAAATAGGGTGTGCATCCGTAAATGTGTCAATAGCTCGATGCAACAAAACACCCTTAATTACTTCATCTGGAAATTTTAAATAATCATGACCTCGAATGCCATCCGCCATAAAATTACCGATTTTTATTAAATCGTTGTCGCCGGAAAGATAGATGTGTGCTAGAAAATTCATTTTTTTTAGTTGCAGATTCTCAAAGATACAAAGTTTATTTCATCAATTCGCCAGAATGGCTCGTGTCAAAGTAAAAACTCACACTAAAAAAAACTTTACCACTTTGCTACTTTGCTACTTTGTAACTTTTTATATTTGTAGTCTTTTAAAATTCAATATTAAAAATAAATATAATGACTTTAATAAAATCAATTTCGGGAATTCGTGGGACCATTGGTGGCAAAGTGGGTGATAATCTAACGCCAGTAGATGCTGTGAAATTTGCTTCGGCATACGGTACTTTTTTAAAACAAAATTCTACCAAAACAAAATTGAAAGTAGTTATTGGTCGTGATGCTCGAATTTCTGGACCCATGATTCACAATTTAGTGATGCATACTTTAGTAGGATTAGGAATTGATGTGATTGATTTAGGTTTGTCTACTACGCCTACTGTAGAAATTGCAGTACCAATGGAAAATGCAGATGGTGGGATTATTTTAACAGCTTCCCACAATCCAAAACAATGGAATGCCCTTAAATTATTAAACGAAAAAGGAGAATTTTTGAGTGGCGCCAATGGAGAAAAAATTTTAGAAATTGCTGAAGCCGAAGCTTTTGATTTTTCAGAAGTGGACGATTTAGGAGAAATTACTACAAACGATTCCTATATGGACATCCACATAGACGAGGTTTTAGATTTACCTTTGGTTGATGCCGAAGCCGTTGCCAAACGAAAATTTAAAGTTGTTGTTGACGGTGTGAACTCTTCTGGGGGGATTATTATTCCAAACTTGTTGGAGCAAATGGGCGTGGAAGTCGTGAAATTGTATTGCGAACCTAATGGTCATTTTCCCCATAATCCAGAACCTTTAAAGGAACATTTAGGCGATATTTGTAAGTTGGTTTTAGAGGAGAAAGCCGATTTTGGTATTGTAGTAGATCCTGATGTGGACAGACTAGCATTTATTTCTAACGATGGTGAAATGTTTGGAGAAGAATATACTTTAGTGGCTTGTGCGGATTATGTATTAAGCAAAACTCCAGGAAATACGGTTTCCAATATGTCATCCTCACGCGCATTGCGTGATATTACTAACAAACACAACGGAAGTTACCAAGCAAGTGCAGTAGGTGAGGTGAATGTAGTGGAATTGATGAAAAAAACCAACGCGATTATTGGAGGAGAAGGCAATGGCGGAATCATATATCCTGAGTTACATTATGGAAGAGATAGTTTGGTTGGCGTGGCCTTGTTCTTAACCTATTTGGCCAACCAAGACAAAACGGTGGCCGAATTACGTGCTTCCTATCCACAATATTATATGAGTAAAAACAAAATTGAATTAACACCCCAAATTGATGTAGATGCTATTTTGGTTGCCATGACAGATAAATATAAAAACGAAAATATCACGACTATTGACGGAGTAAAAATAGATTTTGCAACAGATTGGGTACATTTAAGAAAATCCAACACCGAACCTATTATTCGTATTTATACCGAAGCACCCACTCAAGAACAAGCAGATGATTTAGCTTTTAGAATTATTGATGAGATAAAAGCTGTAGCAGGTTTATAGATTGAAATCAAATCAGTTTTTAATAATAGTAAACCCTTTCAAGAAATTGAAAGGGTTTAGTTTTTATAGAAATGAGTATTATATAAGATAGTTACAAAAATCGATCAAAGCCAACCGCTACAAAGTAAGCTGCGGCTGCTGCAATAAGTCCAATGGCTGTAACTTTTAAACCTCCTTTAATTGGTGGTTGTCCTGTAATTTTACTTTTAAAATAACCAAAAACAAATAAGCAAATGGTGGTAATAATCGCTGAAATCACCAAGCCTTCTTTTGGTGTTGCAGTAAAAAAATAAGCCGTTAATGGAAGTAAACCTCCAACAAAATAGGCAATTCCTATAGTTAATGCAGAATTTTGAGCTCTTTTAGGATGCGGTTCTTCAAGACCTAATTCAAATTTCATCATAAAGTGGACCCATTTGGTTTTGTCCTTCGCTAATTGATTCGCCAAAAGGGTTTGTCCAGCTTCATCAATACCGTATTCAGCAAAAACTTCTTTGACTTCTTCTAGTTCTTTTTCGGGTACATTTTCTACTTCTTCGTATTCTCGTTTGAGTTCACTTTGGTAATGTTCTAATTCTGTTTTTCCTGCTAAATAGCCACCTAACCCCATTGCAATGCAACCGGCAACTATTTCGGCAATTCCTGCAGTTATAACAACATCATTACTATGCACCGCACCGCTTAATCCTGCTGCTAATGCAAAAGGAACTGTTAAGCCATCGCTCATTCCAATAACCATATCGGTTAAGAAATCGGAGCTTTTTAGGTGGTTTTCTACATGTGTCATAGGATTGATATTCAAAATTTTATTAAAAAGTAAATATACTAATTTCTATAAATCAAAAAGAAATTTTTAAATGTTCAATGTGCATAGAACTTAAATTTCAAGATAGATTAGTTAACATTTTAAAGAATTAAATTTTCAAAACCTCAAATTAAACCTTATTTTAGCATTTCAATTCTAGCTGTCATGATTTCAGAGAAACAATTCCAAAATGAGCTTGATATCATTATTCAAAATGGTATTCGTGAAGACATTGGACCTGGCGATTATAGTTCGCTAGCTTGCATTCCAGAATCAGCAACTGGTAAAGCTAAACTCCTAGTAAAAGACACCGGAATTATTGCCGGCGTTGCATTTGCCAAAATGATATTCGAAAATGTAGATCCAACTTTAAAACTTACTACTTTTATAAATGATGGCGAGTTCGTAAAATATGGCGATGTGGTTTTTCATGTGGAAGGAAGTTCACAATCTATTCTTAAAGCCGAACGCTTGGTACTCAATTCCATGCAACGCATGTCAGCAATTGCTACGAAAACAAAAAAATATGTACAATTACTCCAAGGAACCAACACCAAAATTTTAGACACTCGGAAAACCACTCCAGGTTTTCGTGCCTGTGAAAAATGGGCTGTTACAATTGGTGGTGGCGAAAACCATCGCTTTGCTTTGTATGATATGATTATGCTCAAAGACAATCACAACGATTTTGCAGGCGGAATTACAAATGCTATCCATAAAACCAAAGAATACTTAAAGCTTCATCATTTAGATTTAAAAATAATTGTAGAGGCAAGAAACCTTGATGAAATCAAAGAAATTCTTCAAAGTGAAGGTGTTTACCGAATTCTAATTGATAATTTTAATTTTGAAGACACCAAAAAAGCAGTAGCTATAATAGGAAGCCAATGTCTCACAGAATCTTCAGGAAATATCAGCGAAAAAACCATCAGACACTATGCCGAATGTGGCGTTAACTATATCTCATCAGGTGCATTAACCCATTCTGTTTACAATATGGATTTAAGTTTAAAAGCCATTTAAAACTATGTCAATAGAAATTGAACAAAAACTCGAAAGAATTCCAATCGTAAAACAAGTAGTTTTTTTATTAAAAAACATAAAACTACCATGGTTACACGGACTTTCATTCTATGATTTAATCGAGCTTTACTTGATTGGAATCGTAGAAGGAGCTATTTCCTACAGAGCTGCCGCCATTGCTTTTAGTTTCTTTATGGCGTTGTTTCCATTTGCCTTATTCATTTTAAATCTCATACCCTACATACCCATTGAAGGTTTTCAAGAGGATTTTTTGGGATTTGTGCAACAAAGCGTGCCGCCAACTACCTTCGATGCTATTTCAAAAATCATTAACGATATTTTGCACAATAGTCATAGTGGTTTAATCTCAACTGGGTTTTTAATGGCTATATTATTAATGACCAACGGTGTAAATGCTATTCTGGGCGGGTTCGAAAACTCACATCATATCACACTTAAAAGAAAATTTTTTAGGCAGTATTTTGTCTCCTTAGTACTTTCAATACTATTGTCATTAGTCCTAATAATTACTGTAGCTTCTATCGTAATCTTTGAGGTGATCATTCAAAAAACCAAAATTCAAGACGTGCTCTCCGAAAATATTCCACTCATAGAAATGGGAAGAACCATTTTTGTAATTTTAATGATTTTAATTACTACTTCGTTACTCTTTAAATATGGAATTAAAAGAGATTCCAAGCGGTCTTTTATTTCAATAGGTTCCGTATTTACAACTATTCTAATCATCATATCGTCCTATTTTTTTGGAATTTGGGTTGTTAAATTTTCAAAATATAACGAACTTTATGGTTCCATCGGAACGTTGCTCGTAATCATGTTTTATATTTGGATTAATTGTATGATTTTGCTTTTAGGTTTCGATTTAAATGCCACGATTCAAAAATTAAAAAATCATGAAAAAATTTAATGCCGTGATGTTTTTGGAGCTATTTCCTGCTGTTTGCTATATCCACGCAAAAAAAAGCGTGGGATGCCGCTGCCATCAGGGCTAAAATACTAAGTATATGAAAAACAAAATTTGTATCTTATTCCTATTGATTTCAACCGTATTTTTTGCTCAAACGCACAAAATTATTGGAAAATGGAAATCTGTTGATGATGAAACAGGGAAAGCACTTTCTATAATTGAAATTTTTGAAAAGGGAGGGAAAATTTACGGTAAAGTTCATGAAATACTGGAAGAAAAAGATAAAAAAAAGGTATGTATATATTGTGATGGCGAGGATAAAAACAAACCCATACAAGGATTGATAGTTATAAAAGGTTTGAATAAAAAGGGTAATGAGTACAAAGGCGGAAAAATTCTAGACCCCAAATCAGGAAATTTATATAATTGTACTATCATGCTTGATGAAAAAGATAAACTTAAGGTCAGAGGTTTTATTGGAATTTCACTTTTTGGGAGAACACAATATTGGTATCGTGTAAAATAATGCAATTTCAATGACAATATCAATTTCAACATCAATATAACATAAATGCAATACTTCATCGAAGTAATTTTACCGCTTTCACTTCCCAAAACCTTTACTTATAGTGTTTCGGAAGCAGAATACAACTACATTCAAATTGGAATGCGAGTGGCTGTTCCCTTTGGTAAAAGTAAAATATATACCGCATTAGTAACGCAATTGCATCAAAAAGCACCTGTTTTATATGAAGCCAAAGAAATTCATGAAATTTTAGACCTAAAACCTATCGTCAACGAGTTACAAATTAACCATTGGCAATGGATTTCGAATTACTATATGTGTGCCATTGGCGATGTATATCGTGGTGCATTACCATCGGCGTTATTGTTGGAAAGCGAAACTTCCATTGCTTTAAAAACCGACACATTTGTTGATGAAACAACATTAACTGATGATGAATTTTTAGTCTATCAAGCCTTACAGCAGCAAAATTCTTTAAAAGTTCAAGATATTATTTCAATCTTAAACAAGAAAAATATCTTCCCAGTAATTCAAGAACTCATCAACAAAAGTATTCTTTTACTTCATGAAGAAATGATAGAAGAATACAAACCTAAACTCATACGATATATTCGATTGAGCGAGCAATATCAATCTGAAAACGGATTAAAGGTATTGTTAGAAAATTTGAAAAGTGCCAACAAACAAAAAGAAGTTGTGCTTTGTTTTTTTCAATTACAAGCGCAATATAAAAAGCCAATTCCAGTAAAACAACTTACAGAAGAGGCAAATTCATCAGTCGCTATTGTAAAAGCATTGATTGAAAAACAAGTTTTTGAAGAGTATTTCGTTCAAGAAGACCGAGTAAATTTTGATAAAAACAAAACCGAAAGCGAATTTCATTTAAGTGAAGCACAGCAAGTTGCTTTTAATGAAATTAAGACGTCATTTATAGAAAAAGAAGTTACCTTGTTGCATGGAGTTACTTCTAGTGGTAAAACGGAAATTTACACCAAACTCATCGAACAATACATTTCGGATGGAAAACAAGTTTTGTATTTATTGCCGGAAATCGCATTAACCACTCAATTGGTATCACGATTGACAAAACACTTTGGCAATCAAGTCGCAGTTTTTCATTCAAAATACAGTAACAACGAACGTGTTGAGGTTTGGAATCAAGTTTTGAACAACTCAGATAAAGCACAAATTGTAATAGGAGCAAGGTCTGCCTTGTTTTTGCCGTTTTCCAATTTGGGATTAATTATTGTTGACGAGGAACATGAACAAACCTTTAAACAACAAGATCCAGCTCCAAGATATCATGCTCGAGATGCAGCTATTGTCTTAGCAAATGCCCACCAATCAAAAGTTTTATTAGGTTCGGCTACGCCAAGTATAGAAACATATTACAATGCACAATCTCAAAAATATGGATTGGTAACCCTTTCAGAACGGTTTGGAAAAGTACAAATGCCTAACATGGAATTGGTAGATTTGAAAGATAGTTATTTCAGAAAACAGATGAAAGGGCACTTTAGTACAACTTTAATTGATGCCATTTCCGAAGCTTTTTCATTGGGAGAACAAGTAATATTATTTCAAAATAGAAGAGGATTTTCACCTGTTTTAGAATGCATGACTTGTGGAAATGTTCCTCAATGTCAACAGTGTGATGTAAGCTTAACATATCATAAATTTAAAAATCAGTTGCGATGTCATTATTGTGGTTATGCGATGGCAAAACCTACTAATTGTCATAGTTGTTCTAGTGTTCATTTAACTACAAAAGGTTTTGGAACCGAACAAATCGAATTGGAACTAGCCGAATTGTTTCCTACCAAGAATATCAAACGTATGGATCAAGATACTACTCGTGGCAAATACAGTTTTGAAAAATTGATCGATAGTTTTAAAAATAGAGAAATCGATGTTTTGGTTGGTACACAAATGCTTGCCAAAGGATTGGATTTTGATAATGTTTCTTTAGTGGGAATTATGAATGCTGATAATATGTTGTACCATCCAGATTTTAGAGCTTTTGAAAGAAGTTTTCAAATGATGACTCAAGTTTCTGGACGTGCTGGAAGATCTGAAAAGACAGGTAAAGTAATTATTCAGACCTATAATCCAATTCATAATGTGATTCAACAAGTCACCAATAACGATTATGAAGAAATGTACAAAGAGCAATTGTATGAAAGGCAAATTTACCATTATCCACCCTTTTTTAGATTAGTAAAATTGACATTAAAGCATCGTGATTTTGAAAAACTAAAAGAAGGAACATTATGGTTGTATCAAGTTTTGAAACAAAATTTTGATATCCCAATTCTCGGACCAGAAGAACCGGCTATTAATAGGATTCGAAATGAGTATATCCGAACTATAATGATAAAAATTCCAAGTAATCAGCCACTACAATCTACAAAAAAAACTATTCAGAAAGTTCTGAATAGTTTTGATTTGGTTGCGCATTACAGACCGATTAAAGTTACTGTAAATGTGGATTTCTATTAAGCAATAGCTAATGCTTTAATTAAATCTTCTTTTTTGTTTCGGCTTAACGGAATTTTAGTGACACCAATTTCCGCAAACTTACTGTTGAAACGTTCCACTTTATCAATATTGATAATAAATGACTTGTGGACTCGAATGAATTTCTCTTTTGATAAATCAGCTTCAAAAGATTTCATGGTTGACAGCACTAAGTTGCTATCTTCTTCTGTGACTACTTTTACATAGTCACCATACGCTTCAATCCATTTAATTTTGTTGGTGTACACTTTTAATTTTTTAAGATTACTCTTAATAAAGATGTGTTCTCCTTCTTCTTCTTGATTTTCTTTTTTGAGCATATGGAAATCCATAGCGCGTTTAACGGAAGAGTTGAATCGGTCAAGAGCAATCGGTTTTTGTAGGTAGTCCGTTGCATCATAATCGAACGCTTTCATAGCGTATTCAGCCTTTGACGTGATAAAAACAATTTGTGGTTTAACTTTTAAACCGTCAAGAAAATCAAACCCACTGATGACTGGCATTTCTATATCTAGAAAAATTAGGTCAACAGTATGGACCGACATGCAATTTTTTGCTTCAATTGCATTAGAAAAATCACCGACTAAATGTAGATTTGGGTGATTATTTACTAACTTTGCGATGATCATCCTCTGTATCGAGCTATCATCTACAACTACACAATTTAGTTTCATAATGTTATTTATTATAGATTTGGTGAGGTAAATGTAAAATGTATTTTCCAACAAACCTAATGTTTATCGGTTTTTTTTGCACTTTGGCGAATAAATACGATTTTTGTTTGGTTATTAAAATTAAATAATTACTTTTGCAAAAATTAACAATAAATTCAAATATTTATGAATCATTATGAGACTGTTTTCATCTTAAATCCCGTTTTATCTGAAGTTCAGGTAAAGGAAACAGCAAGCAAGTTCGAAGATTTTCTTACGAGTAGAGGTGCTGAGATGATATCCAAAGAGGATTGGGGCTTAAAAAAATTAGCTTACGAAATCCAAAACAAAAAAAGTGGCTTTTACCACTTGTACGAATTCAAAGTAGCTCCAGAAGTACTTGTTGCATTTGAAACTGAATTTAGACGTGATGAAAGAGTTATGCGTTTCTTAACTGTAAGTTTAGATAAACATGCAATTTCATGGGCTGAAAGAAGAAGAACTAAATTAAAAGAATCAAAAGCGTAATTATCATGGCAAACTTACAACAATCCGCTTCAGGAAAAAAAGACGGAGATATTAGATATCTTACGCCTTTGAACATTGAAATCAACAAAACTAAAAAGTATTGTCGTTTCAAAAAATCTGGAATCAAGTATATTGATTATAAAGATGCAGACTTCTTATTGAAATTCGTTAATGAACAGGGTAAAATTTTACCTCGTCGTTTAACAGGTACTTCATTAAAATTTCAAAGAAAAGTGTCAGTAGCTGTGAAACGAGCTAGACATTTAGCTTTAATGCCATATGTGGCCGATTTACTAAAATAATATATAAACTCAGTTGTTGGTTTTCGTCAAACGGAACCTAACTTCTCTAATAAAGGACAACAACATGGAATTGATCTTAAAACAAGACGTTCAAAATTTAGGCTTTAAAGATGATGTAGTAACTGTGAAAAACGGTTATGGTCGTAACTTTTTAATTCCTCAAGGCCATGCTCAATTAGCGACGCCTTCTGCAAAAAAAGTATTAGCCGAAAATTTAAAACAAAGAGCACATAAAGAAGCTAAAGTTGTAAACGATGCAAAAGCATTGGCTGAAGCTTTAAAAGCTATCGAAATTAGAATTATAGCGAAAGCTGGTGGAGAAAAATTATTCGGTTCAATCACTAATATTGATATTGCTGCGGCATTAGAAAAAGGTGGTCAGGTAATTGAAAGAAAATTTATCACAAGTGGTGTTGTAAAACGTTTAGGTAAATACTCTGCAACTGTGAGACTTCACAGAGATGTGATAGTTGAATTACCTTATGAAATAGTTGCTGATCAAGCATAGTTCTAAAATTTTATTTTAAAATCCCGGCTCGTTCCTAAAACGATTCGGGATTTTTTTAATTTGAAGTTATTTCAGTTTCTATTTACAAATTTAATTGGAGAACAGTTTACTTTGTTCTTTAACAGTTATGAAATACAAAAGACTTACTAAAGAACAATTCGAAGCTTTATATCAAGAGTTTATTACTTTTCTTGCTACGCAATCTATTGACAAAGCGGAATGGGACAAAATCAAACTTGAAAAACCAGAAGTTGCCGAACAAGAATTAGATGTTTTCTCAGATTTAATTTGGGAAGGAGTATTAAAAAGTGCTAATTATTTAGAACATTTTTCAAAAAATCATATTTTTCTTTTTCATTGTCAAGAGCTTTTAATTCAATCTATTGTTTTAAAATCATTGGATTCAGAAGTTGATTTTATGAATAAGGATGGTTTACTGTGGTTGAGCGATAATTTATTTACGGATACTGTAGAAATGCATATCGGTAAAAAAGAATATGATGAAGAAAGAAATAAAGCTATTTTTGATCTGATAACACAAGGCGCTATTTTAAGCGATGGTCAATTATACTTGCAAATCAACGGGATAATTCAATCTTAGATACTATTAATTCAAAATAAAAATAAAAATGACAACATTAAAAATAGGAGACAAAGCTCCTAATTTTTCGGCCAATGATCAAGATGGAAACCTGCATACATTGGAAAATTACAAAGGGAAAAAGCTGGTCGTATTCTTTTATCCAAAAGCAAATACGCCTGGTTGTACAGCAGAAGCTTGCGATTTAAGAGATAATTTTGAACGATTCCAAGCTAGTAATTATGCTCTTCTTGGAGTAAGCGCTGATAATGCTAAAGCACAATCTAATTTCAAAAACAAATTTAGTTTTCCATTCCCGCTATTGGCAGATGAAGACAAATCGGTAATTCAAGATTTTGGAGTTTGGGGTCCAAAAAAATTCATGGGTAAGGAATATGATGGGATTCATAGAACAACTTTTATCATTGATGAATCAGGAATTATTGTTGATATAATTTCTGAAGTGAAAACCAAAGAACATACTTCACAAATTTTAAAATAATAAATATTTAACAACAAAAACGCCAAGATGTATTCTTGGCGTTTTTGTTGAATTGAATTTTAAATTAGGTTGATTTTATTAAAACTTTATCAGGATCATATCCAAAAAGTTGGTGTTCTTTTATAATTTCTCCAATACCTTGAGGTAACAAATTTTCCCAACCTGGATCACCATCATTAATCATTTTCAAAACTTCTCTTGAGAAAATTTTGAGGTGGCCTTTATCAAAATCGGTGATGTCAACAACTTTTCCATTATAGGCGAAAAATTTATATAATTCTTTCATTCGTGGATGAACTTTCAAGTTTTGTGAAGTTATAATTTCTCCGTTTTCATCCTCCATTGGATATAAGAAAACTTTTAAATCACGGTAGAATAACTTTCCAAAAGCTTCAAGAATTCCACCACTTAAATGGCGATAGTATTTTTCATCAAAAATATCGACTAAATTGTTGACACCCATTGCCAATCCCATTCGAGCCTTGGTGTAATTTGCAAAATATTCAACTACTTTATAATATTCTTGAAAATTGGATATCATTACAGTTTGACCTAATGAACATAACAATTCTGCTCTGTCCATAAAATCTCTTTCATCAATTTCGCCTTCTGAACGAAGATTTGAAAGTGTGATTTCAAAAATTACTAAGGTGTTTTCTTCTTCAACTTTACTTTCTTCTAAAAACATTTTTAATGATTTCTCATACATGTCCATATTTACTTGAGTAACTGGACGGAAACTTCCTCTTAATGCTAGTATGTTTTTTTTGTAAAGTATAGCAGCAGGTAAAATATTTTTACCATCAGGTCCAAACATTACCGCATCGGTCATGCCGTTTTTTACCAATTGCAAACTCATCAATCGATTGTCTACATTTGTAAATTGAGGTCCAGAAAAGTTGATAGTATCAATTTCTAATTGGTCTTTATCTAAATGATCATATAAATAACGAAGCAATTTTTTTGGGTCGTTGTATTTATAAAAAGCACCATAAATTAAGTTTACACCTAAAGTCCCTAATGTTTCTTGCTGTAAACGAGCATCCGTTTCTTTAAAGCGAATGTGTAAAGTAATTTCGTTATATTCTTCATCAGGCTCAACTTGGAATTTAATACCAACCCAACCATGACCTTTAAATTGTTTTGCAAAATCAATAGTAGCTACAGTATTGGCATAACTAAAAAATAATTTATTGGGATGTTTGTCTCTTTTTAAACGTTGTTCAATTAGCTCAACTTCATGAGACAGCATTTTTTTTAAACGGCTTTCAGTTACATAACGGCCATCTTCTTCAATACCATAAATGGCATCACTAAAGTCTTTATCGTAAGCAGACATTGCTTTTGCTATAGTTCCTGAACCTCCACCTGATCTAAAAAAATGTCTAACAGTTTCTTGACCTGCCCCAATTTCAGCAAAAGTTCCATAGATATTTTCATTCAGATTTATACGTAACGTTTTATCCCTCATTGAAGGAATTTGTTCAATTACTTTATCTCCTTTTAATTTAATATCCGAGCTATAATTTCTCATAATCAATTTATTCTTTACAAAGTTAACAAAATAGGTGCTTTAATGAAAGAGAAATAATCCTATTTTTGTAAAAAAATGAGGTTAATTTTTAAGTAGTAACCTAAAGCAAAAAAAAGAATATCAAAAATCGAGTAATTATGACAATTTATTTTCTTGGAACAGGTACTTCACAAGGTATTCCAGTTATTGGAAGTAGCCATTCTGTATGTAAAAGTTCCAATAAAAAAGACAAACGGTTACGAGTTTCTGTTTGGATTACTTGGGATGATAATTCTGTCGTTATAGATTGCGGACCAGATTTTAGACAACAAATGCTCATTTCTGAATGCTCAAAAATTGACGCTATACTTTTTACACATGAACATTCAGACCACACTGCTGGATTAGATGATATACGACCATTCTTTTTCAAACAAAAAAAAGATATTCCAATTTATGCTCATGAACGTGTTTTAGAAAATTTATATAAACGTTTTGATTATATTTTTGAAACAGAAAATAAATATCCAGGAGCACCTAGTGTTCAAACTTTTGAAGTTATTAATAATCAATTTTTTAAAATTTATCAATCGATAATAATTCCAATTGAAGTAAAACATGGTTCCTTGCAAGTTTTTGGCTATCGAATTCAAGATTTTGCCTATTTAACGGATGTGAAAACGATTGAATTAACTGAAATTGAAAAACTTAAAGGACTAAAAGTATTGGTTGTGAATGCATTGCGTGAAGAACCACATCATTCGCATTTTAGTTTGCAAGATGCTTTAGATTTTATAACTTTGGTTCAACCTGAAAAAGCCTATTTGACTCATATAAGTCATCTGATGGGATTTCATGATGAAGTGCAATCGAAGTTGCCTAAAAATGTTTTTTTAGCATATGACGATTTACAAATAACTATTTAATTATATTTAAGCATGAAAAAGTCTCTGTTTCTTTATCTATTTATTGTTGCCGTTTTAATGAATATATTTACCTATAAATATTTTTCATCTAAGGGTTCTGACGATATTAAAATACTGACAACCAGTAATAAAAAAATGAAAGACAGTATAACTTCCATTGCTGATAAAATGTATGAAGCCAATTATTTTTCAATTGAACATAATGATAGAGCCTTGAATTATCTAGAAAAATATGAAGCAAAAGATATCATCAAAAAAGTAAATGATGCCTTATTAGCTTTTAATGATAATAAAGAAGGAAATCAATATACGGGTCAATTAAAATTAAGTGAGCAAAAGTTCATCATTAATAAAATAAAAGTAATTAATCACCGTTGGATCATAGCTGATTATAGTAATGGGACACTTTGGGGAGAAGTGTTGTTAAAATACTTTGTAAATGAAGATGAAACTATCTCTTTTGAAGTAATTGAAAGTTATTTGTATCCTGCTTCTTTAAATTAGTAATTTTATAATAAAACAATGAAAAAAAGCATTCTACTACTAATTTTAATTTTTGGATTACAATCTTGTAAATGGACTGATAAATCCACTAAAGATGAAAAGGTTACAAAAGTTGAAGACAGTACTTCAGCAGTAGTTGTAAATGATAAAGACGAGAATGGTTGCTTGGCTTCGGCTGGCTATATATGGTCAAAAGTGAATAAAGAATGTATCAAAGTTTTTACAGGAATTCAATTAAATCCTATTGCAAATCTTGAAAATGAAGATGAAACATTGAGTGCTTATATACTTTTTAATGAAGATGGAGATCAAGCGGAATTGTATTTACCGAACGAAACTTCATCCATTGTTTTAGAGCAACAATCTAAAGGGAAATCATGGGAATATGATGGTTGGCAATTGATTAAAGGAAATGGTTATAGCCTAAAACAAGCAGATAGAATCATTTTTTCCGGTGATGGCGAAATAGGTAAAAAAGTAACTGGAAGCGATACAGAACAATAGTTTATTGTTGTAGCCAACTTTTAAAATCATAAAAATTTTGTGGTGAAACACCATGACCAATTGGGTATTCTTTATACACACAAGAAAGACCTAAGTTATCTAAAATAGCTGGAGTTTTTCTTGCCCAATCTACAGGAATAACTTGATCCACTGTCCCATGTGAGGCATAAATTTTCAAATCTGAAAAATCGTTAGTTTCAAAACCATCTATAGCAATTTCAGTATTAAGATAACCACTCATAGCAACTAATCGTTGCACTTTTTCAGGATACGATAAAGCTACTGCATAACTCAAAATACTTCCTTGACTAAAGCCAATTAAAGTAATTTTTTTTCCGTTAATTGGATAATTTTCAATCAATTCATCTATAAATTTAACTATCAAATCTCGAGATAATTTGGCTTGTCCAATATCTGAAAATTTGTTTTCATCGGCATCAAAATTAATGGCGTACCAAGCATAACTTCCATACATCATATCATAAGGAGCACGCGCTGAAACCACAAAATAGTCATCAGGAAGTTCTTTAGCAAAAGAGAATAAATCTTCTTCATTACTTCCATAACCGTGAAGTAACAATAACAAGGGATTTTTAGCTAATATAATTTTTGGTTCGCGAACTAAGTAAAATAAAGAATAGCTCATTTTAAGAAATATTTTTAAACCATTTTTGGTAAAAACTTCCAACCAATGGTAAAGGTTTTGTACTTCCTTTTGATGCACTAAAAATTCCGTAAAACATTAAAACTGTTATAAAAACCCACATTGGTGCAGCAATCATAATGCTGTTAAAATTGCTAATAATTAATCCAAGTGAAATGAAAGTAATTGATAAACCTAATCCTTGACGAATATGAAATGAAGCGAAAGAATTTTTATTTTCACTGTTCATTGAAATCGCAATTAATACACCAACAATTAAAATATAACTCGTTATTGCTGTGGCTTTTCCTTCTTCAATTGTATTGTTCATATTTATGCTAAAATTAATTTTCCTTTATTGTAAATCCCAACCGCTTTTCCTTTCATTTCATGACCCAAAAAAGCAGAGTTTTTTGATTTAGAAAGAATAGCTTCTTTGCTAAAATTCCATTTGTCTTCGGTTAAAAACAGAGTAATATTGGCTGAATTTCCTTCTTGAATATTCTGATTTTCTAATCCGAAAATGGTTTTTCCAAAAGTTAATTTATCAATTATTTTTTCCAAAGGTAAGACAGTTTGTAAGGAGCCAAAAGCACTTTCTAGACCAATGGTTCCATTTTTAGCCAAGTCAAATTCCATTTTTTTGTTTTCAACATCCAACGGATTATGATCTGAAGTGATACAATCAATTGTGTTGTCTAAAATTCCAGCTAACAAAGCTTTTCTGTCTGCTTCCGTTCGTAATGGTGGCGTAACTTTATAGCGCGTGTCAAATCCTTCTAATGTTTCATCGGTCAAAACCAAATGATGCACCGCAACGCTACAAGTCACTTGTAATCCTTTTGCCTTAGCTTCTTTAATTAAACTCACCGATTTTGCTGTAGAAAGGGTTGGAATATGCAATTTCCCACCAGTATATTCTAATAAAAATAAGTTTCTCGCCAATATAATTTCTTCAGCTAAATTCGGAATTCCTTTCAATCCCAATCGTGTGGAAACAACTCCTTCATTGGCAACACCGCTTCCCTTTATGGTTTCGTCTTGGCAAAAGGCAATCACCAAGCCGTCAAAATCTTGAACATATTGAAGACCAATTTTCATCAAATTTGCATTCGAAATATTTTTATTATAATCCCCAAAAGCTATTGCCCCAGCATTTTTCATATCAAAAAGTTCCGCCATATCTTTGCCTTCACTACCTTTGGTTAAAGCTCCAATGGGATATAAATCGGTTGCTGATTTAATCGCTTTTTGTTTTACAAAATGTACCTGTGATTGATTGTCAATAATAGGATAGGAGTTGGGTTGTAATGCAATACCTGTAAACCCACTTTTGGCTGCAACATCCAAACCGTTTTGTATGGTTTCACGATCTTCAAATCCAGGTTCTCCTAAAGAAACACTTGTGTCAAACCAACCTTGTGAGAGGTGTAAGTTGTCAATTTTTATTTCTTGATAGTTATCAGAATTTTGAAGTTGGTTACCAATTTTTTCAATAGTTCCATTGGTAATTTTTACATCCACAATTTGATTATGAAAAGGACTTTTTGAGTCAATAATTCTTGCAGTTCGGATAATTAGGTTCATTTTACAAATTTTTGAATGAGTAATTCCAATGCTATAAAAAGTAATGTAAAGATAACAAACCATTTCCAGATTTGCGTATCGGTTCTATCAGTTTGTATGGTATTAAAAACGGTTTCAATATCGTTACTAATAGTATAATCCGAAAGAACACTTTCATTGATTAAAGTCAAATTACTTTCGGTTCTATTATAATTAAAACTGATGTTTTGAACCAATCGATCTGAATTGAATATTCCGAAATTTCCAGCTTCAACCGGGTTTTCGTTAAAAGTCATTTTAACTTTGGTATTCAGTATTTGTTGAACAGGAATGAATTTTTCGGTAGTGTTTTTTACGGTTACAATTTCGTCTTTTGTTACTAAGGCATCCACGATATAGGGTTGGTTTTCGCCAATAATTATAGCATTCACACCAGTTCTTTGACTACTTTGCGCCATATTGTAAAACGTAGGAACAATTAAAGGTGAGTTCTGAAAATTACTATTTTCTTTATTAATAGGTGCAGCAAAAACATAAACGGATGAAATTCCATTTTGTATTGAAGTCAAAAACGAACTTTGATCATCATACGTTAAAATGGATGGCAAATTGCTAGTTAAAATAAACGAGTTTTTATTGATTGGATATTGAAAATTATCAATTTTTTTCTCAAAAACAGTATTGAATAATGGATGATTAAAATTGATTTTGGTTACTTTTTTATCTTTGTTTACAAGTGTCTTCAATTGAATGGTTCCATAATTGCTTAGGAATGAATTCACATTGGCAACATTACTTTCTAGAGATGGAATGACAATTAAATTGCCGCCTTTTGCTACAAAACTTTTTAAAGTAGTTTGTAATGCTTGCGGAATGTCTTTAATTTCATTTAAAACAATAGCATCTTGTTTTTCGAGTAGATTATAATCTAAACTTGTTAATTCAAAATTGTTAAAATTGAATTCTTCAAGTGAATAAATTCGGGAAAGGAAATTACTTTTTTCGTTTGCTCCAATACTTATTACATTTACTTTCTCAGGTTTTGAAATACTAAAGTAATAGATGTTGTCATAAGATAATCCTTTATCAACGATGGAAACATAACCGTGAAAATCAGCTTTTGGTATTGTGAAATTTACGATTTTATTTTGTTGCTCAAAACTCACTAATGTCTTGGCTGTAAGTTTATTGTTGTTGTACAATGCAATAGGTACTGCATTAAAATCTTCGCCATTCGCCGATAATTTTACGCCAATTTCATAGAAATTATCCATGGTTTGGTTAATGTAAACACTATCGATGGAAACGTTATTTTTTTGCTCCGCTTTTGGAGTGATGAAATATACATTGTCGTCTTTATGGAAATTTTTGAGTTGCTTTTCTTCTAAACCAACAGCATCGGTAATGACAATAATATCTTTATTAAAGGCTGATTTTCGTGCATTTACTTTCGCTAAAAGGTTATCTAATTGAAATGAATTGGCACTGTATTTTAAGTTTTGTAACTCTTTTTGAATTGTTTTAATATCGGTATTCCAATAATTATCAGAATTGGTTATCAATGAAAAATTTTGAGTTTCAGGAGTGTGTTCTAACAAGTCTTGAACGGCTCTTTTAAGTAACTCGCCTTTTTTTCCTTTGGCTTGCATACTGAATGAATTGTCCAAAATGATGTACATTTCATTAGTTGCTTTTTTACTTTCTTTTGCTGTAAAAAAGGGTTGTGCAAACGCTAAAATCAAGAAAGTTAAAAGTAATAATCGAGTGCAAAGTAACAACCATTTTTTAAGTTTTGAGCTTTTTCTGGTTTGTATGGAAAGTTCTTTTAGGAATTGAACATTGGTAAAATATTCCTTTTTAAAACGTCGTAATTGAAACAAATGTACCAGAATTGGGATAATCAGTAAGAAAAGAAAATAAAGGATTTCTGGGTGTTTGAATTGCATTTATTTAAAGTTTACTTCACAAGTTTTTATATTCGGTGGAGTTCCGTTGTTTTAATGTTCAAAAATAACAATCAATTGCCAATTATCAAGTACCAATTACCAATTATTTCTTTTTTCTTTTGGCGTCTCTTGTTTTTAAAATATTTCTATTGACAGAACTCGATACTTTTTTCTTAGTTTTCGATGGACCACCTAGATTTACTTTTTTATTCTTTTTCGATTTTTCATGAAAAGCTTCTCCTCCTTCAAGTTTGGGTCTTTTTATAGAATATTTAATTTCCTTTTTATCTTTTTCAAAAGGAAGTAATTTTTCTGAAATTTCAACTTCTTCAGGCAGTGGTAAAAATTCAATTTCTTTTTCCATTAGAAGTTCAGCTTCAATTTGAATTTCTTGTTCTTTTGGACTGATAAAACTAATTGCAATTCCAGATTTATCGGCACGACCTGTTCTACCAATTCTGTGAACATATTGCTCCGAAATTTCAGGAAATTCCATATTGATAACATGCGATATGTCTGAAATATCCAAACCTCTAGCCATCACATCAGTAGTTACAATTCCTCTAATCTCGCCATTTTGAAATGCTGCCATTGTATTTAATCGATAGTTTTGCGATTTGTTGGAATGGATTACTCCAAATTGATCAGGGTAAACTTCATCCAATTTTTCTGCTACTAAATCGGCAGTTTTTTTGTTGTTGATGAAAACCAAAACGCGTTCTAGTTTATCGTCTTTCAACAATTCAATAATCAAATTTATTTTTGTCAAAAAATTAGGGGTTAAATACCCAAATTGCTCTATTTTTTCTAATGGAGTTCCTGATTTTGCCAAAGAAACTTCTTCAGGCATTTCAAAATAATCTTCTAACATTTCATCTACTTCTTCTGTCATTGTTGCCGAGAAAAGTATGTTTTGACGCTTGTTCTTCAACATGGATAAAATGGAAGTAACTTGTGAACGAAATCCTAAATTCAACATTTCGTCAAATTCATCAATGACTAATTTTTGCAAACTATCAAACCGAATCACATTGTCTAACGCCAAATCCATAATTCGTCCTGGCGTTCCAACAAGTATATCAACACCTTGATAAACAGATGTTTTTTGTGTATTGATGTTTACGCCTCCATAAACTCCAAGGGTTCTAACGGACATGAATTCGGTTAATTTTTCAACTTCACCAGCAACTTGAACTACCAATTCTCTCGTTGGTACTAAAATCATTACTCTTGGTGTATCAGTGGCAACAAATTTCCATTGTTTAAGTAATGGTAATAAATAGGCAAAAGTTTTTCCAGTTCCAGTTTGTGCAATCCCCATCATATCTCTACCTGACATAATCACTGAAAATGATTTTTCTTGGATAGGAGTTGGGGTTGTTAACCCAATTGCATCCACTGCTTTTTGTAGCGATATAGGTAGATTAAACTGTTCGAAAGTGCTCATTTTACTTGTAATTTGGGCAAAGGTACGAAATTTCAAACTAAGGAATGTATGAAGTAATACGGTTGCTAAAACCCTTCAAAAACACCCAAACCAAACAATGCAAAATCATATTTTACAGGATCGGTGGCATCCATTTTTCTGAGGTTGGTATCCAATTCTAGAAGCGCTTTACCATCATTTTGTTTTCTAGAAAGCAATCCTAATTTTCGAGCTACATTCCCTGAATGAACATCTAATGGGCAAGAAAGTTTACTCGGTGAAATGCTTTTCCAAATTCCAAAGTCAACACCTTTATTGTCATTACGTATCATCCAACGCAAATACATGTTGATTCTTTTTGCCGCGGAACCATTATTAGGATCCGAAATATGTTTCGTTGTTCGTTGAAGATGTTGTGTTTCAAAGAATATTTTTTTAAACTCAGAAATACTATTTTGCATTGAATTTTCGTTTTGATGCATTGTAAAAACATCTTCTAATCCATTGTAATTTTTGTAAATGTTTTGCAATGCTTGTATAAATGTTTTGCAATCATCTCCATTAAATGTACGATGTACAAAAGGAGATAGTTTTTCCAAATGATGAGATTCATGATCCATAACAAAATCATAGGGAGAATTTCCCATGAAATTCATTAATTTATTGGCATTACTTATAATCATTTTTCGATTTCCCCACGCAATTGTTGCGGTCAGAAAACCAGCAATTTCAATATCTTCTTTTAATGAAAATTGCTTTGGGATTTGAATTGGATCACTTTCAATAAATTTTGGGTTATTGTACAAGGTTACTTTTTCGTCAAGAAATTCTTTGAGTTCAGAATTTGTCATTTTTAGTTGCAAATTTTGCCATCCATCATTACCAATTTTCTATCAGCCATGTTGGCTAAGTCTTCGTTGTGGGTAACAATAACAAATGTTTGTCCAAATTCATCACGCAACTTAAAAAACAATTGATGTAAATTTTCAGCTGAAACAGTATCTAAATTTCCAGAAGGTTCATCTGCAAAAATGACGGAAGGTTTGTTGATTAAAGCACGGGCTACTGCTACTCGTTGTTGTTCCCCACCCGAAAGTTCATTAGGTTTATGATGAATTCGTTCAGTTAAACCCAAATAATCCAATAATCGTTTTGCTTCAACTTCGGTTGCTGATTTTTCTTTACCAGCAATATATGCAGGAATACAAACATTTTCCAAGGCTGTAAATTCAGGGAGTAATTGATGAAATTGAAAAATAAATCCCAAATGCAAATTTCTAAATCGAGACATTTCTTTGTCTTTCATTTTTAAAAGATTCTCACCATTAATTTCCAAAGTGGTTAAAGCGTCTTTTGATGGAGTATCTAAAGTTCCTAAAATTTGAAGTAGTGTTGTTTTTCCGGCTCCAGAAGCGCCGACAATCGAAACAATTTCGCCTTTGTTTATATGAATATCAACGCCTTTTAAAACTTTGAGTTTATCATAATTCTTCTGAATATTTTTTGCAATAATCATGAGTGTATTTTTTACAAAGTAACAAAGTATTTTGCTATTTCGAATTGATATCAATTTTTTTTATAGCGTTATCAAATTAAAATTCTATTCCACGATTTTTTGTTTAATTATTTTGTATTTTTGTTAAACAAAATAATATATTCTTATGAACACTACAATTGAAAAAGAAATATTTGATCAAATTGGTGACAATCATCAAATGACTTCTGCTGAAACGCCACTTAGGCCAGATGCTTTTATTAAATCGGATGCTCAAAAAATGGTTTCTATTGAAAACCATTTTCGTTTAATAATGGAAGATTTAGGTTTGGATTTAACGGACGACAGTTTAAATGGTACTCCACATCGTGTTGCTAAAATGTTTATTCAGGAAATTTTTTCTGGATTAGACCCAAAAAACAAACCCAAGATGTCAGTTTTTGAAAATGCCTATCATTATGATAAAATGTTGGTTGAAGCCAGTATCAGTTTTAATTCTACTTGTGAGCATCATTTTTTGCCAATCATTGGTCATGCTCATATTGGTTATGTTTCTAGCGGTAAAGTTATCGGGTTATCCAAATTGAATCGCATTTTGGATTACTATTCCCGTCGACCACAGGTACAGGAACGATTGATTATGCAAATCTTTAACGAATTGAAAACGGTTTTAGAAACGGATAGTGTTATGGTAGTGATGGAAGCGAAACATTTGTGTGTTTCAAGTAGAGGAATTCAGGATGAAAGCAGTTTTACATCCACCATTCAATATGGCGGCATATTTAACGAAAAAGAAAATAGAAATGATTTTTTTAATTTGATTAAACAAGAAAAAAAATAATAGTAATTTAATTAGTCTATAGATTGATTTTTGATGGAAGAAGGAACTTTTAGGAGTTCCTTTTTCTGTTTTTATCTAACCAATTGGCAATAAAACCAAGTTTTAAACTTCGCAACATTTTTTTTTCAAATTCCCAAAAGAATGTAAATTGACCAAAAACAAATCCAAAGGAAACTAATAGAATTTGATAAACGGGTAAAATTAATAAGATATATGATGGATAATAAACCCATACAGAAACATCTTCTTTTGCAATGCCAATAAATGTTAATATTGGTTTAGATAAAATGGAAGAAGTCGTTCCTGTTAGAGCAAAAACAATAACTATAACGACCAATTGCCAATTTGATTTAATGTTCCAGCGTTGTTTAAAATTCCCCATAGTTTTAATTCAGCACAAAGATACATTTTTATGGTCTTGGGGCAAAGCCTGAAAATTGTTGTTTGTTTTTAATTTGAAAATAGATAAAATAATTATAGAGTAGGTAATTAACTTCAAAACCATAATCGGTTGTGAAATTATAATCTATTTTCATATCGTAGATATTTTGGTTGTTATTGGGTTGTAAAAAACGTCTATTCCATTCACTAACATAAATGCTATTTTTTCCTTCTAAAAAAGTTTGTGTGTAAAAATCTCTAGGTCTTGCATTTGTGGCAAACCAATTGTTAAATCCCGGATCAATAATAATGATTTCATATTGAAGCTCATTGTTTGCAATTCTGATTGTGTCAGATGTTTTAGTTTGGGAAACTCCAGTTGATTTTTTAACGATAGACTTCGAATTGCTACATGCCCAAAGAGAAAGTAGGAGTAAACCAAAAAAAACTACATTTTTCATTGTTTTCAAATTTTATATAAAGTTAACCCATTGGGTGTAATTAATCAAAATCTTTTAATAATAGATTTTTTTGCTGGAAATTTATATTCAATTAGAACAAAAATGTCGGTCTGAGCTTGTCGAAGACATTAAAAAGGATACATTTCGACAAGCTCAATGTGACAATTTAGTATAAATTAGCCATAAAAAATAATTACACCCAACGGTATAAAGTTATTAAAAACTTAGTAATTAGAACTTAACTTTAACACATAAAAAAAGCTACAACAAAGTGTAGCTTTAACTTAATACTATTTATTGGTCTCAAAAATAGTTAAAACTATGCACTTTAGTGCATTTTGCTTTCAGCTTCTAAAAATGTTATATTTGTTTGATGGATTTTCAAAGAACAAATGGTCATTCAGTTTCACGTCTCACAGCTC
>CALQAH020000004.1 GCA_943328505.2 Rhizobium sp. Q54 | reverse complement strand
TTCGTAACCCAAACTATATGAGCTGTGAGACGTGAAACTGAATGACCATTTGTTCTTTGAAAATCCATCAAACAAATATAACATTTTTAGAAGCTGAAAGCAAAATGCACTAAAGTGCATAGTTTTAACTATTTTTGAGACCAATAAACTTAAACTTATCTAATCGTTTCGTTTTGAATCAAATCAATAAACAAATTGATTTTGTCTTTCAGTTCTTTTCTTGGAGTAATAAAATCGAGGAAGCCATGTTCCAAAACAAATTCGGCAGTTTGGAAACCTTCTGGCAAATCTTTTCCTGTGGTATCACGCACTACTCTTGGTCCAGCAAATCCAATCAAAGCTCCAGGTTCGGAGATGTTTACATCGCCAAGCATGGCATAGGAAGCTGTTGTTCCTCCCGTTGTTGGATCAGTACACAAAGAGATGTACGGTATTTTTGCTTCGGCGAGTTGTGCTAATTTTGCCGATGTTTTTGCCAATTGCATTAGTGAATAGGCAGCTTCCATCATTCTAGCACCACCCGATTTGGATATCATCACAAATGGCACCTTATTTTTAATAGAATAATCTATTCCACGTGCAATTTTTTCACCCACTACTGCTCCCATTGAACCTCCAATAAAAGCAAAATCCATACAACAAACCACCAAGTCTTTCCCTTTTGATTTTCCAACTCCGGTTCTTACCGCATCTTTCAAATTGGTTTTTGCCATAACGTCTTTCAATCGGTCAGCATACTTTTTGGTATCTTCAAATTTCAATGGATCTTTTGAAGTCATATTGGCATCCAATTCTTTGAATTCATTATTATCGAATAGTATTTCGAAATATTCTTTGCTGCCAATTCTAACGTGAAAATCGTCTTCTGGGCTAACCCATAAGTTTCTTGCTAATTCATCCGTATCAATGATTTTTCCAGTTGGCGATTTGTACCAAAGTCCTTTTGGAACATCCATTTTATCTTCGGTAGCCGTAGTAATTCCTTTTTCTTTTCTTTTAAACCAAGCCATATTTCAGTGTTCAGTGTTCAGTAATCAGTGTTCAGTAAATACTATAAAGTATTAATGTTATTCAAATCGGCAAATGCTTGTTCCAATCTTGTATTGAAAGTTACTTCGCCTTCACGGATCCATTTTCTAGGATCGTAGTGTTTTTTATTTGGAGCATCAGCACCTTCAGGGCTTCCGATTTGTGTTCTTAAATAATCAATTTTTGAGGTCATATAATCCCGAATTCCTTCGGTAAAGGCAAATTGCAAATCGGTATCGATATTCATTTTGATAACACCATAGCTAATGCCTTCTCTAATTTCTTCCAATGTAGAACCTGATCCACCATGAAAAACAAAATCAACAGGATTTGCACCTGTATTAAACTTGTTTTGCACATAATCCTGAGAGTTTTTTAAGATTTTTGGAGTTAACTTCACATTACCAGGTTTGTAAACGCCATGTACATTACCAAAAGCAGCGGCAATTGTAAAACGTGGGCTAATTTTCATTAACTCTTCGTAAGCGTAGGCAACTTCCTCAGGTTGCGTATATAATTTTGAACTATCTACATCCGAATTATCGACACCATCTTCTTCGCCACCAGTTATTCCTAATTCTATTTCTAAAGTCATGCCCATTTTGCTCATTCTAGCTAAATAGGTTTTACAAATTTCGATGTTTTCTTCAATGGGTTCTTCCGATAAATCAATCATATGAGAAGAATACAATGGTTTTCCAGTTTCGGCAAAATGCTTTTCAGAAGCATCTAACAAACCATCAATCCAAGGCAATAATTTTTTTGCACAATGGTCAGTATGTAAAATTACTGTTGCCCCATATGCTTCCGCCAAGCTGTGTATGTGTTTCGCTCCTGCTATACCGCCAGCTATTGCTGCTTTTTCGTTAACGTTGGACAAACCTTTCCCAGCATTAAACTGAGCGCCACCATTAGAAAATTGAATAATTACCGGCGCATTTAATTTTGCAGCTGTTTCAAGAACACCATTTATGGTACTTGATCCAATAACATTTACCGCAGGTAGTGCAAATCCCTTTTCTTTTGCATAATTAAAAATTGCTTGAACTTCATCGCCAGTAGCAACTCCAGGTTTAATATTGTGAGCCATTGTTTTTTTGGGTTTTTAAAGTTAATTCTGATCCCTATGCTTCGGGATGGGGATGCAAAAATAATAATTTCTAATTTTAGAATGGATAATTTATTCCAATATTTAAAACTGATTTGTCAAAACGCATTTCTTTAAGCCATTTTTCACTCTCCACTCTCGCAGGATTGTATGTTTTAAAACCCATATCCAATCTCAAAACAAAGAAACTAAAATCATATCGGATACCAAAACCAGTGCCGATTGCTATAGTTTCTAAGGATCTAAATCCACTAAAAATGGCATCAGGATTATCAATATTATCTGCAATATTCCAAATATTTCCAGCGTCAGAAAAAATGGCACCATTCCATTTACCTGTAATATTAAATCGAAGTTCGGCACTACAAGTAAACTTCATATTGGCTTCATTAAAATCATTAATTGAAAGTGTTTTCCCTGGACCTAAACTATAAGACTGCCATGCTCTATTGTCATTAGATCCTCCAGCAAAATAACTCCGAGAAAACGGTATGCTCGTTGAATTTCCGTAAGGTATTGCAACTCCAAAAAAACTTTTTATGGCGAATACTTTTTTTCGTGTTAAATCCCAATGTTTAATATATTCTAATTCCGTTTTTAGATATTGAGAAAATTCAACGTCAAAAATAGTATTTGCATTATTTTGATTTTTTAGCTGTTTGGAGGCAGAAGCAAAAAGCGATAAAAGGTTTCCTGCCGATTCAACTTTTGCTTTAAAAGCGTAGTATTCGTTATCTATTAAATCTTTTTTTGAAGTTTCTGCAAAGGTATAACTTGAGGCAAAAATTAAATTATTTTCGGTTAACCTTGATTTTCTTTCTTGAATACTTCTTATGGTATTAAAATCATTTGATGATGCGACAACTTGAGGATTTGGACCGAGCACATCATTTAAAAATCCGTTTGTTCCTGATTCAATTATTAAATTCCCTGAGGTTACATCATTATTATCGACATAAATAGGATTGGTATTGTATTGTTGTGCCAATCCATTCAAGGTGTTATAAGACGAACTGTAGACATTGAAGTAATTGGCAATATTGACATTCTTAACAAATTGAATATTAAAAAGCTCAAATTTTGCAGAAGCATTTTTCTTTGGAATCCAATTATAAGACATTGTGCTTGTAAAATTATGTTTGTCCAAACCTATATTTTGCTGTCTTGAAAAACCTACACTTAAAGTAGTAAAAGGGATCATTGCTTTAGGAATAATTTTTTCAGTTTTGAATGGTAATAAAAGTCTTGGAAAACTTAACCTAGCGTCTAAACCAAATTCTGATAAATTAAAAAAATTATCATTAGGATTGGCTAAATCTTTTGAAGCTCCAACATTGCCTCTAGCTGCAATTTCAAAAGTTTCTGCACCATTAAAGACATTTCTAATCGTAACGGATGTATTACCTGAAATTCCAAATTCCTGCACATTTGAATGCGTCACATCAAATGAAGCTCCAAAATGGTATTTAGGTCTTGGTATTAAAAATACATTGGCAATAAGTGAATTAGGATTTTTTGAATCTTCTTTGTACTGAATTAATGGATAATTAAAAACTTTAAGATTACTCAAATATTTTGATGTTAACGTTGTTTTATTATCAGAGAAAAATCCGCCATTGGTAATAAAAATTGCATCCGTTAATGATTTTGGTCGGTATTTTAATTTATTTACACTGTAAAAATTATACTTATTATAGGTTAAACTATCTTTTATTGGTGCATTTGGATTAACCGCAGAATGATCTGTAAATACATTTACTTGGCTAATTTTATAAATTGAAAATGGCTTACTTTTTAAAGTGTCATTCTCCCTAACAGATTGATTATCAATAATTAATGATAAATTAATTTTTTTATTGGTGTTGATGGTATCCAGTGAAAAGTTGATGTAATTAGGTTGAAAATAAAAAATACCATTGTTTCTAAAATCTGTTGTTATACGAGTTCTTTCTGAAATGAAATTTTCAGTATTATATTGTTTCCCTGATTTAATTTCTGAAAGAGATTTTTTTAATTGATACATAGAATCCAAGACAGGCGTTGCGATTTTAGTAGAAATGGTATCAATAAAATAGGCGTTTCCTTTTGTAATCGTATATTTAAGTCTTGCTTTTTTAGGTGCAAATGTGTCCAAATCAAATTTAGAATTAACATCAAAAAAGCCTCTGCTAGAATAATAATAATTTAATCGATTTATCGATTTTTTGGTACTTAAAGTATCTAAAATAACTGGCGCTTCACCGTTTTTTCTTAATGCATTATGAATTCCAGAGTACCAAAATGATTGGCCTAGGCGTTTCACTTGCTTTTTAGATAAAATCTTTGCTTTTCTATTATATTTCTTAGGGTTTTTTGCAAATTTTGCTCTGTAAATGGAATCTGTTTTTTCTTTTGCAAGATTATAAATAGAAAGACGAAGACGATACCCAAGAAGTGAACTGTTAGGTTTTTGATACAACTGATTTAGTAAAGATTCTGAATTATCTTTTTTACCATCAACAACAATTTCATTATTTGTTAAAAGTTTTTTGTCTTTTGGGACGCGCTTAGTAATATCACAACTAAAGAAAATAACTCCAATTAGAATAAATAATGATATTTTTGTGACGTTCCTTTTCAAGTGGTTCAAATTATAATTCAAAAGTACATTATTTTATGGTTAGTAAAAACCAAATAAAGCTTGTTACAAGTATTCAACAAAAAAAATATCGAGTTCTAAACCAACTCTTCATTGCTGAAGGTGTAAAAGTAATTCAAGAATTATTGCAATCAAATTTTGTTTTAGAACATTTATGGGTCACAGAAAATATTTTCCTTGAAATTGAAACAACCAAAAGAACAATTGCAACAGAAAGCGATTTCAAAAAAATGAGTGCTTTGTCAACTCCAAACAACAGTATTGCGCTTTTCAAAATCCCAAAAATTACTGAAACAATTCAAGAAGGTTTAATTGTAGCCCTAGATAACATTCGTGATCCAGGAAATATGGGCACTATTGTACGCCTTTGCGATTGGTTTGGCATAACACAGATTTGGTGTTCTAAAGATACGGTAGATTTATACAACCCAAAAGTAGTTCAAGCAACAATGGGTTCTATTTCACGAGTTAATGTGAGTTATATTGATTTATATGAAACCATTTCTACATCAAAATTACCCGTTTATGGGACTTTCATGGATGGAAAAAACGTTTACACTGAAAAACTTTCACACAATGGCATTTTAGTTTTAGGTAATGAAGCCAATGGTATTTCGAAAGATTTAGAAAAAATAATTCAAAACCGCATAGCCATTCCGAGATTTGGAACCATTCAACAAACAGAAAGTTTGAATGTAGCTACAGCAACTGCTATATTTTTGAGTGAGTTTAAAAGAAACTCTAAATAACTTTAATGAAAAGTAAAGTTGATAAAAACGGCTCTCGTTTTCATTGATTCCACATTTCCTGTCCAAGGACTATTTGGATCCTCATCACGAATTAATTCATCACCTAATCCAAAAACTCCACGAATAGATGGGGAAAATTTAAAATATTCAAAATAAAAATCAATTCCAAACCCTAATTCGTAGTTTCTAGTCCAAGGTTTAACTCTAAATTTTTGTTCTTCATTATCATCCTTAGATTTTGAATTACTTGATAAATTTAAAGTTGAAGAAACGCCTCCAACTAAGTAGGGTCTAACATTTCCCGTTCTAAGAGATAAAAACTTTACCAATAAAGGGAAATGAATATAGGTTGCTTTAACTTCTCTTAGACCATCTCTATCATTTGTAAAACCTGTAAAGGACAATGTCCGACTTGCGTAATACAATCCTGGCTCAAAACGCAAGCTTACATAATCATGAATTCTTAAATCACCCACTAGTCCAACACTAAAACCCGTGGTGCTTTTTACTTCTATATTTTGATCTATCGTTTTAAAATCTACTTTAAAATCATAGCTATTAAATCCTAGATAATAACCCCAATAAACCCTTTGTTTATCAAAATTTTCTAAATTTATTAATGGATCTTTTGCAAAAGTTCCTTTTTTAAATTGAGCATTTAATGAGACAGCAAAGCAAAGTAATAGTATAACAATAACTTTTTTCATATTATTTTTTTGTAGCAGTATAAATAGTAGCTACTCCAAATGTTTGTGAATTAGCTTTAGTATCTATAAACCCATTTTTTTGCAAAATATTGTTCAATTCTTGTCCAAAAGGAAAATTTGCAGCCGATTCTTGTAAATATCCATAAGCAGAATTGTCTTTAGAAAATATTTTCCCAATGATTGGAAGAATATTTTTAGTGTAAAAAGCATATCCTTGTTTGAATGGTGTTTTTTGCGGAACAGAGGTTTCAAGTATTACAAAAATGCCATTCGGCTTTAAAACTCTTAAAATTTCTTTTAACCCTTTTTCTAAGGATTCGAAATTTCTTATGCCAAAAGCGACCGTTATTGCATCAAAAGTATTGTCTTCAAAAGGCATGTTCTCCGAATCACCTAAAATCATTTCTATCCTATGATCTAGCTTCTTTGCAGTGATTTTTTTTCTTCCAACATCAAGCATTCCAACAGAAATGTCCAATCCTATAATTTTACTTGCATTCGTATTTGTCATTAAAATTGCCAAATCACCGGTACCCGTTGCTATATCAAGAATAGTTTTTGGATTATGGGCTGAAACAAGTTGGAGCACTTTTTTTCTCCATTTTATATCAATTCCAAAAGAAATTACACGATTTAAACCATCATAATTTCCTGAAATTGTATCAAACATTTGAGCAACTTGTTCTTTTTTCCCTAAAGCGGAATCTTTGTAAGGAGTAATCTGTTTAGACATTCTGATATTTTGGACAAATATAAAGTATTCTTTTTATTTTTTGAAGGGTATGTTTTTTTGATTTTGTTTAACGACATGCGCAAATTCATTAAACCATTTATCACTAGATATAGTAAGTAAAAAAATCACTATATATGGGTATTGTGCAAGTCAAATGAATTAAAGAATTTTACACCAATGAAAACCAATTTACTAAATACAAATTCTAAATTTAAATCATCTGAAATAGTTGGGATAGTAATTGCATTTATTATTTCATTAGTTCTAATGAAAGTTCTGAATTATAATAAAATAAGTTTATTCGATTCTACAAATTCGAATAATTCACTTTTGGGGTTAAATACGTTTTTTGGAAGTGTAGTTTTTTTTTCCTTTAGTACTTTTGTGGTATTTGGTATTAAAGGTTTTTTTGAGAAGTATTCTCAAAAATATTCAAATATAATTATTATTGTTTCAGGGGTTTTATTAGCGCTGATTATCGTTTGCCTCAGTTATCAGATATTATTTGAAGAATAAAAACTAAATCAATATTAGTTGGTTTTTTAAAAACACCTTAACGGGTGTTTTTTTTATTTATATAGGTTTGGTACGAAAAATCAAATTGATGGGTAGCGTCTTTAGAATGAAACTCTTCAAAAATTAAATTCCATTTCTTAAAATCAATTTCAGGAAAAAAAGTATCAGCATCAAACACATGATGTACCCTCGTAATTTCTATCTTATCTGCAATTTCAATCGATTGCTTGTAAATTTCCCCTCCTCCAATTATATAGATAGTTTCATTTTTAGGACAACTCTCAATAGCTTCTTTTAAAGAATTTACTACAATACATCCTTCAGGTTTATAATTTTTTTGACGTGAAATGACAACATGAGTTCTATTTGGTAAAGGCTTTGGAAAACTCTCAAAAGTTTTTCTTCCCATAACAATAAAATGGCCTGTAGTTAAACTTTTAAATCGTTTAAAATCATCTGGCAAATGCCAAATCAATTGATTGTCTTTCCCTAGCGCATAATTTTCAGCAACAGCAGCAATAATTACAATCATTCTTCCGAAGTTTTAGCCTTATTTTGATTCATTTTCAAAACCTCAATTTTTTTTGTTTGTTGTATTATAAGTTTATCTATTTGATGTCTTTCCCAATTTTTATCCATAAATTTATTGATTATAAAGAACTTGATGGAGTGAAATATAAAAATAAATACCCAAATAGTAACTGCCCATGTCCACCAATCTTTTTCAGGATAAAATGATAGCCATTTATTAGCAATAAATAAAAAAACACTCCCTATTAAAAGAAGGACCAAATGATAAAACAAAAACTTTTTTTGCGTCACTCTACTTTTCGCATTTTCATATAATTCATGCTGATCTGCTTCCATTTGAAAAATTTTAATGCTTAAAGGTAAAAATAATTATAAAAATACCGAATTTTAATTTTAAGATATTCTATTAAGAAAACGTTTCTTGTTAGGGGATATAAAATTTATAGTGTCAGAAATTATTAAATGTATTTAAAATTGGGATACTTTTTAGCAATCTCTTAAAAGTGATATAGTGATGTTAAAGTTACCAAAGCATTCCTTTACTTTATGTCATTAATCTATAAATGAATTAGTTATGTCTATTGAAAAACAAGTTATAAAAACTAAACCCATAGTTAATGTTGCCTTTTCAGTGGAAGCAAAAGAAGCAAATGTTGCTTCAGTAATTGGATATTTCAATAATTGGAACACAACTGAATTTGCAGGTGCTGAAAATAGTGTTTTAGCCTTGTAATTTTTTTCTACGAAAACAAAATCCGATTTCTTCTATGAAAAAATCGGATTTTTATTTAGTATTAAATTAAAAAGGTTGACTTAAATTAGTCACCTTTTTAAATATAAATGCAATTCTATTTTATAAACCAAAAGCAGCTTTTACCTTATCAACATAATCCAATTTCTCCCATGTAAAAAGCTCTACTGTCATTGTTTTTGGTGCGCCATTTGGCAATTGAAAAGTTTTAGTAACCGTTTCCGATTTTCTTCCCATATGACCATAAGCAGCAGTTTCGCTGTAAATAGGGTTTCTTAATTTCAAACGTTGTTCAATAAAATAAGGACGCATATCAAAAATTGCTTCTACTTTAGTACTAATTTCTCCATCTGTCAAATTCACTTTTGAAGTACCATAAGTTACTACATTGATTGACGTAGGTTTTGCAACTCCAATCGCATAAGAAACTTGAACTAAAATTTCATCACACAATCCTGCAGCTACTAAATTTTTAGCAATATGACGTGTAGCATAAGCAGCACTTCTATCGACTTTACTTGGGTCTTTTCCAGAGAATGCTCCACCACCATGGGCGCCTTTTCCACCATAAGTATCCACAATAATCTTTCTTCCTGTTAATCCTGTATCGCCGTGAGGTCCACCAATTACAAATTTGCCAGTAGGATTAATGTGATACGTGATTTGATCATTAAATAAATGAGCATATTGAGGATATTTTGCTTTGATTCTTGGAATCAAAATACCAACTAAATCACTTTTAATTTTAGCTAACATTTCTGCTTCAGCAGCAAAATCATCATGTTGTGTAGAAATTACAATGGCATCAATTCGTTGTGGTTTATTATCATCCGAATATTCTAAAGTAACTTGTGACTTGGCATCTGGACGCAAATATTTAATTTCGTTGTTTTCTCTTCTCAAATTGGCCAATTCAATCAATAAAGCATGAGACAAATCTAATGCTAAAGGCATGTAATTTTCAGTTTCATTAGTAGCGTAACCAAACATCATTCCTTGATCACCAGCACCTTGTTCTTCTTTACTTGCTCTATCAACTCCTTGATTAATGTCAGCTGATTGTTCGTGAATTGCAGATAGAACACCACAAGAATCAGCTTCAAACATATACTCACTTTTAGTATATCCAATCTTTCTGATTACCTCTCTTGCAATAGATTGTACATCAAGATAGGTGCTAGATTTTACTTCTCCAGCCAAAATTACTTGACCCGTAGTAACCAAGGTTTCGCATGCTACTTTAGAATCCGCATCAAATGCTAAAAAATTATCAATCAATGCATCTGAAATTTGGTCTGCAACTTTGTCTGGATGTCCTTCACTCACTGACTCCGACGTAAATAAATAAGCCATAACTATAATTTAGTTTAATATTAATTTAATCGTTAAAAAGAGGATTGCGATGAAAGCTAAAGAAGTATTTCTGCTTTAGCATTTTTTTAATGAGGTTGCAATCAGTTCAAATTTTTCCTCTTTTTATTTTCGTGGGCAAAGGTATGAATTCAAATGGAATACCAAATTAATTTTTGTTTTTTTTAAAAACTTACTTCAACGATATCGATATTTTTCTTTTAAAGTCTTGCAAAAATCAATTCTATGTCATTACTTTGCACCGTTCATATTTTTATTGAAAGTTATCACGAAAGGCGGAGGGAAAGACCCGATGAAACCTTAGCAACCCTTTATCTTTAAAGAAGGTGCTACATTCTACCAAATATATTTTTGGATAGATAACAAAGAAGTACATCGCTTGTATTTCTCTCTATTTCTTGATAACATTTTCGATATTTTTTAAATTCAAATCCCAATTTAAGGATTTATCATTTTTATGTTATGTCAAAAATAGAAAAAGCAATACAAGAAAGAATTCTCGTGCTCGACGGAGCTATGGGAACCATGTTACAACGTAACAACTTCTCAGAAGAAGATTTTCGTGGAGAACGTTTCAAGGATTTTCCACATCCGTTAAAAGGCAACAACGACTTGCTTTCTATCACACAACCCGAAGCTGTAAAACAAGTCCACCGCTTATATTTTCAAGCGGGTGCCGATATTGTAGAAACCAATACTTTCTCGGGCACAACCATTGGAATGGCAGATTATCATCTCGAAGATTTAGTCTATGAACTCAACTATGAATCAGCAAAAATTGCTCGTGAAGTAGCCAATGAGTTTACTGACAGACCAAGATTTGTAGCAGGTTCTATTGGACCAACCAATCGAACCGCAAGTATGTCACCCGATGTTAACGATCCTGGTTTTCGTGCCGTTACTTTTGACGACTTGCGAATTGCCTACAAACAACAAGTTGAAGCCTTAATCGATGGCGGTTGCGATGTGCTTTTAGTCGAAACCATTTTTGACACCTTAAATGCTAAAGCGGCTTTATTCGCAATCGAAGAAGTAAAAGAAGAACGCAATATTACTATTCCAATAATGGTTTCAGGAACTATTACAGATGCTTCCGGAAGAACGCTTTCTGGTCAAACCGTTGAAGCGTTTTTAATATCTATTTCACATATTCATTTGTTAAGCATCGGATTTAATTGTGCCCTTGGTGCCGATCAATTGAAACCGTATTTAAGTCGTTTAGCAATGAATACACAATTAAATATTTCGGCGCATCCCAATGCTGGATTACCCAATGCATTTGGTCAATACGATCAAACACCCGAAGAAATGCAAGCGCTTATCAAAGAGTATTTACAAGATAATTTAATAAATATTATTGGTGGATGTTGCGGTACAACTCCTGATCACATCAAAGCCATTGCTGAGATAGCAGTTCAATTTAAACCAAGACAAATTTTAGAAACAATATAATAGTGAATACAAAATATTTAAAGCTATCAGGTTTAGAGCCTTTAATTGTTACTCCCGAAACTAATTTTATAAATGTTGGCGAAAGAACTAACGTAACAGGTTCCCGTAAATTTCTTCGATTAATCAAAGAAGAGAAATACGATGAGGCGCTTTCGGTAGCTCGAGATCAAGTTGAAGGTGGCGCACAAATCATCGATGTCAATATGGATGAAGGAATGCTGGATGGTGTTTATGCTATGACTAAATTCTTAAATCTTATTGCCGCTGAACCCGATATTGCAAGAGTTCCGGTAATGATCGATAGTTCCAAATGGGAGATCATCGAAGCCGGATTAAAAGTGGTTCAGGGAAAAGCAGTTGTCAATTCTATATCTTTAAAAGAAGGCGAAGCTGCATTTATTCATCATGCCAAATTAATTAAGCGCTATGGTGCTGCTGTGATTGTGATGGCTTTCGATGAATATGGACAAGCGGACAATTACGACAGACGCATCGAAATTTGTAAAAGAAGTTATGACATTTTAGTAAATGAAGTTCATTTTGCTGCCGAAGATATTATTTTCGATCCCAATATTTTTCCTGTAGCTACTGGAATGGACGAACATAAATTAAACGCATTGGATTTCTTTAGAGCCACTAAATGGATTAGAGAAAACCTGCCTTATGCCAATATTTCTGGAGGCGTGAGTAACGTTTCATTTTCGTTTAGAGGAAATGACAAAGTCCGGGAAGCAATGCATTCGGCATTTCTATTTCATGCTATTCAAAACGGAATGACCATGGGAATCGTAAATCCAGAAATGCTCGAGATTTATGATGAAATTGATAAAACATTACTAGAACATGTTGAAGATGTTTTGCTCAATAGAAGAGAAGATGCCACAGAAAGATTATTGGATTTAGCCGAAAGTTTTAAAGGCGATTTCAAAGCCAATGAAAAAGCAATACAAGAGTGGCGAAACGATTCGGTTCAAGACCGATTAACACATTCGCTTGTAAAAGGAATTGACGAATTCATCGAAATTGATGTGGAAGAAGCCAGAGCTGCCTCTGAAAAAGCGATTGATGTTATCGAAATTAATTTGATGGCAGGAATGAATGTTGTTGGTGATTTATTTGGTTCCGGAAAAATGTTTTTACCACAAGTCGTAAAATCAGCACGCGTAATGAAAAAAGCAGTGGCGTATTTACTTCCATTTATCGAAGCCCAGAAAGATGGAAAATCGTCATCGGCTGGAAAAGTCTTGATGGCAACTGTAAAAGGAGATGTACATGATATTGGTAAAAATATTGTTGCCGTTGTTTTGGGTTGTAATAATTTCGAAATCATCGATTTGGGCGTCATGGTGCCACCTGAAAAAATTATTCAAGCAGCGATCGAACATAATGTGGACATTATTGGTTTAAGCGGATTGATCACCCCATCTCTTGATGAAATGGTGTATCTCGCTAAAGAAATGGATAAATTAAATATAAAAATTCCAATTATGATTGGAGGTGCAACAACCTCTCGTGCACATACCGCTGTAAAAATTGCACCCGAATATAAAGAAACTGTAGTGCACGTAAACGATGCTTCCAGAGCAGTAACCGTAGCAAGTAATTTATTGCAAAATGAAACAAAAGTAGGTTATGTTAAAGCCATTCGTGAAGAATATGATAAATTAAGAGAAGGCTATTTAAACCGAAGTCGCGATAAAAATTATTTATCCATTGAAGACGCTCGAAAAAATAAGTTACAGTTAAATTGGAATGAATTCAATCCAGTACAACCTAATTTCATTGGAGTCAAAACAATCCATGTTGAATTATCCGAATTAGTTGATTTCATCGATTGGACACCGTTTTTTAGTTCCTGGGAATTGTACGGAAAATACCCAGCGATTTTAACCGATGAGGTTGTAGGCGAACAAGCCACTTCATTATTTGCAGATGCGAAACAAATGTTAACCCAAATCGTTTCAGAAAAGTGGTTAACTGCCAAAGGAATTCTTGGAATTTTTCCAGCAAATACAGTAAATGACGATGATATTCAAGTTTTAGATATTGGAGGAAAAGAAATAGTCAAGTTTTTAACTTTAAGACAACAATCACAAAAAACAGCTGGCGCACCCAACATTGCTTTAGCTGATTTTATCGCTCCAAAAGATAGTGGCAAACAGGATTATTTTGGATGCTTTTGTGTAACAACAGGTTTTGGAGTGGATGAAAAAGCTACCGAATATGAAAGACAACTGGATGATTACAATTCCATTTTAGTCAAAGCACTAGGCGACAGATTGGCGGAAGCATTTGCAGAATATTTGCATTTAAAAGTGCGAAAGGAAATTTGGGGATATGCTTGCGATGAAACTTTATCCAATCAAGATTTAATTAATGAAGAGTATAAAGGAATTCGTCCTGCACCAGGTTATCCAGCTTGCCCGGATCATTTAGAAAAACCAACAATATGGAAACTCTTAAATGTAGAACAAGAAATTGGAGTCACCTTAACCGAAAGTATGGCCATGTGGCCAGCATCATCGGTTTCGGGATATTATTTTGCTAATCCTGAAAGTAAATATTTTGGATTGGGAAAAATTAAAGAAGATCAAGTAATAGATTACGCCAAGAGAAGAGGTGTCTCGACAGAAACCGCCACAAAATGGCTTTCACCAAATATAGCAGATTAAAAACAGTTGTCTATTCTCAGTTAATTGTAGAAACCGACAACAGATAACCAAAAACAAAAAAATGAAAGTAACACAACATATAGATAACGCCAACGGTAAACCATTATTTTCTTTTGAAATACTACCACCTTTAAAAGGTCAAAATATTCAATCTATTTTTGACAGTATTGATCCGTTGATGGAATTCAAGCCACCCTTTATTGATGTAACCTATCATCGTGAAGAGTATGAATTTAAAGAATTACCCAGCGGATTATTACAGAAAAAAGTAGTAAAAAAACGCCCTGGAACAGTTGGGATTTGTGCTGGAATTCAAAATAAATATTCTGTTGATGCCATTCCTCATATCCTTTGTGGTGGTTTTACGAAAGAAGATACCGAAAATTTATTAATCGATTTGGATTTTCTTGGAATCGACAATGTAGTGGCGCTTCGTGGTGATGCAATGAAAAACGAGACCTATTTCAAACCCGAAAAAGACGGAAATGAATACGCAACCGATTTGGTTTTACAAATCAATAATTTAAATAACGGGATTTATCTTGACGAAGATCTACAGAATTCAGCTTGTACTAATTTCTGTATTGGAGTTGCAGGTTACCCTGAGAAACATATGGAAGCACCAAGTTTGGACAGCGATATTCACTTTTTAAAACAAAAAATTAAAAACGGAGCCGATTATATCATTACTCAAATGTTTTTTGACAACAAAAAATTCTTTGATTTTGTAGCAAAATGTCGTGCTGCTGGAATTACTATTCCAATTATTCCAGGATTAAAACCCATTGCAACTAAGAAACAATTAAATCTAATTCCTCATCGATTCAGTATTGAATTACCTGACGATTTAATTATGGCTGTCGTTAAAGCAAAAGACAATGACCATGTAAAACAAATAGGAATTGAATGGTGTACACAACAAAGCAAAGAATTAGTTGCCGCTGGAATTCCTGTTTTGCATTATTATTCGATGGGAAAAGCAGAGAACATTAAAGCAATTGCTTTGGAAGTTTTTTAGCCTTTTATCCTAAATATATTCTGTTATATTTGTGCTTCATAAAATTTCGAATGAAGCCTCTTTATTTTTTGTTTTTCCTTTTTGCTACTTCAACTTTTTTTTCTCAAGAAAACAAAGAAACAACAGGATTTGACATCTCCTATTTTAGAGGTAATGTGTTACCGCACACCGATGATTTAAGTCATTTGGTTACAGGTCATCCAGATGGAGTTATGGTTAGTTTATTTAAACAGACTCATGGCGATCAGGAATGGCAAAAAATATACAACTACCCTGACTATGGTGTTTATTTTATCTATGAAGATTTCAAAAATCAAATATTAGGGCAATGTTATGCCGCTGGAACTTTTTATAATTTCTATTTTTTTAAAAGAAAATTGACATTTAAAATCGCACAAGGTATTGCCATGACAACCAATCCTCAAGATAAAGTAACTAATAGTAAAAACAGTGCTTTTGGATCTACAATAATGGCCAACACTAACTTTGTTTTTGCTTATAAAAAAGAAAATGTTATTGACCGTGTTGGATTTCAAGCCGGAATTATTTTCACACATTTCTCCAACGGAAGAGTTAAAGCGCCTAATAGCGGCGTCAATACCTACAACATTAACTTAGGATTGAATTATAATTTAGATAAGAAAGTGATTAGAGAAGTCGACACAGTTCCTGTTAATTTAAAATTCAAAGAACCAATTCGGTATAATTTTGTCATACGAAGTGGCGTTAATGAAAGCCCAATTATTGGTAGTGGTCAACATTCTTTTTTTCATGTTGGATTTTATGCTGATAAAAGAATTGGAAGAAAAAGTGCATTACAACTAGGAACAGAAGTGTTCTTTTCTAATTTCTACAAAGATTTCATAAAATATCAATCTGTTGCCTATCCTGCTAATCATGTTGATCCCAATACCGATTATAAACGTGTTGGAATTTTTATTGGACACGAATTGTTTATCAATAGAATTTCTTTAGAGGCACAAATTGGCTATTATGTGTATCAACCCTATAAATTTGACATCCCTGTTTATGATAGACTAGGAATGAAATATTATCTAACCAAAAAAATATACACCGGATTATCAATCAAAACTCATATTTTCTTAGCTGAAGCCATGGAGTTTGTTTTAGGTGTCCGATTATAAAAAGTTACCTATGAAAAAAATTATTTTTATACTCACTACTTTTTTTCTTGTTATCTCTTGCTCTAAACCGAGTGATTGTATCGAGTCAACTGGGGCAATTATTACAAAAGAGTTTGAAGTCACTTCTTTTAATAGAATTGATGTAAACAAAGGTATTAAACTAGTTATAACACAAGGGAATGAATTTAAAGTAATTGTAGAAACTGGGGAAAACTTAATGGGAGATATTACTGTTGAAGTGGTTGATGGTTCCTTAATATTGAAAGACAACACAACTTGTAATTGGGTTAGAGAATATGGACACACTACTGTCTTTGTTACTACACCTGCGCTAGACTATTTAGATATTAATTCCAGAACCGAAAGAGATATTGTTTCCAATGGTGTTTTAACTTATCCCATTTTGAGATTAATTGCTATAGATTTGTCTGAAGGTGCAGGAACCAATGATTTTCATATTCAAGTAAATAATTACCAAACAGTGATTGAAAACAATAATGTCTCACGATATTTTATATCGGGTCAAAGTGATGAAATGTACCTTAATTTTTATGATGGGCATGGCCGTTTTGAAGGCGAAAATTTTATTGTAAAAAACATTAACGTTTTCCATCGTGGTTCCAATGACATGATAGTTCATCCAACAGAAAGCATTACGGGAAAAATGTATAGTACAGGTGATATTGTTTTAAAAAATGTACCCCCAATTGTTGATGTAGAACAACTGTACCAAGGAAGTGTTATTTATCCTTAATATTATTTCTTCGTTTTCTCTCTAAAAATTTGTTCGAGATTTTTACTTTTTAAACTAATTTGAAGCGTTTTCAAACCATTGTTTGTAGCAAAATCGAATAACATAGGACGCATGTCTTCTTCTGTATCAAAAACTATTTCCCAGACGTTCTGATTGCTATTTTTATAGTTTTTAATATTGGGTAAAAGTGATAAAAAAGCAATATCAATTGCTTTATCAAATTCAACTTCGATGATTTGTTCTTTTTCTTCTGAAACTAATTTGTCCAATTTTTTATCGGTTACTATTTTTCCGTGGTCAATGATAATTACTCGATCACAAATAGCTTCTACTTCTTGCATGATGTGCGTAGAAAGTAAAACAGTTTTATTTTTTCCGATATTTTTTATCAATTCCCTTATTTCTATCAATTGATTTGGATCTAAACCAGTAGTAGGTTCATCCAAAATCAAAACATCGGGATTGTGTAAAAAAGCACTTGCTAACCCAACACGTTGACGATATCCTTTAGATAATTGGCCGATTTTTTTATGACTTTCAATAGACAAACCTGTTAACAGGATTACTTCTTCGATTCGTTCCTTTGGAACCTTATAAACACTGGCATTGAATTCTAAATATTCACGAACATACAAATCCAAGTATAACGGATTATGCTCCGGTAAATAACCAATCGCTTGTTGTACTTTCTTTTGAGTAGTATTAACATCATTGCCATTTACATTTGCATCGCCACTATCCGCTTGAATAAATGTAGTTAAAATTTTCATCAAGGTAGATTTTCCGGCACCATTTGGCCCAAGAAAACCAACAATTTCTCCTTTTTTAATAGAAAAAGAAATGTTATCTAATGCTTTTTGAGCACCATAGTTTTTGGAAATATTTTGAACTTCTATCGACATAGCAAATGATTTGAAACAAAGGTAACAATTAATTAGATTCATAACAGATGGATTTATTTATAAAGGACAAACGCGTTAAAAATTATCAAAATCTGTTTTTAAAATAACCTAAATTATTGATGCTTTTGAATTGACATTTGGATATTATAATTTCCTAATGGTTAAAAAAAACAATAATTTTACAAAAGATAAAAAGCTATGAACATAACATCAGAAAACAGAAAATGGTTAGATGATTTCAATTTAAACCATCCATTAGTTATTGCTGGACCATGCAGTGCAGAAACCGAAGAACAAGTAATGAAAATTGCACACGAATTGAAAGATTCTGATGTGTCTATTTTTAGAGCTGGAATATGGAAACCAAGAACACGTCCAGGAGGATTTGAAGGTGTTGGTGCCGTAGGTTTAAAATGGTTGCAAAAAGCCAAAGCCGAAACTGGACTATTGATGGCTGTAGAAGTGGCGAATGTAACTCACGTAAAATTAGCATTAGAACATGATATTGATGTGTTATGGATTGGAGCTCGAACTACAGTTAATCCATTTGCGGTTCAAGAAATTGCCGATGCACTACAAAATACAGATAAAATAGTATTAGTAAAAAATCCGGTAAACCCCGATTTGGCTTTATGGATTGGCGGAGTAGAACGTTTGTACAATGCTGGAATTAAAAAACTAGGGGTTATTCATAGAGGGTTTTCAACCTATGAAAAAACCAAATACAGAAACATTCCCGAATGGCAAATTGCTATCGAATTACAAAGTCGTTTTCCAGATTTACCTTTAATTTGTGATCCATCACACATCACTGGAAGGCGTGATATGATTCAGGAAGTTTCCCAACAAGCGCTGGATTTGAACTATGACGGTTTGATTATAGAAACCCATACCGATCCAGATAATGCCTGGAGCGATGCCGCCCAACAAGTCACTCCAGCGGTATTAAAACAGATTTTTGAAAATTTGAAAGTCAAAAAAATGACCACCGAAGAAGATGATTACAATACCGAGATGATAAAATTACGGGCCAATATCGATATTGCGGATTCAAAATTGTTGGAATTATTGGGCAACCGAATGAAAGTTGCTGAACAAATTGGCGCGTTAAAAAAAGCTAAAAATGTGGCTGTTTTACAAAACAAACGCTGGAATGAAATACTTGGTAAAATGATTTTGGATGGAGAAGAAAAGGGGTTAAGTGAGGAATTTATTTTGAAATTATTCAAAGCCATTCACCAGGAAAGTATTAACCATCAAGAAAAAATTATTAATGGGTAGAAAAGAAAGCGAGATTTATAAAAAAAAAAATCGAATATTGCTTGTCACATAAAAAAATTCTTATATTTGGAAGCAAATTAAGAATTTAATTGTTGAAAAGAACTAAAATTTTAATAATTAAAAAAATATTAAAAATGAAAAAACAAAAATTAATTAAATTACTTGTTTTATTTATTGGAATTAGTTCACATGCTCAAAATAAAAATATTCACGTTGAGCCTCTAGCTAAAGAATTTAAAACAGGTGAAACAGGTTTAAAGCGAAAAGTGGCAATAGCTCGCTTCTCAAATGAAACTACTTATGCGAAAGGTGTGTTTTATAATAAAGATAATGACCCCGTTGGTAAGCAAGGGGTGGATATTTTATCAACAAAGCTAGCTTCTTCAAATAAGTTTATTTTATTGGAGCGAGAAGATTTGGATAAAATTTTATCCGAAATTAACTATGCTGGAAATGATGCATATCAAAAAGTAGGGGCTGATTATATAATAATAGGTTCTATCACCGAATTTGGTCGTAAAAATGTTGGAGGTCAAGGGGTTTTTTCAAGGTCCAAAACTCAGACTGTTTATGCCGGAGTAAGTATAAGGTTAATTGATGTGTCAACTGGACAAATTATTTATTCTGAAGAAGCTAAAGGAGAAGCTGAGACTACTTCTAAAACAACTTTGGGATTGGGGAAACAAGCAGATTATGACCAAACTCTTAGTGATAAAGCAATTTCTGTAGCAATTTCTAAATTAGTTGAAAACATTATCAATAATTGTATGAACAATCCCTGGAAATCCTATTTTTTGACCAATGATGAAAATGGCATTCTTATATCGGGGGGGAAAAGTCAAGGGTTGAAAATTGGAGATGTTTTTGATGTTGTTCAAAAAGGGAAATCTATTAAAAATCCTCAAAATGGTATGATGATGGAATTGCCGGGTAAAACAATTGGTAAAATCAGAATTGATTTTACGGGTGGCGATAATCCTCAAAGTGAATTTTCTATGGTTACTTTTATTGAAGGTGCTATTAATTCTAAAGACTTAGGTAATTATTATATAAAGGAGATTAAATTATGAAAAAGATACTTTTAATTTTAGTAAGTGCGGGGTTATTTTTAACAAGTTGTGGTGGAATAAAAACAAGCGCAATTGGATTAGAAAACGAATCGTTCATAGAATTTATTGGAAACCCTAGTGATTACTATGGTGGAGTTGACGTTTTAATTGATGAAAAAATTTCTTTCAAGGCAGTTGTTGTGAAAGAGAAAAATAGAAATGTTGCTAAAGTTAAAGGAGGGACAACATATGTAATATCAACAGGTACTCATATTGTAAATGTATCTTATAAGAACAATGTGATTTTAAAAAAACAAATATTCGTATCAGCTCAGGAAACTAAAAAAATTATACTACCATGAAAAAAAGGATTTTAATCTTCATATCAGCAGTTTTGTTTGTCTCATGTACAACATCACAAAAACCATTATATTCATGGGGTAATTATGCTGATGCAAATTATAATTATTTGAAAAAAAATGATGAAAAGGCAACATCTAAGTTACTGGAGATGTACGAAAAAATCATTAAAAAACAAAATGGTTCACGAAAAGTTGTTCCCCCAGGTGTTTATGCGGATTACGGTTTTATTTTAATTCAGACCAATAGAAAAGAAGAAGGCAAAATTATGTTGTTAAATGAAATCGCACTATATCCTGAATCAAAAATTTTTGTAGACAGAATTTTAAAAATGATTGAATAATGAAAAAAATATTAGTATTATCAGTAATAGCTAGTATGCTATTTGTAAGTTGTAAAACAGCGGCGCCAATTGCAAAGTCAGTTGCATACAAAGGTATGTATGATGAAAATCCAATTACCATTTTGATTATGCCGCCAATTAATCATACTACAAATGTTGAAGCTAAAGAATATTTTCATTCAACACTAAATATCCCACTTGACAACTATGGCTGGTATGTAATTCCCCCTCTAATGTCAATGGAGATATTGAAAAGGGAAAGCGCGTATGATTCCGAAATGTTTTTAGACGCCCCTTTAAATAAATTTGGTGAAGTATTTGGAGCAGATCTTGTCCTTTTTACAATAATTAATAAATGGAACAAATCAAGTATCGCCTCTAGAGTAACTGTTGAAATTGAGTATATTGTTAAATCCACTAAAACAAACCAAATTGTTTATAAACGAAAAGGAACGGTGAGATATGACGCTTCTGTTTCAACAGGAATGGGATTCGTTGCAAACATGGTAGCTTCTGTAGCAAGTACAGCCGCAACAAGTTATATTGATGTTGCAAGAGTATGTAATTCATATACTTTTAAAGACATCCCTGCAGGGAAATATAGTCCTAACTATAATTTAGATCAAAATCTTCCTTCAGATAAGCCTGATTTTAATGTAAGTCTAAACTCAAAATATTAAAGTTTATAAAAAGACGTTCAAATTTTGAGCTTGTTTTATAGGTTTAGGAGGTTCTCAAAATATTAAAACAGGAGTTGGTTATAAATACCAAATCTCAATTTTAAAATTTAAAAAGGCTGTGATATTTTCACAGCCTTTTTATTTGAAACAACTTTAAACCTTTTAACAGTTACATTTTTTTACCTTTGTGAAAATCTGAATTCAAAAAATGACAGGACTCGTTTATAAATCTACAGGAAGTTGGTACACCGTGAAGACAGAAGATCATCAAACTTTTGAATGTCGCATCAAAGGAAAATTCCGAATGCAAGGAATCAAAAGTACCAATCCCATTGCAGTAGGCGATGTTGTAGATTTTGAATTGGACGAAACTTCAGATACCATAACTGGAACCATTCATAACATTCACGAACGAAAAAATTACATCGTCAGAAAATCGGTGAATTTATCACATCAAATGCATATTATTGCTTCTAATGTTGATCAAGTTTTTTTGTTGATTACCATAAATAATCCTCCTACAACTACAAACTTTATTGATCGATTTTTAGTCACAGCCGAAGCTTATGGCATTGAAACCGTTTTAGTTTTTAATAAAATTGACACTTTTGATGAAACTACCACCGACGAACAATTGTATATGCAACACATTTATCAGGAAGTAGGTTATCAATGCTTGCGGGTTTCCTCAACAGTTGGAACAGGAGTAGAAGAGCTTAAGGAAATGATGAAGGGAAAAGTGAGTATGTTTTCGGGACATTCAGGTGTTGGAAAATCTACTTTGGTCAATGCTATGGAAGCAACATTACATTTAAAAACAAAAACCATTTCGGAACAAAGCAAGCAGGGACAACATACCACAACGTTTGCCGAAATGTATGACTTGAGTTTTGGCGCTAAAATTATTGACACTCCTGGAATTAAAGGATTTGGTATTGTGGATATGGAACCTGCAGAAATAAGCGGTTATTTCCCAGAGTTTTTTAAACTTAAAGACCAATGCAAATTCAACAATTGTTTACACAAAGAAGAACCGCATTGCGCCATTAAAAAAGCGTTGGAGAACAATGAAATATCATGGTCTCGTTATGAGAGTTACATGAAAATCCTTGAAGGTGACGATGAAAACTACCGCACCGATATTTATAACGACGATAGAATTGCCAGTGATGAAACGAGGAATAAGTAGTTTCAAAAACAATTACAATGAAAATAATTAAATTCTAAAATCAGAAACCGTTACCCGAGAGCTTTGCTCGAACTGGCTTAGCAATCATCATTCTTAAATCATAATGAAAGTAGTTATTCAAAGAGTTTCCCAAGCTTCCGTTACAATCGATGACAAAATCGTTGCCGATATTCAAAAAGGATTATTGGTACTTGTCGGCATTGAAACAACCGACCAGCATGAAGATATTAATTGGTTAACATCAAAAATTGCAAATCTTAGAATTTTTGACGATGAAAATCATGTGATGAATTTATCTTTAAGAGAGGTTGATGGGGAAATTATTATCATTAGTCAATTCACACTTCAAGCTTCCACAAAAAAAGGCAATCGACCTTCGTATCTCAAGGCTGCAAAACCTGAACTATCAATTCCAATCTATGAAAATTTCATTGTTCATATGGAATTAGAATTGGGTAAAAAAGTTCAAACGGGACAATTTGGTGCTGATATGAAAGTTTCTCTCTTAAATGACGGACCGGTTACCATTGTTATTGATTCAAAAAACAAAGAGTAATTATTAATACATTTTAAGCATTAAAAAAGTCGCTAATTAGCGACTTTTTTAATTTTTATTTTACAGCATTTTACTTTCCTTTATTAGCCTCCGCAATATATTTCTCTAAAGCCATTGTCATGGATGGCGCTTCTGGAGTTGGTGCTAAAATATCGATTCGCAATCCACATTCCAAAGCTTCTTTTTGAGTGGTACTTCCAAAAACGGCAATACGTGTATCATTCTGCTTAAACTCAGGGAAGTTTTTCATTAAAGACTTAATCCCAGTTGGGCTAAAGAAAGCCAAAACATCATAATATACATCTGCTAAATCTGATAAATCACTCATCACCGTTTTGTAAAAAGTTCCTGGTAGCCAGTTTACTTTTAAATTGTTTAGGGTTTGTGGAATATCTGCATTCAATTGATCCGAAGACGGTAATAAAAATTTCTCCTCTTTATATTTTTTGATTAATGGCGATAAATCGACAAAATCTTTTTGACCAACATATATTTTCCTTTTTCTATACACAACATACTTCTGTAAGTAGAAAGCAATAGCTTCAGATTGGCAAAAATATTTCAAATCTTCGGGTACTTTATAACGCATTTCTTCGGCTACTCTGAAAAAATGATCAATAGAATTTCTGCTGGTAAGAATAATTGCCGTGAAATTATTGAGGTCAATTTTTTGAGCTCTTATATCTTTTGCACTTACACCTTCTACGTGAATAAAAGAGCGGAAGTCTATCTTTACCTTATGCTTTTGTTGTAATTCAAAATAAGGTGAATTTTCTACTTTAGGCTCTGGCTGTGACACCAAGATTGTTTTCACTTTCAAGTTTGACATTTTTATGCTCTAATTTTTTGTAATCAAATAATAGATGAAATAGTAGGGTGCTATTTCAAGTGCGCAAAGATACAAAATAAAATAAAACAACTTGCCTATAAGTAAATTTTGATATATTTTCAAAGAAACTATATAAGTTAGCATGTTTATTGTTAAAATCGCAATGATTATTCCATAAACAATTGTTTTTGATGGATTATCGTTATAAAAAAGATAAATGTTAATTGGTAAAAGCACTACTCCAATAAAAGTCCTATAACTCACTTTTTGCAAATTAAACTGCTCCGTGAATTCATCTAAATTAAAAATGACTGAAATAATTTTTTCAATTAAAAACTTTGAAAGCACAAAAACTGAGAAAAAGGTAAAAATTCTTAAAAATATAACCCAATCCGTTTTAGCAAAATATCCAAAATAATGCAACAAGAATTGAATAAAAAAAGAAACTGAAAGCAATTGAACTAAAAATAAAAGAATTGTAAAACCGCTCATCAAATGAGAACTATCTTTATATACTTTGATGTATTTATCCGAAACTAAGATTTTTAAAAAATCATTAAATCTCGTTTCAAAAGCAGTTCTAGCCATAGCAATTAATACAAAAGTAAAAACAAATAAAAGCGTAGCCCAATCTTTGTTTTGAATACTTCTAGTTTGTAAAATAGTTTCTATCATTGCGCCACAAATTTACTAATTTTTTTTTCTTTAATTATTATAAAATAATTAAGATACAACACTGATAAAAAGTTTATTTTTGCATTGAAATTGATAGAAAAAACATGGCTAACGGCATTGTAATTATCCCAACATATAACGAAATTGAAAACATAGAAAGCATTATTAGAGCTGTGTTTTCAATCCATAAACCATTTCATATTTTGATTGTTGATGATAATTCACCCGACAAAACAGCCGAAAAGGTTATGGAGTTGCAAAAAGAGTTTCCTAACCAATTGTTTTTAGGCAGAAGAGATAAAAAATTAGGACTAGGAACAGCTTATGTACATGGGTTTAAATGGGCTTTGAAAAACAATTACAACTTTATTTTTGAAATGGATGCTGATTTTTCACACAATCCCCTTGATTTAGAAAAATTATATGATGCTTGTCATTCTAATGGAGCCGATTTAGCAATAGGCTCAAGATATGTTACCGGAGTAAATGTTGTAAATTGGCCTTTAAGCAGAGTGCTTCTCTCCTACTTTGCCTCTGTTTATGTACGAATGATAACGGGAATGAAAATTATGGATGCCACAGCAGGATTCATTTGCTATAAAAGAGAAGTTCTTGAAAAAATTGATTTAGATAAGATTAAATTCATTGGTTATGCCTTTCAAATTGAAATGAAATACAGAGCATTTGCTAAAAATTTCAATATTCAAGAAATTCCTGTAATTTTCACGGACCGAACCAAAGGACAATCCAAAATGAGTGGTTCTATAATTAAAGAAGCTATTTTTGGTGTGATCACTTTGCGAATTAGAAAATTTTTAAACCGTTTATAAATCAAAAAAAATGAATACCGTTTTAATTACAAATGCTAAAATTGTAAACGAAGGAAGAATTTTTGAAGGCGATGTTTTGATTGAAAACGAATTTATTGTTGAAATAGCCGAAAAAATTAGCCCGAAACTTTCCAGTTGTAAAATTATTGATGCCGAAGGTAGTTATCTAATTCCTGGAGCGATTGATGATCAAGTACATTTTCGGGAACCCGGTTTAACACACAAAGGAGATATTGCATCAGAAAGTAGAGCGGCTGTTGCTGGTGGGATTACTTCTTTCATAGAACAACCCAATACAGTTCCAAATGCTGTAACGCAAGAAATTCTGGAAGAAAAATATAAAATTGCTGCCAAAAATTCTTATGCCAATTATTCTTTTATGATGGGTGGCACCAATTATAACTTGGAAGAAATATTAAAAACCAATCCAAAAAATGTTGCAGGATTAAAACTTTTTCTTGGATCATCTACTGGCGATATGCTCGTGGATAGTTCAGAAATATTGGAAAAGATATTTTCTAGCACAAAATTGCTAATTGCTGTTCATAGTGAAGATGAAACTACTGTGAAAGAGAATTTAGAAAAATACAAATTACAATATGGAGAAGACATACCGGTTAAGTTTCATCCAGAAATTAGAAGTGTTGAAGCTTGTTACAAATCAACTGTAAAAATTATTGAATTAGCAAAAAGAACAGGAGCAAGATTACATGTTTTCCATATTTCCACAGCAAAAGAATTGGATTTGTTTACCAATAAAATTCCTTTAGAAGAAAAACAAATTACCGCCGAAGTTTGTATTCATCATCTTTGGTTTTCGGATGAAGATTATGCAACCAAAGGGAATCTTATTAAATGGAATCCTGCCGTTAAATCTGCTGATGACAGAAAAGCACTTTGGAAAGCTTTATTAGACGACAGAATAGATGTGATTGCTACAGACCATGCACCACATACATTGGAAGAAAAAAATCAAGTATACACTAAAGCGCCTTCAGGCGGACCATTAGTACAACACGCTGTAGTTGCAATGTTTGAAGCATACCATCAGGGTAAAATTTCTGTTGAAAAAATAGTAGAAAAAATGTGCCATAATCCTGCTAAAATATTTAAAATTGAAAAACGAGGTTTTATTAGAGAAGGTTATTATGCCGACTTAGCTATTGTCAATACCAATTTACCTTGGAATGTAAAAAAAGAAAATATTTTAGCAAAATGTGGTTGGTCACCATTTGAAGGATATAATTTTAAATCCCGAATAACACACACTTTTGTAAACGGACAATTGGTATATCAAAATTTTAAAGTAAAAGATATTCCTGTCGGTAAACGTATGCTTTTTGATAGATAATAAAAGATAAAGATGAAAAAAATACTAGTAACACTTTGTTTTATTGCAACAATTTTGGGTTGCCAAAACACTGTCATTGAGAAACCTGAAAAACAAATAGACGAAGATGTAATGGTAGATATTTTATATGATTTATCGCTTTTAGAATCTATAAAGTCTCAAAATATATCCAATTCAGACAACATTATCAACATTAGTCAATACATTTATAAAAAATATAAAATTGATAGTATACAATTTTTACAAAACAACAAGTATTATGCTTCTGATGTGAAAAATTATAAAAAAATGTTTGAAAAAGTAAAAGACAGGTTACAGAATGAAAGCAATAAACTGGATACATTGATGAAAAAGAAGGGTGAAAAAGTTATTCCAAAATTTAGCACTAACACTTTAGATTCAGAAGAACCTCAAGTACAATAATTAATCAATTATAGTATTTAAAACAGCATCAATGCTTTGAAATTCAAAATTCAAAGCATTTTTTATTTTATCACTACTATAGCTATCAACAGTATGAATAGTTGTTGCTGCATATTTTGACATCCTTCTTTTTGTACCAAAAAAAGTTGAAAAAACCCAATCTATTCGCCATATGATTCCAGTAAACCATGGCTTTGCATAATATTTTGGCGGTGTTTTTTTAACTTTTTCGGCAATGACTTTAATGATTTTTTCGTAGGTTAAATGTTCAGAAATCATCGAAAAGCGTTCTCCTGATATTTCACTTTGCATAAGTTTAGTCATCACTTTTACAACATCATTTACACCTACATAGCCTGTTTGTCCTTTAGTATAAAACGAAAGTCCTCTTTTAACTTTAACAAAAATAGCACCACTACCTTCTTTCCAAATAGTCGAACCTAATATAACTCCAGGGTTTACAATTACTACTGGCAATCCTTCTTGAAAGCCACGCCAAACTTCAAGTTCAGCACCATATTTAGAAATGGCATAATCGCTATGGTATATTTCCGGATTCCATTCAGATGTTTCAGATAGAATAATTTCATTTTGTGCTAGATCGCCAAGTGTTGCAATGGAACTTACATAACAAAGTTTTTTGATCTTATTATGAATACAAAAATTAACAATATTCGCTGTGCCTTCAATATTTACTTTTCTAAGTACGTTTTCATCTTTTGGGTCAAATGAAATTACGGCAGCACAATGGTAAACAAATTCAATGTTTTCAAAAGCTAATGTTAGTGAAGGAACATCCAATATATCTGCTTTAACCCAATTAATTAGCTGAAATAAATTTTGTTTTTGATGTTGATCAAATAGCGATTTTGTTTTTTCAATAGTAGCGGTATTTCTATAAATAGCCCGAACAGATTCACCATTCTCTATCAAATGCAAAAGTAAATGTGCTCCAACTAATCCTGTTCCGCCTGTAACTAATATCATTTTGTAAAGATAGGATTTTGGTCTGAAGCCACAAAACCACGCAGTTAATCTAAAATTATAAAATTTATTTTTGACTTTGAAATTGTCATTGACATTGTACCTTGAATTGTTATCTTTGTTTAAATTTGTTAAAAACATGAAGAATTTAGTTGAAGAATTGCAATGGCGTGGCATGGTGCACGATATGATGCCTGGAACGGAAGAGCAACTTTTAAAAGAAATGACAACCACTTATATTGGATTTGACCCAACAAGTGACTCGTTACATATTGGAAACTTGGTTCCTATAATTTTATTGGTTCATGTTGCAAAATGTGGACACAAACCAATTGCTTTGGTTGGAGGTGCAACAGGAATGATTGGTGATCCTTCTGGAAAATCGGATGAAAGAAATTTACTTAACGAAGCCACTTTAGATAAAAATGTTGCAGGAATAAAAGCCGTTTTATCTCGGTTTTTAGATTTCAATTCTACGGCTGCCAATGCCCCAATTTTAGTAAACAATTACGATTGGATGAAAGATTTTTCTTTTATCAATTTTGCGCGCGATGTGGGCAAACGCATTACCGTAAACTACATGATGGCAAAGGATTCGGTAAAAAAACGATTAAGTGCTGACGGTGAAGGAATGAGTTTTACAGAGTTTACATATCAATTAATTCAAGGCTATGATTTTCATCATTTATATAAAACATACAACTGTTTGTTACAAATGGGAGGTTCTGACCAATGGGGAAATATTACCACTGGAACCGAACTTGTGCGCAGAATGAATGGCGAAGGTGCAAAAGCATTTGCCATGACTTGTCCTTTAATTACTAAAGCCGATGGATCAAAATTTGGAAAATCGGAAGGTGGAAATGTTTGGTTAACTGCCGATAAAACTTCAGTGTATAAATTCTATCAATTTTGGTTAAACACAACCGATATTGATGCTGAAAAATACATTAAGATTTTTACTTTTTTAGATAAAAATACGATTGAAGGTTTGATTGCTGAACATCATGAAGCCCAACATTTACGAGTGTTGCAAAAACGTTTAGCCGAAGAAGTTACCACATTTGTTCATGGCGCAAACGAATTAGAGAAAGCCATTCAAGCTTCGAATATATTGTTTGGAAATGCTACAGCCGATGATTTAAAAAACCTTGATGAAGCTACTTTTTTAGAAGTTTTTGATGGTGTACCACAAGCAGAAGTTGCAAAAAGCGAGATTGTAAACGGTATTGAAATTGTATCTGTATTAAACGAAAAATCAGGTTTTTTTAAATCCAATGGAGAGGCAAGACGTGCTTTGACTGCCAATTCAATATCGGTAAATAAAACCAAAGTTAACGAAGAATTTCAGTTAACTTCAAATGATTTAATCAACAATCAATTTGTGTTATTACAAAGTGGAAAGAAGAATTATTTTGTTTTGAGAATTATTTAACTGTAAAATAATTAACCACATAAGGCACAAAAGAAAACAAAGTCATATAAAATCTTTATGACTTAAAAAATCTTATGTATATTATGTGGTGAAAGAATTCTTAAATCACCATCAAATTACAACCTCGAATATCGGAATTATCAAAACGCCCCAATACTTCAAAGGAATTGTTGGGATATTTTTTACCTAAATCTTGTGTTGCAATAAACGAACATGAATTGATATTGGCTAAATCAATGACGTTTATTCCTCCCGTTTTACCGAGTGTTACATAAGTCAACGCATCTTCGGTGTCGCGAATAAGGATGCTCATCCAATTGGGGCATTCAAAAATTCCATTGCCTAATGAATAGGCTTGCGATAATAATTCGGTCATTCCATATTCGGAATGAATACTTGTCACACCAAAGCCTTTACACAGTATTTCATGCAATTCTTCTCGTATCATTTCTTTGCGTTTGCCTTTCATGCCACCCGTTTCCATGATAATGGTGTTTTGTAATTGGAAATTATGTAGTTCTATTAAATCCAATAAAGCGTAGGTTACACCTATTAAAAGCACGTTTTGTCCTGAAGCATCCAAATCAATGAGTTTGGCAATTAAAGCGTCATAATCATTCAGATGAAATCCGCTATTTCCATTGTTTGAAAGGGCAATTAAATCTTTAACCATATAAATCAAAGACGAGCCTTCACGTTCCAAATAGGAAGGCAACAAAGCTAAAACAGCGTAATCTTCGATGTTGCCATAAAATTCCGAAAAGGCATTTTTATAACTCGATTCATAAAGTGATACATCAGTAACTAAATGTTTGCTGGTTATCATTCCTGTTGTGCCACTACTTACAAACGTTTCTTGAATGGGATTAGGGCTTGAAAGCACTTCATGGGATTTGAAAAACTGTATGGGTAAAAAAGGAATTTGTTCCAACGATTTTACATTGCCTTTCTCCACCTTTAAAAAATTACAAAACTCTTGATAAACGGGATTGTTCTCATATTGAAAACGAAAAACTTTCAAGGCCATTTTTTCAAATTGCTTTTGGCTGGAAATGGTAAATATGTCTTGAGTAGTTATCAAAAATAATTTTTTTACAAAAGTAGTATAAAATAAAAAAGCTCCCCGCCATGGCGGGGAGCTTTTTTAATATTGTTTGAAATTAATTATCTTATAACTAATTTTCTTGTAGCAGTATTTCCAGCTTCAGTAACTTTAACAATGTAAACTCCAGCGTTTAAAGCGCTAACGTTCACAACGTCGTTAGTTAAAGCTGTAGCCATTACTTGTTTTCCTAAAACATCATAGATAGCAACTGTTTTATCAGCACCACTATCTGAAGTGATGTATAGTTTCCCGTTTGAAACTGGGTTTGGATATACGTTAAGACCAGCTATAGTATTAGATTGTAAACCTAAAGTAAAGTTTGGCGTTAAAGTAACTCTTAATTCATCCACTATCATGGTTGGAGTTGTAGTATTTGTATCTTGTCTGAACAAAAATCCACCTATACTAGTATAAGGAGCTGATGGAGTTACAGCAATTGTTGGAGCCGCTGAACCACCAACCGTTGGATTGATAAATAATTTTAATGTATTATCTGAAAAGTCATATCCTAAAACAACATACTGTATGTCATTTGCATTGTATAATGTAGCATCCCAATCTGTCGCAGTTGAACCAGTTCCTAATCCGTATTGGTATTGCGTTCCATTTTTTCTAATCCAAACTCTAGCATTAGTTGATGCTCCTGTAGCATCCGTAAATACAGCAAAATAAGTGTTTGCTAAATCAGTTGTAATATTAGCTAAGTCAGATGCTGTTGCAATAAATGATGCATAAATAGTACCCGTAGTAGTATCTGTAAAAAGAGTTCTTGATTCAGCGCCAATACCAACCCATGTAATTGAGTTCCCCGAAGAAGTAATTCCAGTGTAAGTAAGATTTCCTGTAGTTATTAAAATATTATCTCCTGTATTTACAGCCGTCCATTTTTGCTCTCCATTTAAAGAATTTCCTATTGTATAAGGAAAAGACTCACTGAAAGGTAATGGATTAACTGGTTTGCATACAGGTGCAGCAACAAGTTTTGTAAAACCACATGTTCCTGTAACCGTTAAAGTAACATTTACTCCTTCTGTAATTCCAGAAATTGTAATATTTCCAGTTGCTGTGGTAGATGGATTATCGCCACCTATAGTTCCAAAATTAGTTGCTAAATTATAGGTTCCTGTATTTCCTCCAGTAAAAGGTATTGTTGCTGTATAAGTGTCAATTGCAGGTGTTATATTATCACAGGCAACGGATTCAGCATTTAACGTTAGTGCACAAGGTGTAGTTCCAAACCAAGTTGAATATACCTTAATCTCATCAAGTGTGATATTTTGAGTAGCAGCATACTGGCGTAAATAAACAGCAGCAATATTCGCTTGTCCAGAGGCAGAAGTAGAATGTTCTGGTGCTCCAGCAGTAGCTTCAGTTGTTGGAACTCCAGCAGCTTTCACCCAAATACTTGCAGCTCCAGTTGTAGAAACATCATATTTAACAATTATTAAATAGGTTGTGTTTATATCAAAATCTGTTGGAACACCAGCAAAAGAAGCTGTGCCTGTATTAGAGATACCAAAATTAATTTTTCCAGCATTTGCTGATGGCTTTACAAAAACTCTTGCAACAAAATTTGTTCCGTTACCAAGATGTGTAAAATATCCTGCATCTCCAGAAGCCACATTCACTAAAAATGAATAATAAAGTGTTCCGGTAGTTACTGGCGTAGTGAATACTTTGTTTAGATCCTGCCCGTTGTTGTCCAAACGTGCTGCATTACCTGCAGTAGTATTATAACCTGTGTAAAGAAGTCCGTTAGAAGTTCCAACATCGATAGGCTCTACTACAGAAGTACCTGTTAAAGCCCATCCATTGTCTGTTAATAAGGAAATGTCAGCATAGTTAAAATTATCGGTGAAAACTTGCCCAAAAGACACAGTAGTTAACGCCAAAAGTAATAAAGAGTAAAGTTTTTTCATTTTTTTAAATTTAATTAGGCAACAAAGATACGCACAAATTTTGTTTGTAGAAAAAAAGTACGTAAAAAAAAGGTTAAGGATTAAGTATTTATTTGAGAATTAACTACCTGACAATTAGTTTTCTAGTGGCAGTAGCTTCTCCTTCGCGAATTTTTATGATGTAAACTCCAGGAGGAATTGAAGTAATATTTAACTCTTTAGAAGTTATCGTAGTTTGCATTACTTTTTTTCCAAGGACATCAAAAATGGTAATCTCTTTATCTAAAGTAGATTTTGAAGTAATATAAATTTTACCATTACTTACAGGATTTGGATAGAAACTCAAACCATCAATAGTGGTTTCTAGAGTTCTAGGCTGTGGTTTGCTTTCTTGAGCATTGCTACTAAAGGAAATAAATGAAAGCAATAAAAGTGTAATATAAAAGTAATTTTTAGCCATCATAACGATTTGGTTTTGTAAAAGTATAAAATTTATTTCAATTACTGTACCAAAGTTCCAAAATTTAACATGAACTAGGTCAATATCTTATTGATGTACTTCACAAAACAAAAAATAAACAAGCGTTTTAATTATCAGAGGAAAAGGTTAAAAATGTTAATGTTACCAAATTGTTACCAAAAAGTTTTTTTATTGTAAAATAATGTATATATTTGTTATTGTATTATTAATTTAAATTTCCAAATTATGAAAAATCTTGTAGCATTAGTTGTTTTATTGATATCTGGAATTGGTTTTAGTCAAAGCGCTAAACCTGTTCTTGAAGCTGAAGGTCAATTGGTAAAAGCAACCTACCATTATGATAATGGTAACATTCAGCAAGTAGGTTATTTTAAAGATGGAAAACTAGACGGTAAATGGATGACTTATGATGCAAGTGGAGCCATTACTTCAATTGCTGAATATAGTAATGGTATTAAATCTGGCAAATGGATTTATTATACAAACAATGTAGCGGTTAGAGAAGTTGATTTTTCAAATAATCAAATTGTAGCTGTTAAAAAAGGCAATCAGAATGCTATAGCATTAAAGAACTAGTAACTTATTAAAAGTAAAAAAAGGGCTATTTGCAAATGCAAATAGCCCTTTTTTTTATGACAATTAATTATTGAATTAAATTAACACCACTTACAGTTGCCCATGCACCTGGAGCCAAACTTGCCCCTGTTGCTGTTGTACTCGTTGCATATTGTCCAGTTGGAAACGCAACTACTAATACACCCGCACCAGCTATTTCCTGAGCAGTATTTGTAATCTTAACATTAGTCAATTTTATTTTTGAACCACTTACTTGATTCGTATTAGTATCAGCATCTTGAATTTTTACAGCTGCACCTTGATATGTATTTGCTCCTTCAGTATATGTAGTGTATCCATCAATTATAACATTACTGAAATCACCATTACCATTTTTCTTGAATTGAATTGCATCTATTTGAATATCTCCTGCAACTTCAGGAGTACAACCTGCAGCTCTTTTTAAAGTTACGTTAGTAAACTTAGGGAAAAAATCATTATTATTTGTAGATGCTTCAACTTCAATACCAAAGTTTCCTTTAACTTCTTGATAGGCTAACCAGTTGGTGTTGTTTTGCCCTTGCCATCCATCTTGCCAGTCAAAAGAATCATCGTAATTTCCATAAGAAATAGCATTGGTTAAACTTACCGTTCCACCATAAAATTCAAACCCATCATCTGCTCCTTTGTATGAAACCAAATGGTCTAAAACTGTACCTGAACCAACTGAATAGAATGAAAACCCATTTAATTCTTTTGTTCCATCCGCTAATTTTTTTCCAGCATATTCAACTCTTACATAAAGTAAACTACCACCATTATGTGCAGCGTTAGTTCCACCATAAGTATACGACAATCCATCTTCCGATGTTGCACTTGGTCCTCCACCTAATACTTTAGCTGGCGCATCTCCATACATAATAATTCCACCCCAAGAACCTGGAATTTTAGAAATCTCTGTAAAGATAACTGGTGCAGAATCTGTTCCGTTAATTATAAGTTTTCCACCATTTTCAACTAATAATGCATTATCTCCTGTTAATTTGTCACATGTAATGGTACTACCTGGATCAAAAGTCAAAACAACACCTGATTTTACTTTAACAATACCTTTCAAAGTATAATTCCCAAAGGCATAAGTTTTACTAACGGTTATGTCACCTGTTATTTCACCTGTTTGAGGAACAATAACATTATCACTTTCGTCATCACTAGAACATCCTGTGAAAAGTGCACTCATAATAGCCAAGCTTAATACTAATTTTTTCATTTTTTTGATTTTAATAGTTATTTTGTTTGAGCAAATGTCTTTTAAATACTTACAATTGGCGTTAATTAAAAATTAACAAATAGTTAATCAAGATTTATTTTTTTGTTAATAAAAAGTAACCTAAAGAAAAGTAATGTTAAAAAAAAGGCAACAATAAATGTTGCCTTTCCATATTATTTTATGTAGTATTAAAAAGTGTACGCTAGGTTGAATGAAAATCCAACTCCTCTTTTAAAGTCTTGAATTATTGGGCTACTACCTGCGAATATTCCAACATTATCACTTCCTAACTCTTGTTTTATCCTTGGATTTAAAATGTTATCTACCGCTAATTTTAAATCAATGTGCTTTGTTAGTTTACTTGCTAAAACAAGATCTAATTTACTCACAGGTAATTCATAAATATGATCAATTCCCGCAGTTCCAACGCTATAAATACGTTTTCCAAAAACAGAATAAACAAGAGAAAGCGTGTTAGACCAGTTTTCTTTTAAATTGAATTGGTACTTTAAATCAGAATTGATTAACCATTTTGATGCACCTTGAAGTTCTCTACTTCTATGTGTTTCGATACTTTGCCCAATATTTCCAGAAGGATTAATAACTGTATTTGGAACAGTAACCTTTGTTTGCATAATCGAAGTATTGAATCCCCAAGAAAAATCTTTTAATGATTTAGAAATTCTAGCTAAATCTAAAATCATTTCAGCTTCTACTCCATATAATGACGCTTTGTTAGAATTTAAAAAAGACACAATCGTTGTTCCTGGATTGGCAATAAAAGTTCTTTCAATAGGATTGTCGATACTTTTACCAAATACACCAACTGCAAACATTTCTTTAGATGTTGGAAAAACTTCATACTTTAAATCAAAATTGATGTTCTTACTATTTTTCAAATAGGGATTTCCTTGAAAAACTGTCCCGTCAGGATTTACAATCGATATTGGGAAAGACTCCATAATTACGGGTTTTGTATATGTTATCGAACCAGCAAAACGAACATTTGAATTTTCATTTAAAGCATATTTAGAGTTTACCGATGGTAAAAAATAAACATCATCATCTTTTATTTTTTTATAATTTTGGTCAAAGCTTCCAATGTCCTTATATTTTGTAATTCGATCATATTTTTCAAAACGAGCACCTAAATTCACGTCTAGCTTTTCAGAAATTTTATAAAATAAATTGGCATAACCAGCATTAATTGTCTCTTCCAATTTTGCTTTCCAGTTGGCATTACTCGCTTCTTGGAATGAAATTTCGAAAGCTAATAAATCATTTGTGATTTGAGTGTCTAATTCAAAAGGATTAATTACAATATTTGAATTGGTATTAAAGTTTTTAATAGTTTGGATGAAACGATATTTAGAAATTGTTAAATTGTGATTACCGTTATATCCAACAGAAAGCTTGTGTCCTTTCCCAAAATTAAAATTGTATTCTCCAAATGCCGAGGTAAACAATTTACTGTTGATATCAAGATATTGTCTCAAGAAATTATTTCCTCCATAACTCGTGTTAACTTCTGTTTCCGAAACTTGAGAACCTTGATACGAATTTCTATCTGGCTGATTATATGCTGTTTTCGCAAGTGAAAAACCACCTTTAATACTGTGATTTTTATTTGGAGTTAAAAAATACTCTCCAAATAACTGTCCATTTAAATAATCTGATTCATCCAATTGATTGGTTCTAATCAAATAATTAGTAACATCTTGTTGATTATTTTGATACCCTAATTGGTCAATAATTTGACTATTAGTAGATTTTAAATACAATAATGTTGTAGACAAATTCAATCTATCAGTTGAATAATTTAAACCCATAATAGATGAAATATTTGTTTTATATTCATATACTGATGTTTGAAAATTATTGTTGAATATTATTGAATTTCCAGCTTGTAACGTTCTATCAGCACCTTTTCTGAAATTATACGAATTGTCAAAGTTTAAGGAAATTAGATAACTCAATTTATTATTCTTAATTGTGAATTTTTCTGCATGCAAAATACCATAACTTGTATTTAATGGGCTTTGACTTTTTTCAATTTCAAATCCACTATTAAAGGCATTTACAGCAGTACTAGTACTTAAAGTAACTGGAGGATAAGGCGTTGAGCCAAATTCAGATGGTAAATCACTATCATTCCCTGAAAAACCAAAAAATCCTTTCGTAGATTTTACATTTTTTGAAGTATAAAAATCTCGTAAATTATTATTCGTAGTAAAACCAGCACCGAAACTAACTTTTGTAATGTTTTTAGCAGGTTTTGTAGTAGTTACTAAATTAAAGGTAGCTCCAGCAAAATCTCCATATATATTAGGATTAAAAGTTTTATAGGTTTCAATAATACTCACAACATCAGTTGGGATTAAATCCAAAGGAATTATCTTTTTAAAAGGATTATTGGATGGAACTGCAAGATTGTTTATCAATAAATTGTTATATCGGTCTTCCAAACCTCTAACAAACAATCCTCTTGAGCCAACTTTTGTAATCCCTGTAATTTTTGTTAAACCTTCTTCAACATCGCTAACACCTTTTCTTGACAACTCTTGTGCACCAATACTTTGTTTGATTTCAACTGCGTTTTTTTGATCTTTCAATAATGCAGTTTCTTTCTCTCTACTTACGGTATTTTGAACTACAACATCTTTTAATTGATAACCTCCAGAACCCATTACTTTATTAATGGTAAGAGTTTCTCCAGCCACAACAACCACTTTTTCTTCTATATTTTCGTATCCAATAAAGCTAAATTCAATTATATATTCTCCAGGTGCAATTGCAATTGTGTATTTACCTGTTTCATCGGTAGTAACTCCAATGTTTGTGCCTTTTATCACAGCATTTGCAAATGGTAAAGGTTGATTGTTCGATTCTTTGTCAGTTAGTATTCCTGTGATTGTTCCTTTGTTTTGGGAAAAACCAAGTACACTAATCAATAAAACAAGTAACGATAATTTAAATTTCATAAACTATGATTTAATTTTTTGCAAAGAAACCACCTTAATGTAAAGTCTAAGTTACTTGTGTTTTATCATTATGTTTTGTAATTATTACGTAAATGTTAAGAGATTAAATTACAGTTAAGACGATTTTAGCTATTTTTATATGCTTATATTTACAATCGAAAAGCAGAAACTTTTGTTCCTATGAAAAAAAAAGACATAAAGATTTTATTGGTTGATGACGAACAAGATATCCTAGAAATAGTAGGATATAATCTTGCGCAGGAAGGCTATCAAATAGTTACTGCAACCAATGGAAGAGAAGCTGTTGCCAAAGCCAAAAAAGAGTTGCCACAACTCATCATCATGGATGTCATGATGCCAGAAATGGATGGCATGGAAGCTTGTGAAAACATTAGAAAAATTCCTGAATTAGCCAATGTTATCATTACTTTTTTAACTGCGAGAAGCGAAGACTATTCTCAAGTTGCTGGATTTGATGCTGGTGCCGATGATTACATTACCAAACCAATTAAACCAAAATTATTGGTGAGTAAAGTAAAGGCATTATTACGACGATTAAAGTCGGAAGATTCTAATTCAGAAACACTCAATGTGTCTGGAATAGAAATCAATCGTGAAGAATATAAGATTGTTAAAGACGGTGTTGAAATTCGTCTCCCAAGAAAAGAATTTGAATTGTTTTATTTATTAGCTTCAAAACCTGGAAAAGTTTTTAAAAGAGAGGAGATTTTAGATAAAGTTTGGGGTAATGAAGTTGTAGTAGGTGGAAGAACTATCGATGTTCATATTCGCAAACTCCGTGAAAAAATTGGCGATGATTTATTCAAAACCATTAAAGGTGTAGGATATAAGTTAGAAGTATAGATGAAGATTAAATTCAAAAAAACATATTTATTTGCTTTACTTTCATCGCTTTATATTACAGTTTCTTCTTCTAGTATATTAGCGATACTTCTTTATTTGTTTCTTGAAATTTCTTGGAATCTTTTAGCTGCTTTTGCTGTTATCACAGCATTCTTTTCTTTTTTGTTAATCCAATATCGGGTGGAACACTTTATTTATAGAGGTGTTAAAAAAATATATGATGATGTTTCACTTCTAGAATCAACAACGTTTAGAAGTCAACCCATCACAACTGACATGGCAACTTTAACCAAGCAAGTAAAGCAATTTGCCACGGATAAAAAACTAGAAATCGAATCATTAAAGGTTCGTGAAGAATACCGACGCGAATTTTTAGGCAATGTTTCACATGAACTAAAAACACCATTATTTACAGTACAAGGTTATCTTTCAACGCTAATAGATGGCGCGATGGATGATAAAAAAATCAGAAAAAAATACCTCGAAAGAGCGGAAAAAGGTGTAGAACGATTAATCTATATTGTTGAAGATTTAGACATGATTGCCAAGCTTGAAATGGGCGATTTGAATCTGGATTTTACCAATTTTGATATAGTCGAACTAATACAAAGTGTATTCGATTTACTTGAAATGAATGCAGATAAAAAGAATATTATTTTAATGTTCGACAGAAAACACAATAAACCAATCAATGTATTTGCTGACAAAGAAAAAATACAACAATTATTAACCAATTTGATCGTAAATTCCATCAAATATGGAAAAGAAAATGGCACTTCAGAAGTTTCCATAGAAGATTTGGTTGACAATAAAATAATTGTTAGAATTACTGACAATGGGGAAGGTATTGAAAAACACAACATCCCACGCTTGTTTGAAAGGTTCTTCCGAGTTGATAAAAGTGGGGCCAGAAGTGAAGGTGGTTCAGGTCTTGGGCTTTCTATTGTTAAGCATATTGTAGAAGCACACCAAGAAAAAATTTACATTGAGAGTGAATTTGGAAAAGGTTCCGAATTTTCATTCACTCTTGAAAAGCAAAAATAATTGTTCCCAATCAATCTCATTTTTACTTTGTGGTAATCCTTTGTACAAAGGAACTTCAAATAGATTTTCAATTCTAAAATCATCTTGCTTTGCAAAAGGAACCAATCCATCTCTTTTATATCGCTTCGCTAAATATTCCTGTTCAAATTGCCCTGGTGTTGGTATAAAAAATGCTTTTTTATTCAGTTTTACTAAATCCATAACAGTAGTGTACCCCGAACGACATAATACTATAGCACTTTCGTTAAAGGTCTGTTCAAGTTGAGTTGATGTCATGAAATTGTAATAGCAACAATTTTCAATCTGCTCCGTTTTTTGCTTTTCTTCTAGAACTCCTTTTATGAAAACCACATTCCCTTTAAAAAGCCGAACTTCTGTTTTTAATTTTTGTTCTAATAATGTTCTTTGTGGTTCTGGCCCAGATAGAATAACCATCAAATCATATTTAATTGACACTTCTTTTTTCACAAATCGACTTAGTGGACCAATATAATTTAATTTTAAATCTGTTTTTTTTAAATGCCCTAATTTTCCAGTTAAGTTAAGTTTACCATCTAAATCTTGAGACCAATCTTCTTTAAAATCGGGAACCCAACACTCCGTATATTTTTTAATAAAGTGTTGGTGTAATTTACTTGAAATCCAAGTAGTTTTTCCAGATAACACATTCAATTGATGCGTAATAAAAACAGTTGGAATCTTATTGCTATAAACACCCCATCGATTGTCCGAAATAATACCTTGCAATTTAAAATCAACTACCCATTGTTTGACAATTTTCTTTTCACTAAAAATTGCCTTAATAATTTTGGAGCTATTTTTAATTAATTTCCATTTAAAATCCTCCCCTTTTTTGGCATACTCAATATGATACGAAGGTAATTCTAAGGTTAACAAATGGGGAAATTCTTTTTGAAGCATTTTTAACGCTATTCCATCGGAGGCCAGAATGGGATGGAATCCATTTTTTTCTAACTCTCGAATTATCGGAATACAACGCGTGGCATGACCCAAACCCCAATTTAATGGCGCAACAAGTATGTTTTTTTTTGGTGATTCCATGAAGTGAATTTACATAATTATCAAGTTGCAAGCTAAAAACATTTGGCTTCTTTTATATTTCCTTAATTTTACCAAAAAATTAAATTTGTGGGAAGTAAAAATAAGTTAATACGATTTAAAGAAAACGAAACATTTACGAATGTTTTCCAACCAACAAGGGAAGAAGTCGTTTCTGGAGAATTTCTATTAAAAGGCAAATGGAATTCCGAATTTTTCAAAAATGACAATCCGTTAATTTTAGAATTAGGTTGTGGAAAAGGCGAATATTCTGTTGGTTTAGCCGAAAAATATCCAAATAAAAACTTTGTTGGTATTGATATAAAAGGTGCTCGTTTTTGGCGTGGTGCAAAAACGGCAGTCGAAACTGGGATGAATAATGTAGCCTTCGTAAGAACACAAATTGAATTAATCAATTTTATTTTTGATAAAAACGAAGTAGACGAAATTTGGATTACATTTCCAGATCCACAAATAAAATACAAACGAACCAAACACCGAATGACCAACTCAGAGTTTTTGCAATTGTATAAAAAAATACTAAAACCTGACGGCATCATCAATCTAAAAACAGACAGTGAATTTATGCATGGTTATACATTAGGACTACTTCACGGTGAAGGTCATGAAGTATTGTATGCCAATCATAATGTATATAAAAATGAAGGTTCGCCACAGGAAGTTACTGCTATTCAAACATTTTATGAAAATCAATATTTAGAAATAAACAAAGCAATTACTTATATTCGTTTCAAAATCAAATAAATGACTTTATTTATTTCCTTTTTATCTGGCTTACTTGCAGCTGTTATTGGAATTTTTCCTCCTGGATTAATCAATATGACCGCAGCAAAAACCAGTATAAACGATGGAAAAAATCGAGCCATGCTTTTTGTTTTTGGCACTTTAGTTGTTATATTTTTTCAAACTTATATTTCAGTTCTTTTTGCACAATACATTAATAATCATAAAGAAGTTATTGTTTTACTTCGAGAAATTGGGTTAATTATATTTTCTGTTTTGTCAATTTATTTTTTAGGATTTGCCAAAAAACAAAATCCACAAAAGGATAGTACACTTCAAATTAAAAGTAAAAAAAGTCGTTTTTTTATAGGAATGCTAATTTCGGCTATTAACTTTTTCCCTATTCCATATTATGTTTTTGTCAGTGTAACCTTGGCTTCGTTTAAAGTTTTTTCGTTTGATGCTCTTTCCATTTTTAGTTTTGTTTTTGGAACGGTTAGCGGTTCTTTTATTATTTTCTATTGTTACGTTGTTTTCTTCAACAAAATGAAATCCAAAACCGATTATTTTATTAGAAATATGAATACAATAATTGGATCAATTACTGGAATTGTTGCTTTAATTACTTTAGTAAATGTCATAAAATACTATTTTTAAATGGAAGATAATTTCTTTGAAAGAGTTTATAAAATAGCACGACAAATCCCTGAAGGCAAAGTCACTTCCTATGGCGCCATTGCCAAAGCATTGGGAACTGCTCGCTCAGCTAGAATGGTAGGTTGGGCAATGAATAATTGTCATAATAGAGACGATATTCCAGCACATCGAGTGGTCAACCGAAAAGGATTATTAACTGGCAAACATCACTTTGATGGAACAAATCTCATGCAGCAATTGCTAGAAAACGAAGGAGTTCTTGTGATTGATAATCAGATTCAGGATTTTGAGAAACATTTTTGGACGCCAATTATGGATTTGTAATTGCTATTGATTAAAATAAAAACACATAATTATTTATCTATAAACTTTGAAACTTTGGGACTTTGTGTCTTCTTCACTATCTTTGCAATCTAAAATCAGTTTAAATAAAGATAACTGAAAATCAGAAGATTCAATACGATGAAATTAGACAGAAAAGAAATCCTAAAAGCACTAGAGACCATAACTATTGCTGGCGAAGGAAAAAACATGGTTGAAAGTGGTGCTGTCACTAATGTAATTACTTTTGGAGATGAAGTGGTAGTGGATTTGGTGATACATACTCCAGCGATGCACATCAAAAAACGTGCGGAAGACGATATCAAAAAGCTAATTCACGAACAGTTTTCACCAGAGGTAAAAGTGAAAGTGAATATCAAAGTAGAAGCGCCAGAAAATCCAAATCAAATCAAAGGAAAAAATATTCCTGGAATAAAAAATATCATCGCTGTAGCTTCTGGAAAAGGAGGTGTTGGGAAATCAACGGTTACAGCAAACTTAGCAGTAACCTTAGCGAAAATGGGCTTCTCTGTTGGTATTTTGGATGCCGATATTTACGGACCATCCATGCCAATCATGTTTGACGTTGAAAACGAAAAACCAATTTCTATTGAAGTAGACGGTAAATCCAAAATGAAACCTGTAGAAAGCTACGAAATTAAAATTCTTTCTATCGGATTTTTCACAGCACCAAGTCAAGCTGTTATTTGGCGTGGACCAATGGCTTCCAAAGCTTTGAACCAAATGATTTTTGATGCCGCATGGGGCGAATTGGATTTTATGTTAATCGATTTACCTCCAGGAACAGGTGATATTCATTTATCAATAATGCAATCATTACCTATTACGGGAGCAGTTGTAGTGAGCACTCCACAAGCAGTAGCTTTGGCAGATGCCAAAAAAGGAGTATCCATGTTTATGTCAGACAGTATTAATGTTCCCGTATTGGGAATTATTGAAAACATGGCGTATTTCACGCCAGAAGAATTACCCAACAACAAATATTATATTTTTGGAAAAGAAGGCGCAAAAAATCTTGCGGAAGATTTGAATGTGCCCTTTTTAGGCGAAGTACCTTTGGTACAAAGTATTCGTGAAGCAGGAGATTATGGACGCCCAGCTGCTTTACAAACTGCTTCACCGTTAGAAAAAGTATTCGAAGAAATTACTCGAAATGTAGTAGAAGAAACGGTAAAAAGAAATGAAAACCTTGCACCAACTGAAGCCATCAAAATAACAACAATGGCTGGATGTTCCGCCGTAAAAAAGCAGACAACTTAGAAGGTTAGACAACGTAGAAAATTAGATTTGTTGAAAAAATCTAATATGTCTAAGCAAGTCTAAGCAAGTCTAATAATCTAACAATCAAATTATGACACACGAAGAATTAACCTTAAATATCGAAAAAGCACTACAAGAAATCAGACCGTTTTTGAATTCAGATGGTGGAGATATAAGTTTGGTTTCAATTGATGATGAAAAACATGTAAAAGTGCGTTTTGAAGGTGCTTGTACCGGTTGTAGTGTAAACCAAATGACGCTTAGAGCCGGAGTGGAGACTACTATTAAAAAGTACGCACCACAAATTGAAACGGTTGTTAATATTGCTTAAAGAATGATTGAAACAGATATAGTAATAATCGGTGCTGGACCTACTGGCCTTTTTGCTGTTTTTGAAGCGGGTTTATTAAAATTAAGATGTCATATTATAGACGCTTTACCTCAAGTTGGCGGACAATTGTCTGAATTGTATCCCAAAAAACCAATCTACGATATACCCGGGTTTCCAGATATATTAGCAGGCGACTTGGTGTCTAATTTAATGGAACAAATCAAACAATTCCAACCTGGATTTACTTTGAATGAAAATGCCGAAACCATTGACAAATTAGACGACGGAACTTTTATAGTAACCACCAATAAAGGGACTAAACATCATGCAAATGCTGTTGCAATAGCAGGTGGATTAGGGAGTTTTGAACCTCGAAAACCCATTCTTGACACTATTAATTTCTTTGAAGATAAAGGGGTTGAATATTTTGTAAAAGACCCTGAACTTTTTAGAGATAAAAAAATTGTAATTGCTGGCGGAGGTGATTCGGCATTGGACTGGAGTATTTATCTAGCTGATGTAGCTTCAAGTGTGACATTAATTCATAGACGAAATGAATTTCGCGGTGCATTAGATTCCGTTGAGAAATTACAAGAATATAAAAAATTAGGCTTGGTAAATTTAATAACACCAGCAGAATTAGTTTCTCTTCATGGAGATAAAAAACTAACAGCAATTACTATAGATAAAAACGGTATTCAAGAAAAAATTGAAACTGATTATTTTATTCCACTTTTTGGATTAACTCCAAAATTAGGTTCGATAGCCAATTGGGGTTTGGAAATTGAAAAAAACGCCATCAAAGTAAACAATGCATTAGATTACCAAACCAACATCAACGGCATCTATGCTATTGGTGATGTAAACACTTATCCAGGAAAATTAAAATTAATTCTTTGCGGATTTCACGAAGCCACTTTAATGGTACAAAGTGTGTATCAACGTATGAATCCAGGGAAAAAATATGTATTGAAATACACTACTGTTTCTGGCGTAGATGGTTTTGACGGTACACGCAAAGAGGCTGAAAAAGCAGTTGTGAAATCGATAGAATAACATGCCACAAGATATCACCATAAAAATTACGGACCGTCAAGGTATAAAGCATGAAGTTCAAGCTCCAACAGATATGAACTTAAATATTATGGAGCTTATTAGGATGTATGAACTAGCCGAAGAAGGAACTATTGGTATTTGTGGCGGAATGGCTATGTGTGCATCGTGTCAATGTTATGTGTTAAATGATGTTTTACAAACCGAACGCAATGATGATGAAGAGGCTATGCTAACTGAAGCGTATCATGTAAAAGAAAATTCTCGATTGGGTTGCCAAATTGCTATCTCAGAAGAACTTGATGGTTTAACCATTGAAATTGCCCCGGAACAATAAATAAAAAGGCGAGAATTACTTCTCGCCTTTTTATTTAAAATATAACTTTGAATTTATTATTCCACCACAATCTTTTTAACTTCTTTTCTTTCACCATCAGTAACCGTAAGTAAGTAAACTCCAGATTGTGCATTATTTAAATGAATGTTTTCATTAAAAGTAGCACTGCTAGTGAAATCATTCTCAAGTATTCTTCTACCTCTCATATCATGAACCAATACTTTAACACCATTAGAAGAATTAGTATTAAATTTAATATTAAAATCTCCATTATTAGGATTTGGATAAACAACAAAATCAGTTAATCCAAATGCAGCGGTTGCTAAAGTTTCTGTAGTTGTTGTAGAACAAATATTTACAGCAAAACTATTTAATGTTCCATTATTTGCAGCAACAACATCAGCAATAACAAGTCTCCAATCTCCTAATGAACTTTGACCATTATAAATATCCAATGTAGTTAGAGGTCTGTAGGTATTGCTTCCTGCTATTCCTGCACAAGCTAGAGTTACACCACTATCATCAAAGGTAGTGATCATACTACTCGTTGTTGACGTAGGACAACTCTGTTGGTAAACTAATCTAATTTCTCCAACTGTAGTTGCGCCAGGTTTTAACAATCCAACATATAAATCGTTTATTCTTGTATGTGTAATATTTACAGATAAATTTAAATCTGAAATAACAACATTAGCAGGAACATTTACAGAACCTAAAATTTGATAGGACAATGGTGTTTGAGCTGCAATAGCGGTTCCTGGATTTGCCGTATAAGTATTACATGTGGTTACTGAATTAACAACATATCCAATTGAAAAGGATTTCGAAAGAGCATAAAATACATTCCCAACAGCTTCTATCATAATTCTACAATAAGGAGCAGCAACATTTGGAACATCTATACTTAATGAACCATCATTAGCAGTATTTGCTGCCAATACAGTTCCAAAAGTAACACCTCCGTCAGTAGATAATAAAACATTAACATTTGCTGTATTAATTCCATTTGCTGTCGTTCCTGCAACATCCCAAGTTATGGTTTGAGGAGATCCTTGTATCCATGAGGCATTGGTAACATCTGGACTCGTAATTCTAAATGGACCAACGCTTGCATACGTTAAAGTCATATCTGAACTAGCGGTTTGACCACCATTTGGAGTTCTGTTGTCTCTAACGGTTACTCTAAATGCCATAGTTCTTGCAACTGTTGGTAACAATTCCCATGGTTGAACTAAATTTCCAGCTAAAACATCCGAGAATTTAGGGAAAAATCTAGTTGGTGATGTGGTTGGAGAAAAAGATCTGAAATTTGATCCTGTTGTAGATGTTGCCGATGGTATTGGACTTGAAACATACGTTCCATTATTTTGCTCCCAGCAATACGTTAATGCATCTCCATTAGCATCTGTAACATTGTTTGCTGTAAGTCTAAATGGCGTTCCATTAGGAATAGTATAATTTGTTAAAGCTGGAATTACTGGAGGATTATTTCCGTTTACTACTCCTGCAACACAATTTCCTGCACCAGTAATATGTGAAAACATCTCCGCTAAACTCACTGCATGAAAATGATCGTCACTATTTGGTTGTACATCTTGTGGAGAACATATTCCAGCATAAGCCATAATAGTCGTTCCGCTTCCTGGTTCAACAGCCGTAGTATTACTTCTGTTTCCTGCACAATTACCACCATCACCTGCAAAAGTATGATTAGCACCAAATTGATGTCCCATTTCATGGGCAACAAAATCAATATCGTAAGCGTCTCCAACTGGTGCTGGCGAACCTGTAATACCTCTAGCTTTTGAACCTGTGATACATACACATGGTCTTTGTGCTAATCCACCACCACCTGTACTAACAGTATGTCCAATATCATAATTAGCGGATCCAATTGCGCCATCAATTACTGTTTGACTTTCATTAATTAAACTGTTTGCCGCAGTATTGCTAAAACTATCCGTAGTTATAAAAATAATGGAATCATTATTAGCAACTAATTGCATTGTTAATGACATATCTTTTAAATATACTCCATTAATTCTAGTCATGGAAACAACCATTGCTGCTAATACAGCCGCTTTCTTTTGAGCTGTAGTTCCAGCAGCAAGACCGGCTGCAGTAACGTGGTAAGCTGCATATTCAATAGTGCATGCCATTGCTAAACGATAGGTTCTAAACTTGCTATCTGTTGCTTTAGTTGTTAAGCTTAAAGGTGCATTTGTAAAACCTTGAGCCTCTTCAACATCACATGTAAAAGATCTTGAAGAACGTAGATTTGATTTTTTATAAACGACATACTCATTTAAGTCTTTAGTATAAGGATCGATATAGGTAGTTCCTGTTTTACCAGATAATACCATAGCATGTAAACCAAAAAGTGTAGTACTAATGTTGATTGAAGCTGTGGGATCTTCAATACCTTGACCAACATAGGTTTTAATGTCTTGATATCTTGCTGCTAAATCAGGATGCATAACAGCCGATTCGTAAATTCTATAACTTTCAATTGTACCATCTGATGAAGGAAATTGAATAATCACATTTGATCTACCTGCTACATTATCCTGAGAAGGTGCTTGCTGAAGTTGCGCTTTTAAAGCTATCATATCAAGTGAGAAAACTTGAAATTCAATTGGTGTTGAGGCACGTTCTAGCTTTTCTTTTAAAGCCACTCTATCCTCGTTTGCTTTTCTCCAAATTTGAGATTGCGAATAACTATTTGAGAAAATTAAAATAGTTACTAATAGTAATGTTTTTTTCATAGCGTTTTGTTTTTTAAAATTCAAATATATTGTATTTTTTTATAATAATAGAAATTCAAAATGTTAAGTTTTTTTTACAACATTAATAGCACTATTTTAACAAAAAAAAGAGGTGTTAAAACACCTCTTTTAAAAAATTTATAAAATCTTATAGTTATTCAACCACAATCTTTTTAACTTCTTTTCTTTGACCATTTTCAATAGAAACAAGATAAACTCCAGATTGAGCGTTTTCTAATTGGATGTTCTGAGAAAATAATCCAGAATTATTTGTGTATTGATTATCAAAAATAACTCTACCTCTTATATCATGAACTGTAATGTTCACATCATCATTTGAAGCTGAATTAAATTGAACCGTGAAATTACCTTTATTAGGGTTTGGATACAAAGAAAGATTATCAAATTCAAAATCAGCATTGGCTAATGCATAGGAAGTAGTACAAACTTCGATTGACCAGTTTTGAATACTACCCGTATCTCCAACATACCAATCAGTTGCATTTAATGTCCAAGTTCCACTACTCGGTTTACCATTTAAACTAGCTAGTGACCCAGGAGCACCAAATGTTCCAGTAGTTGCTGTACAACCTGTTCCTGGAACTAATGGATTGCCATCTGAAAATATATAAGATAATGTAGTTGGTGCACTATCACAATTTCTATTCCATAATGTAACTGCTGTTAGGTCAGGGTGACTCATTGTGATAATCAAATCTTCGATATATGAATGTGTAAAACCTAAAGTAACATTTACATCAGAGATTGTTCCTCCTGGTGCTGGTACTGTAATAGTTTTTGAGGCTGTTGGGCCAGGTGAATTAGCAGCAAGACCATCAACAACTGGAAGAACGGTATTATTTGTATACGTATTACATGCTGAAGTAACTGTATAACCAATAGCAATAGGTGCAGTATTTACATTAAAGAATATACCCGCTGAGGCTTTTACCATTACTCTACAATTTGTTGCAGTAATGTTTGGCACAGTAATCGTTTCTGATCCATCATTTGGAGTAGCAGCTAATAATGTGGTTGGAAAAGTCAAACCTCCATCGGTAGATAATAAAATATCAACATTAGTTCCACCTGTGCTTGTATTGGTATTGTTGACTGTCCAAGTAACTGTTTGTGTTGATCCTTGAATCCAACTTTGATTTGCAGCTCCTTGTGAAGTTACATTTAAAGGTCCTCTTGTAGCATCAATAGTAACAATTCTGTCATCAAAACCTGTTTGAGCAACTTTAGTTGAGGCAACATAAGGAGAATTATCTCTAACTGTTAATCTAAATGTTAATGTTCTAGCAACAGAACTTAATGCCTCAATGTTGATTTCAGCTCCTGCTGTTGTTACAGAGTTAGCTAAAATAGTGGATAGTTTTGGCATATATCTAGAGGGAGAAGCCGTTTGTTGATAGGTAACCCAGTTTGGTCCAGTAGGTTTTGTGGGACTTGCAGCACTTGCAGCTCCTGTTTGAGCAGCATTATCATTATCATTTTGTTCCCAACAATAGGTAAGTACATCATTTGGGTTGGCATCGGTAGCTGAGCCTGTTAGTAAAAATGGCGTGCTTTTTGGGATAGTAACATCTGCTCCTGCGTTTACAACTGGCGCGGCATTAACTCCGGTAAGACTTGTTGATACGGGACATGTTTTAGTTGACAAATTCGCTTGAATTTGACCAATATTTGCCGCGTGATAAATATCTATAGAGTGTGCTGCAACATCTTCAGATGTAATACCTGCATAACCCATAATTGTTACACCCGAACCAACTTCAATATTAGTTCCAGAACCTTCATTGCCATTTGAGAAAGAATGCGTTCCTCCAAGTTGGTGACCCACTTCATGAACCACATAATCAATATCAAAATTATCTCCTTCAGGAATATTATCCCCTGGAGAAGTAAATCCACTTCCTTTATTTTTATCTGTTGTACTTGCAGTATCGTTGGTACAAACACAACCAATACAACCTGCATTTCCACCTCCACCAGAAGCACCATATAAATGTCCAATATCATAAGCGGCATTGTTAGCGGCTAAAGTGGTTGCTGCTCCAGTAAGTGTGCTACTTAAAGTATTTTGCAACTCAGCATTCCAAGCTCCTCCTGATCCAGTGGCTGCTACAGAATAAGGATCAGTAGCTGCATTATAAAAAATCACATTTGTAGAACTTGCAACAAGATTTAAGTGTACTGCCAAATCTTTTTCATACACCCCATTACAACGCGTTAATGACGTATTGAATGCTGCCAATACTAATGCTACTTGAACTGCAGATGTTGCTCCAAAATAATTAGAATATTCTGCAGTACACGATTGAGCCAAACGCATTGTTTTTAACAATCCATTGTTTGCCTTATTTGTATTCACAACTTTATGTGAAATATCATTCATCAAATTTGTTTCATCAGTACCACATGTCCATGCTAATTTGCCTTTTTGTCTACTTGAATTAAAAACTGCATATGTTTTTCCATCTTGAGAGTAAGGCTCCATAAATTCATTTTCTTTATCAGTTCTGAAAATCATGGTATGAACTCCTTGAGGAGAAATACTCAATTTAATGGTAGCATATTTATCGGTAATACCTTTCCCAGAAAAAGCTCTAATCTCAGGAAATTGCGCTTGCAAATCGGCTTCAAAATTAGAAGCTTCAAACATTTCAAATTGCTCTAATTCGCCTTTCATATTTGGCAAAGTAATTACAACTCCAGTATTTGAAACTAATGCTTCTTTTGAAAACAAAACTTGTCTTAAAGGAGCAATATTAATATCATACAGGTTAAAATTTTTAGGAAATGAAGCTCTCGCTACTCCTTTTGCAGTTATTATTTTATCTGCGGCTCCTTTATAGGGAGTCCAAATTTTGCTTGTTTGTGCTTGTAAAGTACAAACTGTAAAAGCGGTTATAAACGCTAATAGTAAAGTTTTTTTCATGTTAGTTTGATTTTTAGTGATTCAAAGATAAGTATCTTTCAATGATTAACAAATTATAGTTGTTTTTTTATTTAAAATTCACTGATTTTTGCATTGCCAATTTTACTTTTTGTAAAAGCCTAGCATGTCCTCTTATTTAATTAGTTTACTAAAATTAAAATAATCAAATTCTAAAACATATTTTTGTAGAATCAAAAATTCATGCTTTGAAAATATATAATTCTGTTGATTCCTACAAAAATGACAAAAAAGCCATAGTTACCATTGGCATATTTGACGGCGTTCATCTAGGTCATTCTAAAATTTTGAATCGTATTACACAAAGTGCATTAGATTTAAATTGCGATAGTTTAGTACTAACATTTTTCCCTCATCCAAGAATGGTTTTAGACGATAAGTCGGAAATTAAATTACTAAACACCATAAATGAAAAGGTTTTTTTAATTGAAAAAACAGGACTAAGCAACTTGATAATTCATCCTTTTAATAAAGCCTTTTCAGAACTTAGTGCTGAAGAATTCGTAGAGAAAATTTTAGTAGAAAAATTAAATATTCAAAAAATAATTATTGGACACGACCACCGTTTTGGGAAAAATAGGAATGCTAATATAGATGATTTGATTCATTTTGGTAAAAAATACAACTTTGAAGTGGAACAAATTTCAGCTCAAGAAATTAATGAAGTATCGATAAGTTCCACTAAAATTAGAAATGCACTTAATCAAGGAAATATTGATTTAGCTACTGAATATTTAGGATATAATTATTTATTAACTGGAATTGTAACCAAGGGAAAACAATTGGGAAGAACAATTGGGTATCCAACTGCTAATATTCAAATTAAGGAAGACTACAAATTACTTCCAAAAAATGGAGTTTACATTGTTAAAAGCATTATCAAAAATAAAACAGTTTTTGGCATGATGAATATTGGAGTAAGACCAACTGTTGATGGCGTAACACAAACTATAGAAATTCACTTTTTTGATTATAATGACGATTTATACGAACAAGAAATAGTTGTTTCCATTCTAAAAAGAATTCGTGATGAAAAAAAATTCGAATCGCTTGCTGCCTTGAAAGACCAATTGGTATTAGACAAAGCAACATCGCTAGCATATCTTACAAAAGTTTAAATTTTTATTAAAAACTATTTAAACAAACAGTTAATTTGTTAGAATTAAATTCTATTTTTTGTATTGCTTCTTTATGACAATTTAACTACTTTTGGTTCAATAAAATTTGACATAAATGAGCATTGCTAAGCACAATTGGACTAAAGAAGAAATTATTGCAATTTACAGCAAACCTATGATGGATTTGTTATACGAAGCAGCCACAATACATAGAGAACAACATGATCCAAATGTAGTTCAAGTTTCAACTTTACTTTCCATAAAAACTGGTGGTTGTCCCGAAGATTGCGGGTATTGCCCACAAGCTGCCCGTTATCATACTGATATTGAAGGCAATGATTTGATGTCTGTAAGTCAAGTAAAAGCACAAGCACTAAGAGCAAAATCAAGCGGTTCTTCAAGAGTATGCATGGGAGCTGCATGGCGAAATGTAAAAGACGGACCAGAATTTGACCAAGTATTAGAAATGGTTCGTACTATAAACAAATTAGACATGGAGGTTTGTTGTACGCTTGGAATGATTACTGAAAATCAAGCCCAACGTTTAGCCGAAGCTGGACTTTATGCCTACAATCACAATTTAGACACCTCTGAAGAATATTATAAGGAAGTTATTTCTACGCGTGGATTTGAAGACAGACTTCAAACCATTGAAAATGTTCGAAAAACGAATGTTACTGTTTGTAGTGGCGGTATTATTGGAATGGGAGAAAGTATAGAAGATCGAGCAGGAATGCTAGTTGCACTCTCAACATTAAATCCACAACCTGAATCTGTCCCGATCAATGCATTAGTAGCTGTTGAAGGCACTCCTATGGAAGATGAAAAGCCTGTAGAAATTTGGGAAATGATACGAATGGTTGCAACAACAAGAATAGTTATGCCTGAAACACAAGTTCGTCTTTCGGCTGGCAGAATGAATATGAGTAGAGAAGGTCAAGCGATGTGCTTTTTTGCAGGTGCCAATTCTATTTTTGCCGGCGATAAGTTATTAACTACGCCAAATCCAGATGTGAATGAAGACATGAAAATGTTTGAAATGCTTGGGTTAATTCCTCAAAAACCATTTGTTAAAGTTGCACAGCCTGAAACGGTTGAAGCGATTGATTCCGAATATCAAACATTAGGAGAAAAACCCAAATGGTCACGACCTGGTCATACCATTGAAAGAAATCTTGAAGCTTCGGTTAAAGGGAAATAACATATCTTTTATAAATACAAAAGGCTCCTTATTAAAGGAGCCTTTTGTATTATTGTAACACTACTTTTTTAGTAACGTATATACCATTACTTAATTTTACTTTTATAATCAGCGTTTGTTGATTTAAAGCAACATCTTTTATACTATACTGTGTAGTTTGAATATTGTTTTTATTGAATAATTCTCTACCCAATATATCATAAATTGCAACACTTTGAATTGCTTCATTAGTTGAAAACAACTCTATTTTTTTATCTTTAGAAGTAACAATTAAATCATTATTTTGATTTGTAAAATCGTCGTTACTTAACGCGGAATTTGTATATCTTAAAATAAATCTCGAATCAAATGTTCCGATTTCTGTGGTAAAAGTATAGTTAGACTCTTTTAAATCATGAACAATATTCAATAGTTTGTCTTCCAAATAAATATTTTGATCCGTAAATAAACCATCGAAATTTTCTAGTCCAATTGAAAATTCACCTCCAATTGTAGAAGAATATCCTATTGGAACCAAATCGTTATCGTCAAATGGTAATGCTCTACCTTGTATTACTAAAGTTTGATTTTCACAAATTGAATAAATAGAAACAACATTGGCTCCATTTAAAAAAGTACCGTCAAAACTTCTATCAATTGCATTAGTTGCCGATTGAACATAACCAACTAATGTTTGTTTGAAAGCACCTTGATTATTGGTCAAATTTAACCAAATTCTATGTTTTTCAATGGCACTCGTTGAAGTTGAAAAAGGCGAATTGACAATACTATTTCGATAAAATTCAGAATTGAATCCGGTAATTCTCATGCTATTATTAAACGTAGCTTGCCCGTTAGCTGTTGCTTGAATAAAGAAACTTTGTCCAGACGCAATGTTTCCAGTTGGCATAGTATTATTATTTGTAACATTTGCAGAAGCTGCAGCAGTTCCAATTCCACCAACTAAATTATAAGCAGCATAATCATTAGAAGTATAAACATTATTAGTGAATGGAGTATTGTGTGTCCAGAGATAAATTGTTCCTCCAACAATACCGGTATTGGCAGGAAAACCTAAAAACAAATCAGCATCTATTGCAGAAGAATAAGGATTCCCAATTAGATTCCAATTTACTGGACTTGATACTACGGGTATTTGAATAAATCCATTATTAGGTTGCCCTATAAACTGGCCTCCTGTATAAATTGAAGGAACAGTAATGCTAAACGTATTTGGCGATCTAACAATATACCCTTTTGCTGGAGTCATAACTGTTGAACTTAACACGTTTTGCCAGTTACTAATTGCAGGGTTAAAAATAAAAAATTTATCCGATTGTGTTAAAGGCGATAGATTAAATAAGGTTTGTCCAATTACTGGTGATGACCAATAGGTATAATCATATTTTCTAACGGGTCTTGTAAATCTTTTCACATTGATAGAACCACTATTTGTAGCAAAATCATTTCTTTGAACAAAACTACCGTTATTTTCAACAGTTACAGTTCCTGCATTTACAAAATCACTTTCAATACTTAAGAATGTGTTAGAATCAATTGTAACAGTTTTTCCTGCATTTACATCACATTTACAAGCACTCAAATTTCCGTGTGTAGTTGTATTGTAATTACCATTTATAATGGCTTTTATAGAAGATGTTGGAACACCATTACTCCAAGTTGCACCATCCCAAGTAGAGGTAACTTCTTTTCTTCCAAAAAGCGTAACATTATCTATTGCCCATATTTCATTTGCAACATTATTTACTATCGATAATCGAATGGCTAAATTAGCGACTTTTGGTAAAGTGGATAGTACTATTGTGCTATATCCTTCTGTTGTTTGATAATTGATACTCCCAGAGGGTGCCGTTGAAGGACCAAAAGTAGTATTAGCATTTGTTCCTGTGTAAACTTTACTAGCTGTTGCTATTCCTGTGGTATAACTCCATACTGAATTAGTCTTTCCAATTACTTGTAATTCATTTGACCAAGTAGTTCCTCCATCAGTACTTACTGAAACTTGAACTTTATCGGTTGTAGCATCAATACCTTCAGAATTTGTAGTTGAAAAGGCTGCTACTCTGACATTTAATTCAACATCACTAAAAGCAACTGTGTTTATATTAGTCATGGTTAGTGTGGCTGTACCATTTGCAACTTGAAGACTTCTAGCTCCAATATATCTATTGGTTAAACCTCCGTCAGCAGCGATTGCAAAACCTGTTCCATTAGTAACCGAAACCCCTGTACCTCCTGTGGAATAATTCCAGGTTGGAGTTGCAGGTGTTGTTTCAAAATCTTGAACAGCAATAGTTTGTATGGCTCCAAAAGAACATCCAATATAATCTACACCATACCCACTAATTGCAAATGTGTATGGGCTTTCATTTAAATCATTATTCACAATTGAAACTATAGCATCTTTTAACCCAATGGTTGTCGGATTAAATCTGATGACAAAAGTTGTTGAAGCACCAATTGCTAGGGAAGCAGCTGGTGGCGTTATCAAACTATAATCAGCTGCGCCTAGTCCTGAAATCGTAAGAGCGCCAATAGTTAATGCTAAGGTACCACTATTTCGAATGGTAAAGGTTCTGTCCAAAACTCCTGTTACAATATTCAAATAATCGAAAAAAGTGTGGTTTACAAATGTTGGAATAGTACTTCCACTTATAACTGGTTGAGAATTTCCTGTTACATCCATTTCTGGGCTTATACCTGTTCCTTGTATTAAGAAGGTGTATGGATTTTCATCACCATCATTATTAGCAATAGATACTAATGCTGTTCTAATTCCAACTGCTGTTGGACTAAATCGAATTGAAAAAGTTTGAAATGTTAGTTCCGGGATAGTCCCTGTTGAAGGCCATGTCAATAAAGTAAAATCAGATGGGTTAGCTCCCGTTATGGTTACATAGGGCGATGCTCCTGTTAAAATTAAAGGAGCAGTACCGATACTTCTAAGTTTAAAATCTTTGGTTTGATTTGTTAATCCAACCGTTTGTGGATCAAATAATGTATTATTAAAAATATTGGGCACCAAGCTTCCAGATGTAATAGGACTTGTACCTCCCGTTAATCCCCTAATATCTATTTCAGGAAGTGGATTAAATCCATAACCTTGTATGTAAAAAACATATGGGCTCTCAGTACTATCGTTACTAAAAATACTCACAATAGCTGTTCTTAATCCGGCAGCGCTTGGGTCAAAAGTTATTGGTAATTGATTATAGCTAATAGTACTTCCAGAAATTGCGGCAATATTTCCAAGTGGAACAGGTCCAAAAATAGTAAAATCGGAAGCATTTGTGCCGGTTATAGTAATATTAGAAATGTTTAAAATGGCACCTCCTAAATTTTCTATATTATAACTAATGGTTTGTGTTGACAAAAGTGTAGACAACGGGCTTCCAATTGGCGCAAAGTCAGTTCCATCAGCTACAACTGGTGTTGTATCCCCATTTAATATAGTTACTGTGTATCCCGTAACATTTATTTCTGGAGAGGCACCTCCATAGGTTCCAAAAACATTGATATTGTCTAAACCAAATTCATCTCTTGATCCAGTCCCACCAACATCATTACTTGTCCATCTTATATAATAAAAACCTCCTGGTAAAATGTTTAAGCCTGTTAAAATTATAGAACGTGCTGGCGAAACACCTACACTTGTCCATTGAAATGCATCTAATGCTAGAGGTGAAGTATAATCTAAGGATGACTCAGCTTGGTAAACTAAATTATCATTGGAATGTGAAAAATTAAAAGAACTGGAACTGTCTTCATCATTTCTAACAAACAAATCATAAGACACCTGTAACTGGGTAATACTTGAAGTACCATTATTCTTAATTTTTAAAATAATCGAACCTGGAGCAAAATCACTTCCTGCTGGTTGCACCATTAAAGCAGGATTAGCAACCGATCCTGGTAAATCAACATAAGCATAAATACCACTAGATATTACTGCGGTTGTAACTGAGCCTCTTCCAAAATCATCTAATGTTTGTATTCCTCCAAAACCTAAAGTACCAAAACTAAACCCTGTTATGTCCCATGCATTTGAATTTAATCTTCCTGCAGTTGTTGGATTAGGTGAAAATCCTGTAGCTGCAAATGCAGTACTTGGATTTGTTCCAACAGAAGTTTGCATCGTATTTGAAAAATCAATCGTAGCACTCGGAGAAACATTCGTAATCGAGAGTTGACTGAACGACTTTATTGAAACCAAGAAAAACATCAACAATAATATTGATGTTTTTGATAAACTTGGGGTTTTTATCTTGTTGTTCTTCATTTTAGTTTTAAAATTTTCATAACCAACTCATTTGCAAATATAACAGTATATGAATACATTTTCTATTCACTTCCGACAATTTACTATTTTAGTTGTTATAATGTAAATATTTATATTTTTTTGTACTCTTTTATTTATAAAATAATCTTGCGTATTATTACTTGTCCATTAAATAATATTATTTTAACAATCAATGATTGATGATTTGGCACAACATCACTTATGGTAAACAAGTTGCTATTAATTTTAGCATTTTCAAAGACTTTGCGTCCTAAAATATCATAAACTAGTATTTCTTTAATTTCTTCAAACGAAGATTTTATATTAATTTGTTGATTTGAAACTGCCACTACAACATTATTGTTTATAAAATCAAAATCTTCGTTTTCCAATAATGAATTCGTATAGCGTATAACAAATCGATCGTCAAATCTTCCAGCTATACTTGAAAAATAATAAGGAGCTACTTTTAAATCATGAATTATATTCAAATATTTATCTTCTAAATAAATAGATTGGTTTTGGTTTTGAAACAACCCGTCAATAGCTGAAATAGCAATTGTATATTGTGTAGCATTTGTTAACTGCAACCCTAAAGGCACTTTGTCTGTATTAGTAAAAGGCACTGACTTCCCTTGGTTAATAAAGGTATTATCGCCTATTATTGAATAGAGATTTTGCGCATTTCCTACTTTCACCTCAGCGTCAAATAATCTGTCTTTTTCGTTTGTTGCTCCTTCAATATAACCAACAAGTGTCCTATTAACATTCCCGTTTGGCCCAATTAAATCTAACCATATTCTGTTTTTTTCTAACGATTGTCCGACTTGAGCTATGGCATTATTATTTCGATAAAAATAAGTATTATCATAGTACGTATTGGTTAAAGCATCACGTCTCATAGCATTATTAAATGTAACTGTCTGGCTACCCGTTGCTCCCGGATTCATTACTACAAAGAAACTTTGACCCGAAGACACAAAACCATTAAAAGCACTTGGGCCACTACTAGCTCCAGAAATATTATAGGTAATATAATCACTTGATGTATAGTTGTAAACATAATTGCCATAGAAAGGATCCGTTATAGCGGAGCTAGGTAATGAACCATGTGTCCACAAATAAATAGCACCTTCAATATTATTATTAAGTGTTAAAAAATCGACAGCATCTATAGCAGAAGCATAAGGATTCCCTACTAAATTAAAATTATCATCTCTGACAGTCCTGATAATTCCATTCGGACCAGCGCTACCAGCATTTAAATCTGTTCCTCTTGATATTGTTGGAGTTATAATCCCATTATTTGGTTTTTGAGTAGTCGTTGTTCCTAAAAAAGAGGCCGTCATATCGGCTGGAGTAACAAGATCAAATGTGCTCGGACCTCTAAGAATATACCCTTTTCCTGGCACCATCGTTTCGGCTGTTGTTACCCAAAGTCCTTCACCGCCATTAGTATTGGCACCAATAGGATTCCACTTAAGAATATAATTTGCTTGAGTTAACGGTGAAACATTAGAAACTGAAAATCCTGATATTGGTGAAGACCAATATACATAATCTTGTCTTCTGATGGTTGATATACGTTTTATATTTACCGTACCATTATTAGTATTAACACCTGTATCGTCTATTTGAACCAATGTACCGTTGTCTTCAACAAGTAAAGTTGCATTGGAATCTACAGTTAAATCATTTTGAATAGACACATAGGTATTTCCTCTAACAGTTAATGTATTACCGCCTGTAATAGTAACACTACAAGCTTCAAAACTTCCCTGAGCCGCTGGAGCCGTATCATAATTTGCACTAATGATTACTGCTTTGTTAAATGTTGGCGCACCATTATTCCATGATCCTGTCCAAGTGGTTGTTGTTCCTACCGTAATCATGGCAGCATTTGAAGCCGCATAACACGTGCTGGAATTGTCTCTAATTTGACAATAATATTGATACCCAACAAGTGTGGTTGTATTTAGAAGATTTAATGTTACCGAAGTTGTTCCACTATATAAAGCGCCATCATTTATGGCTATCCATGGAGTCGCTATACCCGGAGCAATAGCAAACCATTGATAGGTTAGTGAATTTGTTCCAACAAAGCCTTCGGTTCCAGCCACTGTTAATGAAGCTGTTTTACATGATGGAATATAATTTGGATGCAAAGTAACCGTTGGTGGTATTCCTGCAAGGAAATTATATATTCCAATGTCTGAATAGTCATTGCTAGCGCAGGCTGAAGCACCATTATTTAGATAATCTATAATATCCCAATCGGAATTACTGTATGTTGGGTTGGGTATTAATGTAGCCGTATTTCTTCTCCTAAATGTTGCTCCTTCTGTACTAACTGTCCCAGGTGCCCAATTATTATTCCCAAATATTCCCCAACTATCTATTAAAGTGGCTCCATTAAATAATCCCACATGGTCATGACCTCCAGATGTAAAATTTACGGAACCGCTTCCACTTGATTGAGCACCATAAGAACCATTCCCTCCTGGAATTGCAGCACAAGAACTATCATTTCCTAAAGCTATAACATAGGTACTTCCTGATGTTAAATTCACATTACTTAAGGGAAGCGTAAAGCCATATGCGCCACCATTATTGGCGGTTTTTAAATTATAGGCAGAAAGATTTTTAGTTACACCTGTACCGTTGTATATTTCTACATATGTTAATGCTCCAGTATTAGAATCGGTAAATTCGCTAATAAATAATTCCGAAACTGTATTCCCCGGTTGACAATTACTTGCAAAAGTATTCAATACCGTAAAAGTAGTATTGGCTGTACAGCCTTGAGTATTTGTAGTAATTAAATTTCCAGAAGTTGCTCCACTTGGCACCAATACTTTTATCACTGTTGAGGAAACATAGGTAATTGAAACAGCAGCCGTTCCATTAAATGTAACCGTTGCTCCTGTTAAATTATTTGATGTGGCGGTAATAGTTATTTCTGTTCCTACTGGTCCAGAAGTTGGTGTTATTGTATTTGCAGTTAAGCAAGTTCCTGTTCCTTGAATGTCGTAATTATAAGTAGCTTCATCAGCATCATTACTGGTAATAAAAACTGTGGCAGTTCTAACTCCTGCAGCTAGTGGAGCAAATGTAATTATAAAAGTAGTGCTAGTGTTTGTTGCTATACTACTTGTTACAGGAAATGTTGTAACTGTAAAATCCCCTGAATTTGTTCCTCCAATTGTTACTGTTGGTGTTCCAGATAATGTTAAAACAGCAGTCCCTATATTTTGAATTTCATAATCTTTAGTAACGTTTGAACCTAATGCAACAGATCCAAATAAAGTATTATCTAGTCCGCTTGGTGTAATATCTCCATCAACGATACTGTTCGTACCACCAGTAAATCCTTTAACATTTATCTCTGGTGCTGGCACAATTACATTACACGTAAAATTAATTACATAAGGCGCTTCACCTCCCGAAGTATCTCCATTTGGAATACTAATACTACCCACATAGATGCCTGCTCCTACAGGCGCTGTTAATCGAATTGTGAAATTTCTTGTTCCTGCTGGTCCTACTAGATTACCTGTTGTTAATGCAAATCCTGGCGCAAAACTATATTGTGCTCCAGTTATACTATTCGGTCCTAGCAAAGTTAAAGGAGAATATCCAAGATTTTGAACCGTAAAAACCACATCGGTCACAGAGCTTGTTAATACTGTTCCAAAATTATATGTTGATGTATGCAAATAGTTAGTAGCGCCTTGTACGACATTAATTTCTGCATCACGTGTACCGGCGGTGATATGGTTTGTTACAGTATTTACAGTTGTTCCAATAGAAAGTGTGTTGGTTGCAGCAGTCACCCCAATACCATAAGTCCAACTTGTTCCATCCCATTGATTCGATCCACAAGAGGCTTCGGTTCCATTGATATCGGAATCCAAATAAACACCTGTAAACGTATAGGTTGGTCCTGTAAAAGTTCCTGAAGTGGTTATTGCCCAATATCTTGAAATCCAATTTGCTGAAGCATCTAAATTGGGATGTATTCCTGTTGCTAATGCAAAATCTTGAACAGAAATTCCAAAATAAGCGTTTGTAAAAGTCCCAGCACTAAAGTTTACAGTAGCAGGCGAATATTCAATTGTTCCTAACTTATCTCCAACAGGAAATGACTGAACTCCAAAAGCTGTAATGTTTTTTCTTAAAACGCCACCAGCAGTAGCGTCGGCAATTACAAAGCTATTAGAAGAACCTACTGACGCAACAGTTGATGCCAATGTCATGGTAGTTGCTCCTAAATCGACATAACCAGCTGTTAAAGTCAATGCCGTATTGATAGTTACCGCTGTTCCCATTACGCAACCAGTAGCTGCGGCGGTTCTATTCATCACAAACGTTCCTAAATTTTGGAAACCTGTTGTGAAATTTAAAATTCCAATACTTCCTGTTCCCAGCAATGTTAAATTGGAAGTTGTAGTTCCTTTAAAAGTACCCGAACCTAATACAATATTAGCATTTCCAGTACTTCCAAGAGTTAAAGTATTTCCATTAAGATCAATTATATCTGCGGCGTTTCCAAAACTCACAACATTTCCACCTGATATAGTTGAAGAAATTATCAAGTTACTCAATAATTGAACAATTGTGCCTCCACCAGAAGTCACCACATATGGTATTGTTAAAGCTGTTGATGATGAAACGGTTTGCGTTCCTGTTTTTGTAAAGAATACTGCTCTGCTATTTCCGTTAAAAGTTCCTATGTTTACAAAATTTCCAGCCAATTTTAAATCATCATTTACAGCAAATCCTAAAGTTAAAGTACCTGCGATAGTTACATTTCCTGCAGCAATTAAAGCACCTCCAGCAGAAACACTTCCGTAATTCATATGTAAAAAACTTCCTGCATCTATAGTCAAATTCCCTGCTAATGCTTTAATTCCAACTGCACCAGATAGAGCACCATTAATGTAATCAACAGTAGTATTGTTGCTAACTTGAATGTTATTTGGATATCCTGCTGTTACTCCAATTGTTCCAACTCCCAAGGCACTCCATTCTAAACCGCGACCATACGTACCTCCGGTATTGTAAATTAAAGTAGAGGAAGCACCAAAAATTGGCGAAGCTCCTGTATTAAAAAAACCACCGGTATTAATTCGGCAAATTCCATTTATTGTTAACGTTGGATTTGTAGATAAAGTAACTCCAAGAAACCCTCCATTGGCTATTGTAAAAGAAGTAGCAATAGATCTATAGGCATTGGAAGCCATCGTTAATCCACCTTGCAAAACATTTACATTATTTGGTCGTCCGGTGGAAGCAGGCCAAAAAATATCTGTGTTTGAAACATTGTAACTACCTGTTGTATTAAAATTTAAAAACCCAGAAACTGTATTGTATGAAAAATTAGTGGTTCCAGTTGCCCAACCACCATTTTGTATTTCAAAGGCACCATTGACATAAGTGGCTGCGTTTCTAGTTATTGTAGCGTTAGTGTACACAGTATGACCAGCAGTAATGGTAACATTATCAGACGATAAAGGAATACTAGGATTGGTTGACCAAGTGGCTGGATTTGCCCAATCTCCAGAAGCCACAGAGTAAGGACCGGCAGATGCTGTTGTTCCGTTTAAGACAACGTTTACAACATTTGATCCATTATCAAAACCGCCTGTTCCACCTGTTCCAGTGGCGCCATAACCATATAAACGAAAAGTTGTTGCGCTATTTAAATTTGTTAGTCCTGAAATTGTAATTGTATTTGAAGTTACAATTGCAGCTGTCGGGGCAACCGTTCCTAAATTAGCAACATAGCTATCAACCGAAGAGCGAAGCGCTACATTTTGTGGACCTGTTACCGATTTATCCCAATTAAACACAAAAGAAGTTGGAGTAAATGTAAACCCTACATTTGGAGTTACTATAAATTCAATATAATCATTACCAGCAACAGCTTCTGCAATTGTATTTCCAGCCACAGTATTCCCAGTATTCCACCAGTTGCTCCCGCCAAATCTATTACCATTGGCCGCAGCAGTAATGGTACCTTGAGTTAAATTACTTGCAGCAATATTAGCATTATTGGCGACACTTGGCTCTGTAGTTTCTGTTCCTGTATTCCCAAAGGTATTCCACTGCAACAATTGTGCATTAGAATCTAAAGTACAAACAACAACAAAAAGTGTTACGAGTAATTTTTTATATTTCATTTAAAGGTGATCTCTATTTTATATTCATAGCGATGGCTATGTTTTTACGCATAAAATAAGGTCAAGACTTATAAATGTAGATTTTGGGCATACAAATTTACATCGAAATTACTTAATTCCAAGCGTTTTAGGTCAAGAAATGATTAATTATTAGTCAATTTTAACTTAGTATTAATTAAACTCCTACAAAGCAAAAACTTATGTTTTTTTATTGTGTACATTCCTGTAAAATGTAGCTTTATATCTATATTTTTTTAAATACTTTTATTTCTAATAGTATTTTTATATTCTTTACTTTTGTTTACGCACTATACCCAAAACAATGGAGATCAATAAAACCCTAACAGACCTAAAAAAAAAGTTAGAATATTACTGCAGTTACCAAGATCGTTGTCATCAAGAAATTCACGAAAAATTGCGTCCGTTTTTAATTTCCGAAGAAGAAAAAAATACCCTAATTGTATATCTTATCCAAGAAAATTATCTGAATGAAGAGCGCTTTGCAAGAAGTTTTGCTAGAGGAAAACACCGCATAAAATTTTGGGGAAATAGTAGAATTGTTAATGAACTCAAGCAGCGACAGATTTCACAACCCAATATAAAACTGGCCTTACAAGAAATCTCAGAAGAAGAGTATTTAGAAACCTTTACTAAAATTTCAGAAAAACACTGGACGAGTATTCTAGAAAAAAATACATTAAAAAAACGTAAAAAATTTTGTGATTATCTTTTAAGAAAAGGATGGGAAAGTAATTTAGTCTATGAAAAAATGAAAGCTTTAGAATAATTTACTTTGAGATTAAAACACTCACTGCATTCCCACCAAAACCTACGGCGTTGACCAGAATATTCCTAATCTCTTTTCTATTTCCTTGATTTTTAGCAAAGGGCACACCAATAAATTTTTGGTGTTGTAGCATTAATAGTGCCATTTCAATACTCAACATACCAGAAGCACCGAAAGTGTGACCAATTTTCCATTTGTTGGTTGTGAGCATTGGCAATGTATCACCAACCGAGGCAGAATGGCGAACTGACGAAGTAAATATTTTTTGGATGGCTTTGTATTCTGAAATATCACCTTTTAAAGTTCCTGGTGCATGCATTATTATGACATCAACCTCCCCATAATTTGTTTTACCTAAAGCCATTTGCATCGATTTTTGAAAACAAATTGCTTCTTCAGATATTGAAATATTATGCTCCAATTCATCCGTAGCATAACCGATTCCTGTTATATAAGCTAAAGCATTCTTATTTTGACCAAGTTCCAAACAAGCCATAGCTGCGCCTTCTCCAAGAACCATCGAGTTTTTTGTTTTCTCTAAATCAAAAGCGCGACACGGAAACTCTTGATTTTCTTTTGCGTATATTTTTAAACTATGCATTTGGGCAATCGTAAAAGCCGTTAATGGTGCTTCACTTCCACCCACTAAAAACTTCGTAGCCAATCCTGATTGCAACCAAGCCACAGCATTTAATACCGCATGTAAAGCGGTAGAACAGGTTATAGAATGAGAGATTTCTGGACCTTGACTTTTTAAATCATGCGCTACCCAAGAGGAAATATTTCCTAAAGTAGTTGTAGGCGAAGTTAAAGTAGCTGTCTTCCCTGTTTCGAGAAACTCCTTGTGATGCTTTTCAAATAATTGTGTGGCACCACGCGAGGAGCCAATGTTGATTCCAAAATCATCACCTTGTTTCCAACCGGCGTTTTTAATCGCTTTTCTGGAAGTAAGTAGCGCCAGTAAAACGGTTTCATCTAATGCTTTGTATTTAATAGCTTCTTTTCGTAATTGTGTAATTTCATTTCTGATTTCTGATGGAATTGTCGCAACAAACTGGCTTTTACCATCGAATTCTTTCGTTGAAATCAAAGTTTTGTCCGAAAGATAATTGTTCCAAATGTCAGTAGGATTATTTCCTAATGGAGAAATGGAAGTGAGAGCAGTGATGGCAATTTTGGTTTTCATTTTATTACACAGAGATTCACGGAGAACAAATTAAGATTCACAGAGTTTCTTATTCCATTTCTCTGTGAATCTCTGAGAAATCTTTGTGCATCTCCGCGTAACCAATACAAAATTATACTATTTCCAATGCTTTTTCGATAGTTTTATATACTTTTTCTAATTGAGTGTCGGAAATAATATAGGGAGGAAGAATGTAAACAATATTGCCAACAGGGCGCAAGATGATTCCGTTGTCGATAAAGAAATTATAGAGTTTATTTCGAAAATCACCATAATAACTTTCTTCTGTTTCTCTTTTAATTTCTAAAGCAAAAATAACACCTAGTACACGCGTTGTTTTTACTTTTGGATGCATTTTAATCTGCTCTTGAAACTTGAGATGTTGTTGGTTAATTCGTTGGATATTGTTTTGCATTTCAGCTTTTTGCAACAAAGCAATACTGGCTAAAGCCGCAGCGCAACCTGTTGGATTGGCCGTAAAAGTATGTCCATGAAACAACGCTTTATTGACATCATCATCCCAAAAACCATCAAAAATTTCTTGAGTAAAAGTGGTAATTGCCATTGGAATTGTTCCACCTGTTAAGGCTTTTGACAAACACATCATATCGGGTTTGTTGTTCAAATAATCACAAGCAAAGTTTTTCCCTGTTTTACCAAAACCAGTCATGACTTCATCGGCAATAGTGAAAACTGTATTTTCTTTACAAAGTGCTATCATGGAATCCAAAACAGCTGCATCATACATCACCATTCCAGCTGCACCTTGCACTAAAGGTTCAAAAACAAAAGCGGCACATTCGTTGGTTGCTAATGCATTTTTTAAAGTTTGAATACTTTGAGTTTCTGAACCTTTAGTTGGAACTGGAATTCTAATAACATCAATTAAGGAACCTTTAAAAGCTTCTGTAAAAAAAGTAATTCCACTTGCTGCCATAGCTCCAAAAGTGTCTCCATGAAAAGCATTTTCAAAGGCTATAATCTTGGTTCGTTTTTCTCCTTTATTATAAAAAAACTGCAACGTAGCTTTAATTGCAATTTCCACAGCGGTAGAACCATTATCGGAATAAAAAATTTTCTTTTGATTGTTGGGCAAAATTTCCATCAACTTCTCGGACAGTAAAACTGCCGGTTCGTGGGTAAAACCGCCAAAAAGCACATGTTCTAAAGTGGTAAGCTGTTTATAAATAGCATCGGCAATGACCTGATTGGAATGTCCATAAGGATTGACCCACCAAGAGGCGATTGCGTCAATATATTCCTTGCCGTTTTCATCCCAAAGCAAAGCGTCTTTTCCTTTTACAATGGCAGGATGAAACTGAGCCGTTTTATGCTGTGTGTAAGGATGCCAATTGTGTTTTTTATCTCTTTCGGAAAGGGTCATATTTAAAGAAAATAGAAGAAAGATACAAGAGAAAAGACTAGAGCTCTTTCGAAATTATTGTTGCAAAGATACATTAAGAAGTTATCTTTCTTCTTGCTTCTCTACTCTTGTTTTTTATAAACTTAAAAGATTTTCACGGAATTTATCCGCATAATATTGAATCACATTTTGATCAAAATAAGGTTCGTTTTCAATTCTACCTATCATTTTCAAGCCAGTTTTCTTTAGTATAATTTCTTCTGTAGCTTTATTTTCATCACCCGAAAAAATAATACCAGCAACCTTTAATTTTCTGTTTTGTAACGCTTCAACCGTCAACAAAGTATGATTGATGCTACCAAGATAATGACGAGAAACTACAATAACTTCATAGTCCTTTTGAATTAAATCAATCACCAAGTCTTTATCATTTAAGGGAACATAAATTCCTCCTGCTCCTTCAATAACGAGATGATTCGTGGTTTTTGGTTCGCCAAATTTCTTTAAATCTATTGTAATTCCATCTAATGCTGCTGCCAAATGTGGACTCGCTGGCGTATGGAGTTGATAAGAGTTTTCATGAAGTATTGATTTGGTATTTGAAATGTATTTTCTGATTTTATGTGTATCCGAATTATCCAAATCTCCTGCTTGAACAGGTTTCCAATAATCCGCTTGTAAAGCTTCAGTAGTTATAGCAGATGCGATGGTTTTACCAACATCGGTACCTATTCCTGTGATGAATATTTTCATATTTTTTTGTTTTACAGAGATTTATTGAGATTCTCTGAGATTCACTGAGTTTTATTTGCTCTGTGTATCTTTCTTTTTCTCTGTGTGTCTCTGCGTAATTTTTTTCTAATTGTTTTCAAACACAAAAGTACTCAACAATTCCAAGCAATCACTAATTTCCTTTTCGGAATTGTAACTGTGCAAGCAAAAACGAAGTCGTTCTTGTCCTTCGGGAACGGTTGGAGATAGTATTGGTTTTACATCAAACCCTTTTTCTTGCAATTGATTGGCTATGGTTTTCACTCTTTCAATTCCTGGAATAATAGCGCATTGAATAGCTGATTTACTATAAACAAATAGTGGTTTCAACCCTAAACGCACTTTTTCCTGATTGAAGTGAATAATGTTGCCTTTTAGTTTTTCTAAAGTCCTTTTTTCATTTTCTAAATGCTGATACGCTACACGAATAGCAGCAACCGAATGTGGTGAAAGTCCTGTGGTATATATAAAACTTCGTGCAAAATTGACCAAATAACTTTTTAATACTTCATTCCCTAAAATTGCTGCACCATGACAACCTAATCCTTTTCCAAAAGTCATTATTCGGGCAAAGACATTATTTTGTAATCCTAAACTTTGGATTAATCCTTCGCCTTGTTGACCAAAAACTCCCAAAGCATGGGCTTCGTCAACTACCAAATAGCTATGGTACTTTTCAGAAAGTTGAACCATTTTTTCTAAATCGGGACTATCGCCATCCATGGAGAAAACAGATTCTGTAACAATATACACTTCATTAATACGATTGTCAGACTGAGCTTGTCGAAGTCTTTTCTCTAAATCCTCTAAATCGTTGTGTTGGAATTTGTAGCTTTTGGCATTACTCATTTGAATCCCATCGCGAATGGAAGCGTGACACAATTCATCATATAGAATGATGTCGTTTCGTTGCGGCACAGCGCTAAAAAACCCTACGTTGGCATCGTAACCTGAATTGAAAATTAACGAGGCTTCTGTTTTTTGAAAATTAGCAATAAATGCTTCCGCTTCTTGATACAATAGATGATTTCCAGAAAGCAGTCTGGAACCAGTGGCGCCATTGACTTTTATGTTTTTATCTAAAAGCAATTGATGTGTATCGTGGAAGATAGTTTCGTTTTGAGCAAAACCTATATAATCATTGGACGCAAAATCGATTAAATCATTCGGTAATGATAACTTCCGCAAAGCATTATTGGCTTCACGTTGTTGTAGTTTTTGGTGTAATGATTTTGGGAATTGTTTCATATTTTACAAAGATAAACAACCATTTCCAGATTCAAAATTTATTAAAATTATTGTTTATTTGCAAAGTCTTTGAATACCAGCCTGGAGATATTTTAGAATATGTAAACGAAATAAAATAAATAATTATGAAAAAAGAACTGACTTTTTTAATACTTGGTATGATATTAGTCGTTATTGGAGCCTTACTAAAAATTAATCACAATGAATTTGGACAATATGTTCTGATTGTCGGACTTGCTATTGAAGCATATATACTCGCCTCAATGGTTATCAAATCCCTCAAGAGATAAGTTTAATACAAAAAGCCAAACAATACTGTTTGGCTTTTTGTATTCTGAATTAGTTTCAGAATCTATTTTAAATTGTCTTAGTCGGCTAACACAATTACTTTGTTCTCTTTCATTTCGATAGTTCCTGAATCGATATCCAAAGTATAGTTTTGATCGTTTACTTTTTTAAACTTCTCTACTACTTCTTTTTTGAAACTAAAACTATCAGCAACTATTTTAATGGTTCCTTTTTTTAATGTGGAAACTATCGGTGCGTGATTATTTAAAATTTGAAAAGAACCTACAACTCCTGGAAGGGAAACGGAAGTTACTTCTCCTTTAAATAATAAGGCTTCTGGTGATACTATTTCTAAAATCATATTTTTTAGTGTTCAGTGCTCAGTGTTCAGTGCTCAGTCTGAATACTGAACACTAATCACTGCTAACTATTTTAAGCTTCTGCCAACATTTTTTGTCCAGCTTCGATAGCATCTTCTATCGAACCTTTAAGGTTAAACGCTGCTTCTGGCAAGTGATCTAATTCACCATCCATAATCATGTTAAATCCTTTGATGGTTTCTTTAATGTCAACCAAAACTCCAGGAATACCTGTAAATTGTTCCGCTACGTGGAACGGTTGTGATAAGAAACGTTGCACACGACGTGCTCTTGATACAGAAAGTTTATCTTCTTCTGATAATTCTTCCATTCCAAGAATCGCGATGATATCTTGTAATTGTTTGTATTTTTGAAGTATCTCTTTTACTCTTTGTGCACAGTCATAATGTTCAGCACCTAAGATTTGAGCTGTCAAAATTCTTGAAGTAGAATCCAATGGATCTACCGCAGGATAAATTCCTAACTCAGCAATTTTACGTGACAATACTGTTGTAGCATCTAAGTGAGCAAACGTTGTTGCTGGAGCTGGATCGGTTAAGTCATCCGCAGGAACGTAAACCGCTTGTACAGATGTAATCGATCCTTTATTGGTAGACGTAATTCTTTCTTGCATCACACCCATTTCTGTTGCCAATGTTGGTTGGTAACCTACGGCAGAAGGCATACGTCCTAACAATGCTGATACCTCAGAACCTGCTTGTGTAAAACGGAAGATGTTATCTACGAAGAAAAGAACGTCTTTCCCTTGATCTGTTCCTGCACCATCACGGAAATACTCAGCGATAGAAAGTCCAGATAAGGCTACACGTGCTCTTGCTCCTGGTGGTTCATTCATTTGACCAAAAACGAAAGTAGCCTTAGACTCTCTCATTCCTGGTTTATCTACTTTAGCTAAATCCCAACCTCCATTTTCCATAGAGTGCATGAAATCGTCACCATATTTTATAATTCCTGACTCCAACATCTCACGAAGTAAATCGTTTCCTTCACGTGTTCTTTCTCCTACTCCTGCGAATACTGAAAGTCCACCGTGACCTTTTGCGATATTGTTAATCAATTCCTGAATCAATACTGTTTTACCCACTCCTGCACCACCGAACAAACCAATTTTACCTCCTTTTGCATAAGGCTCAATTAAATCGATTACTTTAATTCCTGTAAATAAAACTTCTGTAGAAGTTGACAAATCTTCAAATTTTGGAGCAGCACGGTGAATAGAAATTCCATCAACCCCTGCTTTTGGCAAATCGCCTAAACCATCAATAGCATCACCGATAACGTTGAATAAACGTCCGTAGATATCTGGACCGATTGGCATTTGAATTGGAGCTCCAGTTGCTTTCACATCTGTACCTCTACTCAAACCATCTGTTGAGTCCATGGAAATAGTACGAACTGTATTTTCTCCAATATGAGATTGTACTTCTAATACTAGGATTGAACCATTTTTATTGATGATTTCTAATGAATCATAAATTTTAGGTAATTCAGCATCTTTGGTGTTGAATACTACATCTACTACTGGTCCGATGATTTGGGAAACTTTTCCTATTACTTTTGACATTGCTTATGTATTTATTTAATAGCTATTTAGGTTTATGAAAAAATGTTCTTTTTTCAAAGCGCAAAGATAATTTTAAAAATATAAGAATCAAATAAATATTTTACAAAATTTGTAA
>CALQAH020000003.1 GCA_943328505.2 Rhizobium sp. Q54 | reverse complement strand
CATGTGTTAAGCCTGCCGCTAGCGTTCATCCTGAGCCAGGATCAAACTCTTCATCGTATATTGTTATGCTGAATTAATTCTGCATCGTATTTTAGACGAATATGCTAGCTTTATTCAAATCTTCCGATTATCTTACTCTCTTTTTGTTTGTTTTAGAATCTCTTCTAAAACGGCTGTCAATTCAATATGTCTAGGAACGTATTCTTAATCATTTATTTTAAATCGCCTTCATTCTCAAAGCGGGTGCAAAAGTAATTATTCTTTTCTATTAAACAAGCCTTTTTGAAATAATTTTTTACCCCTATTTCTAAATAACTCATTTACAATAAAAATAAGAACATATTCACTTATGCGGGGTGCAAATGTAAAAATATTTATCACTTTTACAAAGGTTTTTTACATTTTTAATTAAAAAAAATATAATTCGCAAGTATTAAAGTTTTAAACTTAAAACAATACTGTATTTTTGCAAAAAATTAACATTGTGAATTACCTTTCTGTAGAAAATATATCTAAATCCTTTGGAGAAAGAACTTTGTTCGAAAACATTTCCTTTGGAATCAATAAAGATCAAAAAATTGCATTTATTGCCAAGAATGGTTCTGGAAAAACATGCATCATGAAAATCATCAATGGTGATGATGAACCCGATACTGGAAATGTAGTTTTGAGAAAGGGTATTAACATGGCTTTTTTGTCACAAGATTCAAATTTGCAAGATGAATTAACCATAGAAGAAAGTGTTTTTGCTTCGGATAATGAAATTTTAAAAGTTATTGAAGAATACGAAAAAGCATTAGAAAACCCTGAAGATGAAGATGCTTACCAAAAAGCATTTGACAAAATGGACCAACATAACGCTTGGGATTTTGAAACACAATTCAAGCAGATATTATTCAAGCTAAAGTTGGAAGATTTTAAATTAAAAGTGAAAAATCTATCGGGCGGACAGAAAAAACGTTTATCATTGGCTATCATTCTTATTAATCGTCCCGATTTATTAATCCTTGATGAACCAACAAATCATCTTGATTTAGAAATGATTGAATGGCTAGAAAGCTATTTTGCCAAAGAAAATATTACGCTTTTTATGGTAACACACGACCGTTTCTTTTTGGAACGTGTTTGCAATGAAATAATAGAACTCGACAACGGGAAGTTATACCAATATAAAGGAAATTATTCGTATTATTTAGAGAAAAAAGAAGAGCGTATTGCTTCCGAAAATTCAAGTGTTGATAAAGCTCAAAACTTATTTGTAAAAGAGCTTGAATGGATGCGAAGACAACCCAAAGCAAGAACTTGTAAGAGCAAATCTCGCCAAGATGATTTTTATGTTATTAAAGAGAAAGCCCAAAGTCGCCGTAGAGAAAATGTGGTTGAATTGGAAATCAATATGGAACGAATGGGCAGCAAGATTATCGAACTTCATAAAATCTCTAAAAAGTTTAAAGACCGAGTGATTTTAGACAATTTTAGTTTCGATTTTCAACGTGGCGAACGTATTGGAATTATTGGTAAAAATGGAACTGGAAAATCAACTTTTTTGAATTTAATCACAGGAACAATTCCTGTTGATGGAGGAAAAGTTATCACCGGAGACACAATAAAAGTTGGCTATTATACCCAAAGCGGCATTAACCCAAAACCGGGTCAAAAAGTTATCGATATTATTAAAGAATACGGTGAATATATCCCATTAACAAAAGGTAAAATTATTTCTGCAGGTCAATTATTAGAACGATTCCTTTTTGATAGAAAAAAGCAACACGATTTTGTTGAAAAACTAAGTGGTGGTGAATTAAAACGTTTGTACTTGTGTACCGTTTTGATTCAAAATCCTAACTTTTTGATACTTGATGAACCTACCAATGATTTGGATATTGTCACGCTAAATGTTTTGGAAAGTTTTCTTTTGGATTATCCTGGTTGTTTACTTGTGGTTTCACACGACAGGTATTTTATGGACAAAATTGTGGACCATTTATTTGTGTTTCGTGGCGATGGTGTTATTGAAGATTTTCCAGGAAATTATTCCGATTTCAGAGCCTATGAAGACAGTGCAGATGTAGTTCAAAAAGAAGAAAACAAAGCCGAAAAGAAAGATTGGAAACAAAATAATAATACTTCCAATTTAAGTTTTAACGAGCAAAAAGAATTTCAAAAAATTGAACGTGAAATTAAAGACTTGGAGCATCAAAAAAGAGAAATTGAAAAGCTATTTTCAGAAGGAAAAGTTGCCGATACTGAAATCACAAACAAGGCCAAAGAATTACAAAATATTATCCGTAAAATAGAAGACAAAGAGGAACGTTGGTTTGAACTTTCCGCTAAGATTGAAGGATAAATTATTTCACAGAGACGCACAGAGAAAAAAGAGATACACAGAAAAAAAACTCCATGAATTTCCACTGAAACTCCGTTAATCTCTGTGTAACAAAAAATAAATGGTACACAGCATAAAATCCTATATAAAATTCCTTTGGAACTCCAAAAACGAACACGGAGTCCATTCGCCATTTGTGTTTGATTTGGTGACAAAATGCTTTTACGATTCCAAATCGCATGCTGAATATACCCTTCTAAAAAACTATCGAAACTCGCTTTTAGAAAATAAAAACACCATTGAAGTTACCGATTTTGGAGCTGGTTCAAAAGTGTTCAAATCGAATACCCGACAAGTCTCGAAAATTGCAAAAACGGCTGGAATTTCTACTAAACGGGCTGAATTATTATATCGAATTGTTACTTATTTTCAACCAACTTCCATTTTAGAAATTGGAACTTCTTTAGGATTAGCTACTTCTGCCCTTTCCTTAGGAAATCCAAAATCCAAAATAATTACTTTGGAAGGTTGCTCAAATACTCTGTCAATTGCAAAAAATCAATTGCAATTGCAAAATCTTGAAAACATTGAATTTGTGACCACTGAATTTTCAAAGTATCTCAAAAACTGCCAACCGAACACCGAGCACTATCAACTAATTTATTTTGACGGCAATCATTCCAAAAAAGCTACCTTAGACTATTTTGAATTACTATTACCAACTATTTCTAACGAAACCATTTGGATTTTTGACGACATTCATTGGTCGGCTGACATGGAAGCAGCGTGGGAAATCATAAAAAACCATCCAAAAGTTAAAGTTACTATTGACACTTTTCAATGGGGATTGGTGTTCTTTAGAAGGGAACAAAAGAAAGATCATTTTGTGATTCGAGTGTAATTTTAAATTTACTTCCTTCTCTTTTCAGATATTTTAATATATTTATACCTAACTTTAAATTGAATTAGTTCATGAATGCCAAAAACATTGATGCTTTAAATATTTTTTTGATACTTATCTCACTCGTTGTAGCGTATTATCTGCCGTTTGAATTGTTTTTGTTTTCTTATGCCGTTTTAGGACCATTACATTATGCAACTGAAATTAGTTGGTTAGATAAAAAAAAATACTTTGTTCATACCAAGAAATGGGTCATGCTCTTTTTACTTTTTTGTATCCTAATTTCTATTCCTTCTTTGTTGACCTTGCCCTATCTAAATCACATCAATGAGATTGCTTTTTTCAAAAAACTTGGCATTTCAATCTCAAAATACAAAAACAATATTGTACTCATTACTTTTCTTTTATCCATAGGTTTGATATACATTCAAAAAGTAAAGACCCTAATTATCTATTTACTTTTTTGCATTGCAATCGCTAATTTTATTTTAACTCAGTTTACCTTTTCAGTAATTATGGTGGGTATTTTTTTACCAACAATTATTCACGTTTATGTGTTCGCCCTTTTATTCATGATTTTCGGGACCATGGGTTCCAAAAACAAATTTGGTAGTATTGCAATAGGTTTAATGATTCTTTGCCCTTTTGTAATTGCGTTTTTAAATATTAATGCCGACTCCTATCTATTTTCAACAACAATTCAAGAATATTATGTTGCCTCTGGAATGGTTAATTTAAATTATTCTATTTCCAATTTATTTAATGATGTGAATAGTAGTCAGTTTCATTTAATTTCATCGAGTGGTATAAAAATTCAAATATTTATTGCCTTTTGTTATACGTATCATTATTTGAATTGGTTCTCCAAAACATCGATAATTGGCTGGAATAGAAATATTTCAAAAACAAGAATCGCCATAATTTTAATCATTTGGTCCTCAAGTGTGTTTTTATATTGGTATGATTATAAAGTCGGATTGTCCGCTTTGTTTTTCTTGAGTATGCTTCATGTTTTCTTGGAATTTCCACTAAACATAACCACTATTAAAGCGATCATAAAAAGGGTGGTCTTACCCGCTAAGACTCAAGAAATCATCGTAAAAACTGTAACAAAAAATACTTTTACACTACTTATGATTTAGCTTAAAAAAATTACTATTTTAATACTATCATACCATCAAAATGGCAAATCCATTAATCAAAATAAGCAACATTAAACGAGATTTTATTCTAGGAAATGAAATCGTTTATGTGTTAAAAGGCATCGATTTAGAAATCAATAAAGGAGAATATGTAGCCTTAATGGGACCATCAGGTTCTGGAAAATCAACATTGATGAACCTTTTAGGTTGTTTAGACACTCCTACATCGGGAACTTATATTTTAAACAACAAAGATGTGAGTCAAATGCACGATGATGATTTGGCAGAAATTCGAAATAAAGAAATTGGTTTCGTTTTTCAAACCTTTAATTTATTGCCTAGAACAACTGCTTTAGACAATGTTGCCCTACCCATGATTTATGCTGGTTATTCCAAATCGGAAAGAAGTATAAGAGCGACCGAAGTGCTTACTCAGGTTGGTCTTGACGACAGAATGGATCACCAACCGAATCAGCTTTCTGGTGGACAACGTCAACGTGTTGCTATTGCTAGAGCATTGGTAAACAAACCCTCTATCATCCTTGCCGATGAACCTACAGGAAATTTAGACAGTAAAACTTCGGTAGAAATCATGAAGCTTTTTGGCGATATTCATGCCAATGGAAATACTGTAATTCTTGTAACTCACGAAGAAGACATTGCAAAATATGCCCACAGAATTATTCGTTTAAAAGATGGAATGATTGAAAGTGATACTTCAAAATAGTTAATTTGGTAATTTGTTAATTTGGTTATTCGATAATCAAATTAACAAATAACCGAATAACCGAATAACCAAAAAAACTTTAAAATGAAAGTATATACAAAAACTGGCGATACAGGAACAACCTCTCTATTTGGCGGCACACGGGTTGCAAAAAACCATATTCGTATCGAAAGTTATGGAACTGTTGATGAATTAAATTCATACATTGGACTTATTCGTGACCAAAATATGAATGTTTTGTATAAAAATATATTAATCGAAATTCAAGACCGATTGTTTACCGTTGGCGCTATTTTAGCAACGCCACCCGAAAAAGAAAAATTAAAAAATGGGCAACCTCGTTTACAAAAACTAGGAATCATTGAAAGTGATATTGAATTGCTTGAAAAAGAAATTGACACTATGGAAGAATCTCTTCCGCAAATGACACATTTTGTTTTGCCTGGCGGACATACTACCGTGTCATATTGTCATATTGCAAGATGCGTTTGCCGCAGAGCAGAGCGATTAGCAGTACATTTACATGAAATTGACCCAACGGATGAAATGGTAATTAAATACTTAAACCGACTTTCTGACTATCTTTTTGTCTTGGCACGGAAGTTGTCATTTGACCTGAACGCTGAGGAAGTGAAGTGGATTCCGAGGAAATAGTGTTCAGTGTTCAGTGATCAGTATTCAGTGATCAGTAAAAAAATAAGAATTTAAAACATTATTTTGAATTTCAATTTCATGAAGTAACTAGTTGTTTTATAAACAATACTGAGCACTAATTGCTGAACACTGAACACTAAAAAAAAAACGTTCTTAAACATAATTGAAAATAATTCAAAAAAAACTTGACTTTTTAAGTAATAAATTTATTTTTGCATTGAATTAAAAATCTAAGCAGATGTATTGGACATTAGAATTAGCATCCTATTTAAGTGATGCCCCTTGGCCAGCAACCAAAGATGAACTTATTGACTACGCAATTCGAGCTGGTGCGCCACTTGAAGTTGTTGAAAATCTTCAATCAATAGAAGATGAAGGAGAAATATATGAATCAATGGAAGAAATTTGGCCAGATTATCCTACAGACGAAGATTATCTTTGGAACGAGGATGAATATTAAAAAATAAATTACAACAACAGAGAAAAGTCCTATTGGGGCTTTTTTTTTGTTTAAATTTGCATCCCGAAGTTTCGGGACTTTAAAAAAATATAAATAAACCATTATGAGTTTCATAAATAGTATCCTAAAAGCTTTTGTAGGCGATAAATCTCAAAAAGACGTTAAAGCAACTCAACCTTACATTACTAAAATAAAAGCTTTAGAACCAACAATTGCCGCACTTTCTCACGATGAATTGAGAGCTAAAACTGGAGCGTTTAAAGAAAAAATAAAGCAAGCAAGATCCAAACAAGATGAGGAAATTGCCGCTAAAAAAGCAGAAGCCGAAAACACGTCTGATATCGATCAAAGAGAAGAAATTTATAATGCCATTGACGCATTAGAAAAAGACGCTTACGAAATTTCGGAAAAAGTGCTCTTAGAAATTCTCCCTGAAGCTTTTGCCGTTGTTAAAGAAACCGCAAGACGATTCAAAGAAAACACTTCCATTACGGTTACTGCAACACCAAAAGACAGAGAGCTTTCGGCTACCAAATCCTACATCACTTTAGTTGGAGACGAGGCCAATTGGGCTAATACATGGAATGCCGCAGGTAAAGAAATCACTTGGGACATGATACATTATGATGTTCAGTTAATTGGCGGAATTGTATTGCACGAAGGAAAAATTTCTGAAATGCAAACAGGTGAAGGAAAAACGTTGGTTGCAACATTGCCTTTGTATTTAAATGCTTTGACAGGAAATGGCGTTCACCTTGTTACCGTGAATGACTACTTGGCAAAACGTGATAGCACCTGGAAAGCGCCATTATTTGAATTTCATGGATTGACAGTGGATTGTATAGACAATCACCAACCCAATTCGGATGCCAGAAGAAAAGCCTACGAGGCAGATATTACTTATGGCACCAATAACGAATTTGGTTTTGACTACTTGAGAGATAATATGGCCCATTCTCCAGACGATTTAGTGCAACGAAAACATAATTATGCGATTGTGGATGAAGTGGATTCGGTTTTAATTGATGATGCCAGAACACCTTTAATTATTTCTGGTCCGGTGCCACAAGGGGATCGTCACGAGTTTAACGAATTGAAACCGAAAATTGAAAATCTTGTTAATTTACAACGCCAGCTATCCAATGGATTTTTAACGGAAGCCAAGCGATTAATCAAAGAAGGCAACACCAAAGACGGTGGTTTTCAATTGTTGAGAGCTTACAGAAGTTTGCCTAAAAACAAAGCGCTAATCAAATTTTTGAGTGAAGAAGGCGTTAAGCAATTACTACAAAAAACTGAAAATGAATACATGTCGGACAACAACCGTAAAATGCCGGAAGTAGACGAAGCTTTGTATTTTGTTATTGAAGAAAAAAATAATCAAGTGGAATTGTCCGATAACGGAATTAAATTCTTGTCTCAAGATACCGATGAAAATTTCTTCGTACTTCCAGATATTGGAACAGAAATTGCCATAATCGAAAAACAAAACCTTGAAAAAGATAAAGAAGCGGATGCCAAAGAAAAATTATTCCAAGATTTTGGTATCAAAAGCGAAAGAATACACACGCTAACACAACTTTTAAAAGCCTATACGCTTTTTGAAAAAGATGTAGAATATGTAATCATGGACAATAAAATTCTTATTGTAGATGAGCAAACGGGACGTATCATGGACGGTCGTCGTTATTCAGACGGATTGCATCAAGCTATTGAAGCAAAAGAGCAAGTTACTATTGAAGCGGCAACACAAACCTTTGCCACTATAACGCTTCAAAACTATTTCCGTATGTACAGCAAATTGGCTGGTATGACAGGAACTGCGGTAACAGAAGCGGGTGAACTTTGGCAAATTTACAAATTAGATGTTGTAGAAATTCCGACCAATCGTGGTATGTCTAGAATTGATAAAGAAGATTTAATTTACCGTTCGGTTCGTGAAAAATTCAACGCTGTTATCGAAGATGTTACACAATTATCGCAAGCAGGAAGACCTGTTTTAATTGGAACCACATCGGTAGAAATTTCAGAATTGTTAAGCCGAATGTTGAAAATGCGTGGCGTAGCTCACAATGTTTTGAATGCCAAAATGCACAAGCAAGAAGCACAAATAGTTGAAGAAGCTGGAAAATCGGGAGTGGTAACCATTGCAACCAACATGGCAGGTCGTGGAACCGATATCAAACTTTCCCCAGAAGTAAAAGCAGCTGGTGGCTTGGCAATTATTGGCACGGAACGTCATGATTCACGTCGTGTTGACCGTCAGTTACGAGGTCGTGCAGGTCGTCAAGGTGATCCTGGAAGTTCTCAATTTTATGTTTCTCTTGAAGATAATTTAATGCGTTTGTTTGGTTCGGACAGAGTAGCCAAAATAATGGACCGAATGGGCTTAAAAGAAGGTGAGGTTATCCAACATTCGATGATGACAAAATCGATTGAGCGAGCACAGAAAAAAGTAGAAGAAAACAACTTCGGAACCCGTAAACGATTATTGGAATATGACGATGTAATGAATGCACAACGTGAAGTAATCTACAAACGTCGTCGTCATGCCTTACACGGTGAGCGTTTGAAATTAGACATCGCCAACATGATGTACGATACTTGCGAATTGATCGTTGAAGAAAATAAAGGTTCTAATGATTTCAAAAATTTTGAATTCGAGTTAATTCGTTATTTCTCCATCACTTCTCCCATTTCGGAAAACGATTTTATAAAAAATTCTGAAATGGAAATCACGGGTAAAGTGTATAAAGCTGCCCTAGATTACTATAGTGAAAAAACAGAAAGAAGTGCCCGCGAAGCACTGCCTATCATAACCGATGTTTATAAAAAAGAAGGCAACAAATTTGAGCGTATTATTGTTCCTTTTTCAGATGGAATAAAATCGTTAAATGTGGTAACCGATTTGAAAAAAGCATACGATTCCAATGGACAACAACTCGTTGCCGATTTTGAAAAAAACATCACGTTAGCCATTGTTGATGAAGCTTGGAAGAAACATTTACGCAAAATGGACGAACTAAAACAATCGGTGCAATTGGCAGTTCACGAGCAAAAAGATCCATTGCTTATCTATAAATTAGAAGCTTTTAAATTGTTTAGCAATATGCTAAATGGTGTGAATAAAGAAGTGATTTCGTTCTTGTTTAAAGGCGATTTACCACAACAAAACAACACCATTCAAGAAGCGAAACAAGTACGTCAAAAAGAGAATTATACCGAAAGTAAAGACGAAATTCACAGTAGTGAAAATGACAACCGTGAAGCAGGACAAACCCAGCAACGTCAAGTTACAGAAACCATTGTTCGCGATCAACCCAAAATTAATCGTAACGATACCGTGACTATTAAACACTTAATGAGTGGAAAAACCGAAACGATGAAATTCAAAAAAGCCGAGAGCATGATTGCTAATGGCGAATGGGTACTAATTTAGTTTTCAGTGGTCAGTTCACAGTTTTGTCACACTGAGCTTGTCGAAGTGCTTCATTACAAATAAATATAATCCCCGATTGTGAAAGCAATTGGGGATTTTTGATTGAATTTCAAAAACAAATTCTAAATTTGCTTCGATACTAAATCTACTTAAAAATGCCAAATAGTCCAACCTTTACCCTTTTCTTTAATCGTGTTAAAGCAAGTATAGCCGATGGTACCTTTGCAAAATTAACCTTGGCAAAAACGATAGGAAACACCCAATTGATGAACATTTATACGAGAACGATTGTAGTGGATAATGAACTTTTATTCAATTTAAAATTCAAATTCCAACAAGAAGAAATAATCGAAAATCACAGCATTGATGAAGCTTTTACTATTTTAACAACCTATATCAATAATCCGTTTCTATCTGCATTATTATTCACTACAGAAGCAGATGTAACCCTGAAACTTAACAAAAAGCGTATCGCTAACATTACAGAACAATCTCCAACATTTAAAAATTCAGATCCGGTTTTGAAAGACTATTTAGCTCAATAAAAAAATATCTAATGAAAATAAAACTCTGTGCTATTTTATTTTTTGTATCCATTTCGTTTGGTTTTAGCCAATCTATAGAAAATTTAATGTTAGCAACCCGACAGCTTTACCAAGCCAATTACACTATGGATTTTGAGACCATTGCTCTTCTCTCCTATCCAAAAATAGAAGAAATTATTGGAAAAGAATCACTGTTAGAAAAACTAGATTTAAGACACCAAAATGAAGAATTCCGTTTGCGATTGCAATTGGAAATGGTGCCGTTTCAATTTGGACCTATTCGAAAAATAGAGGAAAAATCATTTTGTGTGGTTACCTTCCGCAATCCTATGCGCTACTTTTTTGAAAACAAATTATCACCTGAAAAAGTAGTTGAAAAAACCACTTGGTTACAAGAAATTAATAATACCAAAGTTGTGATTTTTGAGCCCAAAAGAAACAGTTTTAATGTAAAAAAAATGTCAACTTACTTAGCTGTTTTTGATGAAACCACAAATAATCAATGGAAATTTTTCAATTTGGATGACCCTAATCAAAAGCAAATTTTTGATACAATTTTTAACGAAAGTATAAAAAAAGAATTGGGTCTGTAATATTTATTTTTTACCTTTACTACAATAAATTCGGAAAACTAACCTAAAACACTCATATCATGGCAAAAAGTCAAGACGCAAAAAAAACCGTAAAAAAAGAGCCATTAAAAACGGCTAAAGAAAAAAAAGCTGAAAAGCGAGACAAGAAAAATAGTCCGAAAAGGGATTAAAAAAATCCTCCAATTTAGACTGCCCCCAAAAAGTTAGACACTATTTGGGGGTATTTTTTGTTTATAAACCGTCCGGAAAAATCTTCCCAGGATTTAAAATATTATTGGGATCAAAAACAAACTTAATCCTTTCTAAAAGTTCCAAATGTACTTTTGAAAAGGCAATATCCATATAATTTTTTTGAACCAAACCAATTCCATGTTCTCCGGATAAAGTTCCTTTTAAAGCAACTGTTAATTCAAATATTTCACGAATACCATTGGTAACTTTCGTATTCCAATCCTCATCAGACATAGTGCCTTTTATAATGTTTACATGCAGATTTCCATCGCCAGCATGACCATAACAAACGGATTTAAAACCATATTTAGCACCTATTTCTTTAATCCCTTTAAGTAATTTTGGCAATTCATATCTTGGCACAACGGTATCTTCTTCTTTATAAATAGAATTGGCTTTCACTGCTTCAGCTACGGAACGACGCATTTTCCAAAGTGCATTTTTTTGATCTTCCGTGTCGGCAAAAAGCACCTCATCTATTTCAAATTGTTCTAAAACGGTCATAATTTTTTCCGCTTCTTGCATGAGAATTTCAGGATAATTTCCATCTACCTCTATCAACAAATGTGCTTGAACTTTTTCATTGACATTGACGTTTATATTGCTATTGTATTTCAAGGTCCAATCAATCGCATCACGTTCCATGAACTCTAACGCACTTGGAACAATTCCTGCTCTAAAAATAGCAGAAACCGCTTCACAGGCTTGTGTTGCATTGTAAAAAGGAACTAACATCAAGACATTGTGATTCACTTTTGGTAAAAGTTTCATCACAATTTTTGTAATGATTCCTAGTGTTCCTTCGCTTCCTACCATCAATTGAGTGAGATTATAACCTGTAGAATTTTTTAAAGTATTGGCACCAGTCCATATAATTTCGCCTGTTGGCAAAACCACTTCAAGGTTTAAAACATAATCTTTGGTCACACCATATTTCACTGCACGAGCGCCACCAGCATTTTCGGCGACGTTACCGCCTATCCAACAACTTCCTTGGCTACTTGGATCGGGTGGATAAAACAATCCTTTTTCGGCAACAGCTTCACGTAAAACTTGAGTGATTACAGCAGGTTCTACAACAACTTGAAGGTTTTGTTCATCGATTGTAATAATTTTATTCAATCGTTCCGTCGAAACTCCAATACCTTGATAAATGCACAAAGCACCACCACTCAAACCCGTTCTTGCGCCAATTGGCGTAGTTGGGATTTTATAATCGTTGGCTACTTTTAAAATCGCCGCAATCTCCTGAGCATTGGCAGGTTTTAAAACCACATTTGGCGGAAACACATAATCTTCGGTTTCATCGTGACCATAATGATTTCGAGTTTCTTGATCGGTAAAAACGAATGCTGCTCCTAGTATGTCAGTTAATTTTTGAAGTATTTCAGGAGTGATTTGCATAGTTAAAAATTGAAACGTAAAAGTAAGTATTGTTTAATTATTACAAAACAAAAAGCTGCCCAAATTTTCTCTGAACAGCTTCGTTATTTTTTAAAATTATTATTTTACATATTGACTGACCATACGGTATAGCTATTTGGAGGACATTGAATTTTCACCCAAGTGCCGGCTTGAGTGGTTGGATACCAATTTGAATTACCAGTAAAATCCTTAATTTGAGTATTTGACCAGTTGGTTGGCACCCATCTTTCTAGCCAAGATGAAGAATTATTGAGGTAAACTATCAAACCGGGATTACCATTATAACCATTTCTTCTGGCAACATATTCATCGTTGTCAGCATAAAGAATTGAGGTAGTTCCAGTAGCTTTATTATTGTGAATCCATATCAGATTATTTAGTTTGGCTTTGTCCAACCATTCTTCATAATCTCTGTAGAAAATTGTTGGATAACCCTCCGCAGTTAGAATATAAGCATACGCTAAATTTTTATTCCAAATTAGGTTGGTATCATGGTTAGAAACAAAAGTAACTGCTTTATATGGATTCCGTTTCCACATCATATCATCATTTAAAAGGGCTAAATTATTGCCATCAAAAGCATCGTGCATCTTATAATAGCAAGCAAAATCAAAAACAGAACTATTGGCAGCGTTTGCCCATGCTTCTAACAAATTGACATTAGCATCCCAATATTCTCCGATAGAAAATCCTCCAACATTGGTTTTCCATTGATTAACAACCCCTGCAGCATATCCTTTTACATAATCAAAACGCCAGCCGTCAAATTTCATAGTGTTTTTATAAAATTTCCCAACGCCATCGGTTCGTAACCATAGCCAATCTTTAACATTTTGAGCTTGATGACATAAATCAGGATAACCCCCAAATGAACCTTCATCGTTGTTTCCAAAAGAGTTTTTATAGAAATCGGAATACGTTCTTTTAAATTTTCCTGAAGCTATAGTTGTAAAATTTGTATAGGTATTTCCTCCCGTAAAAGGATTAGCTTCAGATTTTCCACCAGAGCAGTGATTAATAACAATATCCGCATAGACCTGCATATTTTCAGTATGTGCTTTGGTTATTAAACTTACTAATTCTGTACGGGAACCAAATCGGGTTTCAGTAGATCCATTTTGATTAAAGTCACCAAAATCAAAATAATCACAAGGATCATATCCCATAGAAAAAGGCCCATTTTGACCTTTAGATACTGGTGGAAGCCAAATAGAGCCTATGCCGGCATTACCCCAATCTGTTATTTTTGAATTAACTGTATTCCACCAATTTCCACCCGATGGAACATCCCAATAAAAGGCTTGCATCATTACACCACCACCTGGATTGGCAACATATTTTGCAGCAGCAATTGATGTTGATTGACCAGTACTAAATGGACGACCATCATGCTGCGTAACATTAACTACTTTAATTTCTTTTTTTTGATCGGATATTTGATTATCTGCGCTTTCAATTGTATTACAGGAATTAAATCCGATAAAAAACAAGAATAAAAAACATTTAATAAGTCTGGTTCTGGTCATGATTAAAAAGTTTGGGTATATGGTTTTTATTTTAATATCAATCATATATTAATTTTAAATTAACAAAATTTACATGAGAAATAACCACCTATATCTTAAAAATCATCAACGAAAACGTTATAGTGTTAAAAACTATTACATCAGATTAAGACCTTTAGCGATTAAGAGTAATAAATCTTACTTAATAATCTGAAGTAGTTTATTTCTTCTTAAGATTAGGGAGAAAATAACAAATGGCACCAATTATGGGTAGGAATGAACAAATTTTATATACAAATTGTATGGAAGTGTAATCGGCAAGGATTCCCAATAATGCAGAACCTAATGCTCCCATTCCAAAGGCAAAACCATAGAAAAGACCAGAAACCATTCCAAGTTTTTTAGGCAATAATTCTTGAGCATAAACAATGATGGCAGGAAAAGCTGAAGAAATAATCACTCCAATAATAATCATCAATACATCGGTATAAAAAAGATTGGCATAAGGCAACAGCAATGCAAAAGGTGTTGCTCCAAAAACCGAAAACCAAATGATGTATTTACGTCCAAATTTATCGCCTAATGGACCACCTAAAATGGTTCCTAAAGCATAGGCAAAAAGATAAATAAACATATGATATTGAGCTTGTTGAATAGAAAGATGAAACCTGTCCATAACATAAAAAATATAATACGTAGACAAACTTGCCGAATAGAAAAACTTAGAAAAAATGAGTGTTAACAATACCGCAATCGCAAATTTGACTTTGCTTTTAGACAGACTATGGAAATTGATAAACTCTCCTTTTTTGTTGTTTCTTAGAATTAAATGGTCTCTGTACCAAAATGCAATTTTTGAGATAATACCCAATCCTATTACAGCCGCTATTACAAACCATAAAATATATTTTTGAGAATTGGGAACTACAATTAAAGCCACTAATAAGGGTCCAAGTGCGGTGCCTAAATTGCCACCTACTTGAAAAATAGATTGTGCTAAACCTCGTTTTCCTCCCGATGCTAAATTAGAAATTCGAGCCGACTCAGGATGAAATATTGCAGAACCGGTTCCTATAAGCATAACCGAAAGTATAATCCAATTAAAACTATCTGCAAAAGCCAAGCAAACGATCCCCAATAATGAAAATAGCATGCCGTACACTTGAGAAAAAGGTTTGGGATGTTTATCGGTATAGTAACCAATAAAAGGCTGCAATATGGATGCCGAGAATTGAAATGCAAAGGTAATTAGTCCAATTTGAGTAAACGTAAGTCCATAATTTTGCTTCAAAATTGGATAGACTGAAGGAATTATGGCTTGAATTAAATCGTTGAGTAAATGCGCAAAACTAATTGAAAATAGGATTGAAAAAACTGTTTTCTGTAGTACATCAGTTTTATTTTCTATAATAGAATTTGCTGTTGACACAATGATGAATTTTGATGTTCCAAAAGTACTTTTTTTAAACGGTTCTAAAGCAAAGTTTTTATCAAAGTTCACAAAGAATTTTTTTTGTGTAAGTTTGTATTAGCATAATTTTATTTACTAAAAATCCAACTTTGGGAAACCAATCAAAAAAATCAGCATTAACCGAAAACAAAGGTATTGAACAACCCGAAAGTGTCAATACCAATTCTGTTATAAAAATACAGCAATCTCGAAAGGTTTTACCGTCTTCAAATGAATTGGTTGAGGGGATTTTATCCGGAAATATTGCTGCTTTAAGTCGTGCAATTACCTTAGTGGAAAGCACCAATGTTTCCCATTTAGAGAAAGCGAACGAAGTAATCAACGCTTGTTTACCTCATGCTAACCAATCTGTTCGAATAGGGATTACAGGAGTTCCCGGAGTTGGAAAAAGTACTTTTATTGAAGCATTTGGAAACTATTTAACGAGTAGTGGAAAAAAAGTTGCCGTGCTTGCGGTTGACCCGAGTAGTACTATTTCTCACGGCAGCATTTTGGGCGACAAAACCCGTATGGAAGAATTGGTGAAAGACAAAAACGCTTACATCCGACCATCGGCTTCGGGGGAAACTTTAGGAGGTGTGGCTCGAAAAACACGTGAAGCGATTATCCTTTGTGAAGCAGCAGGTTTTGACACGATTATAATAGAAACGGTTGGTGTAGGACAAAGTGAAACTGCGGTTCACAGTATGGTGGATTTCTTTTTGTTGCTAAAAATTTCTGGTGCTGGCGATGAATTACAAGGCATCAAACGTGGCATTATGGAAATGGCCGATGCTATTGTTATCAATAAGGCCGATGGCGATAATGTAGCCAAAGCCAAATTGACCAAAACAGAGTTCAATCGAGCGTTACATTTATTTCCAGCTAAAAATTCGGGTTGGACACCTACAGTATCCACTTGTAGTGCGATGGAAAATACAGGAATTGATGCGGTGTGGCAAACCATTTCGGATTATTTAGTCTTAACTACTTCCAATACCTATTTCACAGAAAAGCGTAAAGAGCAAAACCAATATTGGATGATGGAAACCATTAACGAGCAATTGAAATCCAATTTCTACAATCATCCAGAAATCATAAAAGAACTAGAGGCAAACAAAAAAGCAGTGCAAAACGATGAAATATCCCCTTTTGCAGCTGCTCAGATTTTGTTGAAAAAATACTTTAAGTAACTATTCCTTTTCGTAACGTTCCATCTCTCTGTCATAGAAATCATTCGCCAGCACAATCAAACCTTCCATTTCGGCATTTAATTCGCTTTCATCAAGATCTTCGGCTTCTTCCATAAATTCCACCTCATCGTCTTTTAGATTGATTATAAATCTAGGATAATCTAGGTGAATGATAAAAATATCTTCGGGAAAATCGGTGTTGTCTCCTAGTAAAAATTTTGGTAATTCCATTTTTTTTAGATGTTAGATTATGGACAAATAGATAATGGACAGTGATGAGTTTTATTTAAGAAATCTATCATCTATAAGTCTATTATATATCTTTCTTTTTAATTATTTATCTGAAAGTATCACTGGCGCACTCCCTTTTCCCATAAAAATAATTTTGGTGTTTGGAGAGGTTGCAATTTCTTTCTGTGCTTTTATTTGTTCGTATTGTAATTGTTTATCGGTTAAACCTGTAGAGATAATCTTTTGATAATCGGCTATCCCTTGAGCTTCTACTCTTTTTCGTTCGGCTTCTTGTTTTTCTTTTTGAAGTACAAAAGTCATTTTTTGAGCATCTTGTTCGGCATTAATTTTACTTTCAATGGTTGTTTTTACGGAAGCTGGAAGGTTAATATTTCTAATTAACAATTGCTCTAAAACCAAACCTCTCGCTTTAAAATCGGCTTCAATACTTTTAAAAATTCGTTGTTGAAACTCTTCTCTTTTTGTTGAATATAGGGCAACTGCATCATAATAAACCGCGTTGTCACGAATACGGGTTCTGGTTACTGGCCTTACAATTTTATCGTTGTAATTTTCCCCAATTCCTTTTAGAATTTTTGGAGCATCATTTGGAATTACTCGGTATAAAACCGTTAAATCGATTACAACTTCCAAACCATCGTTGGATAAAACGCGAATCGCATCATCACCTTCTTGTGCGCCTTCATTATGAATAGCTGACATGGTGTAATTTTGAGTTTGAGCATCAAAAATTGTAACATCTAATAATGGATTTATGATATGCAAACCGCTTTGTAAAACATCGGGTTCTACATTTCCATAAAGGGATTTTACACCCACTTTACCTGCGTCAATTTGTTTGAACATTGATGAAAAAAGAGCCAATAGAATCAAAACAAACCCAAAAATTTTAAAAATACTTGAAAACTTTGAAAGCGGATTGTCATTTGCTCTTAGTGAAAATCCCGCCATAATTAAAAAAACCCCAATAATAATTAGTAGTATCATTTTTATTTATTTTTTATTATTCCATGATTATACGCAACTATGAAATAATAGTTACAGTTGTGTTACTTTATTCTTGTTTATTTTCATGCAATAACTTTTTTGTCAAATTATGAAAACGAATGTATAAAAATAATGCGGCTGCAGACAATCCAGCTAAAAGGCCAATCCATATACCTGTTGCCTCAAGAGAAGTGTATTTTCCAAGATAATACGATATTGGAAATCCAATTAACCAATAGGCAACAAAAGTAATATACATGGGAATTTTTACATCTTGTAGGCCACGCAAGGCACCAAGTACAACCACTTGAATACCATCAGAAATTTGAAAAACCGCTGCAACTAATAATAGTTTAGAAGTTATCGCTATTATTTCTGCATTGTCAATAGTTTGACTTGCATCGGTCATGTTTAAAAATAAATGAGGCAAATAATTATGAAAAACGACAAATAAAAGCGCAAAAAAAGTTTCAAAAACAATCGCTAATAAAAATATAGATCGCGCAACTACTATAAGATTTTTAAAATCATTAATTCCCTTTTGATTACCCACTCGAATCATTGCTGTTACATTCAATCCCATAGCAAACATAAAAGTAGTAGTTGCTAACGTTAATGCAATTTGATTGCCCGCTTGACTGTTTTTACTTATGGAACCCGAAAGCCAAATTGCCGCAGTAAAAAGGGTTACTTCAAACAACATTTGCATAGCCGAAGGCAATCCTAGATTGATGATTTTTTTTAAAATAGATTTTTTAATTTCTTGAAAACTAAAATTATTAAAATAGTGTTTAAATTTTTCATTTCGACTCAATAAATAATGTAAAAAAACCACCATCATAATTCTTGAGATCACTGTCCCCAATGCGGCTCCTATGATTCCTAACTTTGGGAAAAACCAAATTCCGTAAATCAAAACATAGTTAAAAAATATGTGAACTACATTCGCCAAATAAATAGCATACATCGAGTATTTAGTCTCTGACAATCCATCGGCAAATTGTTTATAGCCTTGAAAAATAATCACCGGTATTAAAGAAAAAGCAACCCAGTCAATATACGGTGCCGCCAAATCAACAACTGCTGCGGGTTGATTCATTAAAAGCATTATTGGCTTTGCCAAAACAATCAACATAAAAATGGCAATGCCTAAAATAGTACTCAGCAACAAGCCGTGATGAAATGTGGTACGGATTTTTTTATCGTCTTTTTCTGCATCGGCTTCTGCGATTAAAGGCGTAATAGCGGTTGAAAAACCAATTCCAATTGACATTCCAATAAATATAAAACTATTCCCTAAAGAGACGGCTGCCAACTCTGTTGAACCGAGATTTCCAACCATAAAATTATCGACTATACCAATCAAGGTATGACCAAGCATACCAAGGATTACTGGATAAGCCAGTTTAATATTATAGGAGAACTCTTTTGTATATTGAGATAGTTTCACTTTATTTTTTATAAAGCACAAAGATAGCTGATGGCAATGGCAATGGCAAAAATTAATATCAAATAGAACAAATTGACTTATCTATTCTTTATCCTCTCAAATAATTTTTATATAGCTCAATATCTTTCTTCACTTTTTCATCCAACTCAGGTTCTTTAATATCCGTGTGTTTTTGCATTTCTTCCCAAATAATTTTCGCTACTATATAACGTGCAGCTTGCTTAGCTTCTCTTGTACCTCATCCAACTTCTCTTCTTTTTTATCATCATCGGCACCATTTTTTAAATCGGTTGGCAATTTGGACAATGAAATGGAATTTACTACTTTAAAATCATCTGGGTTTATGCTTTTCATACAGTAACTATTTATATTTGTAAACTTATGGAAAAAATTCAACTTTTGCCTTTCATAACCATCGAAGGAATTGGTGCCGCATCAGGAATAGTTTATCTAGACAATTCTCTATTTATAGTGTCGGATAATAGCAACTTCCTTTATCAATATAGAATAACTGAAAAGTCACTCGAAAAGATAAAGCTCTTTGAAAACCGTCCAGAAATTAGTCCCAAAAAAGACAAAGCCGATTTTGAAGCCCTAACCTTATTCGATAACAAACTCTACCTATTTGGTTCGGGATCAAGCAAAATAAGAAACACGCGAGTTACTTATAATCTAGAAAACAAGGAAGTAAAAGAAAAAAATCTAACTAGAATTTACAAGAGACTTGCAGATACTATTTCAATTGCTGCTGATGAACTAAACATAGAAGGCGTAATTAGTACTGAGGAACTAACCTATTTCTTTCAACGAGGCAATGGTGCAAACGCACAAAATGGTGTTTTTTGCTATGATAACAAAAGTAAAACGGTTCAATTTAAATTAATTACACTTCCAAAACTTAAAGGAGTAGCAGCCACTTTTACCGACGCCATTTTGGTTGAAGACAAAATATTTTTCCTAGCTGCTGCCGAAGACACTCTCTCAACCTATGATGATGGCGAAATATTGGGAAGCCTTATTGGAAGGATGAACCTCCAAACAATGGCAGTTGATTTTACTGAAAAAATTTCAGACACAAATAAATTTGAAGGGCTGACATTGCATAAAAAAACAGCAACTCAAATGGAATTTCTGCTTTGTGAAGATAATGATAATGAGGTAATGAAAACTGATATTTATCTGTTAAAGCTAGAAACTAATTTTTGGTTTTAGAAAATCAAAACTATAGAAGTCCCTTTTGAAAGTTCGCTTTGGATTGTTATTGCAGCCTTAATTTTTCTGGATAAACTTAAGACCAATTGCATTCCCATTCCCATCCCAATTTCGTTATCAGTACCTCTTCTTGATGCGTAATTACTATTCCAAATAGCATTAATCATCGCTTCTGTCATTCCAATTCCATTATCAATAATAGTTAACTGGTTTTGAATGAGTTTAATAGTAATCATCCCATTTTGTGGAGTAAATTTAATAGCGTTTGAAATAATATTTCTAACAATAACTGTAACAATTTCTATATCCGAATGTATTGTATTTGAATGGTCTACATCAATATTTACAATAATTCCTTTGGATTTATATGCAGTTTCATATAGCTCCAAAATAGTTGTAATTAAAGTTTTAACATCAATATTTATATCGTTTTGCTGTAAGCTATTGAAATTTAATTTGGCCCAATTTAGCGTTGTTTCCAACATCTCTAAAACTTGATTGGACTGATTATTTATCAAGTGAATAAAATTGACAAATTCACTTTGTGAAATTTCATTGCCCAAAGCCATTTCGGAAATGGAAGTTAAATTAGCGATTGGACTACGCAAATCGTGACCTAAAACAGAAAGCATTCTGTCATTATTTTGATTGATGCTTTTCAATTCTTCCTGCAAAATAATCTCTTTATCCAAATCGACAAAAGCAACCACATGAATTTTATCAATAACGGAAGCCTTTATTTCATACCAGCGCTTAGTCCCATTTTTACAAACTACTTGCGATTTGTTTTTAACAAAAACTTTACCTTGATTTTGAGATTTAATTTGTTCTTGCTCCCACGCACTTATAACTCTATCCCTGTTAAATTGATCGGGATAGGCGTGCTCATACCACTTTTCAATAGTTGGGATTTCTTCGAGAGTATAGCCAATTTCTAAAAGAAATTTTTCATTCAAATAGGTATTGTAATGTATCCCATCTATAACTTCCGCTATAATAAAGGGGTAAGGTAAAAAATCCGCTACTTTGTGAAGTTCAAATCTTGAAATTTCTAAATCATTCGTGTCAGCCTTACTCATAAATCTCTTTATTTTTTTTAATAGCCAAAACTATTATTTTTGTTGCAAATATAATCCGTTGGGTATAATTAATTTTTAATAATTAATTTAATAACCCGTTGGGTTCAATTATTTAAAGTAAAACAAATTCCTTACACCAAAAACATAACTAATTAGTAACCATAAGGCACTAAAAAAGTATAAACTTTAGGCTTATTACAATTTTGGAATAGTATAGTAAAGTGTATTCTTTTTTGTGAAAATTTGTTAGTTTTTCACTTATGAAATTCCAGAAAAAAATAAAATTAGAAATCTTGTGTACTTCGGAATAAATTTTTCTAAAATCACAGGCAATACTAAGAAAATATTTTCAATGAATTAAAAAAATGTTACGAAACACTTATTTGATGATACGAACAAAAAAAAGATGTGCTAAATTCGATGAAATGCAACACCAAACCGCCTCTTTATTCATAAAAATAGAAAAAAAATCGTTGGGTGTAATTGGTAAAAAAGTAAATTCAACTGTTTTTTATTCAGTGAAACGAAACAAAACTTCTAGCTTCGCACCGTTCGCTTCGATCGGGTCTTTATCCTATGCATACGAAGTGACGTGTATGGAGTTTCGTTTTTAATAATTACACCCAAGAGGTACAATGTAAACAATTTATTTTTCAATTTCTCTAAGCGATTCCATTCTCTTATGCGCTAAGAATCCTTTAATATCTTCAAAATGTTCTTTTACGCGCTTATGCCCAAATTCGAAAACTTTGGTAGCCAATCCGTCCAGGAAATCCCTATCGTGAGAAACTAAAATCAAAGTACCATCAAAATCGCGCAACGCATCTTTTATAATGTCTTTGGTTTTCATATCTAGGTGATTCGAAGGCTCATCGAGAATCAACAAATTCACAGGTTCCAATAATAATTTGATCATGGCCAAACGTGTTTTTTCGCCACCCGAAAGTACTTTTACTTTCTTCGTGATATCATCCCCATGAAACATAAAAGCACCCAAAATGTCTTTTATTTTAGTACGCACATCTCCCACAGCAATATCGTCAATAGTTGAAAATATGGTTCCATTTTCATCCAATAATGAGGCTTGATTTTGAGCAAAATAACCAATTTGAGCGTTGTGTCCAATTTCAACACTGCCGCCATTGATATCAATTTCTTTCATAATGGCTTTAATCATCGTCGATTTTCCTTCACCATTTTTACCAACAAAAGCAACTTTATCGCCACGTTCAATAACAATATTGGCGTCTTTAAAAATCAAATGATCCCCATAGGATTTCTCTAAATCTTTAACCACGACAGGATATTGACCTGACCGAATGGCTGGTGGAAATTTCAATTTTAATGCCGAAGTATCCACCTCATCCACTTGTACAATGACTAATTTTTCTAACATTTTAACACGCGACTGAACGGCATCTGTTTTGGAGAATGTTCCTTTAAAACGATCAATAAAAGTTCTATTGTCCGCAATCATTCGTTGCTGTTCGTCGTACGCTTTTTGTTGGTGCACACGTCGGTCTTTTCGAAGTTCGAGGTAATGAGAATACTTGGCTTTATAGTCGTAAATTCTTCCCATGGTCACTTCAATAGTTCGGTTGGTAATATTATCTACAAACGCTCTATCGTGTGAAATGACTACAACAGCTTTGGCTGAATTGATTAAGAAATCTTCTAACCATTGGATACTTTCGATATCCATGTGATTGGTTGGCTCATCGAGTAAAATCAAATCGGGTTTTTGTAACAAAATTTTCGCCAACTCAATTCGCATTCTCCAACCTCCAGAAAACTCTGAGGTTTGACGCGTGAAATCTTCTCTTTCAAAACCCAAACCCATTAAAATTTTCTCTACTTCCGCTTCATAATTAATTTCTTCAATTGCATAGAACTTCTCGCTCAAATCGGAAACTCGTTCAATAAGTTGCATATAGGCATCACTTTCATAATCGGTTCGAATCGTTAATTGCTCGTTGATTGCATCGATTTCGGCTTTCATTTTAAAGATTTCTCCAAACGCTTTACAAGCTTCTTCCATCACAGTGGCACCATCAGAAGCCAATAAATGTTGTGGCAAATAAGCAATAACCGCTTCTTTTGGAGCCGAAATGTTTCCGGTTGAAGGCCTCGCTTCGCCTGCAATAATCTTTAATAATGTAGATTTTCCTGCGCCATTTTTACCCATCAAGGCAATTTTGTCATTTTCATTAATAGCAAAAGAAACATCGCTAAAAAGTGTGGTTCCGCCAAAATGAACGGAGATATCGTTAACTGTAATCATTAGAAGTTTAGAATGTTTAAGAGTTTAGAAGTTTAGTTTCCAAACCGTTTTAAAAAAGTGCAAAGATAGGTTAATTTGGAAATGAGGCAATTTGAAAATTTGAAAATTAATTTTATATAGTTTAAGTTGATTATTTCAAATATATTTATTGATTTTTGTATTTACCAATTAGCTATCTCTTTTTCTAATTCTTCAATAGTCGTATAATCCACAGAAGAAATCCTGCTGTCAGTTTCTTTAATTAAATCTCTACAGGTTTCCTTATCTATTGGTAAACCATTACCGTACATGCTATTATTTTAGAATCCATAATACAAATTTTAAATACTCAATCGAAATTCCTCAATTACTGGGCTTGCTTTTCCAAAATCGACTTCTTGAATAAATAATTCAACTGCTTTTTCTGTTTGAATACTTGGTAGTACGTTCGCTTGGTTGTTATTTCGAATAACGGTAGTAACGCCGATGGCTTCGATTTTATTTTGAAGTGACAGTGCTAATGTTTCGCTTCCAGAAAATATTTTCATTAATCCCATTTTGCTATTTTATTGTTGTTCGTTATTCATTTCATCAATTTCAAAGAAAGTTGGCTCTATCATGATTTTATCCGCCAATGTTTCTACTCTTTCGGTTAAAGTGGTGCAAAAGAAAATACGTTGCGTTTTTTCAATACTATTGGATAAACGTAAGACAACAGCGTCCATTCGGTTTCTAAAAAGTACATCAGCATCATCTACCACAAACATTTTTATGGTATTGATGTTAAAACCAGCTGACGAAAACATGGCATTTATCTTGTTGGGAGTTCCAATTAAAACATCCAATCCCATGGATATGATATTTTTATCATAATCGATATCGCCTTTTTCGTGAACACCGAGTATACTTAAATCGTGATAGGTTCCATATTTCAAAAACATTTCCTCCATTTCTAAAACGCGTTCTTTATTCTCAACAAGCACCAAAACACGGGTGCTTTCGCCAAAGGATTTCTCCATTCGTTGTATCACGTTCATGATTATTGTGGTTGATTTTCCAGAACCTTTTGCCGATTGTATCACAGCATCTTTACCACTTTTGATGGTAGAAAATGTTTCCAGTTGCATTACATTGGCTTCGGTTAAACCGTTTTCCACTAAGGCTTTTTGGAGGTTTTCGTTTATTTTTTTTAGTTTCATTTTTTCTTTGTTTCACAGAGATACACAGAGTGAAAATGAGATTCACTGAGGTATTTCATTATAACCGTGTAATAGTTTTATTTACTTGCAAAAAGCTTCACATCACTTTCTGATATTTCACTTCCTCCAAGAATAATCAATCGTTCCACTACATTTCTCAGTTCTCTGATATTTCCGGTCCAATCGTATTCTTGTAATAAATTAATAGCAGCTTTGGAGAATTCCTTTTGGGCGTTTCCTTGCTCTTCTGCAATTTTTGTTGCAAAATGCTCAATCAATAACGGAATGTCATCACGTCTATCGTTTAAAGCTGGCACTTTGATTAAAATAACTGCCAATCGGTGGTACAAATCTTCTCGGAAACGGCCTTCGGCTATTTCTTTTTTCAAATCTTTATTGGTTGCTGCCACGACACGAACATTGACTTTAATGTCTTTATCAGCACCTACTCGTTGTATCAAATTTTCTTGTAAAGCACGTAATACTTTGGCTTGTGCTGCTAAACTCATATCGCCAATTTCATCTAGGAAAATAGTTCCTCCATCGGCAGCTTCAAATTTTCCAGCTCTGTCTTTTACTGCTGACGTAAAGGCACCTTTTACGTGACCAAACAATTCGCTTTCTATCAATTCAGAGGGTATGGCAGCACAATTCACTTCAATTAAAGGAAACGATGCACGCGCGCTTTTTTCATGAAGTTGATGCGCAACAAGTTCCTTTCCAGTTCCGTTGGGTCCAGTAATTAAAACTCTAGCATCGGTTTGCGCCACTTTTTCGACCATGGCTTTAATGATGTTTAAAGCTTCAGATTCGCCAACCATTTCATAATTCTTGCTGACTTTTTTCTTTAGAATTTTATTTTCAACAACGAGTTGTTTTCTGTCTAAAGCGTTACGAACTGTATTTAAAAGTCGGTTCAAATCGGGTGGTTTTGAAATGTAATCAAAAGCGCCTAAACGCATGGTTTGAATGGCTGTTTCCATGTCACCATGACCAGAAATCATGACTATAGGAATTTCGGGTTTGATTTTTTTAACCGCTTCAAGAACCTCAACACCGTCCATTTTTGGCATTTTGATATCGCACAAAACTAAGTCGTAGTCGTTGTTCTTTATTTTTTCAAGACCTTGAATTCCATCTTCGGCATCTTCGACTCTGTAGGAATCGCTCTCCTCGGAAAGTATTTTGGTCAATACTCTTCGGATTGAGGCTTCGTCTTCTATGATTAGTATTTTACTCATTTGTGTTCATTTGTGGATTTGTGGATTTGGTAATTTGTAATATCCTTAAACAAATAACCGAATAACCAAATAACCTTTTAATACTTTAGCCATTTATACAATTCTTTCCATGTTGGTTTTTTGCCATACATTAAAATTCCAACGCGGTATATTTTTGCTGCAAACCATACTACTCCTAGGAAAGTGGCGAACAATAGTGTCATAGAAATAGCAATTTGCCACCATGGTACACCAAATGGAATTCGCATCATCATAACGATGGGTGATGTTAACGGAATCATGGAAAATACGGTTGCTACTGCACCATTTGGGTCATTCATGACCGTGAAAAAACCGATATATACACCAAGAATTAAAGGCATAATGATTGGTAATAGAAATTGCTGTGAATCGGTTTCGTTATCAACGGCGGCGCCAATAGCGGCGTAAAAAGAACTATATAAAAAGTAACCCCCAATAAAGTATATGATGAAGGATAATAAGATGGTTGCAATGGGTAAATTCCATAATTCTTTAATATACAATTGAATGGTTCCTGCCATTTCAGTTTGTGCTGTTTGGACAACTTGGTCTTTCATTCCAGAACTTGCACCCATTTGGACTCCAAAAATAGAGGACATAACAAACATGGCTGTCATACCAAGAATGGCCCAAATTAAAAATTGCAATATTCCTGCTAATGAGGTTCCGATAATTTTCCCCATCATTAATTGGAAGGGTTTTACCGAGGATATGATGATTTCGATAATACGACTGGTTTTTTCTTCGATAACACTTCGCATGACCATATTACCATAAATTACAATAAACATCATAATCAAATAGCCAAACAATCCACCAATACCAATTTTTATTTCGTTTAATCCTTTGAGCGCTTGTTCGCCAGAAGCTTTTGCTAAATTAATGGAAACTTCGGCTTTAGCATTTTTAATGGCTAAAGTGTCGAGGCGCGCTTTTTGGAAATTCTCGGCGGTTAGTTTTTGGGCGATAACGTCTTCCAAATTTTCAATAAACATAACACTTGGGCTATCATTGGAAATGTATTGAATTTTATTTTGCAATACTTTGCTATCCTCCGATTTTGGGATAAACAACAATCCTTCATAGCTTTCGCTGACGATGCTGTCTTTTAAGGTTTGTAATGGAACTGAAGTTAAATTTACATATTTGTATTCTTCATCATTTTTAAACTCATTGCTAAACATTCCAGATTCGTCATGAATAGCAATGGTTTTCATATCGGCTTTCATGGTGCTTAAATAACCCACAAAAACGCCAATTCCAACAAATAGTAACGGACTTAAAAATGTCATTACAATGAATGATTTATTTCGGACTTTGGAAATAAATTCTCTTTTTATGATAAGTATTAGTTTGCTCATTATTCAGTTACCGTTTTAATGAATATATCGTTTACACTTGGAATTTTCTCAACAAAATGGGTTACTTGACCTCTTTGAATCAAGGTATTCAATAATTCATTTGGTGTTGCTGTACCCAATTGCACTTCTAATTTCAATTCATCGTTTAACGATTTGAAATCGGTTTGAGACAGCGTGAATTTTTGTGACAAATCAAACATCAAACCTTCGATGTTGTTAGATAAAATTCCGACTTCATAACTGTTGGTTCGAAATTGTTTTTTTACATCACTTAATTTTCCTTCTATTAGTTTATTGGATTTGTGTATTAGCGCAATATGATCACACATTTCTTCTACGCTTTCCATTCGGTGTGTAGAAAAAATAACTGAAGTTCCTTGTTTGTTCAACTCGATGATTTCATCTTTAATCAAATTGGCATTGACAGGATCAAAACCAGAAAAAGGTTCATCAAGAATAAGCAATTTTGGTTTGTGCAAAACCGTTACTACAAACTGGATTTTTTGTGCCATTCCTTTAGAAAGTTCTTGGATTTTTTTATTCCACCAACCTTGAATTTCCAAACGTTCAAACCAATAATCCAATTCTTTTTTAGCTTCTTGTTGGGTCAAACCCTTTAGTTGAGCAAGGTATAAACATTGCTCACCGACTTTCATGTTTTTATACAAACCTCGTTCTTCGGGCATATAACCAATAGATTGGATGTGTTTAGGCTGGAGTATTTCACCATCTAAAATAATTTCACCACTATCCGGCATTGTGATTTGATTGATAATTCTAATTAAAGAAGTTTTTCCTGCTCCATTTGGACCTAAAAGCCCATAAATACTTCCTTTTGGGACAGTCAATGAAACGCTGTTAAGTGCTGTGTAATCGCCATATTGTTTGACTACATTTTTCACTTCAAGTATATTACTCATAAATTTATTTTAAATATCAATTACAAATTCTATAGCAATGTCAATTTCAAAAACAATATAAAATTGGTATTGCAATTGATTTTTGAAGTTGTTATTGCATTTGGTAAAGGTAGAGAATTAGTAGTATAACAGGAATATTTGTTACAAAAAAAACCCACCCTTATAATGTTTAAAAAACAAGGATGGGAAAAATTGCTATGAAAAAGAAATTACTTGTTTCCAAGTAATATTCAAATGTAATAAAATAATTTAAACTACGAAAACATATCTTTTACTTTTTCGAAAAAAGATTTATCACTTTTTTCTGGACTAGGAATAAAATTCTCGTTACTCATTGAGTTTTCGAAGAATTGCTTTTGCTCTTTAGATAAAGTCTTTGGAGTCCAGACATTTACATGAACTAATAAATCGCCACTTCCATACCCATTTAAACTTGGAATACCTTTTCCTTTTAAGCGTAAAATCTTACCTGATTGGATTCCTTCTTCAAGTTTGATTCTTACTTTTCCATTAACTGCTTCAATATCTTTCGAAATTCCTAGGGCAGCTTCTGGAAAACTGATATATAAATCATAATGAAGATTTTCACCTTCACGTTTCAAAAATTCATGTTCTTGTTCTTCAATCGCTACAATTAAATCTCCCGGCACACCATTTCCTGGAGCATCATTCCCTTTGTTTGAAACTTTTAATTGCATACCGTCAACAACACCAGCTGGAATTTTTATAGAGACTGTTTCGTCAGCCATAACCATTCCTTGTGAATCGGCATCATTCGGTTTACTTTCAATCATTTGTCCAGCACCGCCGCAGGTTGGACATGTAGAGGCGGATTGCATTCTGCCTAAAATTGTATTGGTAACTCTTAAAACTTGACCTTGTCCATTGCAGGTAGAACAGGTTTTATATTTAACACCTTGAGCTTGTATTTTCCGTTTTACTTTAACTTTTTTCTCAACTCCATTGGCTACTTCTTCCAAAGTTAATTTAACTTTTATACGAAGATTGCTCCCTTTAGTTCTACGTTGACCACCATTATTTCCACCGAAACCGGCACCGCCACCGAAAGCACTTCCAAAAATATCTCCAAATTGACTGAAAATATCATCCATATTCATACCGCCAGTACTGTAACCGCCACCGCCGCCATTATCAAAAGCTTGGTGACCGTATTGATCGTATTTGGCTTTCTTTTGAGGATCGCTTAATACTTCATAGGCTTCGGCAGCTGTTTTGAAATTTTCTTCGGCTTCAGCATTTCCTGGGTTTTTGTCAGGGTGAAATTCTATTGCTTTCTTTCTGTAGGCCTTTTTTATTTCGGCTTCAGAGGCATTTTTAGATATTCCTAATATTTCGTAAAAATCTTTTTTCATTTTCAATTAAGAATTAATTTCCAATAACCACTTTTGGAAAACGGATTATTTTGTCACCCAACTTGTACCCTTTTTCAATTACATCTACAATTTTTCCTTTCAAATTTGGAGAAGGAGCTGGGATTTGAGTAATAGCTTCTGCAAAATCGGCATTAAAAATATCTCCAACTTTTATTTCAACTTCCTCCAATCCTTTTGATATTAATGTGTTTCTTAATTTTTCTTGTATGAGCTCTACACCTTGAATTAAGATAGAATCGTCTGTTTTTTTAATTTCTGTTAAAGCTCTATCAAAGTCATCCATTACTGGCAACATGGCTTGCATGACTTCTTGATTGGCAGTTTTAAACAACTCCATTCTTTCTTTGGCAGTTCGTCTTTTATAATTTTCAAATTCAGCAAAAAGACGTAAAAATTTATCTTTCTCTACAGCTAAGTCTTTGGTTAATTGCTCTTCAATAGTTAATTCTTCAACAATTAGTTGTTCTCCATTTGCATTATTCTCTAAAATCGTATCTTCTAATTCTTTGTCTATTTCGGTATTCTCGGTAGTCATTTTACTTGTATTTTTGAATATTTTTTTAAACATTTTATTTTTCTCTTGAATTGCAAAAGTATTGCCATTTGTTTAATAATGTCAAATTGTCACACTTTTTATTAAAAATAAATAAATTTCGCTTTAAAATAAATTGAAATTTTAATATAATTTTGTGACTATTACGTTTTCGTTTTAATTAATTTTGTTCTTATTATTTTAAATAATTCGTTTCTCAAGGTTAGCTAGAAAGCTTTAAATAATTATTAATTCAACAATCTTTATAAAAAAAAGCACTATAAAATCGATAGTGCTTTTTTTTATTGATACAAGTTATTGAGTGCTTTTTTTTATTGATACAAGTTATTGAGTGCTTTTTGAATCTCTGGAAACTTAAATTTAAAGCCACACTCTTCTATTTTTTTTGAACTTAAATTTTTACTTGAAAAAAGGAGTATACTCATTTCTCCGAGAATTATTTTCATAACAAACTCTGGTATATTGGGCATAAAAAGTGGTTTGTGCAAAGTTTTAGCAATTGCTTTTGTTAAATCTGCATTGCTAATTGGATTGGGTGAAACCGCATTAAAAACACCTTCCAATTGATTTTTAACAACAAAATAATATAAGGCAACCAAATCTGTAATATGTATCCATGATTGTATTTGTTTACCATTTCCCATAGCAGCACCAATGCCCATTTTTATAGGTTTTACCATTTCGGGTAATGCGCCACCATTTTTAGCAAATACAACTCCAGTTCTTAGTTTGACAACTTTTAGCCCTAAAGTTTGGAATCTATCTACGCTTTCCTCCCACTTCAAAACAACATTTGCTAAAAAACTATTATCAATTTCAGTATCCGTTTCATCGTAAATTTTTGAATGACTCTCGGGATAAATAGCCGTTCCTGAAGCGGAAACGATTTGTTTTACTTGGTGTGGATTATTTTTTAAAACGTTAAAGAGTAATTCAGAAGATAGTGTTCTGCTTTCTATAATTTCTTTTTTATAGGCATTGGTCCAACGCTTTGCAATATTGGCTCCAGCCAAATGAACGATAACATCTACACCAATTAAACTATTTTCATCAATTTTCCCATTTTCGGGATTCCAGTAGTATCCAAAGTAATTGGGTTTATCTTGAACTTTATCTTTTGAAGTAGTTAAATAGTTGATGGTATTGCCATTTTCTAAAAATAATTTGACCAATTCGGTTCCAATCAAACCCGTAGCACCTGTAATAAGTATTTTCATTTTGAGATTCTTTACTACAAAACTACAACCAAAGGCCTATAAATAATAGTTAATTGTTGCAGGTTTAACTTTTGTTTATCCCTTAAGTTTAACACTCCATTCAAAATCCATTTCAGAAACTTGATCCCCTTTTGAGTCCTTACCAATAGACTTTAGCCAAATGGTTTGTCCTTCTCCAGTTGCAATTGTTTTGAAAATTGCTTCTTCAATGAGATGTCCATCAGTACAAGTAAAAATTATTTTTCCCGTTGCTTTTTTAGAAAAATTCCCTTTATTATTGGCAACCAACATGGATATGCTCTTTCCACTTTTTTTAATTTGATACATCACTAATGCTCCTGTTGTTAATTCAGCAGCCATAGCTTGTACTGCAAAATACATCGATTTGAATGGATTCTGATTGAACCATTTATGGGTGACTGTGGCAACGCATTTCTCCGGTTTTATTTCAATAACTCTAACACCACACCAAAAAGCGGATGGTAATTTTAAGAATAAAAAAGCGTTTAATTTTGAAGGAGAAAATTCCATAAACAGTTGATTTTGCTATAAAAGTACAAAATAAATACAGTTTTACATTAAAAATTAAAATGTTAAATTAATGTTAAATATTAGTACTTTGCATTACATAATACTTTTTTTAGGCCGTATCTTTGTATAAGAAATTAATAGCCTATCAATAGTATCATTTAAAAAGCATAATCATCATCAATCAAAAAACGAATAGTAATCAAAAAAATTAAAAGAAAATTATGAACATCGAAAACACAAAAGCACAGATGCGTAAAGGTGTTTTAGAATTTTGTATCTTATCTGTCTTAAAAGACAAAGAAGCCTACACTTCTGAAATATTAGACACTTTAAAAAACGCAAAATTGCTTGTAGTTGAGGGTACAATTTATCCGCTATTGACAAGATTAAAAAATGACGGTTTACTCAACTACCGTTGGGAGGAATCTACTTCAGGTCCACCAAGAAAATATTACGAATTGACCGAATTAGGAAAAACATTTTTAAACGAATTAACCGGTACTTGGACCGAATTGTCAGATGCCGTTAACATTATCACAACTAAAAAGAAGTAATCATGAACAAAACAGTAAATATTAATATAGGTGGTTTAATCTTTCACATAGATGAAGATGCATACCAAAAATTAACACGTTATTTTGACGCTATAAAACGTTCTCTTTCTAACTCTTCTGGTAAAGATGAAATCATGAAAGACATTGAAATGCGTGTAGCAGAATTGTTAATAGAAAAACAAAAAAGCGACAAACATGTAATCAATAACAAAGATGTTGATGAAGTCATTGTGGTAATGGGTCAACCAGAAGATTACAGAATTGATGACGATAATGACACAACAACAAGCTCAAAAGAACCCTACTATCCCTACACAAAATCGAGAAAACTGTATCGTGATAAAGACAGAGGAACTATTGCTGGTGTTTGTACTGGTTTAGGTCATTATTTTGGAATTGACGCTGTATGGTTAAAAATTCTGTTCTTGATATTATTCTTTGGATTTGGAACTGGTTTCATTGCTTATATTGTTCTTTGGGTAGCTATGCCAAAGGCCATAACAACATCTGAAAAATTAGAAATGACTGGTGAACCAGTTACCATTTCTAATATTGAAAAGAAAGTTAGAGAAGAGTTTGACAGTGTTACTAATAAATTTAAAGGTGCTGATTATGACAAAATGGGCAACCAAGTAAAAACAGGTGCTGAAAAAATTGCGGGTGGAATTGGAGACATATTTATGAGTATCTTCAAAGTATTTGCAAAAGTGTTAGGGTCAATTATAGTTGTTTTTTCAATAATTTCATTAATTGGGCTATTTATAGGGATGTTTACTTTTGGATCTACTTCTTTTATGAATGCTCCTTGGCAAAAATATGTTGAAGCCGTTAATTACACCAACATTCCATTATGGGTATTTGGAGTTTTAACCTTCTTAGCCGTTGGAATACCATTGTTTTTCTTCTTCATCTTAGGATTAAAATTATTAGTAGCTAATCTAAAATCTGTTGGTAGTATTGTAAAATATAGCTTGTTAGCCATTTGGATATTTGCAGTTGGAGCATTAATAGTTATTGGAATTCAGCAATCGACAGAAAGAGCTTATCATGGTAAAATTGTTCAAAAAGAAAATATTCCTTTACAAGCAACAGATACGCTGAAAATTAAATTTGTATACAATGATTATTTTTCAAAAAGCATTTATGATACTGATGATTTTAGATTTGAGCAAGACTCAACAAAAAACGAAGTGATTTATTCTAACAATGTAACCATACAATTGAAAAGCACAGATAAACTTACACCCTATATTCAAATTGAAAAATTAGCTGAAGGAAAATCATTCTCAGAAGCCAATCAAAGAGCAGAAAAAATCAAATACGGTTTCAAAATTGTTGCAAATCAGTTAATTTTAGACAATTATTTATTGACAGAAATGTCCAGTAAATTTAGAAATCAAAATGTTGAAATCTATCTTTATTTACCAGAAGGAACGATATTCATGACGGATGATAGTGTACAGCATTATGACAGATCTAATAACGAGTTCTTTAATTTGCATTTCAGCGATAAAAGTTACGTTTACAAAGTGACTGATTCTCAGGTTAAATGTTTAAACTGTCCATCCGATGAAAATGAATTTAATGATGTTGAGTCAATCGATATTCAAACCAATGAAGAAAATAAGGATAGTATAACTACAACTACTGTAAAAGTAAATGGTGAATCTGTCATTATTAACGAAACTTCAAAACTAAAATCATCAAAACCAGGAAGATTAACCACAGACGCTAACGGAAAAATCATTAAAACGAACTAATCATGGTAAAATTTATAGTTTTTTGTACAAAAATCGTTATTGCAACAATAATGGCTATATTATTCACTTCCTGTCACGCCAACTTTAATTTTGGCAATGGCATCGATGGTAATGGCGATGTAAGAACTGAAAAACGTGATGTTGAAGGTAGTTTTACAAAAATTGAAGCAAGTCGTGGTTTGAATGTTGAAGTGGAACAATCTAAATCCTATTTTGTAGAAGTTAAAGCCGATGAAAATTTATTGGAACACATTACTACCAAAGTTGAAAATGGCACACTTATTATTACAACTGACGAAAACATTGATGAATGTGAGTCGAAAACAATTCGAGTAAAAATGCCAACCATTACAAGTCTAGAAACTACAAGTGGCGCAGATATTACAGGACAAAATACATTTCTTGGAACCAATTTAAATGTAAAAAGCAGTAGTGGAAGTGAAATTGATATAGAAGTTGAAATTGACGCAGTAGATTGTGAAACAACGAGTGGAAGCGCCATCACGATAAAAGGTAAAGCATTAAGTTTAACCTCATCGTCATCAAGCGGCAGTGAAATAAAAGCTGGAGATTTAATGGTTAACGAAATTACTTCTGAATCAACTAGTGGAAGTTCTACAATGGTACATCCAATTGAACTATTGAAAGCAAAAGCCTCCAGTGGTGGCTCAATTGAATACAATCATGCTCCAAAAACTCTTATCAAAGAAGAAAGTTCTGGCGGTAGCATTTCAAAAGAATAAGTTAATAAAGCATCCCAATGCCAATTGGGATGTTTTTTTTTATATTTTTGACAAAACCTATATGACCATTTTATGAAAAAAATAATTACACTTACTTTCATTTTATGCTCTTTTCTTTCTTTCGCCCAAAAGAAAGAAAAAGTAAAAGGTTCCAAAATCGTAAAAATGGAACAAAAAGAAGTTGAAAATTTTCAAAATTTAGAAGTTGAAGACAACTTGGAAATCTTTTTAGTAAAAGGAAATGAATGTGCCATCGAAATTGAAGCCGATGACAATCTAATTGAATATGTAGAATATAAATCGGCTGGAAATACACTAAAATTATCAACCTCAAGAGACATCACAAGTTCAAAAAAACTAAGCGTTCGAGTAACCTATACCGACGACTTTAAAATGTTAATTGCCAAAAACGAAACCAACATAACAGCTTTATCCGATATAACTTTAGATAATATTACTTTTAAAACCTATGATTATGCCAAACTGTTTTTGAATGCAAAAACAAAAATGTTCACTTTAATGGCTAATGACAAATCAAAAGTGGAACTCAATCTAAAATCAGAAAAAACGACAATTGACTTAAGTAAAAGCGCTCAATTAAAAGCTTTGATTTCTTCAACATCCATGAAATTTGACCTCTATCAAAAATCAAAAGGAGACATTGAAGGCGACATTATAGATCTCGACTTAACCTTAGACAATAACGCATCCTTAGATGGCGAAAAATTAATAGCTAAAAATGCCGAAATTAAAGCCGAAGGTTATTCCACTGCAAAAATCATGGTCGCAACTAAAGTAAGCATCGATGCCTCTGGAAAATCAGAAATACAGTTATATGGCGAACCTAAAATTGAATTAAAACGCTTTACCGAAAGTGCGGTTTTAACTAAAAAACCTTCTAAATAAAAAAATCCCGTCAAGTTATAAAACTAGACGGGATTTTTATATCAATAATTTTACTTATTCCAAAGAAGCCAAATACCTTTCGGCATCTAAAGCAGCCATACATCCCGTTCCAGCAGCCGTTATCGCTTGTCTGTAAACATGGTCCGCAGCATCTCCTCCTACAAAAACTCCAGCCACATTGGTTTTAGAGGTTCCTGGAATATTTACAATATAACCTGTTTCATCAAGTGTCAAATAGTCCGCAAAAATATCGGTGTTGGGTTTGTGTCCAATCGCTACAAAAAATCCCGTAGCAGGAATTCCAAAAATGTCACCCGTAGTTTTATTTTTAGCCGTTACCGAAGTCACCACTTGACCATCACCAAGCACTTCTACCGTATCATGATTCATCAAAATCGTAATATTTTCTGTTTTTTTAACGCGCTCTTCCATGATTTTGGAAGCTCTGAATTTTTCGCTACGAACAAGCATCGTCACTTTTTTACAAAGTTTGGATAAATAATGAGCTTCTTCACAAGCCGAATCTCCAGCACCTACAATCACCACTTCCTGATTTCTATAGAAAAAACCATCGCAAACCGCACAAGCAGAAACACCACCACCCGTTTGCAAATAATGCTGCTCTGAAGGAATTCCTAAATATTTGGCTGTTGCGCCTGTTGAAATAATGACTGTTTCAGCATGAATTTCTTTAGTATCATTTATCCATACTTTATGCACGGAACCTGAAAAATCAACTTTAGTTGCCCAACCATCACGTACATCGGTTCCAAATCGTTGTGCTTGCTCTTGTATTTGCACCATCATTTCTGGACCCGTTATTCCTTCTGGATTCCCTGGCCAATTTTCAACTTCATTCGTTGTCGTTAATTGTCCCCCAGGTTGAGTTCCTTGATATAAAACAGGATTCATATTCGCTCTAGCGGCATAAATGGCAGCGGTATATCCGGCAGGTCCGGAGCCTATAATTAAGCATTTTACTTTTTCAATTGTATCCGACATATATTCTAAAATAAGATTATTTTTAATTTGTGGCAAAGGTAAACTTTTAAGTGAAAAATAACTTGAGAAAAAATTAGAAAAAACTATTCACTTATAAATCCGAGTTATTCTTTCAATTAATTTTATATAATAAAATATAATGTTATATTTGCAATCGCTTTCGGGGTGTAGCGTAGCTCGGTTATCGCGCCTGCTTTGGGAGCAGGAGGCCGCAGGTTCGAATCCTGCCACCCCGACCGATAAATCCCTTCTGTGAAAACAGAAGGGATTTTTTATTGGAAAAAAATAGGCAAAATTCATTGTAGCCTATTTTTTTCCAATAAAAAATAATTGCGTTGACAAACGCAATAGGATTTATAGGTAATAGAGCCCAAACTCAGGATCACGAAGTAATCCTGCCACCCAAACAAAAGTCTTTTCATTTATAACATTTCCAAAAAAAATAAAATTCACTCTCAATAAAATTCCTATTTTTGTTCCAACCAAAAAAATACATCTATTTATGCTCATTATTGGAATTGCAGGTGGAACAGGTAGCGGCAAAACAACCGTTGTACATCAAATCATGAATGAATTACCACAAACCGAAGTGGGTATTATTTCACAAGACTCGTACTACAAGGAAAACCACAACCTAAGTTTTGAGGAAAGATCTTTAATTAATTTTGATCATCCTCGTGCTATCGACTTTGAACTTTTAGTTCAACATTTGAAAGATTTGAAAGACGGCAAAACCATTGAACAACCTGTTTATTCCTTTGTTACACACAATAGAACCGATGATACCATCAAAACACATCCTCGGAAAGTAATGATTGTTGAAGGAATTCTAATCTTAGCCAATCCCGAATTACGCGATTTGTTTGATGTAAAAGTTTTTGTTCATGCCGATTCTGATGAGCGATTAATTCGAAGATTAAAAAGAGACATTGCCGAACGCGGTCGTGATATGGAAGAAGTGCTTAACCGATATCAAACCACATTAAAACCAATGCACCAACAGTTTATTGAACCAACTAAAGCCTATGCTGATATTATCATTCCAAACGATAAATACAACACTGTTGCAATTGACGTGGTTCGTGCGGTAATTAATCAAAGAATTACATAAATTTACAAAACAAAGTAACCTATGAGTAATTTTAAAAAACTATCCGAAAGCTATCCTATCCTAAAAATTCTAGGCAATAGATACGTTATCGTGTTGGCTTTTTTTACTATTTGGATGCTTTTTTTAGACAATTATTCCTATTTAGAACACCGTGTTTTGGACAAACAATTGGATGAACTGGAGGACAATAAAAAGTACTATCAAGACGAAATTAGAAAAGACCAGGAAAATATCAAAAATCTTAAAAACCCAGATCAGATAGAAAAATACGCGCGCGAAAAATACTTCATGAAAAAAGATAGCGAAGATATTTATATCATCGAGTTTGAAGACGATAGCATTCCGGATGAAAAGTCAAAATCTTTATAAAATCATTACAAAATGGACGATTCATTATTCAAAGAGTTCGAACCTGTGTCTTCCAAACAATGGAAACAACAAATTCAATACGAACTAAAAGGCGCCGATTACAATGAAACTTTAGTTTGGGAAAGTCCAGAAGGCATTAAAGTAAAACCCTTTTACCACAGTGATGAAGCGCGCGCCAAACTCAATATAAAAACGCCCGAACATCCGTTTTCTATTTTACAAAATATCTTCGTTCACGATGTTAAAAAATCAAACGAACGTGCTTTAGATACGTTAAATCGCGGTGCCGAAAGTATTCGCTTTACGATTGAAAACAAGGATGTTTCCATCGAAGAATTAATGCAAGGACTTCCGATAGAAAATACGGTTTATTATTTTAATCTTCCATTTTTGGACATTGATTATATGCAGCTTGCTATTATGAATTATGCCTACAGAAATGATAATTCCAAATTCATAATTCAAGTAGATCCAATAGGTCAATTAGTGAAAGAGGGCAATTGGTTTTCTAATTTAGAGACCGATTTTGGAGGGTTAGAAAAAGTAAAAGGATTTGCACCATCAGCTGAAGACCCTGACAATGAAATGCCTATAGTTCCTTTTATAAATATCCAATCAGGAATTTATCAAAATGCTGGTGCCAATATGGTACAACAATTGGCGTATACTTTAGCTCATGTCAATGAATATTTCAACCGTAATTTAGCTATAGGACATCCTATAACCCTCGAGGTTTCGATTGGCACCAATTACTTTTTTGAAATTGCAAAAATGCGCGCTTTGCGTTTATTGTTTGCCACTTTAGCCAAAGAATACCATCACAATTTTGATTGCCATATCATCGCAACGCCTACCAAACGCAACAAAACTTTATACGATTACAATGTCAATATGCTTCGAACTACAACGGAATGCATGAGTGCCATTTTGGGTGGTGCCAATGCGATTTCTAATTTGGCGTATGACAATTTGTACCACAAAGACAATGAGTTTGGCGATAGAATTTCCAGAAATCAACTGTTGATTTTAAAAAAAGAAAGCTATTTCGATGCGGTAAATAATCCTGCCGACGGAACCTATTACATTGAAAGTCTTACCGAACAACTAGCCGAAAAAGCCCTGTTATTGTTTAAAGACATTGAAGAAAAAGGAGGATTCATTACCCAATTAATCGAAGGAACTATCCAAAGAAAAATTGCAGAAAGCGCTCAAAAAGAACAGGAATTATTCAACAGCGGAAAGGAAACCTTGTTGGGCACCAACAAATATCCCAACAAAAACGACCGCATGAAACACGATTTGGAATTGTATCCGTTTGTAAAACAAAATCCCCGCAAAACATTAATTGTCCCCATTATTGAAAAACGATTGGCGGAGAAAATGGAACAGGAACGATTAGCAAATGAATAATTTCATAACTTTATCAAAAAGAAACAATGGAAGCAATAAGACAAACCGTAAAAGTTAAAAATCACAAAATAAGCATTACTCTTCCTGAAGATTTTAATGCCGAAGAAGTTGATGTGATTATCATGCCTTCTCAAAATATTGATGTTTCAATTCCTCAATGGCAAATAGATCAAGTTAGAGAACGAAGTGCCGAATATTTAAAAGATCCATCAATAACTCTAGACATTGATGAATCTTTAGAATCAATATTAAACAAACGTTCAAAAGAAGATAAATCAACATTTATATCTGCAGAAGAATCTATAGCTAGATTAAAAAATAGAAAAGGTGTATAAAATTTTTGTTTCTTTAAATGCACAAGAAGATATAGAAACTGCCGAATTTTACTATTCTAAAATTTCTCAAAAAGTTTCAGATCAATTTATTGATACAATTTCTGAAATCCGTTTTTTATTAGAAACAAATCCGTTTTTTAGTATTCGTTATAAAAACTATCACGCAATTTCAGTATCAAAATTCCCCTATTTACTATTTTTTGAAATTGATGAAGAGAATAAGATAGTTTACATTTTATCATGCTTTCATACTTCAAAAAATCCGAAAAAATATCCAATCTAAAAATGTAATTTCATTTTAAAGTGAGAAAAAATATCCAACATATAAAGCTAGAAGCAGGAAGTCAGAAGTTAGAAGTTTCCAATAAAGAAACCTTCCATACTGCCGAGAATATTGAGCTAAAACCCCTTTACTCCGAAGAAGACGTTGCAGCATTAGAACACCTCGATTTCGCAGCCGGTTTTGCACCCAATTTACGCGGACCTTATTCCACAATGTTTGTACGTCGACCTTGGACCGTCCGCCAATACGCAGGATTTTCCACCGCCGAAGAAAGCAATGCCTTTTACAGAAGAAATCTTGCTGCTGGACAAAAAGGACTTTCCGTAGCGTTTGATTTAGCCACACATCGCGGGTACGATTCGGATCACGAACGTGTGTTTGGCGATGTGGGAAAAGCGGGAGTTGCCATCGATTCGGTAGAAGATATGAAAATCCTTTTCGACCAAATTCCCCTGGATGAAATGTCAGTTTCCATGACCATGAACGGTGCGGTGTTGCCCATATTAGCATTTTACATAGTCGCTGCCGAAGAACAAGGCGTTGCGGTGGAATTGCTTTCTGGAACCATACAAAACGATATTTTGAAGGAGTTCATGGTGCGAAATACCTACATCTATCCGCCAACGCCTTCCATGAAAATCATTGCGGATATATTTGAATATACGAGCAAAAAAATGCCTAAATTCAACTCTATTTCTATTTCAGGTTATCACATGCAGGAAGCAGGAGCTACCGCCGATATTGAATTGGCGTACACTTTAGCCGACGGTTTAGAATACATACGAACAGGTTTAGCCACCGGAATGAAAATTGACGAGTTCGCTCCTCGCCTTTCGTTTTTCTGGGCGATTGGTATGAATCATTTTATGGAAATTGCCAAGATGCGTGCCGCTCGAATGTTATGGGCCAAATTGCTCAAACAATTCAATCCTAAAGACGAAAAATCTTTGGCCTTGCGAACGCATTGCCAAACTTCGGGTTGGAGTTTAACCGAACAAGATCCTTTTAATAACGTAGCACGAACCTGCATTGAAGCGGCTGCCGCAGCCTTTGGAGGAACACAATCGTTACATACTAATGCGTTGGACGAAGCCATCGCATTACCCACCGATTTCTCGGCACGAATTGCCCGAAATACCCAAATCTTTTTACAGGAAGAGACCAAAATTTGCAAAACCGTCGACCCATGGGCAGGCAGTTATTATGTAGAAAGTTTGACGAATGACATTGCTCAAAGTGCCTGGAAACTCATTGAAGAAGTAGAAGAACTCGGTGGCATGACCAAAGCCATCGAAGCGGGAATTCCAAAATTGCGTATCGAAGAAGCCGCAGCCAGAAAGCAAGCGCGTATTGACAGCAGTCAAGATATTATTGTAGGTGTGAACAAATACCGTTTGGACAAAGAAGACCCATTACAGATTTTGGATGTCGATAACGATATGGTGCGCAAGCAACAAATTGAACGCCTTAACCAAATAAAAGCGGCACGAGATAGTGAAAAAGTAAAAGCCAGTTTGACAAGATTAACAGATTGTGCTAGAGCCTCGCTAAACAATTCAACAGATTCTGATAGTCATCAAAATGAAAATTTATTATCTTTAGCCATAGAAGCTGCCCGAAACCGAGCCACATTAGGAGAAATTAGTGATGCACTCGAGGAAGTTTTTGGCAGGTACAAAGCACAAATTAGATCTTTTAGTGGCGTGTATAGTAAAGAAATTAAGAACGACGAAAGCTTTGAAAAAGCAAAACAATTAGCAGATGCCTTCGCTAAAAAAGAAGGGCGTCGTCCCCGCATTATGATTGCCAAAATGGGACAGGACGGTCACGACCGTGGTGCCAAAGTTGTCGCAACGGGTTATGCCGACGTAGGTTTTGATGTGGATATTGGTCCGCTTTTTCAAACGCCAGCCGAAGCCGCTAAGCAAGCGGTGGAAAACGACGTGCACATTTTGGGCGTTTCCTCACTAGCTGCCGGACACAAAACCCTAGTGCCCCAAGTAATTGAGGAACTCAAAAAATACGGCCGACAAGATATTATGGTCATCGTGGGCGGTGTTATTCCTGCGCAGGATTACCAATTTTTGTTTGATGCCGGAGCCGTTGCAGTTTTTGGACCAGGAACTAAGATAAGCGAAGCCGCTATTAGTATTTTGGAGGTTTTGATTGGGGATTAATATGGATTGATTTTAAAATAATTCATAACTTTTCTCTACCGCTTCAACCACCCCGTAACACTCATCCGTCGCTCATTGGTAACCAAAACCTCGTGTTCCAATTCGTTGCTTTTAAAGAAAACCGTTTTCCCTTGTGTGGGCGCAATGGTTTGGTTGTTGTTGGTTTGGTAAATTTGCAATTCGCCACCGTCTTTGGTTTCCCAATCGGCATTGAGGTAGCTAATCATGGAGTACTGTCGGCTGGAGTTGTCTTGAAATTGGTCGAGGTGTTTTTTGTAAAAATCGCCCGCTTCATACAACGAATAATGAAATTCATAATCGGTAATTCCGGCATAGCAACTCTGGTTTAAGTAAAGTATAAACGCTTCTATCTTTTCAAAGAATTCATTTTCATGAATGTTGTTGTGCTTTTTATCTAGCCAATAAATGGTATCGCTTCGAATAAGGCTATTGTGTTGTAGCTTACTGTCGTTACCAACGCCTGCTTTTAGTAGCAAATTGTTGGCGTTTAAAGTTTCTAAATTGGCTTTCAGGTGTTGGCATAACCCATCACTCAAAAAATGGTTGGAAATTCCCACTTTGTTTTCAATATAACTCGCAATCAAGGTTTCAAAACTAGCATCCATCACACAGGCACAACTTGATTTGACAAGTATTTTGTCAAGGTAGGTGATTTAAAATCAGTAATGGGAAATACTTTAGTAACTTGATTATTAAATTACTATAAAATTTAACATTTACATAAACAATATTGCTCATTTCTTAGATAATGAATACATATATTTGTAATCCCTAAATTTAATCATATATTTTTATGAAATCTATAATTTTAAAGAAAATTCCTTTTTACTATACTATTGGTTTATTTGTGATAACTATTGCAGTAACTTTATTTATAACCCTTTCTTTTAAAAAAAATTCAGATACCTTATCTAAAAACAACGCTACTTCACCATCTTGTGCTACTACCATTAAAAGAATGGAAGGCTATCAGTTTATCAAACCCATACTTTTTACAGACGAAGATTGCCCATCCGAACGTTTGAGTGATGTGAAAAACACGATTCAAGACATCATCGCTAACTATACCAAATTTCAAAATGTAACTGCAGCATCAGTGTATGTTAGAGATTATGAATATAATGATTGGACAGTAGTAAATGAAGTCGTGCAATATGAACCGGGTTCTTTATTCAAAGTACCTGTATTAATTGCTTATTTGCGAATGAATGAAGAAAAACCCGGATCTTTAGACAAAGAGTTAACCTATTCAAAACCATTTGCCATCAATAAAGACGTAGCTTTTACTGCTAAAAGCATTCAAATTGGCAAGAAATACAAAATTCGGGAGCTTTTAAAATACATGATTGAATATTCAGATAACAATGCAACAGCACTTTTGTTTACCAGTTTGGATGTTACAATTTTTAAAAAATTATTTTCTGATTTAGGATTAGAGGAACCAGTAGTTAATGCGCAACAGTATTTTTTTAATGTGCAACAGTATTCCCTTTTTATGAGAACGTTGTATAATGCTAGTTATTTAAACAGAGACAACTCGGAATTTGCAGCTGAGTTACTGAGTAAGTGTGAATTTAAAGACGGTATTGTAAAAGGACTGCCTAAAAACACCAAACTGATTCATAAATTTGGAGAATCAGGGAATCCACAAGAAATACAACTGCATGAATCGGCCATTATTTACTTGAATAACAAATCCTATTTGCTAACCATAATGACTAAAGGAAAAGACAATAAAGTACTGTCCAAACTTATAGCTGAAATTACAGCTTCCGTCAATAGTGCTATAGCGAGTCCAACGGTTACTTCTATATAAGTTTATAAAACATACCAAATAGATTTTTAATATTCTTAATTAAAATTTACTACTTAAAACACTCCTTTATTGAAAGTTGCCTTGATTTTCATAAATTTGAACAAAATCAAGATCCTTCTTTATAATGTCCAAATTTCCAAATGTAAGCACGACTATCTTTACCCTAATGTCACAAATGGCAAAAGAGTACAATGCCATCAATCTTTCCCAAGGTTTTCCAAATTTCCCTGTAGACAAACCGTTGAAAAACAGTTTGGCTAAATGGGCATTGGAAGAAGTGCATCAATATTTACCCATGGCAGGTTTTCCTCCTTTATTGGAAAAAATTGCAACACTTACCCAAAAATCTTATTCTAGAAAAGTAAATCCAGATACCGATATTTTAATTACTGCTGGCGCTACCGAAGGGATTTTTGCAGCCATTCAAGCCTTGGTGCATCAAAATGAAGAAGTGATTATTTTGGATCCAAGTTACGATTGTTATGAAACGCCAGTGGTTTTGTGCCATGCCAAACCCATTCGTATCAACTTGAAGGATGATTTTACCCCGAATTGGGAAGCTATTAGCAATGCCATGAATGCCAAAACCCGAATGATTATCACCAACAATCCGCATAATCCTTCGGGTAGAATTTGGAATGAAAATGACTTTGTTCAATTGGAGCAACTATTGGATTTGTATCCTAATGTGATTGTGCTTTCGGATGAAGTTTATGAATACATTACGTTTGAGCACCAACATATTTCGATACACCATCGACCAAAACTTTGGAATAGAAGTATCGCAGTTTCTTCGTTTGGAAAATCCTTTCACATCACGGGTTGGAAAATGGGCTATCTTATCGCTCCCGAACAGTTGATGCAAGAGATTAAGAAAGTGCATCAGTATTTGGTTTTCAGTGTGAATAGCGTTGCGCAATATGCTATTAATGATTATTTGGATAGTGTTAAGGTTTCTGACCTACGTACTTTTTACCAACAAAAAAGAGATTTTTTTCGTGGCTTACTTCAAGAAACTAGATTTGAGTTATTGCCTTGTGAAGGTTCTTATTTTCAATTGGCATCGTATGCCGCTATTTCCAATGAAAACGATTTAGAATTCACCAAACGATTGGTTACCGAATTTGGTGTGGCTACGATTCCGTTATCGCCCTTTTATGCTGATGCCAAACAAACACTATGCATCCGATTTTGTTTTGCCAAAGAGGATACGACGCTTCAAAATGCTGTGGAAAGAGTATTGAAACTATAGTCAACATTTAATTTTTTTAATCTTTAACTACTATTAGAAACACTTTGTCATTTCAAAAAAATAAAAATTACTACTGATTTTCAATAAATTATAAGTAAATTTAAATTCCCAATCTGACTTAACATTCATTATTTATAACTTTTAATCACTATAATTATGAAAAACAAGATTGTAAAAAGTATGGTATTCGCTAGCATTGCGACTTTGATGATTGCTTGTAATCCAAAAAAGGAAGAACTTGAAGTTGTCGTTGTTGACAACGATCAAATTAAGAAAGAAATTCAAAGTATGGAAAATGCCTTTACTGCAGCCTATAATTCGGGAAACATGGAGTCGTTAGAATATTATGATAAAGACGCCATTACCTATTCTCAAAACGCATCGGCTTTGGTAGGAAAAACAGCCATTGACAATTCTATTCGACAGGATATTGCGGCGTTTCCGAAAGGCTTTAAACTTACAAATACAACCAATGAAGTGCACGTTTCCAATGATGGCAATCAAGTGGTAGAAATTGGCGCCTACAGAATTGTAGATTCCACCAATACACTACAAAGAAGCGGTAATTACATCAGTGTATTCAAAAAAGTAGGCAGTAAATACTATTGTGTTAGAGATATGGCAGCATCTAACTTACCCAAAGACGCTAAGAAAGAATAATTAAAAAATAAAGAACCTTTGAAAATTCAAAGGTTTTTTTATTCACAGAAATACTATTACTTCTGTTTAAAAGCTTTCAAGCCCGGGAAATAAGCAGTATCACCTAACTCCTCTTCTATACGAAGCAATTGATTGTATTTTGCCATTCGATCCGAACGGGAAGCAGAACCGGTTTTGATTTGCCCACAATTTAACGCTACGGCTAAATCGGCAATGGTATAATCTTCTGTTTCACCAGAACGGTGCGACATTACCGAAGTATAACCCGCATTATGAGCCATATTTACCGCTGCAATGGTTTCGGTTAAGGTTCCAATTTGGTTCACTTTTACTAATATTGAGTTGGCTATTCCTTCTTTGATTCCGCGAGACAAACGTTCCACATTAGTAACAAATAAATCGTCACCTACTAATTGTGTTTTGTTTCCGATTAATTCTGTTAGGTATTTCCAACCTTCCCAATCATCTTCGTACATCCCATCTTCAATAGATATAATTGGGTAATTGGCTGATAAAGAAGCTAAATACTCGGCTTGTTCTTTTGACGTTCTAATTTTTCCAGTGTCACCTTCAAATTTAGTATAGTCGTATTTTCCATTTACATAAAACTCCGAAGCGGCACAATCTAAGGCAATCATTATCTCGTCTCCAAATTTGTATCCTGCATTCTCCACCGCTTTTTTAATCGTATCTAAAGCATCCTCGGTTCCACCAGCTAAGTTGGGCGCAAAACCTCCTTCATCACCAACAGCTGTTGACAATCCTCTATCGTGTAATACTTTTTTCAATTGATGAAAGATCTCTGTTCCCATTTGCATAGCATGGGTAAAACTTTGTGCTTTCACAGGAAAAATCATGAACTCTTGAAATGCAATTGGCGCATCGGAATGCGAACCTCCATTGATAATATTCATCATTGGAACGGGTAAAGTATTGGCAGAAACACCTCCAACATAACGGTATAATGGCAATCCTAATTCATTGGCAGCCGCTTTGGCAGTGGCAAGTGAAACACCAAGTATCGCATTAGCTCCTAAATTAGATTTATTGGGAGTTCCGTCTAAATCAATCATCATTTGATCAATTTTATTTTGTTCAAAAACGGAAGTTCCAAGTAATTCTTCTGCAATTTTTGTATTTACATTTTCAACGGCTTTCAAAACACCTTTTCCAAGATAGGCTTTCCCGCCATCGCGTAATTCAACAGCTTCGTGTTCTCCTGTTGAAGCTCCAGAAGGAACAGCTGCGCGTCCTAAAACGCCATTTTCTGTAATTACATCAACTTCAATAGTTGGATTTCCTCTTGAGTCGAAAATTTGTCTTGCGTGAATTTTGATTATAATGCTCATCTTTTTTATTTTAGGTATTGATATTAAATTTTGAACCGAATGTTAACAAAAAGGTTTATTATTACAAAGATATTCTATCTGAATTGTTGCAATAATGAAAACTATAAATGTTATCAACGATAACGTTTTAGTGTCTTAAACCGCTTGCGTTTTTTTTGCATTCGTAATATTTTCTATAAATTCATCAAACAAATAACTTGAATCATGTGGTCCAGGACTTGCTTCCGGATGGTATTGCACCGAGAAACAATTTTTAGATTTCATTTTCATTCCAGCCACAGTATTGTCATTAATATGATAATGGGTAATTTCTAGATCAGGATGTTTTTCTAACTCCTCTCTGCTGACAGCAAATCCGTGGTTTTGCGAAGTGATTTCGCCTTTTCCAGTCAATACATTCATTACAGGATGATTGATGCCTCTGTGTCCGTTAAACATTTTATAGGTTGAAATTCCGTTGGCTAATCCAATAATTTGATGCCCTAAACAAATCCCGAATACCGGTTTGTCACTTGCAATCAATTGTTTTGCTACTTCCTGAACACCAAATAAAGGTTCGGGATCTCCAGGACCATTGGATAGAAAATAGCCATCTGGATGAAATGCTTTTAAATCTTCGAAAGGTGTGTTATAGGGAAACACTTTGATGTAGCAGTCTCTTTTGGCAAGATTTCTCAATATGTTTATTTTGATACCTAAATCGAGTGCGGCAATTTTGTATTTGGCATTTTCATTTCCAAAGAAATAAGGTATGGTTGTAGAAACTTTAGAAGCCAATTCCAAACCATTCATTTCGGGAACGATTTCTAGTTGTTTTTTTAATTCTTCCACAGAAGTTCCGTCGGTACAAATGACTGCATTTTGCGCACCGTTATCGCGGATGTAACTTACCAAGGCACGTGTATCCACATCAGATATACAAACTAGGTTTTGTTTCTCAAAATAGTCATACAGATTCCCTTCGGAATTGGCTCTGGAATGATTAAAGCTAAAGTTTTTACATACTAAACCCGATATCATTATTTTATCTGATTCTACTTCATCAGCGTTTACACCGTAATTCCCAATGTGAGGATTAGTGGCTACCATAATTTGACCAAAATAGGATGGATCAGTGAATATCTCTTGATAACCTGTCATTCCTGTATTAAAACAAACTTCTCCAAAGGTAGTTCCTGAGATTCCAATAGATTTTCCGTAAAAAAGGGTTCCGTCAGCGAGTAGTAAAATGGCTTGTGGTCGTGTCGTGTATTTCATTCCAGTTTATATTTATATTGAGTCATGCTTTCGCAAGCTCAAGTCATTTGTTGTAGTTATTGTTTTTTAATGGTCTCTTGCAGTCGCTTCGCTCAAGTCATTTGTAGTTAGTTATGTGTTGCAAATTTATTTATTTACTCTTTAATTTTAGAAAAGATTTATAATAGTTTATAAACATTCTTTAAAAATTGAGTTTTCGATTTTGAGCAAAAAAAAAGGATAAACTAAATAGCTTATCCTTTTATATTCATGAAATCGAATTCATTATTCTTTTTCTTCTTTAGATTCTTCGTCAGCTGGAGCTTCGTCCGCTGGAGTCTCTTCAACTTCATCAGCTGGAGTCTCTTCAACTTCTGCAACTGGAGTTTCTTCAACAACTTCTGGAGTTTCTACTTCTGCAGCAGGAGTTTCCACTTCAGCAACTGGAGTTTGCTCCGCCTGTTCGCTTTCGCTCGAGTCAACAACTTCTTCTACAACTGGAGCAGGAGCTGCAGGAGTTGCAACTGGCGCACTCGTTTTCTTAGCACGACGTGTTCTTCCTTTTTTCTCTTCTTTTTTACCTCCGTTGTATAGTTCGTTAAAATCTACTAGCTCGATCATTGCCATATCGGCGTTGTCTCCCAAACGGTTTCCAACTTTGATGATACGAGTATATCCACCTGGACGATCTCCTACTTTAGCTGCTACGTCTCTGAACAAATCAGTTACGGCATATTTGCTTCTTAGGTTAGCGAACACGATACGTCTGTTGTGCGTAGTATCTTCTTTTGATTTTGTTATTAATGGCTCAACAAATTGTTTAAGCGCTTTTGCTTTAGCAACAGTAGTATTGATACGTTTGTGCTCAATTAATGAACAAGCCATATTGGCTAACATAGATTTTCTATGTCCAGTCTGTCTGCTAAGGTGATTGAATTTTTTTCCGTGTCTCATGACGTGTTTTTTAAAACTTTCATCTTGCTACAATCCTCTTTGGAGAGCAAAATATGAAGTTATTTATTCTTTATCTAATTTGTATTTACCTAAATCCATTCCGAAGGTTAAGTTCTTTACAGCAACAAGTTCATCAAGTTCTGTTAAAGATTTTTTACCGAAATTACGGAATTTCATAAGGTCGTTTTTATTGAAAGATACTAAATCTCCCAAAGTATCAACTTCTGCTGCTTTCAAACAGTTTAAAGCTCTTACTGATAAATCCATATCGACAAGCTTCGTTTTAAGCAATTGTCTCATGTGTAATGATTCTTCGTCGTAAGATTCTGTTTGAGCTATTTCGTCAGCTTCTAATGTAATTCTCTCATCTGAGAATAACATGAAGTGATGAATTAAAACTTTTGCAGCTTCGGTAAGGGCATCTTTTGGATTGATTGAACCATCAGTTTTGATTTCAAAAACTAATTTTTCATAATCTGTTTTTTGCTCAACACGGAAGTTTTCAATGGTGTATTTTACATTTTTTACCGGAGTAAAAATAGAGTCTGTAAATATTGTACCAATGGCAGCGTTTTGCTTTTTGTTTTCTTCAGCAGGAACGTAACCTCTACCTTTTTCGATAGTTAATTCAAGGTTTAGATTTACTTTGCTATCTAAATTACAAATCACTAAATCTGGATTTAAAACTTGAAAACCAGAGATGAATTTTTGAAAATCACCTGCAGTAATTTGGTTTTTACCTGAAATTGAAATCGTAACAGTTTCATTATCTACATCTTCTATTTGACGTTTGAAACGTACTTGTTTAAGATTTAGGATAATTTCTGTAACGTCTTCAACTACTCCTGAAATTGTAGAAAACTCATGCTCAACACCATCCATACGGATAGATGTAATAGCATAACCTTCTAAAGCAGAAAGTAAAACTCTTCTAAGTGCATTACCTACGGTCAATCCGTAACCAGGTTCTAAAGGTCTGAATTCAAACTTACCTTCAAAATCGGTTGAATCGATCATGATAACTTTATCGGGCTTCTGAAAATTAAATATTGCCATAATTTAGACGAATGTCAATTATTATTTGTTGTACAACTCTACGATTAATTGTTCTTTGATATTTTCTGGAATTTGCAATCTAGCAGGAACAGAAACGAAAGTTCCTTCCATAGTGTCATTATTCCATGTAATCCACTCATATACATGAGATGAATTGGCTAATGAACGCTCGATAGCTTCAACAGATTTTGATTTTTCACGAACAGCCACTTTATCTCCCGCTTTTAAGTGGAAAGATGGGATGTTTACTAATTCACCGTTAACGGTAATATGTCGGTGAGAAACGATTTGTCTTGCTGCTCTTCTTGTTGGAGCAATACCCATTCTAAAAACAACGTTGTCTAAACGTGCTTCACATAATTGTAAAAGGATTTCACCTGTTACACCTTTAGAAGCTGCTGCTTTTTTAAATAAGTTTCTGAATTGTTTCTCTAGAATTCCGTAGCTGTACTTCGCTTTTTGCTTTTCCATCAACTGAACTGCATATTCAGATTTTTTTCCTCTTTTTTTGGACATTCCATGTTGTCCTGGAGGGTAATTTCTTTTTTCGAATGATTTATCATCTCCGAATATAGCTTCGCCAAATTTACGCGCTATTCTTGTACTTGGACCAGTATATCTTGCCATTTTAAAAATTTAAGTTAAGATAGAGATTATGAATTCAGGTCATATCCTTCGATAATCTACAGTATCTATCTTTTTGTTATACTATTATTACTTATTAAACTCTACGTCTTTTAGGAGGACGACATCCGTTGTGAGGCATTGGTGTAACGTCAATGATTTCAGTTACTTCAATTCCACCATTATGCAAAGATCTGATAGCAGATTCTCTTCCATTACCTGGACCTTTAACATATACTTTTACTTTTTTCAAACCAGCTTCAAGAGCTACTTTTGAACAATCTTCTGCTGCCATTTGAGCTGCGTATGGAGTATTCTTTTTAGAACCTCTAAAACCCATTTTACCAGCTGAAGACCAAGATATAACTTCACCTTTCTTGTTGGTTAAAGAAATAATGATGTTATTAAAAGTTGCGCTAATATGAGCTTCACCAGTTGACTCAACGATAACTTTACGTTTTTTTGCAGTTGCTTTTGCCATATTACTTATTATTTAGTTGCTTTTTTCTTGTTAGCAACAGTTTTTCTTTTACCTTTTCTAGTTCTAGAATTGTTTTTAGTTCTTTGTCCTCTTAATGGAAGACCCGATCTATGACGAATTCCTCTGTAGCAACCAATATCCATCAAACGTTTGATGTGTAAAGATACTTCAGAACGAAGTTCACCTTCAATTTTATAGTATGATACTGCTTCACGAATTGCTCCGATTTCATCATCATTCCAATCTTGAACTTTTTTATCTTGGCTTACTTGGGATTTTTCTAAAACCTCAATTGCTCTACTTCTGCCCACTCCGAAGATGTAGGTTAAAGCGATAACTCCTCTTTTGTTTTTTGGGATATCGACCCCTGCTATTCTTGCCATAACTATCCTTGTCTTTGTTTAAATCTAGGATTCTTTTTGTTGATCACATATAATACGCCGTTTCTTCGTACAATCTTGCACTCGGCACTTCTCTTTTTAACTGATGTTCTTACTTTCATTTTGGAATATCTTTAATATCTATAGGTAATTCTTGCTTTCGACAAATCGTAAGGGCTCATTTCTAGTTTTACTTTATCACCAGGTAATAATTTAATATAATGCATACGCATTTTTCCAGAAATATGTGCAATTACAATGTGTCCGTTTTCTAACTCAACACGAAACATAGCATTTGATAATGCTTCAATTATGGATCCGTCTTGTTCTATTGCTGATTGTTTTGCCATAAAAAATTAAGCTACTGCTTTTCTATTTTTACCACTTTTCATCAACCCATCATAATGTTTATTCAATAGATAAGAATTTATCTGTTGAATTGTATCGATAGCAACACCAACCATAATGATTAATGAAGTACCTCCATAAAACATAGCCCAAGATTGTTGTACATCCATGCTAACTACAATTGCTGGGAACACAGCTAGTAATGCAAGGAATAAAGATCCTGGAAATGTTATTAATGACATTATTCTATCTAAAAAATCGGCTGTTTCAATTCCTGGTTTTACACCTGGGATAAATCCACCGCTTCTTTTTAAATCATCCGACATTTTATTTGTTGGAACTGTAATAGCAGTATAAAAGAATGTAAATACGATTATTAAAGTTGCAAAAACAAAATTGTACCAAAAACCAAACATATTACTAAACTCTCCAGCAATAGATTGTGATGCATCAGATTTTGACAGACCAGCAACTGCTGCAGGAATAAACATAATCGCCTGAGCAAAAATGATTGGCATTACACCAGCTGCGTTTAATTTTAAAGGAATCCATTGTCTATTTCCTCCCATCATATCTTCTTCAAAATCTCCAGTAGTTGTTCGACGAGCGTATTGTACTGGAATTTTTCTAACTGCCATTACTAATAGGATACATGCAATAATTACTAATAACCAAACAATGATTTCAATTACCAACAACATTGGTCCACCGTTATTATTGGTAACTTTAGAAGTAAATTCTTGAAGTAATGCCTGGGGTAATCTTGCAATAATACCCACCATAATTAAAAGTGAAATACCATTTCCAATTCCTTTATCAGTTATTTTTTCTCCTAACCACATAGCGAATATTGTTCCTGTAGTAAGAATTAATACAGAAGAAAATAGGAATGAGAAAGAATCAAAGCCTAAAAGGAATGCGTTACCAGGTAAAGTTCTGTATAAGTTATAGATATAACCTGGACCTTGAACTAAAGTAATTAGGATTGTTAACCAACGTGTAATTTGATTAATTTTCTTTCTACCACTTTCACCATCTTTTTGCAGTTTTTGTAAATAAGGAATTGCTATTCCCATTAATTGTACCACAATAGAAGCAGAGATATAAGGCATAATACCCAACGCAAATACGGATGCTTTAGAAAACGCTCCACCAGTAAACATATCTAGAATTGAACCAATTCCATCTTTTGTTTGACCCGCTAAACTGTTTAATTGTGTTGCATCAATACCTGGAAGCGTAATATGCGCTCCAAATCTGTAAACTACTAAAAGACCTAGAGTTACTAGAATTCTATTTTTTAGTTCTTCTATTTTCCAAACATTAACTAAAGATTCAAAAAATTTCTTCATTTTTATTTGAATTACAATATTACAGCTTCTCCACCAGCAGCTTCGATAGCAGCTTTTGCAGTAGCAGTAAATTTATGAGCGGTTACTTTTAATTTAGATTTTAGTTCACCTCTACCTAAAATTTTCACTACTTCATTTTTAGTAGCTAAACGGTTGGAAACAATTACTGAAAAATCGACAGTATCGGTTACAATTCCATTATCTACTAATCCTTGAAGTGTGTCAAGATTAATCCCTTGATAATCGATACGATTGACGTTTGTGAAACCAAATTTAGGCACACGTCTTTGCAATGGCATTTGACCACCTTCAAAACCAATCTTTTTAGAATAACCAGAACGAGATTTTGCTCCTTTGTGACCTCTTGCAGAGGTACCACCTTTACCAGAACCTTCTCCTCTACCTAACCTTTTGTTTTGGTTGTGCGTTGAACCTTCAGCTGGCTGTAAGTTACTTAAATTCATAACTATAATTTGTTATTTAGTTTCAACAGAAACTAAGTGTTTTACTTTATTTATCATTCCAAGGATAGTTGGATTGGAATCATGTTCTACAACTTGACCCATTTTACGAAGACCTAAAGCTTCTAATCCTCTTTTTTGTGTAAGTGGACAGTTGATTTTGCTTCTTACTTGTTTTACTAATAATTTAGCCATAATTTCCTTGAATTAACCTTTAAAAACTTTCTCTAAAGAAATACCTCTCTGTTTTGCAACAGTATGAGCACTTCTCATTTGTAATAATGCATCAAATGTAGCTTTTACCACATTGTGAGGGTTTGATGATCCTTGAGATTTTGATAATACATCATGGATTCCAACTGATTCAAGTACTGAACGAACAGCACCGCCAGCAATAACTCCTGTACCATGTGATGCAGGCATCAAAAATACATTAGCTCCACCAAATTTACCTTTTTGTTCGTGAGGTACTGATTGACCACTCAAAGGAATTTTTACTAAATTTTTCTTTGCATCTTCTACTGCTTTAGCAATAGCTTCAGAAACATCTTTAGATTTTCCTAATCCGTGTCCAACAACACCATTTTCATCACCAACCACTACAATGGCAGAAAAACCGAAAGCTCTTCCTCCTTTTGTAACTTTAGTTACACGATTTACACTTACCAAACGATCTTTTAATTCAAGACCGCTAGGTTTTACTAACTCTACGTTTTTGTATTTATTATACATATCTTATTAGAATTTAAGTCCAGCTGCTCTTGCGCCTTCTGCTAATGATTTAATACGGCCGTGATATAAATAACCACCTCTATCAAAGGTTACTGTTTCAATTCCAGATTTTAACGCTTTTTCTGCAACTAGTTTTCCAACTGCTGTTGCAATTTCTACGTTAGTACCTTTAATATCTACACCTTTATCTTTAGATGAAGCTGCCAATAAAGTAACACCATTCACATCGTCAATGAGCTGTGCATAGATTTCTTTATTACTTCTGAATACAGAAAGTCTTGGATTTGCAGCAGTACCGCTTACAATTTTTCTGATTCTGAATCTAATTCTTTGTCTTCTTTCAGTTTTTGTTAATGACATAATGTTATTTTTTAAGCTGATTTACCTGCTTTTCTTCTTAATACTTCACCAACAAACTTAACTCCTTTTCCTTTGTAAGGCTCAGGTTTACGGAAGCTTCTGATTTTCGCAGCAATCATTCCAATAAGTTGTTTGTCATATGATGTTAGTTTAACAATTGGGTTTTTTCCTTTTTCAGATATTGTTTCTAGAATTACTTCTTGAGCAACTTCTAAAACAATATTATGAGAAAAACCAAGCGCTAAATCTAATTTTTGTCCTTGATTTGAAGCTCTATAACCAACTCCCACCAATTCTAATTCTTTTGTAAAACCTTCAGAAACACCAATAACCATATTATTGATTAATGATCTATACAATCCATGTTTTGCTCTGTGATCTTTACTATCAGTTGGTCTTTCTACTAATACTTGACCTTCTTCAACTTTTACAGTTACATCAGCGTAATCTTGTGTTAGTTGACCTAATTTTCCTTTAACTGTAATGATACTATCTGCAACTTCAACAGTTACACCAGCAGGGATTACAACGGGATTTTTACCTATTCTTGACATCTTACTTAACTTTAATTAATTAGTATACGTAACAGATTACTTCTCCACCAACATTTAATTGCTTAGCTTGTTTTCCAGTCATCAAACCTTTTGATGTAGAAACAATAGCAATTCCTAATCCGTTAAGGATTCTTGGGATTTTTGAAGAACCAGCATATTTACGCAAACCTGGTTTACTAATTCTTTGGATGTCTTTTATTACAGGCTCTTTAGTATCTTTATCATACTTCAAAGCAATTTTGATTGAACCCTGAACAGCGTTGTCTTCAAATTTGTAACTTAAGATATACCCTTGATCAAATAAGATCTTGGTAATTTCTTTTTTTAGATTAGAAGCAGGAATTTCGACAACTTTGTGGTTTGCAGCCACGGCGTTTCTAACTCTTGTTAAATAATCTGCAATTGGATCTGTATACATGTGTATTAATTTGCGGCTATGGTTTTCAAGAGATACTCATCAAATGAACCTTTAACCAATTTATAATTCTTTAAATTACCAAGAAGCTTTTTTAACTCCTGGTATCAATCCTTGGTTAGCCATTTCACGGAATGTTACACGTGAAAGACCGAATTGACGCATATACCCTCTTGGTCTTCCAGTTAATTTACAACGATTGTGTAAACGCACAGGAGAAGCATTTTTAGGTAATTTTTGCAAGCCTTCATAATCTCCAGCTTTTAATAAAGCTTTTCTTTTGTCGGCATATTTCGCTACAGTTTTTTCTCTCTTAACCTCGCGGGCTTTCATTGATTCTTTAGCCATGTCTTAATTCTTTTTAAAAGGTAATCCCAATTCTGCTAATAACGACTTTGCTTCCTTATCTGTTTTGGCAGAGGTTACAAAAGTGATATCCATCCCTGAAATTTTGTTTACTTTATCAATATCAATTTCTGGAAAAATGATTTGTTCTAAAACCCCAAGGTTATAGTTTCCTCTTCCGTCAAAACCAGTAGCTTTAATTCCACTGAAATCTCTAACACGTGGCAATGATGAAGTCACTAATCTATCTAGAAACTCATACATTTTTTCTCCACGCAAAGTAACTTTTGCACCAATTGGCATTCCTTTTCTCAATTTGAATGACGCAACGTCTTTCTTTGAAATAGTAGAAACGGCTTTTTGTCCAGTAATCTTTGTTAATTCTTCAACTGCATAGTCGATTAATTTTTTATCAGATACTGCTGCACCAACTCCTTTACTCAAAACGATTTTTTCCAATTTTGGAACTTGCATTACGTTTTTGTATCCGAATTCTTCTTTTAGAGCAGAGATTACTCTGTTCTTATATTCATCTTTTAGTCTAGGTATATAAGCCATCACTATAGTACTTGATTAGATTTTTTTGAAAATCTCACTTTTTTATCTCCTTCTACTCTAACGCCTGTTCTTGTAGTTTCCTTAGTTTTTGGATCTATAAGAGAGATATTAGATATTTGTATTGGAGCTTCTTTCTTAACGATTCCTCCTTGAGGGCTTTTTGCACTTGGTTTCGTATGTTTTGAAACCATGTTTACACCTTCAACAATCGCTTTATTTTTCTCACGGTCTACTTTAAGAACTTTACCTTCTGAGCCTTTATGGTCTCCAGCAATAACTCTTACAATATCTCCTGATTTTATTTTTAGCTTTATCATCTTACTAACTAATTAAAGCACCTCTGGTGCTAATGATACAATCTTCATGAATTGTTTTTCACGAAGTTCTCTTGCTACTGGACCAAAAACACGAGTTCCTCTCATCTCTCCTTCAGCATTCAAAAGAACACATGCATTGTCATCGAAACGGATATAAGAACCGTCGGCTCTTCTCACTTCTTTTTTGGTACGTACCACAACTGCAGTTGAAACAGCTCCTTTTTTAACGCTTCCGTTAGGAGCAGTATCTTTAATAGAAACTACAATTTTGTCACCAACAGAGGCATACCTTCTTTTGGTACCTCCTAAAACACGGATAGTTAAAACTTCTTTAGCTCCTGTGTTATCTGCTACTTTTAATCTTGACTCTTGTTGTACCATAATTATTTAGCTCTTTCTAAGATTTCAACTAATCTCCAACATTTGGTTTTACTCAAAGGACGAGTTTCACTTATCCTTACTGTGTCTCCAACGTTACAGTCATTTTTTTCGTCGTGTGCGTGATACTTTTTAGTTTTCAACACGAACTTACCGTATAATGGGTGTTTTACTTTTCTAACTTCGGCAACTACAATAGACTTATCCATTTTGTCGCTAGTTACAACACCAACTCTTTCTTTTCTTAAATTTCTTTTATCTTCCATCTTTCAGTAGAATACAATTATTGTAACTCTCTTTTTGTAAGTTCAGTTGCTACTCTAGCAACGGCTCTTCTAGCACTTCTAATTTGAAGTGGATTTGCAATTGGTGAGATAGCGTGAGCTTGCTTTAAGTCGCTATACGCTTTCTTAAGTTGACTTAGCTTTTCTTGTAATTCAACTGCAGATAGATTTATAATTTCTGATTGTTTCATAATATTTATTAGATTATGCTTCGAAATCTCTAGCAACGACAAATTTTGTTTTAACCGGAAGTTTTTGTGCAGCAAGACGCAAAGCTTCTTTAGCCACTGATAGAGGAACTCCACCAACTTCAAACATTATTCTTCCTGGTTTCACAATAGCAGCCCAGTATTCTACTGCACCTTTACCTTTACCCATACGTACTTCAAGAGGTTTCTTTGTGATTGGTTTATCTGGAAATATATTAATCCATAATTGCCCCTCTCTTTTCATAAAACGAGTAGCAGCAATACGAGCCGCTTCTATTTGACGAGAAGTAAGAAACATTCCTTCTTCATGAACTGACTTAATCCCAAACATTCCACTAGAAAGTTCATGCCCTCTTTGTGCATTTCCTTTCATTTTACCTTTTTGTACCTTACGGTATTTTGTTCTTTTAGGCTGTAACATTTTTCTTTAGTTTAAAAATTTTACTTTCTCTTACGAGCGTCTGGTTTTCTATCTTTATTAAAAGGCTTTCTGTCTCCTCTAGGAGAATCGCCACCTTTACCACCACCAGTACCGGATTGTTTTTTATCCATACCTACAAGTGGAGAAAGATCTCTCTTTCCATAAACTTCACCTTTCATGATCCACACTTTGATACCCATTCTACCATAAGTAGTATGTGCTTCAGCAAGTGCATAATCAATGTCTGCTCTGAAAGTTGATAGAGGAACTCTACCTTCTTTGAAACCTTCTGAACGTGCCATTTCAGCGCCATTCAAACGACCAGAAATTAAAACTTTAATTCCTTCTGCATTCATACGAATTGCAGCAGCAATAGCCATTTTAATCGCTCTTCTGTAAGAAATACGACTTTCAATTTGACGACAGATGCTAGTCGCAACTAGATAAGCATCTAATTCAGGTCTTTTGATTTCAAAGATGTTAATTTGAACCTCTTTGTCAGTAACTTTCTTAAGTTCTTCTTTCAACTTGTCTACCTCTTGGCCACCTTTTCCGATAATAATACCAGGTCTAGCAGTAGTGATAGTAACGGTTACAAGTTTCAAAGTTCTCTCGATAATTACTTTTGATACACTAGCTTTTGATAAACGAGCATGGATATACTTTCTGATTTTATAATCTTCAGCGATTTTATCACCATAATCATTTCCACCATACCAGTTTGAATCCCATCCTCTGATGATACCAAGTCTGTTTCCTATTGGATTTGTCTTTTGTCCCATCTTAATTAATTTGCTTGTGTGTTATCTAATTGTCCTAATACGATTGTAACGTGATTAGAACGTTTTCTTATTCTGTGTGCTCTTCCTTGTGGAGCTGGACGAAGTCTTTTTAACATCATTCCACCATCTACACGGATCTCTTTAACAAATAGTTGAGCTTCTTCCATATTAGCGTCTGGGTTTTTTGCTTGCCAGTTGGCAATAACAGATAAAACCAATTTCTCTAATTTTCTAGAAGCTTCTTTAGAACTAAATCTTAAAATATTTAGTGCTCTTTCCACTTTCTGACCTCTTACCAAGTCCGCTACTAAGCGCATTTTTCTAGGTGAAGTAGGGCAGTTATTCAATTTTGCGAAGGCAAGAGACTTATTGGCCTCTTTTCTTGCATCTGCTGTTTCTCTTTTACGAACTCCCATTGCTTCTTATTTTTTACCTTTGTTTTTTGCTCCAGCGTGACCTCTAAACGATCTTGTTGGCGAAAATTCTCCTAATTTGTGACCTACCATGTTCTCAGTTACATAAACCGGAACAAATTGACGACCATTGTGTACTGCGATTGTTTGACCAACAAAATCTGGAGTAATCATTGAAGCTCTAGACCATGTCTTTACAACTCCTTTGTTACCTTTCTCAATATTTTCTTGAACTTTTTTATCTAATTTATAGTGTACAAAAGGTCCTTTTTTTAATGAACGTGCCATATCTTATTATTTCTTTCTACGTTCTACGATATACTTGTTACTCGGGTTCTTTTTAGAACGGGTTCTATAACCTTTAGCAGGTATTCCGTTTCTAGAACGTGGATGACCTCCTGAAGAACGACCTTCACCACCACCCATTGGGTGATCGACAGGGTTCATTGCAACTGGTCTTGTTCTTGGTCTTCTACCTAACCATCTTGTTCTACCTGCTTTACCAGATACAATTAATTGATGATCAGAATTTGATACAGCTCCTATAGTAGCCGAACAAGTTAGCAAGATTAATCTTGTTTCACCTGATGGCATTTTAATAGTTGCATATTTACCATCTCTTGCCATTAATTGAGCAAATGTTCCAGCAGAACGAGCAATAACGGCTCCTTGACCTGGACGCAACTCAATACAAGAAATTACAGTTCCTAGCGGAACTTTACTTAATGGTAAGGTGTTACCAATTTCTGGAGATGCTTCTGAACCTGAAACAACAGTTTGTCCAACTTGCAATCCATTTTGAGCAACAATATACGTTTTTTCTCCATCAGCATACGCTAATAAAGCGATAAACGCAGTACGATTTGGATCGTATTCTATTGATTTCACTGAAGCCGGAATTCCGTCTTTAGTTCTTTTGAAATCGATCATACGATACCTTTGTTTGTGACCACCGCCTGTATAACGCATGGTCATTTTTCCTTGACTATTTCTACCGCCTGAGTTTTTTATCGGTGCAATCAATGATCGCTCCGGCTTATCAGTCGTGATGGCGTCAAAACCATTCACAACTCTAAAACGCTGACCCGGGGTAATAGGTTTTAATTTTCTAACTGACATTTTCTATTAGATATTATTATAAAAATCTATTGTTTCTCCTTCTTTTACTTGAACAACTGCTTTTTTGTAAGCATTTGTTTTACCGCTTATCAAACCACTTTTTGTATATTTAGTAGTTCTATCCGGTCTTACATTCATCGTGTTAACGCTAACAACAGTTATTCCATAAGCAGCTTCAACAGCTTTTCTTATTTGAACCTTATTAGCTTTATTGTCAACAACAAAACCAAAACGATTTAGAACTTCACTTTGTTTAGTGATTTTCTCAGTTATGATAGGTTTAATTATGATACTCATGGTCTGTTATTTACTTAAATTTTCTTCAATTCCTTCTAACGAACCCTCTAATAGCACCAAGTTATTTGCGTTTAAAATAGCGTAAGTACTTAATTCTGAGTTACTTACTACGCTAGAAGCCTTTAAATTACGTGACGACAAATATACATTTTTATTTGAATCACCCAACACAAATAAAGATTTTTTATTCTCCAATCCTAAAGCTTTCAAAACATGGATGAAATTTTTAGTGTTTGGTGTATCAAATGTAAAATCTTCAACTACTACAATATTTGATTCTTTTGCTTTTATAGAGAACGCAGATTTTCTTGCTAATCTCTTTACCGTTTTATTCAATTTGAAAGAATAACTTCTTGGTCTTGGACCAAAAACAGTTCCTCCTCCTTTGAATAATGGGTTTTTTGCACTACCAGCACGAGCTGTACCTGTTCCTTTTTGCTTTTTAATCTTACGAGTACTTCCTGCTACTTCAGCTCTTTCTTTTGCTTTGTGCGTTCCTTGTCTTTGATTTGCTAAATATTGTTTAACATCAAGATATACTGCGTGATTATTTGGCTCAATTGCGAATACTGAATCAGAAAGTTGAACTTTTCTTCCAGTATCTTTTCCGGTTTTATCTAAAACTTTTACTTCCATTACTTGTGAATGATTACATAAGAGTTGTTACATCCAGGAACACATCCTTTGATAACAAGTAGGTTCTTTTCAGCTACTACTTTTAAAACTCTAAGGTTTTGAACTTTTACATTATCGCCTCCCATTCTTCCCGCCATACGCATTCCTTTGAATACACGTGATGGATAAGATGAAGCTCCTACAGATCCTGGCGCTCTTAATCGGTTGTGTTGTCCGTGAGTTGCTTGTCCAACACCACCAAAACCGTGACGTTTCACTACTCCTTGGAAACCTTTACCTTTAGATACACCTTGTACATCTACAAATTCTCCTTCTTGAAAAATAGAAACGTCAATAACGTCACCTAATTTTTGTTCGCTTGCAAACTCTTGAAATTCAACGACTTTTTTCTTAGCAGAAGTTCCCGCTTTTTTAAAGTGACCTAAGTCAGCTTTAGTAGCGTGTTTTTCTGTTTTGTCATCGAAACCAAGTTGCAACGCTTCGTACCCGTCGACCGCTGTGGTTCTGACTTGGGTAACGACACAAGGTCCAGCTTCGATTACCGTACAAGGAATATTTTTCCCGTTCTCGTCGAAAATGCTAGTCATGCCGATTTTTCTTCCTATTAACCCAGACATATTAAACTAATTATTAATTAATAAATTTTTTTTTATTCATAAAGAAATAAGTATTAAAAAGATTTTCAAATTTCTAATACTTAAATCTTAAACTTTTAAAGAAGTATTATACTTTAATTTCAACTTCAACACCGCTTGGCAACTCCAATTTCATTAGAGCGTCAATAGTTTTTGAAGATGAAGAATAAATGTCTAACAATCTTTTATACGAACTTACTTCAAATTGCTCTCTCGCTTTTTTATTAACGTGTGGAGAACGCAATACAGTAAATATCTTTTTATGTGTTGGTAATGGAATTGGACCAGTAACAACAGCTCCTGTACTTTTTACAGTTTTTACAATCTTTTCAGCAGATTTGTCTACCAACATGTGATCGTAAGATTTCAATTTTATTCTAATTTTTTGACTCATAGTTGATAAAAATTATGCGTTTCCTTTTGCTTTTTTAATAACTGCTTCCGAAATGTTTGCAGGTGTTTCAGCGTAATGTGAAAATTCCATTGTTGATGTTGCACGACCAGAAGATAAAGTTCTTAAAGTTGTTACATAACCAAACATTTCTGATAAAGGCACATCGGCTTTAATGGTTTTAGCACCAGCTCTGTCTCCCATGTCATTCACTTGACCTCTACGACGGTTGATATCACCAACGATATCTCCCATGTTTTCTTCAGGTGTAATAACTTCCATTTTCATAATCGGTTCTAGTACAATGGCACCAGCCGCTTTTGCTACTTCTCTATAACCCATTCTAGCTGCTAATTCAAAAGAAAGAGCATCAGAATCGACTGGGTGGAAAGATCCGTCAGTTAAAGTTACTTTCAAACTATCAACTTGGTATCCAGCAAGTGGACCCGTTTTCATAGCTTCACGGAAACCTTTTTCTACAGATGGGATATATTCTTTAGGAACGTTACCACCTTTTACTGCGTTTACAAATTGCAATCCTACAGGCACTTTACCATCAACAGTTTCTGCTGGCTCTAACGTAAATACGATATCACCGAATTTACCACGACCTCCAGATTGTTTTTTGTACGTTTCTCTGTGTGTAGCAGATTTTGTAAAAGCTTCTTTGTATTCAACTTGAGGTTCACCTTGGTTAACTTCAACTTTGAATTCACGTTTCATTCTATCAACAAGGATGTCTAAGTGTAACTCACCCATTCCTGAAATAATAGTTTGTCCTGAAGCTTCATCAGTTCTTACTGTAAATGTTGGATCTTCTTCAGCTAATTTTGCTAAAGCCATACCCATTTTATCTACGTCAGCTTTAGTTTTTGGCTCAATAGCGATACCAATTACCGGTGCTGGGAATTTCATTGACTCAAGAATAATTGGGTGTTTTTCATCACATAAGGTATCTCCAGTTTTGATATCTTTAAATCCAACTGCTGCTCCAATATCACCTGCTTCGATGTACTCGATTGGGTTTTGTTTGTTAGCGTGCATTTGGTAGATACGAGAAATTCTTTCTTTGTTTCCTGAACGTGTATTCAAAACATACGAACCTGCATCAAGTCTTCCTGAATAAGCACGGAAGAAAGCCAAACGACCAACGAATGGGTCAGTAGCAATCTTAAATGCTAAAGCTGCGAAAGGCTCTTTTACATCTGGTTTACGTAATATTTTTGTTTGATCTTCTTCTAACAAATCAGCATCATCAGGATCAATTCCCCAGATACCTTCTTTATCCATTGGAGATGGCAAGTATTTGCATACTGCGTCTAACATGAATTGAACTCCTTTGTTTTTGAAAGAAGAACCAGCAATCATAGGAATAATTGCCATATCCATTACAGCTGCTCTTAAAGCGATGTTGATTTCTTCCTCTGTAATTGAGTTTTCATCATCCATGAATTTTTCAAGCAAATTCTCATCATAGTCAGCAACTGCCTCAATAAGAATTGATCTGTATTCTTTTACTTCTGCAAGCATGTCTTCTGGAATAGGCACAATCTCGTAAGTTGCTCCCATACCTTCTTCATCCCAAACAATAGCTTGATTTTTTACTAAATCTACAACACCTTTGAAATCATTTTCTTCACCAATTGGCAAAGTGATTGCAACTGCGTTTGATTTTAGCATATCTCTTACTTGTTGACAAACCATCAAAAAGTTAGAACCTTGTCTATCCATTTTATTAACAAAACCGATACGTGGCACACGATATTGATCAGCAAGTCTCCAGTTAGTTTCTGATTGAGGCTCAACACCATCAACAGCACTAAATAAGAAAACCAAACCATCCAATACACGTAATGAACGATTTACCTCAACGGTAAAGTCAACGTGACCTGGGGTATCGATAATATTAAAGTGGTAAGGTAATGTTTCTGGTAAACGTTTACCTTGAGTAGTTGGGAAATTCCATTCGCAAGTAGTAGCAGCCGAAGTAATGGTAATACCTCTTTCTTGCTCTTGCGCCATCCAGTCCATTGTTGCAGCACCATCGTGTACTTCACCAATTTTGTGTGATTTTCCTGTGTAGAATAATATACGCTCCGTTGTTGTTGTTTTACCAGCATCAATGTGAGCAGCAATCCCTATGTTTCTTGTATATTTAAGTTCTCTAGCCATTTCTTGAATTAAAATCTAAAGTGAGAGAATGCTTTGTTAGCTTCTGCCATCTTGTGAGTATCCATTCTTTTCTTAACTGCAGCACCTTCTTCTTTAGCTGCAGCTAAAACTTCTGAAGCTAATTTTTGTGCCATTGATTTCTCATTTCTTCTTCTAGCATAAAGTATCATCCACTTCATTGCCATAGAAATTTTTCTATCTGGTCTAATCTGCATTGGAATTTGAAATGTAGCTCCACCTACTCTACGACTACGTACTTCTACGTGAGGCATAACGTTTGTTAGTGCATCTTTCCAAATTTCTACAGATGATTTTTCTGCATCTTGCTTCTTCGTTTCTACGATATCCATGGCATCATAAAATACTTTGAAAGCTGTTGATTTTTTACCGTCCCACATTAAGTTGTTTACAAAACGTGTAACCAATTGGTCATTGAACCTTGGATCTGGTAAAAGTGGTCTTTTCTTTGCCGCTCTTTTTCTCATGTCTTTTGTTTAAAGGTTTTGTAAATTTACTTTTTTGCTTCTTTTGGTCGTTTTGCACCGTACTTAGATCTTCTTTGTGTTCTTCCTGCTACACCTGATGTATCAAGCGCACCACGAACAATGTGATATCTAACTCCTGGTAAATCTTTTACCCTTCCGCCTCGCACTAATACTATCGAGTGCTCTTGTAGATTGTGTCCTTCTCCGGGGATGTAAGCATTCACTTCATTTCCATTTGTCAAACGGACACGCGCAACTTTACGCATGGCTGAGTTTGGTTTTTTTGGAGTAGTAGTGTAAACACGCGTACAAACACCTCTTCTTTGAGGACAAGAATCTAAAGCAACCGATTTACTCTTCTTAGTGATTTGAGTTCTTCCTGTTCTTACTAATTGTTGAATAGTTGGCATAATTAAATACTAAAAATTACTTGTTTATAAAATTCCCGCTTTTTACGGGGTTGCAAATGTAATAAATATTTTCAATGAAACAAATCATAATTCATTAATTTTTAGACGAAGTAATTATTTGTTTATTAATGGAATATGAAATTGACGTATTAAAAAAAACTTAGACAATTAAATTATGCTATTTATACAATTTCTAAGCAGATTATTTATCAATTATTTTTATAAGAAACTTTGAATATTTACGTTATTTTTATCAAAACTTTTTACTCGTTTGAAAAAGATATTCTTAATTGTGTTGCTCTCTTCATTTTGCCGAAATGTTTCTGCCCAACAACTGTATCTTAAAATTTCGGGGCAAACGGAAAGAGAATCCAAATTTATCGATTCCATTGGCTATGTATCCAATCACCTAAACGCAAAATCTGTTATTGACGAAAACAATAATGTTGCAGAAAAACTTATTAAAGTTGGTTTTTCTGAACATCAAATTATTGAAAATGAGAAACGCAATGACAGCACTTTTTTCTTTCGATACAAATTAGGTACAAAGACTGATTTTATACATATATATATAGGAACAGAAAATGAAATGTTATTTGAAACAAAAAAAGACACCCTAATTATAACTTTTTCAGAAAGCGAAACATTTTTAAAAACCACTTTAAAAAAATTAGAGGCCAAAGGTTTCTCCATGGCAAAAGTTAAATTGATAAACCTTCAAAAGAAAAAAGGATTTCTAATTGCCGATTTAAATATTGTTTTAGAAAAAAAGCGACAACTTAACGATATTGTTATTAATGGCTATGACAAATTTCCTGAAGGACATAAAAAAAACATCAAACGATTGTACCGCAACAAAGTTTTCAATCAACAAAACCTTGAGAAATTATACAATGACTTTGAAAAATACCGATTTGTAAAACAAACCAAATATCCAGAGATTCTATTTACAAAAGATTCCACCAAAGTATATGTGTATTTGGAAAAAGCAAAATCCAACACTTTTGATGGTTATATTGGCTTTACCAATGACGAACAAAAAAAATTGGTTTTCAGCGGTTATGTTGATTTAATTTTAAATAACGCCTTAAACTCTGGCGAAAAATTATCGCTATACTGGAAAAGTGATGGGCAAGATCAAAAAACGTTCAATCTTGGCGTTGAACTTCCCTACATCTTCAAAAGTCCCTTGGGAATAAAAGCACAACTCAATATTTTTAAACAAGACAGTACTTTTCAAAATACACAATCTGCAATTGATGTAGGGTATTATTTTAATTACAATACCCGTTTGTATTTGGGATATCAATCCACCGAGTCCAGCGATATTCAAAATGTAAACAACGCATCATTAAATGATTATGAAAATTCTTTTATAACTGCCAATTTTGAATTTTTAAATTTCAAGAATGATGATTTTCTTTTTCCTGAAAAGACCAATATCAATTTAAAAATAGGAACGGGAAAACGAAACTCCAATTTAGAAAACAACAATCAGTTTTTTGGGAATTTTACAATGAAACATAATTTTTATTTGAACAACAAAAATATCATTTCCCTAAAAAGCCAGAACTATTATTTACAAAGTGATTCCTATATTATTAATGAATTGTATCGTTTTGGAGGCATCAACTCCATTCGGGGTTTTAATGAAAATAGTTTGCAAGCCAATTTTTTTACCTCCCTACTAACCGAATATCGTTATGTTTTAGCGCCAAGTATTTATGTGCATACCATTATGGATTATGGCTATTTTCAAGACAAAACATCCAACATTGAAGATAATTTACTAGGTCTGGGTTTTGGGTTTGGATTGCTAACCAAAAATGGGCTTTTCAATATTGTTTATGCCAACGGAAGTACCAAAGAGCAAACGGCAAAATTGTCGAATTCCATTGTTCATATTAGTTTCAAGGCGAACTTCTAGCGTTGCACTTGAAATCTGAAACAAAAAAACTATCTTTGCGCCATGGAAAAAGAACATCAAATTTTTGGGATTAGAGCTATCATTGAGGGAATTCAATCGGGTGCCGTTATTGACAAAGTGTTTATTCAAAGTGACTTGCAAGGTGAACTAATCAAAGATTTGATGAAAGTGATGAAACAAAAAAGCATCAACTTTTCCTATGTTCCTGTCGAAAAATTAAACCGATTAACACCCAATAACCATCAAGGTGCTGTGGCAACTATTTCGCCAATAGCGTTTCACGATTTAGAAACCTTGATAGAAAAAGTAATTGAAAGTGGCAAAATGCCGTTGTTTCTTATTCTTGACCAATTATCCGATGCTCGAAATTTTGGCGCCATTATACGTACTGCCGAATGTACTGGCGTAGATGGTATTATTGTTCAAAAACACGGATCAGCTCCTGTAAATGGTGATACGGTAAAAACCTCTGCTGGTGCCGTTTTTAATGTCCCTATTTGTAAAGTGGAACATATTAAAGATGCTATTTTTCAACTACAAGGAAGTGGAATAAAAATCGTAGCGGCTACCGAAAAAACCGAACAAAACATTTATGACATTTCGCTCAACGAACCTGTAGCTATAATTATGGGAAGTGAAGACCGTGGCATTAATCCATCAGTTCTCAAAATTGTCGAGGAAAAAGCAAAACTTCCTATGTTTGGATCGATTGGTTCTTTGAATGTTTCTGTGGCTTGCGGTGCTTTTTTATATGAAGCCGTGAGACAACGACAATAATATTTTTTTTACCATTAAGAAATTAAGTTTCATTAAGTCTTAATTAGCTTAATTTCTTAATGGTTTAAATTATTCTTTTGTTGAAGCAGCATTTTCATTTGCTTTATACTCATAAACATAATTAATATCCATAGGAATATTTTCTTCTTCCTCGGGTTCAGGGGTATTTACAAAGTTCCCGTTTTCGTCAAAATGTTTCATAAACATATCCTCTTCTGGATTGAAATCGGGTTTTTCCCATTCGTATTGAATTGCTTTTTTGTAATCGGGCGTTTTAAAAAGTATCGCAAATACAAAGCCTGTTATTAACCCAGCCAAATGTCCTTCCCAAGAAATTTTGTTATCCACTTCGGGAAAAACATACCAAATCATTCCCCCATAAAGCATTACAACCATCATTGATAAAGCCATTAAACGGTAATATTTTGTCATCAAACCTTTGAAGAAAATAAACGAAACCAACACATAGATTAATCCGCTTGCGCCTATATGATAGGAATTTCTACCAATTACCCAGGTCAAAAATCCTGAAAGTAAAATTCCGTAGAGCAGCACTTTTAATGATACCTCTCGATAAAAGTAAATTAATGCCGTAGTTAAAATAAAAAGAGGAATAGAATTGTTAGCGATATGACTAAAATCGCCATGTAAAAATGGACTAAAAAAAACACCTTGCAAACCCGACAACGTTCTTGGCAAAATACCGTGTACCGCTAAATCAATATTATAGTTGTCTTCTATATAAAAAACCGTCCATAAAAACAGCAACAAAAAAGTAGGAACAATCCAAACGGAAGGTGAAAATTTAAAATGATGATGGTCGTTCATTTACTATTATATTTTGAATATTGGATATATCAAAAATGTAACCACAGTAAAAGTAATGCTATTTTGTCATATTCAATTTGGAAATTTGGAAATGAGATAATTTGAAAATTATGATCTTTTATGATTAAATTTGCGAAACAAACATTTGAAATCCTTTATATTTTTTAAATTCCCACATTTTCAAATTAAAATGGAAGCACCACTTGCCGAACGCATTCGTCCGCAAAAATTAGAAGAGTATATTAGTCAGTTGCATTTGGTTGGACCCAACGGTTCGTTAACACAACAAATTGCCAAAGGAATAATTCCTTCACTCATTTTTTGGGGTTCACCTGGAACCGGAAAAACAACTTTGGCACAAATTATTGCACAAGAAAGTAAACGCCCTTTTTATATTTTAAGTGCTATCAATTCGGGGGTGAAGGACATTCGCGATGTAATTGATAAAGCCAAACAAAGTGGTGGTTTGTTCACGGCCAAAAACCCCATTTTATTTATTGATGAAATCCATCGGTTTAGCAAATCGCAACAAGATTCGTTATTAGCCGCTGTCGAAAAAGGTTGGATCACCTTGATAGGTGCTACCACTGAAAATCCGAGTTTTGAAGTCATTCCCGCTTTGTTGTCACGTTGTCAGGTGTATGTATTGAATGCTTTTTCTAAAGAAGATTTAGAGCTTTTACTGCATCGCGCCATGACTACTGATACCATTTTAAAAACCAAAAAGATCGAATTACAAGAAACCGAAGCATTACTTCGTCTTTCTGGTGGCGATGGTCGCAAACTGTTGAATATTTTTGAACTGGTTGTCAACGCTTCTGCCGACGACGAAATAGTAATCACCAACGATAAAGTTTTGGAATTGGTGCAACAAAACACAGTGCTCTATGACAAAACAGGCGAGCAACATTATGATATTGTTTCGGCCTTTATAAAATCCATTCGTGGTAGCGATCCAAATGGAGCTGTATATTGGTTGGCGCGCATGATTGAAGGTGGTGAAGATGTAAAATTTATTGCCCGAAGAATGCTAATTCTTTCCAGTGAAGATATTGGAAATGCCAATCCAACGGCATTTATTATGGCCAACAATACTTTTCAAGCTGTGGCAACTATAGGTTATCCTGAGAGTAGAATTATATTGAGTCAGTGTGCGGTTTATTTAGCAACTTCTCCCAAAAGTAATGCGAGTTATATGGCCATTGGGCAAGCGCAACAAGTGGTAAAACAAACGGGTGATTTATCGGTACCTCTTCATTTGAGAAATGCACCAACCAAATTGATGAAGGAATTAGGCTATGGCGATGAGTATAAATATTCGCATGATTTTGCCAATAATTTCGCGGAACAAGAATTTCTTCCGGATGAGATTAAGAATACGGCTTTCTACAATCCTGGAAATAATTCAAGAGAAAATGGGACTCGAGAGTTTTTAAAAAATAGGTGGAAAGATAAGTACGGATATTAATAAAACTTCACTTTTAAAGGCTCCGAAACTAAAGTGCCTTTTTCATAATATTCAAAGAACCATTGGTTGTTTTTAAAAATCACGACACCTTGAGTATCGTCTCGTCTGCCAATAAACACATTTTTTTGGGAGGTATTGAACAATCGCATGATGACTCTTGGTTCATTGTTTACAATTTGAAATCCGTTAGCGATGGGTTGCGCAAAAAACATAATTTCAGGATTGGGAACTGGAGTTTCAACTGGTTTTGGTGTTTCAAAATTTTCTTCTAAAACAACTACCTCTTTAGGTTCAACAACTGCATCTTTTGCGGTTTCACCATTATATTTATGATTTAATTTATCGAAAGATTTAAAGGCAGCTCTAAGGGCTTGAGTGAAAGCAGGCGCTAAATCTTTTTCTCTACTCGTTCCTTCATCAGAAATAAAAAGCACACTGTTTTTACAATCTTTCAAGATTACTTTAAGTTTTGTCGTAAACATATTGCTGTTTTCTGTCACTTCTACAAATATTTTATTACAATTGGTATTGGCTATTTCTTCTGGAAGAATATCTGTTGTAAGGAATGATTTAAAACCATATTTTTCCATTAACAACTTTGTTAAGGTGTTCAATTTGTACTTATCGTTTTCTTTTAAAAAATCAAATTTAGCAGGAACAATTGCATATTGATAAGTGTTCAAATCTTGGGAAAATCCTTTAAAAGAAATAAAAAAAATGAATAGTAAAAGAAGTTTTTTCATAATTTATAGATATTTTTTTAATTCTAACAAATGATTTACTTGTTTGATAGATTCTGGAATGGTTTTATTAAATTCATTAAAATAAATCGCTTCCATACCCGAGTCCAAAGCACCTTGCACATCAGCTTCTATACAATCGCCAATCATGATACTTTTTGAAGCGTTGGCTTTTGCCAAAGATAATGCAAATTCGAATATCTTAGGATTTGGTTTTTTTACACCTGCCATTTCTGAGTTGGTTACCGATAAAAAGTAGTTGTCAATACCTGAATTTTTAAGTTTATTGTATTGTATTTCTTGAAATCCGTTAGTTATTATATGCAAGCTATAATTGGGTTTTAGGTAATCTAAAATTTCAATGGCACCTTCAAAAAGGTGGTTAAACTGCGGTAAATAATGAATGTATTCGTGCGATAAAAAATCAATTAACGCTTCATCCGATTTGTAATTTAACAAATCAAAAGTATCTTTTAATCTTCCAAAACGAAGTTCCGATTGCGAGATTGCTTCTCTGCGATACATTTCCCAATATTTTAAATTTATGGGTACGTAATGATAGAGAAACTCTTGTAAATCAACTTCAACTTTATGGAGTTTTAAAATTTTTTCAAATGCTAAAGCAGAGTTTTTCTCAAAATCCCAAAGTGTATGGTCTAAATCAAAAAAAACATGTGTGATATTTTGTAATTTCAAGGCCATCTTATTTAAAAATTCGCTTATCAAAAGGAAAATCCTCTTGCGATATTATTTTAATTGTAGTAAAATCGGGATGATGTGGGTTTAACAAATAATTAAATTCTCCTTTTACAACTGCCGAAGGAACTTTGATTATGGCAAATTCATTTAACCTAATTATTTCATCACCCATTTTTTGGGTTGTCGTATTTTCAGGAAAAAAGTTCCAATCGTTTGGTAATTTTTTGGTGTCAAAATTAAATACTAACAAATCATCTGGAATATAAATGGTTACCATACAAAAACCTTTTGGCAATGTTGCGAGTGTCAAATGCACTGCTACTTCCGCCATGGCTAATGCTCTGTTTTGAGCAGTATAAATTATTTCGGTTCCTTTGGAATTCCATCTTGCTCCAGTTATTGATGCTCCTTTTCCAGATAAAACAATGGGGAATTTTTTATTTTGCAGTCGAAAAACTTCCATTATACAAAAATACCGTAGTCAATTTTTTGCAATTCATTCATCACCATTTCTTTACCATAAGAATCTTTTAATAATTCGAAAGGATGCAAATTTCCTAATGCAAAGTTGGGTGTGTTGAGCCACATATAAAATTGCTCTTCCGAATCAAAAACGTCTTTCCCTAGCGAAGTAACTTCGGCTAATTCTATAATTTTCTCAGATGGAATGGATTCAAAAACATAATTACTTCTCGATTTATTGCGGAGTAAGGTTCTTGAAGAAACTCCTAAAAAATCAGCCCAATCTTCTTGTTTAAACGGACTTCTTTCTTTAATTAATTCGTACAAATCATAGGGAATCCCTCTCCGAATGGAATGAACGATTAGCATTTTATTGGAAAGGAAATTTTTATAAGTGATGTCTTTGTTTACTAGGGTTAAATTGGATTCTTTACCCACTTTTGAAACAAAAGTACGCACGGCTTTATCTAACTGAATATCGGAATTGGCGACTAACTTTGACACATCTATGACATTTGTCTGTAAATTTATGACATTTGTCAATACAAAACAAATTTAATTAAAATATTCCTTCGTCTTGAAAACTGTAAAACCCATTTTCAGTGATTATTATGTGATCAAGTATAGTAATGTCTAATTGTTGTCCTGCCAATTTCAATTTTTTGGTAATTTGAATATCCGCATCACTGGCAAGTAATTTACCAGACGGATGGTTGTGTGTTAGAATTATGGAAGTAGCATTATGTTCTAATGCCATTTTAAAAACCAATCGAATATCTACAACAGTTCCTGTTATACCACCTTTCGAAAGTTGTGCTTTATAAATTACTTTATTGGAATTATTTAAATATAAAATCCAAAATTCTTCGTGTGGTAATTCTCCAATTATCGGTTGCATTAACTCAAAAACTGATTTACTCGAAGTGATTTTTTTGAGTGTTATGGCTTCTTCATCTCTTCGTCTTCTGCCTAATTCGAGCGCTGCAATAATAGTTATAGCTTTAGCCTCTCCTATTCCTTTAAATTCGATTAGTTGCTTCAAAGACCGTTTTCCAATGGCATTCAGATTATTATCAACGCTTGCTAAAATTCTTTTGCTGAGTTCAACAGCACTTTCGTTTCTACTACCTGAGCCAATTAAAATAGCCAGCAACTCAGCATCGCTTAATGCCGATTTACCCTTTAGCATAAGTTTTTCACGAGGTTTATCATCCTCGGCCCAATTTTTAATGGAAAAATTCCGTTGCTCCATATTTTTTTTATTTAAAAGTACAACAAAAACATAAGAAATATCGTTATGTAATTAAAATATAAAAGTATGAAACCAATTTATTTAGTACTACTAGTTGTATCCTTTTTAACCTGTGGCGTCAAAAAAGAGTGCAAAATTAAATCCAAAGGTTTTGAAGAACAATTATCCGATGCGGCTATTTCAATCGTTGATGGCTCTATAGATTACGATCCTGCTTATTTTTCAATAAAATATCCAAATGGAGATGTTCCAAAAAATAAAGGCGTTTGTACCGATGTTATTATTCGCGCCTACCGAAAATTGAATATCGATTTGCAAAAAGAAGTTCATGATGATTTAAAAGCTAATTTTTCAAAATATCCTAATTTGAAAAAATGGGGCTTGAAAAAACCTGATACTAATATTGATCATAGACGTGTACCAAATCTTGAAGTTTTCTTTGCAAGAAAAGGGCAAAAACTAGCCATTTCAAATAATGCTGACGACTATAAAACAGGCGAATTAGTAAGTTGGATGATTGGTAAAAAATACCCGCACATTGGTATTATTACCAACAAAAAATCATCGGATGGCAAACGCCCGCTGCTTGTTCATAATGTGGGAAATGGTCAGCTTTTAGAAGATTGCTTGTTTGATTATGAAATAGTGGGACATTTTAAATATAAAGGAAATCGATAATTTATTGCATCAACCCTTTGACCTCGTCAAAATTCAATCCGCCATAATTTCCTGAGCTCATTAATAACAAAGCCGAATTATCAAAGTTTTGACTGAATAAATATTCTTTAAAATCAACTGGATTGGTAAAAATAAGTAAATCATCTCGTTGAAAAGATTGTGCGATTTGCTCGTAAGTTACTTCTTCCAATTGCTTAATTTTTACAGCATCTGGCGAATAGAAAACAACTGCAACGTCGGCCGCATTTAATGCGCCTTGGTATTCTTTTAAGAATTCAGCATTTAAACTACTATAGGTATGTAATTCCAAACATGCAATTAAAGTTCTGTTTGGATATTGACTTTTTACTGCTTGTGTAGTAGCAGACACTTTACTCGGAGAATGCGCAAAATCTTTAAAAGCGACTTTGCCTTTTCCTTCACCAATTTTCTCAAGACGTTTTGACGCACCTTTGAAAGTTGCAATGGCTTGGTAGAAATCAGCTTCATCAACACCCATATTTTGACAAATCCATTTGGCACCAGCCAAATTATTCAAGTTATGAGCACCGAAAACTTCTATTGGCATGGCGCCTTCAGGAGTTTCTAATAAAGTTGTTCCATCTTCAACGCTATAGTTTGGTGTGTGGTATGCTAACTTTCTAATTGGATTTGAAGCAGCTTCGGCTACTCGTTTTACTTCAGAATCATCTTCATTGTAAACTAGAATTCCACCATTAGTGATTTTTTGAATAAATAATTCAAATTGCTCTACATAATTTTCATAGGTTGGAAAAACATTGATATGATCCCAAGCAATACCTGAAATCAAAGCAATATTAGGATGATATAAATGAAATTTTGGCCTTCTATCCATTGGTGAAGAAAGGTATTCATCGCCTTCAAGGACAATGAAATCGTTTTCTTCTGTTAGATGCACCATCGTGTCAAATCCTTCTAATTGCGCTCCTACCATATAATCAACTTCAATATTGTTAAAATGCATCACATGAAGAATCATGGAAGTAATGGTAGTTTTTCCATGGGAACCTCCAATTACTACACGGGTTTTATTTTTAGATTGTTCATACAAAAACTCTGGATAAGAATATATTTTTAAGCCTAATTCTTGTGCTTTTAATAATTCAGGATTATCAGCTTTGGCATGCATTCCAAGAATTATGGAATCAATTTCGGCAGTAATTTTTTCTGGAAACCAACCCAATTCTTTAGGCAATAATCCTTTTTTATCCAATCTTGATTTAGAAGGCTCAAAAATGGCATCATCGCTACCCGTTACTTTATATCCTTTGTTATGTAATGCTAGAGCTAAGTTGTGCATCGCTGCTCCGCCAATGGCAATAAAATGTGTACGCATATTTATATATTAATAAATGTAAAAAAAGTCAATAATTAGGATGGATTGTTTTTTTCAAAATCATTTTTTAGCAATTTAGCTTTTCCTAAATCCTTCAATTTGTAAAAATACAGCTTATATAGTTTTTGAAACGTGTTTTTGGAATGACCGATTGAATTTGCTTTGATATAATTTTTTTCAGCTTCTTTATATCGGGCAAAATATTCATCAATATAACCTTTCGAAAGATAACCATCTACTGGTGAAATTTTCATTAACTCGTTGGAGTATTTCTGGGCTTTTCGTTCGCTTCCACCAATAATTCCTGGCAATTGAAGATACAATTCTATCAGAGCCCATCTTGCTTCAATATGGTTTGGGTTGAGTTCAATAGCCTTTTCAAAAGAAGTTTTTATATCGCCAATCATCCCTAGTGCTTTGAATTTATTACATTCTTTAGCTTTCATTCCAAGGCATCCTCCAAATTTATAATAATAGTTTGCTTCTTTAGGCTTTAAATATTTTAGTTTTTCGTAATAAAACATGGCTTTATCCCATGATTCTGATTTACCTTCAATATCACCGAGATACTCAATAGCTTTTAGATTATTTGGATTCTCTTTTAAAAATTCAATAAAAATTGGTTTTGCTAGAGTATACTTTTCTTGGTAATATAATTTTTCTGCCAATGATATATCTGTTTGCGAAAAAACACAAAAAGGGGAAATTAAAAAAAGGCGAAAAATATATTTCATGCTCTCTTATTACTAATTGCTTTTTAAACAATCCAATGACAAAAGTAAAATAATAATTGCTTCATTTAGAAATAAAGAAAATTAAGAATTGAAAAAAATTAATATCTCATTTTAATAAGTTAACATTTTATTTTGAAAATATGTAATTCATCGATTTTCTAGGCTAGTTACCTAAAAATTTAGTAATTACAATTGTCTGTAAATAGATTTACCATCTAATTAAAGAAAATTTAATAAAGTAAAAAAATAATTTAATGCCCTTTAAATTGAAAACATACTTTATAAATATTAATCAAGTCCTGAAAGGATTATATAATTAAAAACATATTTGCGTACCTACCATTATTAATAACTAAGTATTAATAATGAAAAAATTAAATTATGAAAAAACAGTACTCCCATTCAAAACAAGCTTTAAAAAACGAAATGTTTTTTAAAGGTAAAAAAAACAAGACTTCAAATATTTTTAGAAATTTAGTTTGGCTATTCTGTATCGTAATAGGATTCTCCAATACTTTATCCTACTCTCAAACTATCGGTGCTAATTGTGCAAGCGCGCCAACATTACTTGTTAATACTCAATATACTGCATTAACAATTATTACTGATGCAACAGTTAGTGACCCAAGCGAAGCTGCATGTAACACTCAAACAATTGCTAGAGATGGTTGGATAAAATTTGTGGCAGTTGGATCACAGGCTATTGTAACAGTTACATCTACAGATAAAAACCCTATTTTATATGGATATACTGGTGCTTGTGGAGCATTTTCAACTATATGTACCAACGTTTTTACTACAGCTACTGGTGCCCAAACAGAAACTTTAACCTTTACAGGGCTTACAAGTGGTAATACGTATTATGTTAGAATTGGAAATGCTACTGCAAACAATATGACAATTTCTTCTTTATTTATATTATCGAATGACAGATGTTCCACTGCGATTACACTTACTTCTAACACAAGTTGTGTAAATACAACAGGTTCAACATTAGGCGCAACAGATAATAATGAAACTGGTGATTGTACTGATGGTTCAGAAAATGCAGTTTGGTATCAATTTCAAGCAGTTGCAACTACACATGTTGTTACTGTAGACGGAATCGCGGGTTTTAATCCAGTATTGGGCGTTACCAATAATTGTGGTTCAACAATAAGTCCAACAGGTGGAGCTTGCATAAATATTACCGGCGATGATGGTATAGAAACTCGAACATTGACTGGACTTTCTATAGGTGCTTTTTATAGAATTCAAGTATATGATTTTAATGGCGATTTAACGGCAAATGGTTTTACTATTTGTGTAACACATACAGTTCCTACAATTCCTCCAACAATTACAAGCTTTACACCATCAATTGGATGCGCAACAACAGGTACTGTTGTGTTAACTGGAACTAATTTTACTGGCGCTACTGCTGTTACTATAGGAGGAACACCTGTAACTTCATTTATTGTAAACAGTGCTACTCAAATAACTGCAATTGTTGGTAATGGAACAACTGGTACAATAGCTGTTACTACCGCTAGTGGTACCGCAACCAGTCTATTAACTTTTACGATAAATCCACTACCTGTAAATCCTGGCAATCCTACCAGTAATAGCCCACAGTGTTCAACTCCAGGAGTTACACTAACAAGAGTAGGAAGTGTTCCAGTTGGTGAAACTTGGTATTGGCAAACAATTCCATTAGGAACTGCTATTACAAATAGTGCTGCTACCAATGTTGTTACAACCTCTGGAACTTATTACATACGAGCTCTAAATTCAACTGGCTGTTGGAGTGCTGCTTCTGGTAGTGTAACAGTTGTTGTAAATACTGTTCCTACTGCATCAATAACTCCAACACCAGCAAATGCAGCAACAGGAATTTGCTTTTCTGGAAACGGAGCCATAACAGGTGTTTCATGGGATATAACGGCGGGTGCAACTTCGTATGATGTCTATTTTGGAGCAGGTAGTTTGCCTGGCACATTAACAGCCAATGTATTAACTAACTCGTATACAACTGGAACATTATTAGCCAATACAACTTATTATTGGAGAGTCGTTGCAAAAAACACTTGTGGTAATGCTGTTGGATCATCAACTTGGACATTTACAACTTCAGCAGTGGGTTGTTATTGTTCCTCAACATCAACAAGTGCAACTTATTTTATTAAGGATTTTTCAACTACTGGAGGTTTCTCAAATATATCTAATATCAATTCTGGTTATTCTGCAACTGGTTATGGTAATTTTACTACTCAAATAGTAAGTCAAGTAAATAATGGTTCCGTTAATTTTTTAACTGACTTCAATGGAAACCTTGATACATTTGGATTTAATATCTGGGTAGACTGGAACAATGATGGAGATTTTAACGATGCTGGAGAACTAGTATATGCCAGCGGAGCCTTTGTAACTGGCGCATCCGGTTCTTTCGCAGTACCAGCTACTGCAAGTATTGGAAATCACAGGATGAGAATTAGAACAAATTATTTAGCTACTAACCCTAGTGCTTGTGGAGCTATCACAAGTGGAGAAACAGAAGATTATACTTTTACAGTTTCGCCACCTTTACTATGTTCTGGAAATCCTTCAGGTATCACTGTTCTCTTAAATTCTCAAACCACCTCCACTGTTTCTTGGACCGCAGCAACTCCAGCACCAGCAAATGGCTATCAATATTATCTTTTTACTTCAAACGCATATCCTACAGGTGTTACTGGATCGACAGCAGCGGGAGTTACTTCTGTAAACTTAACCGGTTTAACTTCCGCAACAACATATTATATTTGGGTAAGATCGAATTGTGGTGGTGGATTAGGTCAAGGAGTTTGGATTGGACCAACTAGTTTTACACAGCCAAATTGTGCGCTTGGGAATGGAACTGGAACAACAACTTTAGGCTGTCCATCTATAACATCAGGTGGCTTTGGATTGAATGATGTAAACCCACCTGCTATTGATTGTACCACATCGGGTTGTGCTAATTTAGAAGCTACTTATTTACAAGTAGGAGATACTTCAAATTATACCGTTGCAGCCATTCCTTTTGCTCCACCTTACCAATTTACTTGTTTACGAAATCCTATTAGCGTTAATGTTGATGATGTTTGGTCTCCTGTTATTAATTTACCTTTCAATTTTTGTTATTATGGCAATTCCTATTCTTCTTGTGTAGTTGGTTCAAATGGAGTACTTAGTTTTGATACTAATCGTGCTAACACCAATTCAGGTTGGGCATTTAGCAATAACTTACCGAGTACCACAGGTGCCTTATTTGCCAATACAATTTATGGAGTTTATCACGATATAGACCCAAGTAAAGGCGGAAAAGTTGGCTGGGAATTAATCACTCTAAATACAGGATGTAGAGCATTAGTAGCATCATGGAACGATGTTCCTATGTATTCAAATAATACAATTTTATATACTGGCATGATGGTGTTGTATGAAAACACCAATGTTATTGAAGTATTTATCAAACAAAAAGGAATAGATAATTTTGATATTTCTCCATGGAATGGAGGAAATGCAATTGTTGGTCTTCAAAACGCAACAGGTACAGCTGCTGTAGTTGCACCTGGTAGAAATGCTTTGGACACCAATTGGGAAGTGTACAATGAAGCTTGGAGATTTACGCCATCTGGTCCATCAATTGCATCACTAAAATGGTATGAAGGATCTGGAACAACTGGTCCCGTTGTTGGCACAACTCCAATTCTTACGGTTTGCCCAACGGCAACCACTATTTACACCGCAGAAGTAACATATACTTTATGCAATGGAAACACTGTAAAAGAAACTGACGAGGCAACAGTTACTGTTACCAACGGAAAAAAATGGGATGGCTCAGTAAGCACCGATTGGAATGTTGCTGCCAATTGGACACCTGATGGAGTTCCAACTTTATTAGATTGTGTAGTAATACCAAATGTAACAAATGATCCTATCATTTCTGGAACTTCTTTCAATGCCTTCGGGTTAAATCTAACGGTATTAAATGGAGCAACTTTGCAAATTAATGCTACAAATTCTTTAACACTAACAGATTTTATAGAAGTTGAACCAACTGCGAGTTTAACAGTTAAGAATAGTGCGAGTTTGATTCAAGTGAATGATTTAGCCTCTAATACTGGTAACATTATTATGGAACGCTCGACAACTATTCGCAAAACAGATTATGTATATTGGTCAACACCTGTTGAGAATTTTTCAAGTGCTGCAATTTCTCCTGGAACTTCAGCAGGCTATATTTATAAATGGAATCCAACTATTGCTAATACTAATGGTGGCGAAGGAAATTGGGTAAGTGGCAATGAAACTATGGCCACAGGTAGAGGATATATTGTTAGAGGACCAAATACCTATACCGCAACACCTACCGCTTTTACAGCAACATTTACTGGAAAACCAAATAACGGAATTATCACAGCTCCAATTTCTAGAGGTAATCGAACTACCGCAATGGGAAGTATTGTTGGTGTTAATGGTGTAACTATTACACCAAATGATGATAATTTTAATTTAATTGGCAATCCATATCCTTCAGCCATAGATGCTTTATCCTTTTTAACAGCAAATACCAATATCATTGGAAACGTAAGTATTTGGACACATGGAACTCCGATTAGTCCAACGGCAGCTGATCCATTCTATGCTAATTATGTAAATAATTATACCGTTAGTGATTATATTAATTACAATGGAACTGGGTCTACTCCTCCTGGATATAACGGAAAAATTGCAAGTGGACAAGGTTTCTTTGTCATTATGAATGACGGAACGGCAGCAACACAATCGGTTACATTTAATAACACATTAAGAAGGAATACGTATACCAATAACCAGTTTTATAGAACAAACAGTACAACTACACCAGAAGAAGTTGAAACGGATAAAAACAGAATTTGGTTAAGTCTTATAAATACTGCTAATGTATCTGTTACCACATTGGTTGGTTACGTTCCTGATGCAACGTATGAAAACGATAGATTATTCGATGCTCCATCAAAAATAGGGACAGCAATGGGAATCTATTCTATGATAAATGACAAATCAATGTTGATTCAAGGTCGACCTATTCCTTTTGATCAAAATGATGTAGTACCTCTTGCTATTTCAATTCCAAGTAGTGGCAATTATACTATTGCAATTGGGTTAGTAGATGGCTTATTTGAAAATGATAGTCAAGAAATTTATTTGGAAGATACCCAATTGGGAATTATGCATAATTTAAGAGTTGCTCCTTATTCGTTTGAAGGAACTGCGGGTATTTTTGAAACAAGGTTTAAATTGAGATATACCAATTCAGCACTTGGCAATGGTAATTTTAATTCCAATCAAACTTTTGCTTTCATTAATAACAACATGCTTCAAATACAATCCAATCAAAATATTACAGAAGTAGCTATATATGAAGTAAGTGGAAAACTCATAAAAACCTACAAGTCGAATCAATTAGTAAATCATTTAGAAAGTGAATTTAATTTTTCAACTGGTGTTTATTTAGCTAAAATAAAGCTAGAGTCTGGAATTTTCGTTTCTAAAAAATTGATAAATAAATAATTTAAATATTATAAAACAAACAATAAATAAGAATTAATTTTACATATAGATTTATAGAAAGCAATCTTAATAGTACATTTAAAATCTAAACACATCAAAATTTAATTATTTTTGATGTGTTTTTTTTATTTTATTGGAAAATTGAAATAATTTCTTAACTTTGAAAACCCCCTAATCTACATTTTTTTCATAATCTTTTTCACAATTCTATTCATTTGATATAATAAATACACTATTTATTTATTAAATTAACATTTATTTTCTAAACAATTTGAATAGTTGTATCTCCCTAAATTGGAGACAAACTTGTTAAAAACACATGATTAAATGAAAAAAAAATACTCGTTTTTTTTACGAAATGAAAAAGTAATAATTGCCAATAATTTTCATTTCAAATCACCATTAAAAACATTTTATTGGCTGAACTTATTTTTTGCAACCCTGTTTTTATTAGCTTCTGGAAAGAGTAATGCCCAATGCGCTAATTATCAAGTTTATGAAAGCATTGCAACAGCTACTGTTCCAACTTCTGGTGGCGTTTGGACACAAACGGGTTTAATCATTGCTTCTACAAACCCAAGAACAGGTGCAAGTAGTTTAACTTTTGATGCTGCGGGAGATGCCATTACTACCCCACAAATTGCTGCACCTGGAATTTTTTCTTTTTGGTATAGAAGGTCATTAACAAATCCAACAACACCCTTATTTGTTATTGAAACTTCACCTGACAATGCTACTTGGACATCAAGGGGTACAATTACAGTATTCCCAACTGCTCAAACACAATTTACTGTTAATTTAGGTGCTTTAGCATTAACTAATGTTTATATAAGAATTAGAGATGGTCGAGCAGCTGGAACATCAGCTATTACAGTTGATGATATTTCTTGGACCTCAACTACTCCAACCAATAATATTGTAATTCCATCTTTAGCCAATTGTTCTCAAACGATTAGTTGCGGAACAACATATAGCTACACGGATATGGGTGGTTCTTCCGATAACTATAATGCCAATGTTAATCAAACCATTACTTTTACACCGTCCATAGGAACCAATAAAATTCAATTACTTTTTAGTGCTTTTAACACTGAAAGTGGCAATGACGGAATGGTAATTTATAATGGTCCAACTACTGCTTCACCAATTATCTCATCAGGATTGGGTGTTGGAACTAATGTTACAAACTGTCCAGCAGGATCCTATTATGGCACTACAAGTCCAGGAACTATTATTTCATCAGATGTAACTGGTGCAATTACAATACAATTTAGATCTGATGGTACTATACACAATGCTGGTTGGGTAGCTGGTGTAAGTTGTTTTGCACCGCCAACGGTTACCAGTTTCACGCCTTCAAATGATTGTACCAATACAGGAACGGTTATAATAACAGGAACAGGTTTTACTGGCGCTTCAGCTGTTAGTATTGGTGGCAGTGCAGTTACATCATTTACAGTTACTAGTGCAACACAAATAACCGCCATAGTTGGGAATGGTACTACTGGTACAATAGCAGTAACTACAGCTGGCGGAACAGTAACTAGTGTTGGAACATTTACAGTAAATCCACTTCCAGCAAACCCAAGCAATCCAACCAGTAATAGTCCTCAATGTGCCACACCAGGTGTTACAATAACAAGATTTGGAACTGTACCCGCCGGAGAAACATGGTATTGGCAAACGATTCCTTTAGGAACAAACACTACAAATAGTGCTGCTACTTATGTTGTATCCACTGCCGGCACGTATTATATTCGTGCTCAAAATAACACAACAGGATGTTGGAGTGTTGCTTCGGGAAGTGTTACTATAGCTATTAGTACCATTTTAAGTGCTGCAATAAATCCTTCACCAACAAATGGAGCAACAGGAGTATGTTATGCAGGTGCGGGAGCAATTACAAGTGTAACTTGGGCGGCAACAGCTGGCGCAACTTCCTATGATGTCTATTTTGGTGCCGGTAGTTTGCCAGGAACTGTTACTGCAAATGCAGTTACCAATATTTACAACACAGGAACTTTATTAGCCAATACAACCTATTATTGGAAAATTGTGTGTAAAAATGCTTGTGGTGATGCCATTGGTTCCTCAACATGGACATTTACAACCGCTGCTGCAACTTGTACTTCATATTGTGCTTCAACATCAACTTCCTCAACGGTTCATTTTACTTCATTTAGTACAACTGGAGGAACAACAAATGTTTCTAATTTAGGTTCAGGATATTCTTTAAATGGATATGGTAATTTTACCGCTACTCAAATTACCACTCAAGCTTTGGCTGGCACGGTTAATTTTTCAACCATTATTTCCGGAATAGCTGGTGGCGCTGGGGTAGCAATCTTTGTAGATTGGAATCAAAATGGCGTGTTTACAGATGCAGGCGAAAATGTATACAATAGTGCTGGTTATCTTTTTGCAAACCCAACAGGAAGTTTTACAGTTCCCGCAGGTGCAAGCATTGGATCGACAAGAATGAGAATTGTAACTAATTATTGGTCAGGCACACCTGTTAGTTGTAATTCGGGAATTACTGGGGAAACTGAAGATTATACCTTTACGGTTGTAGCTCCAAGCTGTTATTTACCAACACTAACTGCTACATTACCTATTACAACTACAACTGCAACGATCAACTGGACAGCTCCAACTGTATTACCAAGTAATGGCTACCAATATATTGTTTCTACAAGTAATGTCACTCCAAGTGGCGCAGGAACTCCAGCTGCTGGTTTATCAGTTAACATAACTGGATTGACTCCTAATACAACTTATTATGTTTTTGTGAGAAGTGATTGTGGAAGTGGTGATTATAGCCTTTGGACGCCTTATGGAACTTTTTTTACTGGTTTTTGTAGCTCTACATCAACAAGTTCTACTTATTTTATAAATGATTTCTCAACTACTGGAGGCACTGCAAATATAAATAATAACGGTTCTGGATATACTGCCACAGGATATGGTAATTTTACTGCACAAGTGGTTAGCCAAGTAAATAGCGGTGTAGTGAATTTTTCAACAGATTTTTCTGGAACTTTTGACACCTTTGGATTTAATATTTGGGTAGATTGGAATGATGACTTGGATTTTAATGATGCCGGAGAATTAGTATACGCAAGTGGTGCCTTTTTAACTGGCGCATCAGGTTCATTTACTGTTCCAGCAAGTGCAAGTGTTGGAAACCACAGAATGAGAATTAGAGCTAATTTTTTAGCAACTAATCCTTCTGCATGTAGTTCTATTACAAGTGGCGAAACAGAAGATTATACTTTTACAGTTTTACCTCCACTACCTTGTTCTGGAAATCCTTCAGGCATAAATGTTGCCGTAACATCACAAACAACCGCAAACGTAACATGGACTGCAGCTACACCAGCACCAGCCAATGGGTATCAATATTATTTGTTTACAGCAAATACTTATCCAACTGGAGTTACTGGATCAACTGCAGCAGGAGTAACAACTATAAATTTAACAGGATTAACACCTTTGACTACTTATTATATTTGGATCAGATCCAATTGTGGTGGAGCACTCGGACAAGGTGTTTGGATCGGACCCGTTAGTTTTACCCAACCCAATTGCAGCCCAGGTGGCGGAAATGGAACAACCACTTTAGGGTGTCCTTATGTAACTTCTGGCGGTTTTGGTTTAAATGGCACTGATCCTCCAGCGATTGATTGTACTACGTCGAGTTGTGTTAATTTAGAAGCAACGTATTTACAATTAGGGAATACAACAAATTATACTGTTCAATCTATTCCTTATGCGCCACCTTATCAATTTAATTGTTTACAGAATCCTGTAAGTGTTAATGTTGATGATGTTTGGTCTCCGGTCATTAATTTACCTTTTAATTTTTGTTTTTATGGCAATTCATATTCCTCATGTATCATTGGATCAAACGGAATTTTATCATTTAATACTGGAAATGCTAGTGCAAGTTCTGGATATGCTTTTAGCAATAATTTACCAAGTACCACAGGTTCCTTATTTGCTAACAGTATTTATGGCGTTTATCACGATATTAACCCCAATATTGGTGGTCAAGTCGGCTGGGAACTAATCACTCTAAATACAGGTTGTAGAGCATTAGTTGCCTCATGGAATAACGTACCAATGTTCTCAAATAATTCGATTTTATATACAGGTATGATGGTTTTGTATGAAAACACCAATGTTATTGAAGTGTTTATCAAAGAAAAAAATGTTGACAATTTTGACATTTTACCATGGAATGATGGTAACGCAATTGTAGGTCTACAAAATGCTACTGGTACTGCAGCAGTAGTAGCACCTGGCAGAAACGGATTAGATACCAATTGGGAAGTTAGCAACGAAGCATGGCGTTTTACACCATCAGGCACATCTATAGCAACGCTTAAATGGTATGAAGGCGCAGGAACAACTGGGCCTATCGTTGGGACAACAGCCATTGTTAATGTTTGCCCAGCAGCAACTACAACGTATACAGCAGAAATAACATATACACTTTGTAATGGAGTTCTTTTAAAAGTAACCGATCAAACTACCGTTACCGTAACAAATGGAAAAGTTTGGAACGGTTCAGTGAGTACCGATTGGAATGTTGCTAACAATTGGACGCCTTCTGGTGTACCAACTTCTTTAAACTGTGTTGTAGTTCCAAATGTAACCAATGACCCAATTATTTCTGGTGTTTTTTTCAATGCCTACGGATTGAATTTAACGATATTAAATGGAGCAACCTTGGTTATGAATGCAACAAATACACTTACTATAACTGATTTTGTTAAAGTAGAGCCAACAGCAAGTTTCACAATAAAAAACAGTGCTAGTTTAATACAAGTAAATAATAGCGCTGTTAATATTGGAAATATTATTATGGAACGCATGACAACTTTGCGTAAAACAGATTATGTTTATTGGTCGTCTCCTGTTCAAACTTTTAGTGCAGCAGCCATTTCGCCGGGAACAACAACCAACTATATTTACAAATGGAATCCGTCCATAGCCAATACAAATGGTGGTCTCGGAAATTGGGTTGGCGGAAATGACAATCCAATGATTTTAGGAAAAGGCTATATTGTTCGTGGACCAACGGCGTATACAACTACTCCAGCAGCCTTTACTGCAACATTTAATGGTAAACCAAATAATGGAATAATTCAACCTCAAATTACAAGAGGGAACTATTCTGGTGTAAATTATCTTGGAACTAATTTATTTACCATTACAAATCTTGATGACAATTGGAATTTACTAGGAAATCCTTATCCTTCAGCTATCAATGCAACCACATTTTTAACCAACAACACGAACATTTCAGGTAATGTTCGACTTTGGACGCATGGGACTAATATTGTGCTGGGTGGATCAACTTTCTATGCCACATTTGCTTATAATTATACCTCAAGTGATTATGTTAGTTATAATGGAACAGGTTCAACACCACCTGGGTTTAATGGAAAAATTGGTGCTGGTCAAGGCTTTTTTGTAACCATGAATGAAGCTACTGCAGTTACTGAAAATGTAACTTTTAATAACAGTTTAAGAAGTAACACCTATATCAATAGCCAATTTTACAGAAATAATAACGATAACAATACAATTGATCCTGAATCTGAACCTGAAAGACATCGTATTTGGTTAAGTTTAGTTGATGCTAATAACAATGCCACAACAACGCTAGTTGGTTATGTAAATGAAGCAACGAATCAGCAAGACCGAATGTTTGACGCTGAACATGTAGCTGAAAACGGAATGGGAATATATTCCATGATTAATGATAAAGCTATGATAATTCAAGGAAGATCACTTCCTTTTGATCAAAATGACACTGTTCCTATTGGGGTAACAGTGACCAACAGTGGAATCTACAATATTGCTATAAGTACACTTGACGGACTGTTTGAAAATCAAAGTCAAGAAATTTATCTGGAAGATTCAGAGATTGGAATTATACATGATTTAAGGATGGCACCTTATACTTTTACAGCTGATACTGGAATGTCACAATCACGTTTTATACTACGTTATACAAATGATTCTTTAGGAAATGATACTCTAAATGCAAACCAAACTTTTGCTTTTATTACAAATAACACGCTTCATATTCAATCAAAAGAAAACATCGCAGAAGTCGCAATATATGAAGTTACTGGAAAGCTTGTAAAAACATACCAACCTAACCAAACCGTTAATCATATTGAAAGCGAATTTAATTTTGCTAAAGGTGTTTATTTAGCTAAAATTAAATTAGAATCTGGTGTAATAACGGCTAAAAAATTAATGAATTAGGGAGTACTAACATTTCTTTATTTAAAGGTATAAAAAAACGTCCTGAAAATTTCAGGACGTTTTTTATTATAAAATTTTAGTATATTATTTTACCAATGTCATTTCATCCACAATATGTTTAGCACCAGAGAAATTTTCTATAACCCATAAAACATATCGAATATCAACATTGATTGTTCTTTGTAATTTATTATCAAAAATAACATCCCCAGCCATAGCTTCAATATTTCCATCGAAAGCCAAACCAATTAATTCTCCTTTTCCGTTAAGAACTGGTGAACCTGAATTTCCTCCAGTAATATCATTGTCGGTTAAGAAATTTACGTGTAGAGAACCGTCTTTATCGGCAAAACGGCCGTAATCTTTATTTTTGTTCATTTCCAAAACACGAATAGGCAAATCAAATTCATCATCTCCTTTTTTGTATTTCTTAACCTGACCATCTAACGTAGTGTAGTTATTAATTGTAGCATCGTTGCGTTTATCAGCTGGTAACGATCGAACTTTGCCATACGTTAATCTCAAAGTTGAGTTAGCATCTGGATATTTGATAGCGCCTATTTTAGATTCTCTTAATCCTTCAACTAACAAACGGAAAGAAGCACCATAATCGTTTTGAGCTTTTGCAATTTCATCCGATTTTGAATTGAAATGTGTAAGCATGTCGTTTGAAAGTGCATACAATGGGTCATTGTCTAAAATTCCCTGACTTGGTAATTGCAAGAATGCCTTCACTTGATCCAAAGAGGTAAAAATACTCAAGTCGATTGCAGCTGAAGCATAATTAGAAAAATCATTGTTGTTTTCGTCACCAATCTTTTTAACCATTGGAGCAATTGCATAACCGGTAGATTTTGTAGCATACAATTTTAATTGTGCTGCCAATAAATCTTTCTCAGCAGGAATATTTAAATCCTCAAATAATTTTGTAGCAGCATCGGTAATTTGCGGCGCTAATGTTGCTCGTTTAGTAGCATCTGCTTTTACATAATTATCAAGTTGTTTCCCTAATGTTCTTCCTATTGTTGCAAAAGCAGTAGTTCTGAACATCTGTTGCATATAATTATCATGACGTGACTTTTCATTGGTCAATCCATAATACTTATTAATAGTTGAAATTACAGCACCATATTTTGCTTTGTTTTCTGCTTTGTTGGCCCATTTATCAAATTTAGCTTCTTGAGCTGCTTTCGATTTGGCAGTTCCAAATTTTGACAAAGCGTCAATCATTCCTTGACGGTTTTTCCAATAGTTAGCTGTAGATGCAAATTTTGAAGCATAAACAAGGTTAAGTGCTTCACTTTGATCCATATATTTCTTCATATTATCCATTCCAGTTTTTGCACCTTCGACCCAAGCAGGATATGCAAATTTTACATTTTGCTCTATCCCAGCTGCAGGCATCCAACGATTAGTTCTTCCTGGATATCCAAGAATCATAGCAAAATCATTTTCTTTAACACCACCAAGATTAACGGGTAGGTAATGTTTTGGTTGCAATGGAACATTACTTGTAGAATAATCTGCAGGATTTCCCTCTTTATCAGCATACACTCTAAACATAGAAAAATCGGCAGTATGACGTGGCCATTCCCAGTTATCAGTATCACCTCCAAATTTTCCTAGACTTTCTGTAGGAGTTCCAACCAAGCGGACATCTTTATAATCTTGATATACAAAATAGTAAAATTCATTGCCTTGAAAAAACGGACGAACCGAAACAGTGTATTTTCCACCTTCATTGTTTTCTTTTTCTATGGCAGCAATTTCTTGATTGATTGCTTTTTCTCTATCAGCTTCTGACATGGAAGGGTTTAATTTTGCTAAAATTCGTTTAGAACAATCGTCCATACGAACAAAGAAACGCACAAATAAGCTAGATGGTTTTCTCTCATCGGCTCTGTTAGCTGCCCAAAATCCATCCTTTAATAGGTTTTTTTCTGATGTGGAAAGTTCTGCAATAGCATCATAACCACAATGATGATTAGTTAAAACCAAACCATCTTTAGAAATCATTT
>CALQAH020000002.1 GCA_943328505.2 Rhizobium sp. Q54 | reverse complement strand
TTGTAATTCTCATTAAAACATTCTTTGGCATTCATTGACAAGTTCCTCAACAAAATGTGATCGTCTAATAATAATTTTATCTTATCGCTAAACCTACTGATGTCATCATCCTTGAGCACAAATCCATTATAACCATTTTGTATTAAATCTCTGTTTCCATCGCAATCCGAAACGACACAAGGCTTGCTCAATGCCATCGCTTCTATAACCGAATAAGGAAGACCCTCGTACCTTGCTGTTGAAATATAAAACTTTGAATTATCTATGATGTGAAAAATATTTTGGCGCTCAGTCCAATCTATCAAAGTAACTGAATTATTCAGTTTAAGTTTTTCTATTAGTTTTTTAACATCCTCTAATTTGTCCGAATGGTGGCCAACTCCCATAATTACGAGATGAATGTCTTTTTCTTTTCTAACTTCATTTAAAACCTGAATCATTAATTCGATGTTCTTTTGATACGATGGCCTTCCAACTGTGCAAATATAGTCAACTGGCCACGTTTTACGAATGGTTAAGCCATCCGTATTTTCAATTGGATTTATCGAATTGTCAAATAGTAAAACATTTTCTTTTTTATATTGAACCTCATTTATAGCCCTAACCATTTCGGAAGTTGATGAAGCTAATAAATAACTGTTTTTAAAAGTCAAGGATTTTTCAATTAAAAGAAATAAATTCCTCTTGATTTTATTGCATGCGCTTAAATATGAAAATGCTTGAGGCGTATATAAAACCGTAATGCCTAAAAGATAGCCAACTATTCTGCCAATAACTCCTCCTTTTGCACTATGTGCATGAATAATTTCAGGCTTTTCGCTTTTTACAATTTTGTACGTATTAATAAGTGATAAAATATCATTAAATGGTGAAATATTTCTTGAGATGGATATTTTATAATCTTTTAATTTATTCCCATTTTTATCAATAAAATCGCTATTAGTATCATTTAATCCGTGAATTACAATATTTTGAAATCTGTCTGTATCTGTGTTTTCTACTATTAATCTTAACGAAACATCTACTCCTCCGACACTGTGCAATATATGGGTTATTTTTATCTTCTTCATAATTTAGATTTGTTATTTAAGTAATAGCATGTGAAGATTGAATACCATAATGCTGTATAAACTAATCCGTCAAATTTATTCAAATAATCATCCGTTATATTCGATATCAGAAAATTTAAGAAGAAACAAAATAAAATTATGTTGTTTGTTTTTATACTCAGGTAAAGTGGGTAAAAAATATAGATAAAACAGCCAATTAAACCAATAATTCCATATTTAATGAAAAAATTTAAAAATTGGTTGTGTGTAATAAAACCATATTTTGTTAGAAACCGTTGATCTGTTTCTCGATAATGGTTAATCAGCTCTTTTTGGGCATCTGAACTTCCAACTCCAAATAAAAAATTTTTTTTACCAACCTCATAAGACGATTTCCAAATAGATATTCTAGTAACAAGGCTCGTATATGCATATATTTCGGGATTGTCAATCTCATCTAATTTGCCAACTTTATCCATATCGTTAAACAAATGTATAGTGTATTTGTCAACAGTATATGGGAACTTGTCTATGAAAATCTTTGTAATACCGCATAAAGTAACCAAGCATACTACAACTATGATAGTTTTTTTTCTTATGGCTATTTTTGAATAAATAAATAACACAATAGCGTTTAAAACAAATGTCAGCAAGGCTATTCTTGTGTTTATTACTAATAAAAAGAAGAAAAAGACAAGAAATAATAAAAATAATTTTATCGCTTTTTTACTAAAGTCATTGTTTGAAAACTCATTAATGGTTAGATATAATATATAAACACAAATAAAAGAAATATACATATTAAGTGCCGGAGCATGTATTCCTATATAATCGGAAAAGGTATAGCCCATTTGCCATAAATGTATTCCGTTTAAATACTTCATAAAATAGGAGTGCTCAAAAAAAGCAAAAGAAATTAAACTGATTATAAGTATAAATGCCGTATAGATCGAGTACTTTTTTAGTATTTTGAAAGTATCAATATACTCAAAATGCGGAATTATCAAATAAGGGAGTAATAAACACGCAACACTCTTTTCTAAAGATTTCATGCCTAAAAAAGCGGAATCGTTATTCCAAAAGAAGATACATTCTAAAAGAATTGGAATGTTTATTATCAATGCCAGCTTTAAATATTTTTTTATATCCTTGTTATAATAATCTTTATAATTTATAAGACTAAAAATAAAAAACACAATAATTACAATTGTTGCTGCTTTTCTGAGCAAAATAAGCGACGCAAGTAAGAGTATAAAAAAATTAAGCTTTTGATAATTTTTCTCTTTCAATAAATTTATCATAATATAAAGCAAAATAAATTAAGGGTAAAAATCCTATTTTATGTCTTATAGACGTTCCTAAATCAGGTTCGAATACACCCTGAACCAGAAAATAACTTATTAAAATTAATAACGTCCATAATTCCATTTGGTTTTCTTTCCGATTATTCAAACATCTCGAAAAGCGAACAAATATGATATAAAAAAATAGAAGTTCCCAAATTACAAAGGCAACAATTTGAGGTGATAGTAAGTGTTTAACCATTTCTGAAATGGGAACATTTACGGCCATAAATCCATATACAATACCAAAAGCTTCACCATACCAAGTATCTTGAGAAATTGGCGATTGAATAGCAGAGTTAATGTTCAGTCTATTTATATTGTTTACAATGTAATCTTCTCTTGTTAATTTTGATAAAAATTCACCCTTAATAATCCCGTGACTAAAGGATAAAAAAATAACAATTAATAACCCGGAAAAAATTGTTGAAATAGCCTTCTTTTTAAACTTAATAAAGGAAGCAAAATACATTGCTATTGCAAAAATAGGAATAAGTAAATAATAGGATCTAAAAAAAGAACAAGCAATAAACAAAAGTAGCGATACAATAATTTTGAAACGAGGAGGTTTTTGTGAACGAAACAAAAAAGGTATTGGCGAAAACATTAAAAAAGTAATAAATTCTTTTGTGGGCATTGACATATAAATAGCCAGTAAAAGAAATGCAATATACATTAAAACGTTCTTAACATTAATGATATGGAAGTTTTGAGGAATTCCTATCTTAGACAAGATATAGGATGTAATAGGAAATTGTATCATCGCAATTAAAAAAAAGGGGAGATGCTTCATTCCGGTAAGATTGTAAAACATAATCGCAAAAGGATAACTTCCGACCCAACCGATTTCGTGCCACTTATCAATTACAATTATTTTAGTATCATTAAAATACCGTTCAGGCAAAATATATATCGTTAGTGTTGATATAATCAAAAAGATTACAAACAACACCAAAAACCAAAACCGGCTTTTATTTACTGTAATTTTCAATCTCTTATGTTAAGGTTTAAATAGAATATTCACTTTATCAATCTTAAAAATATAAAATGCACCTAAAAAATTCCAAAAAATTATCGCAGTTATTGATGCGATTGCAGCACCTTCAATTCCAAATCTGGGAATTAATATCAAATTTAATGACAAATTTATCAGTACTGACAAAAGTAGCAATTTAACCATAATCATACCTTTATTGGTCATCAGTAAATAGATGTAAGTGTTTCCAGATATTGACATTATTAAATTACCTGCTAATAAAATAATAAATGCCGTTGAAGATGCTAAATATTGATTTCCAAAAACACAAAGTATTGGTTTACAGAATAAAAATAAAAATAATGATGAAATCAAAGAAAAGTAAAAAATTATCTGCCCAGATTTTTTTAAGATTTTCCTTAATTCGTCAAAATTTTTATTTGTAAAATTATAGGCTATATCTGTTGCAACCGAAAGACTAATAGCATTTATCGCTACAGCAATTACAGTAATAACTTTTACAGCGACAGAGTAAAAAGCTACATTCGTACTACCCTCGTAATATTTTATCACGAAAATATCAATGCTTGATAAAAGATAAAGAGAAACAGTACTAAATGCAATTGGAATAGAGTATTTAATAATATCTTTTATAGTTTCTTCATTATAATTTACTTCTAATTCTTCATTTTTATCTTTTAAAGAAAAATACAAAATAATAGATGAAAATAATGAAATGAAAATAAATCCATAAATAAAATAGTCAATTATATATAGTGGATTCTTGCTATCGCTCAACAAAAAAAAACCAATAATAAGGGGTATGTATTTTATAATATTTCTTAAAGTTTCGGAAAAAAAGGTTCTGTTTAATGCTCGGAAAATCTCTGTATTTATTAAGTAAATACAATAGAAAATTAATACCGCATTTGACTTCAATATAACTTCGTTTGTGACAGAGTCTAACGGAATGATTTTAAAGTATAAAAAGAAAAAAACAGAAATATTTAAAAGTAAATATATAACAAAAACAAAAAGAAGCATTTTTGTATAAATATATTTGATTGCTGCTTTAGTATTGGTATGACGGCCAATTAGATATAAAATTGTTTGATCAGAAGCCAACATGCATAATGATCCAAAAACGATAAGATATGATCTGGTAAAATCATAAACTCCAACTATAGCTGGGCTGAATTTATGAGTAAAAATAAACGTAGTTAAAAATATAAAAACAACACCTACAAGCCTAAAAAAAAGTGTTTGTAAACTATTGCTCTTAAAAATTATTTTAATCCAACTCCACTTTTTTAAATTAGTCATTAGCAATTTATAAACATCTGTTTATTTTAAGGAAATTACTTTGCTATAGGCGCGAAAGCTTCATAGCCTACTAATTTTTCTAAAAGTGGATAAAATTGTCCAGTAGTTGTTAAAAAAGGGTCGTAACTACCTGCTTTACTTTCTTTAAAAGTATAAGTTCTGTTCGATAAATTAAATACAACATCATCATTAGGCTTTAAATATTTGTCGATGTCTGCATTAAAAATCGTAAACGTTTCTCCTCTAAAATTGAAAATAATTTTTTCTACATAAATTTCCTGGTTCTTGTTTTGACAACTCAAATCAAACCTAAAGTCATTGGGAACAAAATCTTGAGGTAGCGTAAAAATCATTGATTGACTCGTTTCAGATTTTTGTAAATTCTTATAAATACTCATCTCTTCTACATAGAAGGTAGTTGACAAGTCTTTATAATATAAACAAATTACGTCTTCTTCCTTGACTTTCATTATAAATTCAACGGTAAACGGCTTCTCAATAGCAGTTTCCTCTTGTTTTTGAGTTTCTTTATTTTCTTTATCTCCTTTACAAGATAATATAACAAAGGAAAACGAAAGTATAGCTAATAGTGTTTTCATTCTATCTCTTTTTTTTTGCAAATATACTTTTTTATTTATTAAATATAAGTAAACATTACTTTTTTTCCTGTTTGAAAATTCGCGATGATATAAGGCCAACTTCCCATTTATTTATAGAAATCCCAAAAGTTTTCAAAATTTTAGTTTTGTCCAAAACACTGTATTTTGGTCTTTTTGCTGGTGTCGGAAAAGCTGTTGTTGGAATTGGTAGCAAAGTAATCTTTATATTTTTTACTTCAAAAATCTTTTTTGCTAAATCAAACCACGAACATTGTCCTTCGCTGCTGAAGTTGTAGATTCCATAGCTGGTTGATGGCAACTGGTTGCTGGTTATAATTTTTAATAAAACTTCTGCAAGATCTACAGCGTTTGTTGGTGTTCCAATTTGGTCGTTTACCACAGAAACTGAATCTCTTTCGGATGCTAAACGCAACATGGTTTTCATAAAATTATTACCAAATTGTGAGTAAACCCACGATGTTCTTATGATGAAATATTTCTCCCAAGTTTTTTGAATTTCAACTTCACCATCGAGTTTGGTTTGTCCATAAACTCCTATTGGATTAGGTAAATCTTCTTCTAAATAAGGTGATTGTTTATTGCCATCAAAAACGAAATCAGTTGAAATATGTAATAATATAGTATTGTGTTCTTTACATGCTTCCGCTACGTTTTTAGCTCCAACTACATTGATTAAACGCGCTTTTTCAGGTTCACTTTCGGCTTTATCAACTGCCGTGTATGCTGCGGCATTGATACAGAAATTAGGTTTACATTGTTTAAAAATCTGTTTAACATTATTTAAAGCTGTAATGTCTAAAGTTGCTGAATTACAAAAAACAAACTCTATTTGCGGATAATTTGGCGCAATAAATTGCAAACTTTGACCCAATTGTCCTGAACTTCCTGTTACTAAAACTACCATGCTTTTTTGGCGTTTTCTATTGATGGTTGAATTTTGTCTTTTTCAGAAATAATTAAATCCTTGAATTGGAATTGCCAGTCAATATCGATTGTTTTATCATTGTAAATAATTCCGCCTTCTGATTCTTTATTATAGAAATTATCACACTTATAAAAGAAAGTCGCCATTTCACTCAAAACTAAAAATCCATGAGCAAATCCTCTTGGTACAAAAAATTGTAATTGATTTTTGTCTGATAAAAGAACTGCTTCGTATTGACCATAGGTTTTAGAATTTGGACGAATATCCACTGCAATGTCTAAAACTTCTCCTTCCAAAACGCGAACTAATTTTGCTTGAGCATGTTCTCCTGTTTGATAATGCAAACCCCGTAAAGCACCTTTTTTGGAAAAAGATTGATTGTCTTGAACAAAATGAACTTTTTGACCAACACCTTTTTGAAAAATTCTCTCATTGAAACTCTCCATAAAATAGCCTCTTTCATCCTGAATTACTTTTGGTTCAATGATAAAGCAACCCTCTAGTTTTGTGGGAATAAAATTCATATCTTAAATCAAACTTAATAAGTGTTTACCGTAACCGCTTTTTAGTAGAGGTTCGGCTAGTTTTTTTAATTGAACGGCATCAATGTAACCCATTTTATATGCAGCTTCTTCAATAGAACCTATTTTCAATCCTTGACGTTCTTCTATAACTTGAACAAATTGTGATGCCTGCATCAAAGAGTTGAAAGTTCCCGTATCGAACCACGCCGTTCCTCTATCGAGAATACTTACTTTCAGTTTTCCTCTTCTAAGATATTCTTTATTAACATCCGTAATTTCGATTTCGCCTCGATGACTTGGTTTAATATTGGCAGCAATTTCGACTACATCATTATCATAAAAATAGACACCCGGAACTGCATAATTTGATTTTGGATTTACGGGTTTTTCTTCAATAGAAAGCACATTCCCTACTGCATCAAAATCAACCACACCATAACGTTCTGGGTCGTTAACATGATAGGCATAAATAATTCCGCCATTAGGATTATTATTAGCCAAAAGTAAATCCGACAATCCTGTTCCGTAGAAAATATTGTCTCCCAAAACCAAGGCAACCTTTTCAGTCCCTATAAATTCTTTTCCGATTATAAATGCCTCAGCAAGTCCGTTTGGATGTTCCTGCACGGCATATTCAAAACGACATCCCAAACGAGAACCATCTCCTAATAATTGCCTAAAAAGTGGCAAATCCTGTGGTGTGGAAATAATTAATATTTCACGAATTCCTGACCACATTAAAGTGGATAAAGGATAATAAATCATCGGTTTGTCGTAAATAGGCATTAATTGCTTACTAACAGCTAATGTTAACGGATGCAATCTAGTGCCCGATCCACCAGCTAAAATAATTCCTTTCATAACACGCTATTTTAAAGCCATTTTAGCAGATTGTTTTTTGTAAAAGTTTCTGCATATACTAAAAACTATAAAAGCAAAAAACAATACTAATGGTAAAACGAGCTTCATTTTTCCGTTTAAAATCTTAGTGTTTTTAATATTGATTATACTACTGTTTTTTAATACAATTTGTGAATTGTTCACTAAGTCAATTCTTTGACTTGCTAACTCATTTATAAGATTATTTTTAGTCTTAATGATTTCATTTAGTTCTGTATTTTCATTGTAATAAACCAATTTATCGCTTTTTTGATTGTTTGAAGTAGTTGAAGAAAATTCATTTAACAAATCATCTATCTGTCGAATAATTACCTCGTTTAGGTTCATTTTTGTTTTAATATTATTTAGACATACCTTTTTAACTTTATGATAATATTCGTTTTGGTTCAAATAAGTAATTAAAGGATCAATCATGCTTTTATTTGTAACAAAACCTATTGTGCTAATGTGGATAATGTGACGCCCGTAATTTTTACTAGTCGTCTTATCTTTAATTACTTTATTAACATCTCCACCTTCTGAAAGTAACTTCACTAATTCAAAATTTTGTGTGTTTTGAGCATTATTAGCGGAGCTCGTGTTACTATTCACAAAGTCATAGATGTCTATAATTGGTTCTATTTCTATTTGTATCAAAGATTTTGGTTTTTGGATTCCAATTGATTTCAGAAAAACAGTATCCCGTTCTTTAATTTTTGATTCAAGTAAGACGATTTTATCATATAAATAATCGTTACTCCCAAAATTAGGAACTACTATTATCTCATGATCATACAAATTAGAGGTTTTATCAAGGTAATAACCTGCTCCTGCCCCAATAATTAACAAAGAAATAAAAATAACTATATTCCTTTTTATAAATAAAATACCTTTAAAGATAGAAGTGGAAATCCCCTCAAAGAAATCCCCAATTTTTCTTGATAATTGAGATAAATCAATCTCTTGATTATCAGCATTGTTTTGAGGTGTTGCGCTCATAAAAAATTATTTAATGTTAAAAATTTGTTCTAAAATTTTAATAGTAATCAAATACGTTGGTTTTACGCCTGTTGTTCCTAATCCACCAGAAGCTAATGTACTTCCTGTTTCCAAAGGATTATCCGAAGCATAATACGCATACCGAACTTTCACATTTGGATGAATACTTTTTCTGATTTTGGAAGCGGATTGTATTGCTTTTTGATAATAAGCACCTTCCATTTCCAGTCCGATTACTCCCCATGTTGATTCGTGGAAAAACTTTAATAAATCTCTGTTTTGTAAAGAGGTTCCAAGAACGGTAACCATTGGTCCAGAACAAACTGGAATATCGTTTCCTTCAAACATAGCTGCGGTTAATTCATTTTCGAATGGGTAATTGTCCGCTGTTCCTTCGTTAATGTGTGCCGAAGGAATCATAATGTCACCTTTTCCTCCTTCAAGAATTCCCGCTTTCCCCATAATAGAAACTGATTCTACATTTAAGAATGTTCTGTTTTTGCCTTCTTTATATGGTTTTAGTAGTTCGTCAATAGTTTCAAAAGCTTGTTCACCAAAAGCGTAATCCATTACAATAAGTACAGGGCTTTCTTTTCCAGCTTTTGCATTTGGAAAACTTGAATTGACCCAATTAATTTTGGCTGTATCAAAAATTTGAACATCAATATTAGTTCCTGAAGAATCCGGAAGCGATATCATTCCGTGTTTCAAAGCCACTTCTTCTACTTTATTTCTTACTTCATCCGCTCCCGACTTACTTAATTCTTCGTAGATAAAGAAATCATGTTTGTCTTTAAACTTTGTTTTTAAAACATGTGTGGCAAAAATAGAATTCATTACACTATGCATATTGGCACTAATAACATGAATCGGTCTTTCCAATAAATTATTTGCTTTCAGCGTTTCTTTGATGGTTGTAGCCCACATCTCTCCATGGATATGATGTCCCAAACGTTCTCTCAAAATTGGGCTGAACGTTATGGTTCTTTTGTTGTTGTCTATTATTTCTTCGATGGCTAATTTCCCTAACCAATAAATAATATGCAAAAAACGATCGGGTTTGTCTGCGGTTCCAAAAGAAGGATAAACCTCTAAAACCTCTGAAAAGCTTCTTCCTAAAACATTCGCAACATGTGAAATGGCGCGCTCTTTTTCAATCTGAGTAAGTTTCTTATTTTGTTTGACAACTTCTTCAAGTTTTTCCCAATCTCGGGTAACTTCAAGCTCAATATCGTCTAATAAAACTCTGTTTTTAATTTTATGCGATTCGATGAAAATAAAGGTCAAATGTGTAAGTATGTCATAAATATCCGAACGGCCACGGGTGATTTCCACATTCATTTGTTCATCGTCAATACGGTAACAATTTCTTCTTCTTTTTGGTGGAACTATCGCTTTGAAGTGTGATTTTGAATAGCCTTCATCTGATGTTAAATTGATAAATCTGCATTCTTCAATACCAACAGGTAAACGTTCTATTACATATAATAAGCCACTTAATTCTACTTTTTCTCCAGCAATACTTCCGTAGATTTCTGGTCGAAGCGAAAGCAATGCTTCTCTTAAAGTTTCGCCCGAAACACCCATTGGTTTATAAAAACCTCGGTTAAATAAATGCCTCATGGTAATGTACAATCGTTCGATAGCTGCCGACGATTCTTGCGCTCTAGAACGCGAAATGTTTTTAATTTCCTTCATTAATTTGTTTTCTAACCCACAAATATAGGGATTTTATAGTTTAGTTAGTAAGTGTTAGATATATTGCGGGTTCATTTCCCTTCAATATATTAGAAGATTCACTAACAATCGGATTGCTTTGTTTATTCCATTTTCCGCCCGAAAATGTAAAAAGGTTTTCTCTTTCTACATAATTATACAAAACAAATGGACAATAAGTCTTCATGATTTTTGTACTATTGGAATTGTAATCTGTGATTGTGGTTTCGATTTTGTTTTTTTCAATTAGTAGCTTTTCAAAACCAACAAAAATTCCGTTTTTCGGCATTATCAAATTAAAATCGGTGATGTCGAAAGTGCTTTTTTTCATTCCTTTAATCACACGAACTATATAATCTTTTTTTAAAAGTTCCTCTCCTGGAAAACCATTGGCATCGAGGCTATAAAAATGAATTCTTATCGAAGCGTTATCAATATTGCTATCGGTATAAATGGAAACCTTTTTTATGTATTTAGTTTTTTTATATTTTAATAGATACGGGAAAAATTTCACATCTATTTTTGGGCCATTATCAAAAGCTTGATACGTTTCGTTTTCTGTTCTCCCAATTTCTCTTTGTTTTGTTTCAAATCTTTTAAAAATTACTATTTCGTTTAATTCAAAAGCAAGCGTTTTTAAAACAACTTCTTTGGTTTGGGAAGCTTTTATAATTTTCTTTTCGTAGCCCAATGCTGAAAAAATAAGTTGCTTGTTTTCTCCATTCACATAAATACTAAATAAACCATTTTCTTCTGAAGTGGTTCCTATATTTTCGTTTTCTACCCAAATATTTACATAGGGAATGGGTTGGTTGTTTTCATCAACAACAATTCCTTTAACTTGAGCCGACAAAGAAAAACCAAATAATAAAAAGAGCAACCAACGTTTTTTTTCTAGCATTTAATCTCTTTTTAATAAATCAGCAATCTTTCTGTCATTGCTCAATCTTGGGATTTTATTTTGTCCACCTAGTTTCCCAATGGATTTCATATATTCTTGAAATCCGTTTTTCTGAACTTTAGTAATGACAAGAGTTCGCAAAACATTTCCAACTATTAAATCGTCGTAATAAGTATTTTGTTTACGCATGGCGTGATCTATTTGTAATGCAAAATCATCAAGGTTTGATGGTTCATTTTCAAATTCAATCAACCATTCGTGATACGGTAAGCCTGAACTTGGAGAAATTTGAGGCGCTACCGTAAATTCATTCACGCGGATTTCTGTGTTTTCCATTGCTTCTTTCAAAGCGTATTCTACTTCTTTCCCAATCACATGTTCGCCAAAAGCAGAAATAAAATGTTTGATTCTTCCAGAAACTATAATTCGATAGGGTTTTAAAGAAGTAAATTGGACTGTATCTCCAATATTATATGCCCAAAGTCCCGCATTGGTGGAAATAATCAAAACATAATTCACTCCCAATTCTACTTCGCCAATAGTATAACGCCTTGGATTTTCGGTAAAAAATTCCTCTGATTTAACAAATTCATAAAAAATACCTCCGTTTAAAAGCAACAACATGCCTTTGTCTTTTTGCGAATCCTGATAGGCAAAAAATCCTTCTGAAGCAGGAAATAATTCAATGGAATCTACTTTTCTACCTATTAAATTTTCGAATTTGGCGCGATACGGTTCGTAATTTACACCTCCATAAATGAAAAGATTAAAGTTTTTAAAAATGTCTCCAACGGGCTTATTCTTTTCTTTTTGTAATTTTTCAAAATACATTTGAACCCAAGATGGAATCCCCGAAATTACCGTCATATTCTCGTTGATGGTTTCGCCGACAATAGCATCCACTTTAGTTTCCCAATCTTCAATACAATTGGTTTCCCAACTTGGCATTCGGTTTTTTTGTAAATATTTTGGAACAAAATGCGCTACAATTCCAGAAAGTCGTCCTAATTGAATTCCGTTTTTTTCTTCTAAAATTGGGCTTCCTTGTAGAAAAATCATTTTTCCATTTACAAAGTTGGCGTTTCCTGTTTCGTGAATGTAATTCAAAATGGCATTTCGCGCTGCTTCGATATGAGTGGGCATGGATTCCTTGGTTAGTGGAATATATTTTGCGCCAGACGTTGTTCCAGATGTTTTGGCAAAATACAATGGTTTTCCTTTCCAAAGAATGTCCGATGCTCCATTTACCACCTTATCAACATAGGGTTTTAATGCTTCATAATCCCTTATTGGAACTTGCTTTGCAAAATCTTCAAAAGTTTTTATAGTAGCAAAATTGTGGTCTTTCCCAAACTCAGTTGCAATTGCTTGGTGCATTAAATTTTGAAATACTTTTTGTTGTGTGACAACTGGATTTGAAGCCCAAGCCAAAGTTTTTTTATAAATAATCTTAGCAAATAGTTTTGCTGCTACTGACTTTATTGACATTTTTTGGCTTTACTATTTACGCTTTTTATCTTTTTGCTTTTTTGAGTTGGCTTTTTTTTCTTCGGCCGCAACTTCCTCACGTAGTTTTATTTCTGCAGCTGTGGGCTTTAGATCTTCTTTTTCTACCTCTTCAATTGGCGTTGCTAAAATAGAATCTTTATTGAATTTTGCATATTCCAAATCGCCGGTTAATACCTTTTTAAGCGAATGAATATAGGCTTCGTTTTTCTTCAAAGCATTGGTTAATGAGTCTGATTTTAAGGCTAATTCTGTGGCGTCTTTTTTTAATTGAGTAGACGCATAGCCTGGAATGTATTCGCGTAATGGCGTAAATGCAATAATATAAGTAGTGATAAAAATGATTAACAAAGCGCCTATAGTGGCAACTACAAAAACGTTCATCAAGGTTAACCGCAAGGAAAAAATCTCTTCAAAAGTATCTTCATTCAAAATCACCAAACGGTTTTTTGTGAACAGTTTCTTTTTTAATAGTTTTCTTTTAAGTCGTTTTTCTGACATGGTATTTTATTATACTACAAATATAGAAATTTATGTCGTTTTTGAGGATTTATAGCTATTTAACGAAGTTTAACTATAAATATTGTTGATAAAAGGCTATCAATATTATTTTCTTTATACCTTTGTCGTTCAGTTTAATTAAAAATTTGCGTAAGCATAAAATTTATATATCATGGGAAGAATTGGATTACCAGAAATTCTTATTATTTTAGTAATTGTGGTTTTATTATTTGGCGGCAAAAAAATTCCAGAATTAATGAAAGGTTTAGGAACCGGAATTAAAGAATTCAAAAACGCAGCAAAAAGCGAAGACCAACCTGCTAATGCTAAAAAAGAAGAAACTAAAGAATAATTTTTCTGTACTTAAAACAAAGAAATCCCAAATTCTATGCTAGCGTTTGGGATTTCTTATTTCATAATATCATCGAAAGCTGAATACGTTTTCTATCTTCATCTACTTCAGTAACTTTCACCTGAACGTGTTCTTGTAATTTTACCACTTCATTCACATCCGACACAAAACCTGCTCGAAGTTGGGAAATGTGAACCAAACCACTTTCCTTGATTCCAATATCTACAAAGCAACCGAAATTGGTAATGTTGTTGACAATTCCTGGTAAAACCATTCCTGTTTTTATATCTTTTATGGATTTTACATTGGCATCAAATTCAAAAATCTTTGCTGCTTTTCTTGGATCCAATCCTGGTTTTTCGAGTTCCTTTACAATATCTTTTAAAGTCAATACTCCTATTTCTGGAGTCGTATATTTTTCGGGTTGAATAAGTTTTGTCTTTTCTTTATTAGCTATTAAATCATGTACGGAAAGTTGTAAATCTTTTGCCATTTTCTCCACAATTTCATAGGCTTCAGGATGCACAGCCGAATTGTCTAAAGGATTTTTTCCGTCTTTAATTCTAATAAAAGCAACGCCTTGTTGGTAGGCTTTATCTCCCAATCGAGGTACTTTTTTGAGTTGTTTTCGGTCGGTAAAAGGGCCGTTTTCCGAACGATATTGCACAATGTTTTCGGCTAGTTTTTCTCCAATACCACTTACATAACTCAACAAATGCTTACTTGCGGTATTGATATTGACACCAACCGAATTCACACAACGAATAACGGTTTTGTCCAATTCTTCTTTTAATTTGGTTTGATCTACATCGTGTTGGTATTGACCAACGCCAATAGCTTTTGGGTCAATTTTTACCAATTCCGCCAATGGATCTGAAAGTCGTCTTCCAATGGAAACTGAACCCCGAACCGTTACATCATAATTTGGAAATTCTTCCCGTGCAATTTTGGAAGCTGAATAAACGGATGCTCCAGCTTCAGAAACCACAAAAACTTGAATGGTTTTATCAAAGGCAATTTTCTTGATAAAAAATTCGGTTTCGCGGGAAGCTGTTCCGTTTCCAATGGAAATGGCATCAATTTGATAGGCGTTCACCATCGAACGAATTTTTTTCATCGCCATAGCCGATTCATTTTGTGGCGCGTGTGGATAAATATTTTCGTTGTATAGTAATGCTCCGTTTTCATCCAAACAAACCACTTTGCAACCACTGCGAAATCCTGGATCAATGGCTAAAATTCTTTTTTCGCCCAATGGTGGCGCCAATAATAATTGGCTTAAATTATTAGCAAAAACCTGAATGGAATTAGTATCAGCTTTGGCTTTAGCTTCTTGCAAAGTTTCGTTTGAAATAGCGGGATGCAACAGACGTTTAAAACTATCTTCTATGGCTAAATGTAAATGCGGTGTCGTATCATTTTGCCTTTTGATAATAATTTCATTAATCATTTCAATAGGTTCATTTCCTGAATTTTCTGGATCAATTTCAATTTTTAATTTTACAAATCCTTCGTTTTCGGCGCGAAGCATGGCTAATAATCGATGCGAAGGTGCTTTTGATACGTTTTCTGACCAATCAAAATATTGAGAAAATTTTTGAGCTTCTGAATCGTCTTTTTTGGATTTAGAAACTTTGGTGGTGATGATGGCTTTACGTTGATATACTCTTCGCAACTGCTTTCGAACATAAATATTTTCATTAATCCATTCGGCAATAATATCTCTTGCGCCTTGTAAAGCGTCGTCTTCATTGATGACATTTTTGTTTAAATATTGTGTGGCAATAAAATCGACATCGTCATTGTTTTGCGCCATAATGATTTTTGCTAACGGTTCCAATCCATTTTCCCTAGCTACATCGGCGCGTGTTTTTTTCTTCTTTTTGAAAGGCAAATACAAATCTTCCAACTCTTGCAAATCGAAACTTTCTTGGATTTTTTTCTTCAATTCTGGCGATAATTGTCCTTGCTCTTCGATTGCTTTTAGAATGGCTTCCTTTCTTTTTACAATGGTTTCGTAGGCGATTTGTAGTTTGGCGATTTGCTCAATAACCACTTCGTCTAGATTTCCGGTTTGATCTTTTCGATAACGCGAAATAAAAGGAATAGTGCAATCTTCTTGTAAAAGCTGTACTGTTTTTTCAATGTTTATTGGAGTTGTAGCAACTGATTTTGCTATAAATTGTATATTAGTCATTATGAGATATTACATAAAATTTTTAATCCTGTACAATAAAATCTTTGGGATCTTCTTTTTTAAATTCGGGCTGAATATTGATATGGTTGATGTGGAATTTTTCAAATAAAACGATTTCCACTTTATCCAACAAATCATTGAATTCACTCATTTTAATATCTTCTGAACAATCCAAATGCGCTTCGAGATGTAATTCTTCGTCATTCAAATGCCAAACATGAATGTGATGTAATTTGTTTACGCCCGAAACTTTGTGAACTTCGCGCACTATTTCTTTGATGTCTATAAATTCAGGGGTGAAAAGCATCAACATTTTAGTAGCTTTTTTGATTAAATCCACGCCTACAACAATTAGGTAAACCGCAATTAGAATCGTCATTACACTATCCACCCAATACCATCCGTAAAATTTCATCAGTAATCCACCAATTAAAACCGCAACCGAGGCCATCATGTCGGTCAACAAATGCAGATAAGCCGACTTCATATTTATGTTGTGTTTAGCATCATTTTGAAGCAATAGCACCGAAAAGCCATTTACTGCAATTCCTAAAATAGCCAGCCAAATTACCAAACCTGACTGTATTGGGTGTTGATTAAAAAGTCTTTCAATGGCTCCGTACGTTAAAATCAAAGCCACTACAACTAAAGTAATCGCATTGACAAAAGCGGCAATCAATTCCGCTCTTTTATAACCAAAGGTTTGATTGATGGAGGCTTTTTTTCGGGAAAGTTTATGTGCAAAAAGACTAAATCCAAGCGAAAGTACATCAGAAAAATTATGTAACGCGTCGGATATTAAAGCTAAACTACCTGAAATAATACCACCTACTAATTGCGCAATAGTAATTAGTACATTTAGTAATATAGAATAGACTAAATTTTTCCCTTTGACTTCGTGTTTGTGAATGTGTACATTACTCATAATTTATTGACAAGCTATTTTATTGACCCTAGTAGCGTGTCTTCCGCCTTCAAAATTGGTAGAAAGAAAAGTGTCTACCATTTCAACTGCTTGTGGAATTGAAGTGAATCGAGCTGGTATGCTTATAATATTTGCATCATTATGTTGACGAGCTAAAGCTGCAATTTCTTTTGTCCAACACAAGGCGGCACGAATTCCTTGATATTTATTAGCTGTCATGGCAATGCCGTTTCCTGAACCGCAAATTACAATACCAAAATCGACTTTTCCATTTTCAACATCTAACGCAACTGGATGTCCAAAATCGGGATAATCAACACTATCGTTTGTGTCTGTACCATAATTATTTATTTCGTACCCTTTTGCTTTTAAAAAATCAACAATGGCTTTTTTATAATCGGGTCCAGCGTGGTCGTTTCCAATTGAAATTTTCATAGTGTTGTTGTTTTATTCCGCTGCGCTCCATACAATTCGGCTTCGCCTCGGGTGTAATTGTCCGTACAAATTTAAGAATATAATAAGGAGTAATGGATTGATTTTACTATTATTTTAAACCTTTGATTTTAAAAGAAATAGCTATAAGCAGTAATTAGAATATTTTATAACATGTTTTAAATCAGTAGTTATTCCACATTAAAAATGTTAATTTTTTGCATTGTTAATAGAGAATCGCAATTCATTGATAATCAGTTAACCTTAAATTAACATTCGTTGTTAACAACTTTAGATAGAATATTAGAAGTTTTTCTTGGTGGTATTATTATAATTTGTAATCCAAAAGTGGTTTGAGAAAAGCTAATTTAGTTTGGCTTTTTTTTAGAAAAGTTATCACTATAAAAAAGTAGTTTTTCAACAAAAAAGTGGTTACAAAGTTATTTACAAAAAGATTGTTTTTTGAGTTGTGAACAACTGTTCATTACCTTTAAAAATTACTTCAAAATAAATGATTTACTATTTAAAAAGTGTGTTAATAAATAAATGTAAATTTAAATAACTTCAAAAGACAACTTTTAAAACAAAACTTATTGTACCAATTAACACCCTATTATAACCACCATAAATTAAATTTAAATTTCCTTTTTATTTTGTTGTTTTTAATAAGTGTTGACAACTTTGATTTTTTTAGACAATTTTTAATTCATCTTTTCCAGAAAGGTTATTTAAAATATCTTTCACCTGAAGAACATCGTTGGGATGTACTTTTAAATCAATACCGCCGTAAGCAAAACTTGCTAAAGGATCAACAGAAATTAAATTCTCATTTTGAAACAAATAAGGAATACCTTCATGCTCTAAAATAGTCTTTAGAATAGTAATTTCGTGGGTGAAATTAAAAGTAGCAACGGTTACAAATTCAGTCATTTTTTTTATATAAAGGTAGTTAAATGTTACATTTTAGATAAATCTTAATACTTATTTCTTATATCTTAATACTTCTTCGTAATTTTCAACTTTATTACAAAAAGAATTATGAGTAAGAAACCAAAAAAGTTTGGAAAAATAGAGAAAACGTTCTCTGAAAAGATTTTAAAAATACTATCACAAAACGCCAATAAACCTTTTAATTATAAACAAATAGCTGCTGTTTTAGAATTAGATGATACCAAAAGTAGAAACGAAATCATCAAAGATTTAAAAATTCTAGCTGCTCAAAAAGTCATTATAGAATCAGAACCTGGTAAATATTTAGTCAAAGCTGTTAGCCAAGATTATTATGAAGGCACGATTGATATGACTTCCAGAAAAACAGCTTATTTTCTCTGTGAAGATTTTGAAGAAGATGTTTTTATTCCTACCAATAATTTAAATCGTGCGTTAGATAAAGACAAAGTTAAAGTTTATGTTTATAATCGTCGTCGTGGAAAACGTCCTGAAGGCGAAGTGATTGAAGTTTTAGAAAGAGCTAAAACTGAATTTGTTGGTGTTATCGATATTCAAAAGAATTTTGCTTTTGTAACGACAGCGAATGCTAAAATGTACACCGATATTTTTATTCCAAAAGACAAATTAGGCGATGCTCAACAAGGTGATGTGGTTATTGCAAAAATTGAAGATTGGCCAAAAAGAGCCGATTCCCCATTTGGTTCTGTTATAAAGGTTTTAGGAAAACCTGGTGATCACGATACCGAAATTCATGCTATTCTTGCTGAATATGGACTACCGTATGATTTTCCGATTGATGTAGAAGTTTTTGCACAAAAAATAGACACTTCTATTCATCCCAGTGAAATAGCCAATCGTCGTGATATGCGTGATACGTTGACGTATACAATTGATCCAAAAGATGCAAAAGATTTTGATGATGCGTTGTCTTTTAAAAAATTAGAAAACGGCAACTACGAAATTGGTATTCATATAGCCGATGTTTCTCATTATTTACAAGAAGGAACTATACTGGATGATGAAGCTTTTAAACGGGGAACTTCGGTTTATTTAGTAGATAGAGTGGTACCAATGTTACCAGAAGTGTTATCCAATTTTACTTGTTCATTGCGCCCTAATGAAGAAAAATACACGTTTTCAGCCATCTTTGAAATCGATCACAAAGCAACAGTAATGAATCAATGGTTCGGAAGAACCGTTATTAATTCCGATCAACGCTTTGCTTATGAGGAAGCACAAGTAATTATAGAAACTAAATCAAATAAAATTCCAGCCGAAATTTCATTAACGGGAAGTGATTTTATAGCTTCAGATGAAATAGTAGAAGCAACTTTAAAACTTGATGAATTAGCTAAAATTCTTCGTAGACACCGAATGAATAATGGTGCTATTTCTTTTGATAAAGTTGAAGTAAAATTTAATTTATCCGAAGATGGTGAACCAGAAGGTGTTTATTTTAAAGTGTCTAAAGATGCCAATCATCTGATTGAAGAATTTATGCTTTTAGCCAACAGAAAAGTGGCGGAATATATTGGAAAACAAAAGAAAACTTTTGTATACAGAATACACGATGAACCCAATGAAGATAAGTTGTTTGCTATGCAAGCCTTGATTTCTAAGTTTGGATACAAAATAGATTTACGCGAGAAAAAAGACATTTCAAAATCATTAAATCAATTAATGGCGGATGTCAATGGTAAAAAAGAACAAAACCTGATTGATACGTTAGCGATTCGAACCATGAGTAAAGCTAAATATTCTACAGATAATATTGGTCACTACGGATTAGCATTTGATTACTACAGTCATTTTACCTCACCAATCAGACGTTATCCCGATGTTATGGTACATCGATTATTGCAGTTTTATTTAGATGGAGGAAAATCGGTCGATGCTGAAGTCTATGAAGAAAAATGTGTGCATGCTTCTAATATGGAAGGTTTAGCAACGAATGCTGAACGCGATTCTATAAAATACATGCAAATTAAATACATGCAAGACCACAAAGATCAAGAGTTTATTGGAGTTATTTCAGGTGTTACCGAATGGGGAATTTATGTAGAAATTATCGAAAATAAATGCGAAGGTATGTGTAGAATTCGTGAAATTAAAGACGACTATTATACTTTCGATGAAAAACAATATGCACTCGTTGGTGCTACAACTCAAAGTATTTTACAACTTGGAGATGAAGTGATTGTGAAAGTGAAAAATGCTGACTTAGTGAAGAAACAATTGGATTTTAATTTTATTAGAAAAAATGAATAATAGTAAAAAAGGAACTTTAACAACTTTTTTCTTAATATAAAATTCTAAATTGCAGAGTCAAAATTTTAAAACAACTACATGTTACAAGATATCTTATCAGGAATACCTTTAGGCGTTTTTTTAAGCTTTATGATTGGTCCTGTTTTTTTTGTGCTACTTGAAACAAGTGCTGTCAAAGGATTTCGAGCAGCATTTGTTTTTGATATTGGCGTTGTTACTGCTGATATTGTTTTTATTTCGCTTGCTTATTTTAGTAGTTATCGATTGATACAAACTATTAAAAACGATCCTGCTATTTATATTTTTGGTGGAATTCTAATGCTAACCTATGGTTTGGTTTCTTATGTAAAAATACAAAAAGCAACAAAAAGCCTTGATGAAAATGTGATTATTGAAATTACAAAAAACAATTATTTAAGCCTTTTTATTAAAGGATTCTTATTAAACTTTATCAATGTTGGCGTTTTGTTGTTTTGGTTTTTAGTGCTAATCACTTTTGGACCAAAACTAGAACTTGAAACTTCAAGAATGATTATTTTCTTTGCAACTGTAATTGGGACTTATCTCTTAGTTGATATTGGAAAAATAGTATTAGCCAAACAGTTAAAAAGTAAAATGACACCTGTAAATATTTTAAAAATGAAAAAATTAATTAGTGTTTTACTAATTGTTTTTGGATTGGTGTTAATGTTTCAAGGTTGGTTCCCAAATGAAAACAAACTCGCTAAAAAAGTTTTAGAAAAGATAGATTAAGAGAAATTAATTATTTTATTTTTAATTATAAAATAATATGTTACTTTTGCTATCCATTAAATAATGGCGTCGTGGCCGAGCGGCTAGGCTGGGCTCTGCAAAAGCTCCTACTCCGGTTCGAATCCGGACGATGCCTCTGAAACCTTCAAGGAAACTTGGAGGTTTTTTATGAATAATTTTTAAGAAAAATTAATTAAAGTGATGTTCGAATCTTGACAATGCTTTTGAAACCTTCAAGGAAACTTGGAGGTTTTTTATGGATAATTTTTAAGAAAAATTAATTAAAGTGATGTTCGAATCTTGACAATGCTTTTGAAACCTTCAAGGAAACTTGGAGGTTTTTTATGAATAATTTTTAAGAAAAATTAATTAAAGTGATGTTCGAATCCTGATAATGCCTCTGAAACCTTCAAGGAAACTTGGAGGTTTTTTATGGATAATTTTTAAGAAAAATTAATTAAAGTGATGTTCGAATCTTGACAATGCCTCTGAAACCTTCAAGGAAACTTAGAGGTTTTTTATGGATAATTTTTAAGAAAAATTAATTAAAGTGATGTTCGAATCCGGACGATGCCTCTGAAACCTTCAAGGAAACTTGGAAGTTTTTTATGGATAATTTTTAAGAAAAATTAATTAAAGTGATGTTCGAATCCGGACGATGCCTCTGAAACCTTCAAGGAAAATTGGAGGTTTTTTATGGATAATTTTTAGGAAAAATTAATTAAAGCGAGGTTCGAATCCGGACAATGCTTTTGAAATCCTAAAGTAGAGTTGGAGGGTTTTTAAGTTTGTCATTCTGACGAACGAAGAATCTAAAATATTAATTCCTATACTCTTCCATTTCAATAGTAACGGCTTCAACATCACCACCAATGGGAGGATTAAGTTTTGAAACCGCTAAAATAATCCTTGAAACCGAAGGTATTTCTTTGAATATTTTTGTAATGATTCGATGTCCAACATGTTCTAATAAATTGGAACGAATATCCATTTCTTCGACAACAATTTTGTTTAAAAGCACATAGTCCACAGTGTCTTTTAAATGATCGGTGGTTGAAGATTTTCTCAAATCGGTTTTAATTTCTAAATCTACTCGGTAATCTGAACCAATTTTTTCTTCTTCCTCCAGGCAGCCGTGAAAGGAAAAAGTTCTTATGTTTTGGAGTTTTATAGTACCCATTTTTAAAAAGTTTAGGAGGTTTATAAAGGTTATAGGGTTTAGAGTTTAAAAGCGACTAAACTTTTAAACTCATAAACTTTATAAACTCTTTTCATATCTTTGCTAAAATTAAACAAAAAAAATGTCAACCGAAGAAAAAGCACTTAATTTCATTGAACAAATTATTGAAGAAGATTTAAAAAATGGTTTGTCACAGGACAAATTGCGTTTTCGTTTTCCTCCAGAGCCCAACGGTTATTTACACGTGGGTCATGCCAGTGCTATTTGTTTGAATTTTGGTTTAGGTATTGATTATAAAGCATCCGTGAACCTGCGTTTTGACGATACCAATCCCGCAAAAGAAGAGCAAGAATTTGTTGACGCCATCAAAAAAGATATCGAATGGCTTGGTTTTAAATGGACTGAAGAACGGTATGCCTCCGATTATTTCCAACAATTATATGATTGGACTGTTGATTTCATCAAACAAGGGAAAGCTTATATTGATAGTCAATCTTCCGAAGATATGGCCAAACAAAAAGGAACGCCAACACAAGTTGGTTCGGATTCCCCATACAGAAATCGTTCCGTTGAAGAAAATTTAGATTTGTTTTCTCGTATGAAAAAAGGAGAATTCCCAAATGGAACTCATATTCTTCGTGCCAAAATTGATATGTCGCATACCAATATGTTAATGCGAGATCCAATTATGTACCGAATTTTACATTCACATCACCACCGAACCGGAAATGATTGGTGCATTTACCCAATGTACGACTGGGCTCATGGTGAAAGTGATTATATAGAACAAATTTCACATTCGTTTTGTACACTGGAATTTTTACCACACCGAGAATTGTATGATTGGTTTTTAGATCAAGTCTATGATAGTACTAAAGTACGTCCAAAACAAAGAGAATTTGCTCGTAGAAATTTGTCACACACCGTTGTTTCTAAGCGTAAATTATTGCAATTAGTGGAAGAAAAGCACGTGACTTCTTGGGACGATCCAAGAATGAGTACCATTTCTGGAATGCGAAGACGTGGTTATACACCAATGGCAATTCGGAATTTTGCAACGACAATTGGAATTGCAAAACGCTCCAATTTAATTGATGTTTCACTTTTAGAATTTTGTGTTCGTGAAGATTTGAATAAAACGGCACCAAGAGTGATGGCGGTTTTAAATCCAGTGAAATTGGTGATTACTAATTATCCTGATGGAAAATCAGAATTATTAGAGGCAGAAAACAGTCAAGAAGATGCTAATTTAGGTTTTAGAGAAGTGCCTTTTTCTAATGAGTTATATATCGAAAGAGAAGATTTTCAGGAAGAAGCCAACAAGAAATTTTTCCGATTGACATTAGGAACCGAAGTCCGTTTGAAAAACGGCTATATTATCAAAGGCGAAAGTGTTGTAAAAGATTCGAATGGTAACATTACCGAAATACATTGTACTTATGATGAAGATTCTCGAAGCGGAAGCGGTACCGAAGCGTCTCAACGAAAAGTAAAAGGAACGATTCATTGGGTTTCGATTCAACATGCTATTACTGCTGAAATTCGCCTGTATGACCGATTGTTTACTCATGAAAATCCCGATGGTGATAAAGAAGTTGATTTTAAAGAATACATCAATCCTAATTCATTGGAAGTGATAACAGGTTATTTGGAACCTAGTTTGGCAACCGCAAAAGATGGTGATCGATTTCAATTTCAACGATTGGGCTATTATTGTGTCGATAGAGATTCAACGAATCAAAAATTGGTTTTTAACAAAACAGTTGGACTTAGAGATACTTGGGCGAAAGTGGAAAGTAAAGAGTAATTATCTTTTAAATATATTTATAAAAAAAGAGCCAATTTGGCTCTTTTTTTTATCTTGAATCTGAAATTATACCGTTTGTGTTGGCTCTTCAGGATTTGATGTGTCTGATGGATTGTAATCCAGTGAAGTGGTGTCTTTATTTTTTTTCACTCTTTTCGGCTGGTTTTTCATTTGCTCTCCCATGATACTTGAAGCGGTAAAACTCGTTACCATATTATTCAACATATCACTCGCAGCTTGAGGTGAATTGGGTAACAAAATTAAATTCGAATTGGTATCAGCACCAATAGCTTGAAGCGTATCATAATGTTGTGTAATGACAATCAGTGCCGAAGCTTCCTGCGAATTGATTCCAACATTGTTCAAAACTTCCACACTTTCTACCAATCCACGAGCAATTTCTCTACGTTGATCTGCAATACCTTGACCTTGTAATTTTTTACTTTCGGCTTCGGCTTTAGCTTTAGCAACAATTCTAATTCTTTGCGCTTCACTTTCGAAAGTAGCTGCTGTTTTTTCTCTATCGGCAGCATTGATTCGGTTCATCGCATTTTTCACTTGAATATCCGGATCGATATCAGTAACTAAAGTATTGATAATGTCATAACCATAGGTTGACATGGCTTCGTTTAATTCACGTTTTACACCAATGGCAATATCGTCTTTTCTAACAAAAACATCATCTAAAATTAATTTTGGAACTTCAGCACGAACAACATCAAAAACATATGCTGTAATTTGATCATGAGGATATTCTAATTTATAAAATGCCTCATACACTTTATCTTGAATCACATTAAATTGAACTGAAACTTTCATTTTAATAAAAACGTTGTCCTTGGTTTTGGTTTCAATGATAACATCCAATTGTTGAATTCTAAGATTTACTCTACCAGCAATTCTATCAATAATTGGAAGTTTAAGTTGCAAACCCGAACTTCGAATACTGGTAAATTTTCCAAAACGTTCAATCACAACAGCCGTTTGCTGTTTTACCGTAAAAAAAGAAGACAATAAAAAAAAGAGCCCGAAAACTAAAAAACCAATTAAAAATACAGGCATTTTTTAAATATTTAAATTGTTAGTATACTCTTTATACGAAATATGTTTATGTTTGTTACAAATAATAAATTCGCCATGTCAAAAAAGTTTTTACTTATCTGCCTTCTAATTTCAACTGCTACTTTCGCTCAATATGGTAACAGAGATGGTAACAGAATTGGTTTATCAGCTGGAATTTCACAAACGACCTTGTTTACTAATAATTTTAAAGCCAAAGCTGAAATGGGGTTTGCCGGAGGACTTTCTGTTCGGGGAAATTATTACAATAATTGGAGTATGATTTTTGGGATGCAGTTTTTCGCTAATAATTTTTCTTTAGAATCAACTTTAAACCAAAAAATAAAATATAGTATCCAAGGTGTTCAGGTTAGATTGTTATTGAGTTATAATGTGGTTGAAGACCATGTTTCTCTAGATTTTGGACCTGTACTTCAAGTGAATGGTAAATTAGGAATTGCTGCTGCGGATGAAGATAAAATAATTGAAGGAACATTGTTAAAAGCAAGTCAAATTACAGGTGTATCAACGGTTAGTGGTAATTTTTATTTGGGTTGTTCCGCAGGTAGCAAAGTGGTTCGCGCCGTGATTTTTTATGAATATGGTTTCACTAATATATTGAATAAACTCAATAAGGATAGCGATTTACGGGAGTTTAATAATAATAATAGCTTTAAAGGGAACTTAGGAACTATAAATGGTCAAGTAATTTTTAACATATAAAAAAGCTCCCAAATTCGGGAGCTTTTTAATTTTATAAAGTAGCAATCGCTTTCTCCAATCGCTTAATAGTTTCTTCTTTTCCAATCAGTTCAACAATATCAAAAAGATGCGGGCCTTTCAAAGCGCCAACCAAACTCAATCGGAAAGGTTGCATTACTTTTCCCATTCCAATTTCGTTTTGTGTCATCCAATCTTTTACAATAGTTTCTATGTTTACTGAAGTGAAATCTTCAATTGTTGCTAAAACAGCAATTAATTGTTGTATCAAATCAGACGTATCTTCTTTCCAATTTTTCGCTGCTTTTTCATCATAAGACGATGGTGCTTCAAAGAAAAAGTTACTCATTTCCCAAAATTCGGAAACAAAATTAGCGCGTTCTTTTATCAGGGAAACTATTTTTACCAAAGTAGTGTAATCAACAGCAATGCCTTTCTCATAGACAATAGGAGCAAAGGTTTTCGCTAAATTTTCATCGCTCTGCTTTTGTAAATACTGATGATTGAACCATTTATTTTTCTCTGGATCAAATTTTGCCCCAGCTTTATGAACTCGATTCAAATCAAATTTTTCTACTAATTCTTCTAAAGAAAATATCTCTTGGTCGGTTCCGTCATTCCAGCCCAATAATGCCAAAAAGTTCACCACTGCTTCTGGGAAAAAACCGTTTTCTCTATAACCTGATGAAATACCTTCTTCGGTTTTCCATTCTAATGGGAACACAGGAAATCCCATTTTATCACCATCTCGTTTGGATAATTTTCCATTTCCAATTGGTTTTAAAATCAAAGGTAAATGCGCAAATTCTGGTGCTTCCCAACCAAATGCTCTGTATAATAAAACATGCAACGGCATGGATGGCAGCCATTCTTCACCACGAATAACATGTGAAGTTTCCATTAAATGATCATCCACAATATTTGCCAAATGATAGGTCGGCATTCCGTCACTTTTGAACAAAACTTTATCGTCTAAAAGATTGGTGTCAAAATTTATGTCACCACGAATGATGTCATGCAAATGCAACGTTTCGTTCACTGGCGTTTTAAATCGGATAACATAATCTTCGCCTGTTGCAATTCTCTTTTCTTTTTCTTTTTTTGAAATAACTAAAGAAGTATCTAATTTTTCACGATTGTGCCAATTGTAAATAAATGTTTTTCCTTGTTCTTCGTGTTGCTTTCTTTGAATATCTAATGCTTCTGCAGTATCAAAAGCATAATAAGCGTTTCCAGAAGCTACCAATTGATCCACATATTGTTTGTACAACTGTTTTCTTTCGGATTGACGGTAAGGGCCAAATTTTTCGTTTCTCCCAACGGTTTCACTTGGTGCAATACCAAGCCATTCCAAGGCTTCCATAATGTAGGCTTCAGCTCCAGGAACAAACCTATTTTGGTCGGTATCTTCAATTCGCAAATAAAACACACCGTTATTTTTTTTAGCAAAAAGATAATTGAAAAGGGCAGTTCTCACACCTCCAATATGTAAAGGGCCAGTTGGACTTGGTGCAAAACGCACTCGAACTTGTTTAGACATTATTGTAAATTTTACTTTGTACTGATTGACCTTTTTAGGCCCGAATTGCGCAAAGATACAATTATGGCTTCATTTCCAAAGGAATTCTTTTATTCATCACGGCAAACCAAAGAGGCGGGAAAAAGGACAAAACCATAGAAGTTGGATATCCATAAGGCATTTGTGGGGAAATATCATAGTATTCCAAAATTTGATATTTCTTTTGGGATTTAAAATGGTGATCACTATGTCGGGTTAATTCATATAGGATAATTCTTCCCAGTACATGATTAGAATTCCAAGAATGTTTTTCGGAAACGCGTTCAAATCTTCCGGAAGCAAGCAGGCTTCTTTTTAAACCATAATGCTCAATATAATTGATGGTTTCTAATAATAAAAAACCAACTATTCCAGCAAATAAAGCCACAATAAATCCAGTATTTCCAAAATAATAATAAATCAAAACGAGATAACTAATTTGAATGATTGTAAACCAAAACATGTCGTTTTTTATTGAAAACCAAGAACGATTTTCAACTTGATTTAGTTTCTTTTGAATTTTCCATGCTTTCGAATATGTACCTGTAACGGTTTGGAACCAAAAGCGATATAAATTTTGATTGTATTTTGCCGTTGATGGATCTTCAGGTGTGGAAACATGCAAATGATGACCATGATTGTGTTCAATAAAAAAATGAGTATAATGACTAGGAATTAAAAGGATTTTACCAAGAACTCTCTCCATTAAATTTGCACGATGCCCGAGTTCGTGAGCAACATTAATTCCATTTGCTCCAAGAATAATTCCTAAACTAATTGTAATTCCAATAATTTCGAATAGTGACAAATTAACATGAGTTACTTTATATAATGCGAATAGAATCGAGCCATAAACAATAGGAACATTAAGGTATAACAAAACGTCAAATAGAACATTTTTTAATCGTTCGGTAACTTCAATTTCGTTGTAATTTTTTTCATTGATAGGTAATAATAACTCCAAAATAGGTAAAACTACAAAGGCAAAAAGTAAGGCCGTATAACTCCAAATCCCTCCAAAATAAATCCCTAAAACCCCAACAAAAGGAATGCTATACGCTAGTAAATATTTCATAATCAGTTGGTTTTTTATTTAAAATTAGGAAAGTAAATTCATAAAAACAAGTATTTTTTCTTGGCAAATTTTTAACGCTTTGGTATTCAATTAAAATTGTATTTTTATCGGTTGTAAAAAGAAATACTAAAAATTGGAGAATTCAAATCGTATCTATCACAAATTAGAAAGCTTTATCAAGAAGTTTTACACCAACGAATTGTTACGTGGGACAATTTTCTTTGTTGGAATAGGCTTACTGTATTTTATATTTACTCTTTTTGTTGAATATTTTCTTTGGTTAAAACCAACCGCAAGAGCCTTTCTTTTTTGGTCGTTTATTGCTGTTGAATTATTTCTTTTAGCCCGTTTTATTTTATTCCCATTATTTAAATTATTCAAACTTCAAAAAGGAATAGATTACAATGAAGCGTCTAATATCATTGGGGATCACTTTAGCGAAGTAGGCGATAAATTGACCAATTTTTTGCAATTATCACAAGATAAGAACAAGTCAGAATTGCTGTTGGCTTCGATCGAACAAAAAGCAAAAACACTGCAACCGGTTCCGTTTGGGAACGCTATTAATTTAGGAAAAAACAAAAAATATTTGCCTTTGGTGATTATTCCTTTTTTGTTTTTTGCCTTCTTTTACTTGTCTGGAAACAGTCAGATGATTTCTCAAAGTTTTAATAGAGTAGTGCATTTTAAAGAACAGTTTTTGCCACCTGCTCCTTTTGAATTTGTAGTTTTAAATGAGAATTTACAAACCGAACAAAACAAAGACTTTTTATTAAAAATAACCACTAAAGGAAATATTGTACCAGAAAACGCAATGATTTTCATTGGTGATGAAAGTTATTTTATGGAAAGCAATAATGCTGGTGAGTTTGAATTTGTCATTCTTAAACCTTCTCAAAATGTTGCATTTCATATTGAGTCAACTACTGTTTCTTCAAAAGAATATGAGTTGAATGTAGTTACTGTTCCTTCAATTGCTAATTTTGAAATGGTTTTAAATTTCCCGGAATATTTAAATAAAAAATCCGAAAATGTAAAAGGAACTGGAAATGCAATTATTCCAGAAGGAACTAGAGTTACCTGGAAAATGAACACTTTAGCTACCCAAAAAGTGGATTGGGTTGATGCTAAATCTAAAATCACATTTGGAAAACAAGACAATACGTTTTCATTAACTAGAAGCATTACTCAAAACACCGATTATCAAATACTTACCTCTAATAATAAAGTTCAAAATTACGAAAAATTAAATTATCAAATTTCAGTAATCAGAGATCAATTTCCAACCATCAACGTCAACAATGCTCCAGATAGTTTACGTGTTGGTAAAAATTACGTTTTAGGACAAGTTTCAGATGATTATGGATTGTCAAAACTTCAAATAGTATACTATTCCAAAGACAATCCAAATTTGGTCAAAAGAGGAATAATTTCTGTTAAAAGAGATGTTTATGACCAATTTGTATTCTCATTTCCAAGCAATCTTCCAGTAGAAGAAGGTATTTCCTACGAATATTATTTCGAGATTTTTGATAACGATGCCATTCATAACTTTAAAAGTTCTAAATCCTCTGTATTTAGCAACCGTATAGCCACAGAAACAGAGAAAGAAGACCAAATGATTCAACAACAAAACGACAATATTAATTCGTTACAAAAATCATTAAATGCCCAAGAAAAACAATTATTTGAAATGGACAAATTGCAAAAAATGGGGAAAGAAAAAGAAACATTTGAATTTAAAGAACAACAAAAAGTAAACGATTTTATTCAGCGTCAGAAAGAGCAAGACAATATGATGAAAGAGTTTGCCGAGAAAATGAAAGACAATCTCGAGAAAGTCAAAACCGATAAGAAAGACGAATTAAAAGAAGTTTTAAAAGAGCGATTAGAAAAATCTCAGAAAGATTTAGAAAAAAATCAAAAGCTTTTGGACGAACTTAAAAAATTGAATGATAAAATTAGTAAAGAAGAGTTTCTTGAAAAAATGGAGAAGTTCGAGAAAACCAGTAAGAATCAAATGAAAAGTTTGGAGCAATTGGTGGAGTTGACTAAAAAATATTATGTCGAGAAAAAAGCCGAACAAATAGCGGATAAATTAGATAAACTTTCTGAGAAACAAGACAAACTTTCTGAGTCCGATAAAGAGAACAACGAGGAGAAACAAGACGACATCAATAAAGAATTTGATAAAATTCAAGAAGAGTTAAAAGATTTGGAAAAAGACAATAAAGAGTTGAAAAACCCAGTTGATATTCCAAATTCTGAACCTAAAGAAAAAAGCATTGATGAAGATTTAAAAAACGCTAAAGAGCAATTACAAAAACAACAAAAAGAAAAAGCCAAACCAAAACAGAAAAGTGCTTCCAAAAAAATGAAGCAAATGAGTCAAGACATGAAAGAGGCTATGGATTCTGGTGAAAAGGAACAAATGGAAGAAGATGTTGCTATGCTTCGTCAAATATTGGATAATTTATTAGCGTATTCTTTTTCCCAAGAAGATGTTATGGGCCAATTTAAAGGCTTAAGACGTGGTTCACCATCTTTTAATAAGAATTTAAAAATCCAACAAGATTTGAAACAACAGTTCAAACATGTTGACGATAGTTTGTTTGCAATGTCGTTACGTAATCCAAAAATGGCTGAAGAGATTACAAAAGAGATAGGCGAAGTGCATTATAATGTTGATAAAGCAATAGAAAGTTTAGTAGAAGCCGATATTCAAAAAGGGAATTCTCATCAAAAATTTGCTATCTCATCATCCAACAAATTAGCTGATATGTTGAGTGATTTATTGAATGGAATGCAAATGGAAATGTCAGGTGCCGGTGCAGGAAAACCTAAAAAAGGGAAAGGCGACAGTCCAGGTATGCAATTACCAGATATTATTAAAAAACAAGAAGGACTTGGAGAGAAAGCCAAAAAAGGCATGAAAAAAGGTAAAAAGCCCGGCGAAGGAGACGATGGTGAAAAAGGAGAGCAAGGACAAAAACCTGGTGAAGATGGAAAATCGGGAAGTGATGGAAAATCGGGCAAAGGAGAAAAAGGAAGCAAAGGCGAAAAAGGTGAAAAAGGAGAAAACGGTTCTGGACAAGGAAACGGTAATGGGGAACAAGGTCAAGATGGTGAAGGTGATGCTAGAGCAATAATGGAAATTTACAAAGAACAGCAACAACTCCGTGAAGCTTTACAAAACGAATTAAACAAACAAGGATTTGGCGGAAATGGACAAAATGCATTAGATCAAATGAAGCAGATAGAAAAACAATTGCTTAATAAAGGATTTAATAATGAAACACTTCAGAAGATTTTAAATGTTAAATATGAGTTGCTAAAACTTGAAAAAGCTTTACAACAACAAGGAGAAGAAAAGAAACGTCAAGCCGAAACGAACAAGAAAGAATACACCAATCAATCTAATGCTTTGCCAACACGACTTCAAGAATATATCAATAGCATAGAAATTTTAAATAGACAAAGCTTACCTTTGCGCTCCAATTTTAATCAAAAGGTTCAAGAATATTTTAAAAGCAATGATTAGTTTTAATTACGAGTTAGAATTTACTCTAGAGAACGAAAGCGTTATCGCCGATTGGTTATCTAAAGTTATTATTTCTGAGAATAAAAAAGAAGGAGACATAAATTATATCTTTTGTGATGACGACTATTTGTTAGAAATTAACCAACAATATCTCGATCACGATACATTAACCGACATCATTAGTTTTGATTATTCAGTAGGAAACGAACTACACGGAGATATATTTATTTCAATAGATAGGGTTCGTGAAAACGCCGTAGACTTTAATGTGTCTTTTGAAGACGAATTAAACAGAGTGTTGGTTCACGGCGTTCTTCATTATTGTGGTTTTAAAGACAAAACCGAAGAGGACGAAAAGGCGATGCGCATTAAAGAAGACGAAAAAATAAAAATGTTCCACGTGAAACAATAATTTTTAGATTTTAAAATCTAATATCAAAAGCAAAAGAATGTTTTTAGAAAAATACGATGTCATAGTAGTTGGAGCAGGTCACGCTGGTTGTGAAGCCGCTGCGGCCGCCGCTAATATGGGTTGCTCAACTTTATTGGTTACGATGAGTTTGCAAAACATTGCTCAAATGTCTTGTAATCCGGCTATGGGTGGAATAGCTAAAGGACAAATCGTTCGTGAAATTGATGCTCTTGGAGGATATTCGGGGATAGTTTCAGATAAAACAGCGATTCAATTTAAAATGTTGAATAAATCTAAAGGGCCAGCTATGTGGTCGCCAAGAGTTCAGAGTGACCGGATGCGTTTTGCGGAAGAATGGCGATTAATGTTGGAAAAAACACCAAATCTTGATTTCTACCAGGAAATGGTTAAAGGATTAATAATCAACAACGGAAAAGTTGAAGGGATAAAAACATCACTTGGAATCGAGATTAAAGCTAAAACAATTGTTTTAACTAATGGTACTTTTCTCAATGGATTAATTCATATTGGAGAAAAACAATTTGGTGGTGGTAGAGCTGGTGAAAGCGCAGCTTACGGAATTACAGAAGATTTAACTGCGGTAGGTTTTGAGTCGGGGAGAATGAAAACAGGAACTCCACCAAGAGTTGACGGACGCTCTTTGGATTATTCTAAAATGATTGAAGAACCTGGCGATGTAAATCCAGATAAATTTTCATATTCTGATGAAACTAAACCGTTGACGCATCAAAAACTGTGTCACATGACCTATACTTCTTTGGAAGTACATGACATTCTTCGTGAAGGTTTTGATCGTTCACCTATGTTTAATGGTCGAATTAAAAGTATTGGTCCCAGATATTGTCCTTCAATCGAAGATAAAATCAATCGTTTTGCAGATAAAGAAAGACATCAATTGTTTATTGAACCAGAAGGGTGGAACACAGTTGAAGTATATGTGAATGGTTTTTCAACTTCACTTCCTGAGGACATACAATTTAAAGCACTACGCTCGGTTGTTGGATTTGAGAAAGTAAAATTTTTTCGTCCCGGATACGCCATAGAATATGATTATTTTCCGCCAACACAATTAAAGCACACTTTAGAAACCAAGCTGGTGGAAGGATTGTATTTTGCAGGACAAATCAATGGGACTACAGGTTATGAAGAAGCAGCTTCTCAAGGATTGATGGCAGGAATTAATGCCGCCTTAAAAGTCCAAGAAAAAGAACCTTTAATTTTAAAGCGTGACGAAGCTTATATCGGAGTTCTTATTGATGATTTAATCACAAAGGGAACTGAAGAACCCTATAGAATGTTTACGTCAAGGGCAGAATACAGGATATTACTGCGTCAAGACAATGCTGATTTTCGATTAACAGCCAAAGGATACAAGATAGGTTTAGCATCTGAAAAAAGACTAAAGCGAATGGAAAAGAAACAAATTTCGAGCAATGCGATGGTTGATTTTTTTAAAGAAACCAGTGTTACGGTCGCGGAAACAAATCCAATTCTAGAATCTAAAGCAAGCGCTAAAATTGTACAAGCAGATAAAATGTTTAAGGTATTTTCTCGTCCCCAAATTGATTTAGAAGATATTTTAAAATTTGAAAAAGTAAAAGAATATGTTGCAATGAATGATTTGGATAGAGAGATTTTAGAGCAAGCAGAAATTCAAGTTAAGTATTCCGGTTACATCGAAAAAGAACGCAATAATGCGGATAAATTAACGCGTTTGGAAGACATGAAAATTCCAGAAAATTTCGATTATAATAAAATAAAATCCATGTCGATTGAAGCAAAACAGAAGTTAAGTAAAATTAGACCAGTAACCATTTCACAAGCATCAAGAATAAGCGGAGTTTCACCAAGTGACATTTCGGTATTACTAATTTATATGGGAAGATAATTATGTTCCACGTGAAACGAATCGAACCAAGCCATATTAATAGAGACATTACATGAGTTTTCAAAACAATATTTTTTATCAAAAAGTAAGAGACTATTCAGTTTCAAAACAAATTTTCGATTTGCATCACAATCCAGAATTTGATTTATTGTTAACCTATCCTAAACCGAGTTTAGAAGAATTACCTAGTTATTATGAAAGCGAAGATTATATTTCGCACACGGATGGAAAGCGGTCATTGTTTGAAAAACTTTATCAGTTCATTAAAAACATAGCTTTAAAAAATAAATTAAAGCTAATCAATTCACAATCACAAATAGGCAAACTTTTAGATATTGGAGCTGGAACGGGCGATTTTTTAGTAGTCGCTAAAAAAGACGGTTGGGAAATTACGGGAATCGAACCGGGAGAAAAACCTAGAAATAGCGCCATTCAAAAAGGAGTTTCTTTTGCAAATAATCTATCAGATTTAGAAGATAATTCTTTTGATGTTATTACAATGTGGCACGTTTTAGAACACGTACCTGATTTAGAATTTCAAATAAAAGAATTAAAAAGATTGATAAAACCAAACGGAACAATTCTAATTGCGGTGCCAAATTTCAAATCATATGATGCAAATTATTATGGAAAATTTTGGGCAGCTTTTGATGTACCTAGACATTTATGGCACTTCTCAAAAACCGCCATTGAAAAACTTTTCGCCAATGAAAAACTTCAATTAGTAAAAGTTCTTCCAATGAAATTTGATAGTTTTTACGTCAGTTTATTATCTGAAAAATATAAAAATGGCACTATGAATTTTTTTAATGCCTTTTGGATCGGATGGAAATCAAATCGATATGGAAAACGAAATTCAGAATACTCTTCACACATTTACATCATAAAAAACAACTAAAAGCTCATATAAAAAGCGTGGTTAAGCCGTAAGCTAGCAAAACGAATAAGACTTCTTTAAAATTGCAAAACGCTCTTAAAACGCCTTGTTTGAAGTCAAAATTAATAATATTTTCTTATCTAAGAAAGAGCAACAATAATTAAATCTTATAGTGATAAAAAAATCAAATTAAATCACTTTTTAAATTCTCAATAGAATAGTGTGGTTTATTTTTATACTTTTGGAAAAAATTTAAAAAAAATAGCATGAAAAAATCTTTTATCCTTTTTGTTTTCGCAATTGCAATAATTGGCTGTAACAAAACATCAAATTCAAATGAAGCAAAAACAGCTTATGTGGACACATCAAAATTATTAGAAGAATCCACAGAAGCAAAAGATATTGAAGCCAAATACAAAGCTAAATCTGAAGAAATGGGAAAAGAACTTGAGATAGAAGTTACTCGATTCAAATCGGATGCAGCAGATTTTAAGAAAAATGCTATTGCTAACGGTCAAGCTTGGGCTGAACAAAAAGGTTCAGAATTACAAAAAAGAGAGCAACAATTGACCTATGCCCAACAAGGAATGTTACAACAATTGCAACAAGAAAGTAGTGTTGAAATGGACTCTTTGGTAAAATTGTATAAGAAATTAATAAAAGACTACGGGAAAGAAAAAGGTTATGATTATATATATGGAACTGGAGAAGCGGCTTCAATTTTATATGCTAAAGATTCTTATGATATCTCAAAGGATGTTATTAAACTTGTGAATGATAAATACAAATCGGCTGCAAAAAAAGAAGAAATAGCTGAAGAAAAAAAATAAAAACTAATATATATTTTCTCAAAAAAACGTCTTCATATTTGAAGACCTTTTTTTTGTTGAATATTGACTTGCAATGTTTTATATTTGTTTCTTAAACTAAAAGCCATGAATTCAGTATCAGCAGAAGCAAACTATGTGTTGCAATTTATCAATCAAACCAACCGTTCTATTTTCTTAACAGGAAAAGCAGGAACAGGTAAAACAACGCTACTCAAAGAAATAATTAAATCAACTCATAAAAACTGTGTCGTTGTAGCACCAACAGGTATTGCCGCTTTAAATGCTGGAGGTGTTACCATTCACTCCATGTTTCAATTGCCTTTTGGAGGATTTATTCCCGATAATTCCAACCCTAAATTCTCAGACACTTCCAAGTTTGAAACTAAAGCAACTTTACGTAGACACTTTAGAATGAGCGGATTAAAGAAATCAGTAATTCAAAACATGGAATTGCTCATTATTGACGAAGTGAGTATGTTGCGTTCTGATTTGTTGGATGCAATTGATTTTATGTTACAATCAGTCCGAAGAAAAAACCAACCTTTTGGGGGAGTACAAGTACTTTTTATTGGTGATTTATTGCAATTACCACCAGTTATTCGAGACGAGGAATGGAGAACATTGCGTTCGTATTATAATGGGAAATTCTTTTTTCATTCGCATGTAATTCAGCAAAATCCACCACTTTATATTGAATTGTCAAAAAATTTCCGTCAAACGGATGAACAATTCATATCAATTTTAAACAATTTAAGAAACAATCAAATAGCACCAAGTGACATTCAAATTCTTAACCAATTTGTACACCCAAATTTTGATTTAAAAGCCAATAAAGGTTACATTACTTTAACAACACATAATGCGAAAGCAGACGCCATCAATTCGCAATCATTAATCGATTTAAATGGAAAAACAAAAACGTACAAAGCCTTAATTGTTGACGATTTTCCTGAAAAAATCTATCCATTAGACGAAAAGTTGGAATTAAAAATAGGTGCGCAAGTAATGTTTATTAAAAATGATTTATCCTTTGATAAAAATTATTTTAATGGCAAAATGGGTGTCATAAAATCCCTTTCAGATGAAGAAATACTTGTTCATTTTCCTGAAGAAAATAAAACTATCGAAGTGGAACGCTATGAATGGGAAAACATTCGATATTATGTTGACGAAAACACTAAAGAAATCAATGAGGAAGTTCTAGGAACTTTTACCCATTATCCTATAAAATTGGCATGGGCAATTACTGTTCATAAGAGTCAAGGTTTAACTTTTGAAAAAGCAGCACTCGATGTTTCTCAAGTTTTTCTTCCAGGGCAAGCCTATGTTGCGCTTTCTAGATTGAGATCTTTAAAGGGCTTGGTTTTGCTTTCTGCTTTACAAATGAATGGTATTTCCAACGATCTAGATGTGATGGAATATGCTGAAAATAAAGCTACTGCATCATTTTTAGAAGATTCGTTAAAGCAAGAAACTAAAATATTTATTCATAACTATTTGAATTCCAGTTTCGATTGGACGGATTTGGCTCAAGAATGGCGTAATCATCAATTCAGTTATAATGAAAATTCAGAAATATCGGCCAAATCAAAACATGCTGTATGGGCAAAAAGTCAAACAGAAGCCATTGAAAATCTATTGGATTCATCAAGAAAATTCACAGCACAATTAAACAACCTTTTCAGAGAAGACGAAGTTGATTTTAAGTTTGTATATGAGAGAATTAAAGCCGCGTATTCCTATTTTTTCCAACCTTTAGATAATTTAGTTTATGAAATCCTATGGAAATTAGAAGAGGTCATCAGAATAAAAAAAGTAAAAGCGTTTCACGACGAACTAGTTGTTTTAGAAGCAATTCAAATAAAAACTGTTTTGCGATTAATGAAAGCAAAATTATTAATTGAAACGGTTGTGAATGGCGAAACCATTTCTAAAGAAAAATTGTCTTCGGATGAAATTAAATATTATAAAATCAGGAAATTAGATTCAATTCGAGAAGAATTTAAAAATATAAACGTCACTTTAATTGAAGACGAAGTTGATTTAGAACGCTACACCAAAAAGAAAAAAAGCAATGCAGCACCAAAGAAAACAACAGTTGAAGAAACATATGAATTATGGTTTCAGCGAAACTCGATCAAAGAAATTGCGGCTATTAGAAAACTAACAACACAAACCATAAGTACTCATATTGCCAAATTAATAGAAACCGAAACTATCTTAATTTCGGATGTTTTACCAGAAGAAAAAATCCAAGAATTAACCAAAATATTCAAATACTATAAAGAAGAAAGTCTCAACGAATTGAAAGAACAAGTGGGAAATAAATTTACTTGGGACGAATTGAAAATGTTCAAGGCTAGTTTATAGTTAACTTAACCAAAAAACGGCTAAAACTGCAGGAATATAATATATTGCAATGGTTCTTGCGCCATCATAATCTCTGGCTAATCGTTGTCCTAGTAGCATAAAAAGTAGAGCAATACACGAAAAAACAGCGCCATAAAATCCAAAAGTACGACCGCCATTGATAAAAAGCTCCATGCAACCTACTAAACTGAATATTCCAGCAACAAGTTCTATTACTAATAAGATAAATAACGCTTGAGGAACATTATTTTTTAAAACCGACTTTGCAAAATGTTCCTTCATCCAAGTAATAGTTGCGTTCCAACCAAAAACTTTTTCATAGGCAGATTGTACAAAAGTAACAGCAAGAAAAAGGAGTACTAAAATAGAAGCTGCATTATTCATAATTATTATTTTTTATGGATTAAACGAGTCAATTTTATCGATAAATCAGTTAATATAATTTTAGCGTTTCCGTTGCGTTCAATATGATAAATAGCATCTGAAAGCTCGCTAAAAATTGCATTTATATTATTACCGTTTACAAAAGGGGCAAAGTTCTCTAACTTAAATTTCTCTACGGTCGTTTCAATATAAACTAATTTCTCCGTGTGATAATTCAACAACAAAGCCTGACGGAACATATCAATACAATAATTCAAAAATTTCTTTTGTGCTTCTCTTCCTAAACTTGCAATTTCTTCACTCCAAGAAATTAGATCTAAAATAGCCGTTGCATTACCTTTAGCTCTAAAAGCAGCACGAACCCAATCCACGAACCACTTTTCAAAAGGAAATTCTTCACCGTCTTCATGTAATAAATGTAATGCTTTATTGTAATTTCCTTGCGCTTGATGTGCTAAAATTGCCGCTTTTTTAGGCTCAACATCTAAACGCGAAACTAACGCTTCAGAAATAATGCTTTCTGGTAATGCACCAAAATGCAACACCTGACAACGAGAACGAATAGTTTGAATAATATCTTCTTCATTTTCTGAAATAAGTATAAAAAGCGTTTTTTCAGGTGGTTCTTCAAGTAGTTTTAATAATTTATTCGACGCTGCAATATTCATTTTATCAGCCATCCAAACAATCATAATTTTATAACCACCTTCATACGATTTTAATGCCAATGATTTCAATATGTCTTGTGCATCATCAACACGAATTTCCCCTTGTTTGTTTTGAACACCCAAATGATTGTACCAATCGAACAAGCTGCCATAAGAATTTTGCGATACAAATTCCCGCCAATCTATTATAAAATCGGAGCTTTTAGGTTTCGTTTTTACCTCTTCATTAGTAACATTTGGGTATACAAAATGCAAATCAGGATGCGAAAGAGTTTTAAATTTTAAATTACAAGAATCGTTTCCACCAGCATTTTCACGATCTATATTATTGCACAAAACAAATTGCGCATAAGCAATTGCTATGGCTAAAGTGCCGCAACCTTCGGGACCAATAAATAATTGTGCATGAGGAATTCTTCCCAACAAAGCACTAGTGGTTAAATGGTTTTTAATGTACTCTTGTCCTAAAATTTCTGAAAATTGCATAGAGCAAATATAGCAGATTCTTTTACAGCATAAAATGAAAAAGGAATTTAAAAGTAGGTTTTGAAGAGGAAAAAACAGCATAATAAGCTGAATTTTAAAACATTGGAATTCAAAAAACAAACACATTTCATCGATAAAAGCACAAAAAACATCGACTAAATCAAAAATTTATTATATTTGCGATGTATCTAACCTACAAAAGAACTACATGAAAACGCTTCAAGATTTTAATTTTAATAATAAAAAGGCAATAATTAGAGTTGACTTCAATGTGCCATTGGACGAAAATTTCAAGGTTACCGATGATACCCGAATTACTTCTGCAAAGCCTACTATAGATAAAATTCTTGCTGATGGCGGAAGCGTAATATTGATGTCACATCTTGGAAGACCAAAAGGAAAAGAGGATCAATTTTCTTTGGAACATATCTTGGCTAAAACATCAGAAATACTAGGTTTAAATGTGCAATTTGCAACGGATTGTAGAGGAGAAATTGCAAAAAAAGCTGCCGAAGATTTGAAACCTGGAGAAGTTTTATTGCTTGAAAACTTAAGATTTTACCCCGAAGAAGAAGCTGGCGATGTTGTTTTTGCAAAAGAATTAGCTTCTCTTGGCGATATTTATGTGAATGATGCTTTTGGTACAGCACACCGAGCGCATGCTTCCACAACCATTATTGCTCAATTTTTTCCAAATAATAAATGTTTTGGTTTGCTTTTAGCTAAAGAAATTGAAAGCTTAAACCGTGTATTGAATAATTCTGTAAAACCTGTAACAGCAGTTCTTGGCGGGTCAAAAGTTTCTTCAAAAATTACAGTTATTGAGAATATTTTAGACAAAGTAGATCACATGATAATTGGTGGAGGAATGACCTTTACTTTTGTTAAAGCATTAGGAGGAAAAATTGGAAACTCCATTTGTGAGGACGATAAACAAGAATTAGCCTTAGAAATTTTGCGTTTGGCAAAACAAAAAAATGTTCAAATTCTTATTCCTGTTGATGTTGTTGCTGCCGATGCTTTTTCAAACGATGCCAATACAAAGGTTGTTGATGTTCGTGAAATTCCAGACGGTTGGCAAGGTTTAGATGCCGGACCAAAATCTTTGGAAAATTTCAAACAAGTAATTTTAGATTCAAAAACCATACTTTGGAATGGTCCATTGGGTGTTTTTGAAATGTCAAATTTTGCCAACGGTACCATAGAACTTGGAAATTTTATATCCGAATCAACATCCAAAGGCGCCTTTTCCCTTGTTGGCGGTGGAGATTCAGTTGCGGCTGTGAAACAATTCGGTTTTGAAGATAAAATGAGTTATGTTTCTACTGGTGGTGGCGCCATGCTTGAAATGTTAGAAGGAAGAGTTTTGCCTGGAATTGCAGCCATTTTAAATTAACAAATAGTTTAACAATAAATAAACAGTTATATCCGTTAATACGTTTTATGTTTGCGAAACTTAAATATTTGAATAATACCACTTTAAACAAAACAATATGAATTTAAAAAAAATAACCGCAATCGCGTTACTTTCTTTTGGTTCGGCAATCTTTGCTCAAGACAACCTAAATATAACTCCTTTCCAAAAACCACAAACGAGTAAACAGGTTCTGGACTCCATAAAAGCAACTTTTGTTCATGACAATATTGCGTCGTGTATTGACAGCTTGTGGATGAAAGAATTAGCTGGTTTGGATTTGTATGAAGAACTTACCCTCGATATAAAAAACATCAATATTGATGAAAAAGTAGAGTATGAACTGCCAACAGAACTTTTAAAAGAAAGATTAAAAAAAATGGATGAGAAATCACCATTTAATATTGAATACAATATAGGTTTAGAAAATGTAATTAAATCTTTTTTAAAGAATCGTAAAAAAGCATTTGAAAGATTAATGGGCGTTTCTCAATTCTATTTTCCATTATTTGAAGAAGCATTAGCGGTTCAAAATATTCCATTAGAAATTAAATATTTAGCCGTTGTCGAATCGGCTTTAAACCCAAGAGCAGTTTCAAGAGTAGGCGCAACCGGTTTGTGGCAGTTTATGTATCAAACAGGAAAACAATACGATCTTGAAATCAATTCTTATGTTGACGAAAGAAGCGATCCCTTAAAAGCAAGTCAAGCAGCAACTCAGTACATGAGTAATATGTATAAGATTTTTGGTGATTGGGATTTGGTTTTAGCATCGTATAATTCTGGACCAGGAAATGTAGCAAAAGCGATAAGAAGATCTGGAGGAAAACAAAATTATTGGAATATTAGAAAAAATCTTCCAAAAGAAACTCAAGGTTATTTACCCGCTTTCTTAGCAACGATGTATATTTTTGAATACCACAAAGAACACGGAATAAAACCAAATAGACCAATTGCAAATAATTTTGCAACGGATACAATTATGATTAAAAAGGCTATGACGTTCAAACAAATTTCAAATTTGTTAGATGTTCCAATAGCGGAATTACAGTTTTTAAACCCATCGTATAAAAGAGAAGAAGTTCCATACATTTCAGGTCAAAATAACTTTTTAAGATTGCCGGTTGATAAAATAGCCATGTTTACTTCGAATGAAGATAAAATATATGCTTATGTAGAATATGAAGCAAACAAAAGAGAAAGACCATATGAAAGCAGATTGGTTTCAAGAGATTCTTCATTTGTTGAAGGAGATAGAATCGTTACAAGAGTAAAATACCATAAAGTAAGACGCGGCGATAGCTTAAGCGAGATTTCAGATAAATACGGAATTACAATGTCTGAATTGAAAAAATGGAATCATTTGCGAGGTAGCAAAGCGCCTTTAGGCAGAAAATTGAAAATAATCACTTCAGAAAACGTTGCTTATTCGCCTAAAAAGGAATCAAAAATTGATACCGTTGAAGTAAAACAAACCAATAATCCTTTAGTTGCAACGGATAGCAAGGTTGTTAAACAATACAAAGAAGAAAAAGTAGTTTCGTATAAAGATGTTGTGAAAATCCACAAAGTAAAAAGCGGAGACAATCTAGGCGAAATTTCTAATAAATATGATGTCGCAGTTTCTGATATTAAAAAATGGAACCATATAAAAGGAAGTAATATTTCTGTTGGAAAAAGTTTGAAAATAATCAAAAACGAAAGAGTAGTTACTACTGTTAAAAAAGAAATTAAAACGGATAAAACTATTCTTGATACAAAAGTTGAATCGAGCATTGCACTTACTAATTCAAAGGAAGCACCTTCCGAAAAACCTAGCGATTATTATGAAGTTCAAAAAGGGGATAATTTATTTACCATAGCTAAAAAATTCGATGTTAGTTATGAAGATATCATGAAATGGAATAACTTAGACAATGGAAATATCCAACAAGGTTCAAAACTAACTTTAGCAAATACAAACGATAACACAACAGAGACTACTTATAAAACAGAAACTAAAACTACAGAATACCTAGTAGAAAAAGGAGATAATTTGGCTACCATTGCCAAAAAACACGATGTTGCAGTTTCTGATTTAAAAGATTGGAATCATATTGACGATAGTTCAATTCAAGCGGGTATGAAACTGATTGTTTCAAAAAAATTGATTGTAACTACTGATGCTAAATCAAAACCTGTTAATAAAGAATATATAGCTACTGTTCAAAAAGAAAAAGCCAAGTTATACCAAGTTAAAAAAGGGGATTCTTTATTTAGCATTGCTAAAAAATCAGGTGTTACAGTTTCAGATATTAAAAAATGGAATCAAGACATTAAAGTTGAAAGCTTAAAACCAGGTATGAAATTAAAAATTAACGGGTAAATCCGAAAATCTTCTATAAATTTGGGTTTTATTTCAATGATGAATAAAACCCTTTTTTTATGCTTTTTCATTTCATTTCTTTCTTGTCAAAAGAAAGAAAAACAATCTATTCAAGGCACTTCTGGACCCATCAATACCATTTCAGTAATTATTGACGAGCAACTTTGGAATGGCGAATTAGGGGATAGCATTCGGAATAAATTTGCTTCTCCCGTTTTAGGATTACCTCAAGAAGAGCCACTTTTTAGCATTAATCAATATCCAGTAAAATTATTTGAAGGCTTTTCAACGGATAGCCGCAATATTATTATTGTAAAAAAAGAAGGCAAAACCAATTTTGAAATTAAGGAAAACGAATACGCAACCCCTCAAAATGCAATTCATATTTCTGGAAAAAACACCACCGAGATTATTGATATTCTAGAAAAGAATAAAGCCACTATTATTAATAAAATGCGGTCAACAGAAATTATTGAGAATCAAAGAATCAATAAAGATTCGTTATTAAACCCCAAAAAAATAAAAGACAAATTTAATATTACATTGCAAGTTCCCTCAAAGTATAATTATGTCATGAGGAGAAAGAACTTTATTTGGATGAAGAAAGAAATTACAAGCGGGAATATAAGTATTTTGATTTATCAATTGCCATTAAGAGCCATTTCAAGAAATAATGAAATCAAAAGCATCACAAGAAAACGAGATTCTATCGGGAATTTATATATACACGCAAAAGAATCTCGAAGTAAAATGATAACAGAAGCAGCCTATTCTCCCTATTTTTCTAAAATTAATTTAGCAGGAAAAAAAGCTTTTGAAACCAAAGGAACTTGGGAGATGAAAAATGATTTCATGTCAGGACCATTTATTAATTATGCAATCATTGATAAAAAGAACAAACGAATAATTGTTCTAGAAGGTTTTTGTTACGCACCATCAAAAGAAAAAAGAGATTTGATGTTTGAGGCGGAATCTATTATTAAGTCAATTCAATTTTTATAAATTAAAAAAAGAACAAATGCTACTAAAATGGGAAATTAAGCGATTTGAAGCGCTATCTCTAAACGAACTATATCAAATATTGCATTTGCGTTCTGAAGTCTTTGTAGTGGAGCAAAATTGCGTTTATCAAGACATTGATGGTAAAGACCAAAAAGCTCTTCACGTATTTGGAATATATGAGGGTAAAATTTTGGCATATGCTAGATTGTTTAAGCCCAAAGATTATTTCAAAAAAGCCTCTATCGGACGCGTTGTTGTTGACCAAAGCTGTAGAGACAAAAAAATAGGACATATTTTATTACGGGAATCCATTGATGGAATTCGAGAGCATTTTGGAGAAAGCCAAATCACCATTTCGGCACAATTATACTTAAAAAAGTTCTACGAAAGTCACGGATTTATTCAAACAAGTGAAATGTATTTGGAAGATGACATTCCGCATATTGAAATGAAAATAGAATAACTAGATTTTTGTAATTACCAATTCTACTCTTCTGTCGTATTCAGTTCCTTTTCCTAAAGGCACTGTATTGCCATATCCTTTGAAGGTCATTCTGGTTTTTTGAACTTTCTTAAAAATCAAATATTTATATACTGATTGGGCTCGATTTGCAGATAGTTGGCGTTTTTTTGTTTCCATATCGATGGCTTCTTTTTGATACGGAGGTGTACAACAAACATGACCTTGAACTTCAAATTCAAGATTTTTATATTTTAATAACAACTTCGCAATTTTGTCCAATGCCGTTTTAGTTTTAAAAGTAAGTTTACTACTTCCTCTTTCAAACAATACATTATCCAAATATATATGATCACCAATAATTGCGTTTTTTGGAATGGTATTGTACATACCTGGAATTACAATTTTTGGTAATTCTTTTAAATTTAATACGACATCAACACGGCGGTTTTTGGAGCGTTTCTCAGGTAAATTTTCAAGAATATCATCATCAATTAAAACTCTCCCTTTTCCTTCAATAGTAACAATAACTTTGCTTTTTATACCACTTAGAATAAATTGATTTTGAATTGCCGAAGCACGTTTTGTAGAAAGTTTATAATTATAAGCTTCTTTCCCAACATCATCCGTATAGCCAAAAATTTGAATGGATTCTATTCGGGTTGAATCGGTTTTTTTGATAAAATCTACAACCTCACTGGCTTGCTTTTCATTCAACAAGGCTTTGTCAAAATCAAAATAAACAGAATAAACTACTTCTTCTTGAGCTTGAAGTAATCCAAAAAATAATAAAAAGGGCAAATATTTTAAGAAACGCATTTTAAATTTTTAAAATTTTATTGAAGTCGGTTGTGTTGTTTAATAAAGCAACCGATTTTTTTATTTCAATATTGTTTTTAATATAGTATTGATACAATCCTTCTTTGTATTGATAACGTTTAATTATCTCATCTAGTATCAAATTCTTGATTTCCTTTTGATTTTTGTCAATTAAAGTCTCTTCACTTTTTTGGAGCGCAGTTAACAATTGTTGGTATTCATTTGCAATAGTTGCATCAATTTTTTCTTTTTTGGCTTTTTCTAAAGTGTTTTTCAAAGCTACTTCAGTTTCGGTATCAAAACTAATTTTTTCTTTTTTCAAAAACGATTTAAAATCAGTTAAATCAGCATCGGTTATCGTTGGGATTTTATCGCCAAGTGTTGGATTTTTATAATAATATTGGGTTACATAATTAAAAATTCCATCATTTTTTTGTAATGCTTCTGAAATAAAAGACAGTTTCGTTTCTTCAATTTCTACATCGGGTAAAATTCCACCACCATCATAAACCGTTCTGCCTTTTTTAGTTTGGAAAGCATTGTAGTTTTTTTCTTCGGTACGAATGGCTTTACCGCTATTGTCTTTATGAGAATAATCCAAAGCTTGAATACATCTTCCAGAAGGTGTATAATATCTTGAAATAGTAACTTTTACTTGTGTGCCATAGGTCATATCAATTGGGCGTTGCACCAATCCTTTACCAAAACTTCTACTACCAACAATAACAGCTCTATCCAAATCTTGCAAAGCTCCAGAAACAATTTCCGATGCCGATGCACTTTTTCCATCTACTATTACAATCAAAGGAATCTCAGTATCTATTGGTTCTTTAGTGGTTTTATAAGTGATATTGTATTTTTCGTTTTTAGATTTTGTTGTTACAATTGTTTCATCTTTTGGCACAAACAAATTGCAAATATTCACCGCTTCATTTAATAATCCACCTGGATTTCCTCTTAGATCTAAAACAATTTTTGTGGCGCCATCTGCTTTTAAACTCTCCAACGCTTCTTTGGTTTCTTGAGAAGCTTTACGGTTGAATTGTGTTAAAACAATATAGCCAGTGGTTTCGTCAATTTTACCAAAAAACGGCACGGCTTTAATCTCTACCTCATCCAAAATCAATTGGGTTGTCAATGTTTTTCCTTGACGAATATATTTTATGGCAACTTTGGTGTTTTTGGCACCTTTTAAAAGTTGTGAAACATCGTCTTTAAAATCGGCTAAAAGTATATCTCCAATTTGAATAATTTGATCGCCAGCTTTAAGCCCAGCTTTATCTGCAGGAAAGTTTTTATAAGGTTCTTTAATGATAACTCTATCCTCTTTTCGGCTTATTAAAGCTCCAATTCCGGTATATTCCCCAGTATTGTTGATTTTAAATCGGACTACATCTGCCTCGTTAAAATAATTGGTGTAAGGGTCTAAATCTGCCAACATACTTTTGATGGCTTTGTCCATCATTTCCGCAGGATTCGTTTCGTCAACATAGTTTTGGTTAACGGTTTTGAATAAGGTAGTAAAGATTTCTATTTGTTTGGCAATTTCAAAAAAGTCATCTTTAAAACTAACGCCAACTAACAAAAACCCACTTAAAATGACGGGTATAAAATATCTTTTTTTAACTTTTGAAAACATAGTATTTGTTTTAACTTTTTTGATGAAATCAAGCGAACGAATATAGCAATTATCTTTAAATACCAAGTAGGAAGACGCATCTATTACTACTTATTTTTCTAGTTGATGCATAGTCAAGAATTTATTAAACAACTGTTGTGTCTTTTCATGAATTTCTTGATAGGACAGTTTGTCTTTGGTTTGATAAAAGAACATGAAAGCGTATTTTTTTTCTAAATTATCCGAAAGCAAGTGTTTGTTCAAGCGATAACATTCTCTTAAAACACGTTTGAAATAGTTTCTATCTACTGCATTTTTGAAATATTTTTTAGAAACAGAAACACCCATTTTTAAACCTACAGCTTCCTCATAATCAGTTGGAACAAATACCAAACGCAAGGGATATTTACTCACCGATTTTCCTTCTGAAAAAAGTAAATCAATAGTGTTTTTGCTTTTAAGTTTTTCTGTTTTAGGATATTTGAAACTCTTGGTTTCCATTATAACTTAAACTTATTCAACGTTATAAATATTATACACCATTTTTACATCATTGTAATTGATGTAAAATTGCATACGGTTGTTTTGATTTTTTCGAGTGACAATCATAATGGTACAAGCACCACCATCATTGTTCTGACATTCAAACGTTAGTGTATCATCATACTCAGTAGAAATTTTTTCGCCATAACTTATAATTTTGAACAACTGCATTTCTAGTGAGTTGACAGTAATTCTGTTTTTTGTCCCATCTAGCGTGATAATAAGTTCCGCTTTACCAAATTCAGACCACTCTTTCCATTTGCCTTTATCGTCTTTTTCCATCACACTTAAGCTGCTGGTTTTAAAACGATAGATTTGTGCTGAAGTTTGTTGTGCACCAAAACTGAGAAAGAGACCTAAAAAAACCAATTGTAGTAGTTTCATTTTCGAGAAATTTAATCGGTGGTAAAATTACAAATTCTATTCTAAAAAAGCACCTCTAAAAAAAGCGCCTCTTTTTTTATTTATTTTCAAAAAAATTATTGTCTTTCTTCACATCAGCCATCCATCCACTTGGGTCGAGCGTAATTTTTTTAATTGTGCTTTTTGGTTTAGAAATTTCTAAAACATAATTCATTTCTGCCCATGCCCAATCTTTTAAAATAGTTCTTTTTATTTCTGGCGTTGGATTTTCTTTTTCATAACTCATCATTCGTAAGGGAATATAAAAGGCTTCTTTTGACCCATCGACATATTCTACTATAATATCCATGGGCATTGGCATACGTCCAATTCTTTCTAATGATATTTTTGTGGTTGTTACTTTGTCTGCAACTTCTTTAATCCCATAATCAATAGTGTTTGTGGTTTGTGTCCAATCTACTAAATACCAATCTAAATTGGCTCCCGAAACTCTTTCAGCCGAACGTTTGATATCATTAGGAGTTGGATGTTTGAACTTAAAATCAGCGTAATAACGGTTTAAAGTTTTCAAAACATTTTCTTTGCCAATGAGGTATTGTAATTGTGCTAAAAAAACTTCTCCTTTACTGTAAGATGTGATACTATAGGTTCTGTTGTCGTCAAAACGATCTGCATGTGTTGCTTGTGGTAATTCTTTTCCAGATTTCACCATCGAAAAATAACCATTATAAGCACCTATAAAAGGATTTTCTGCTTTCTTTTCTGCAACTTCATTCAAACCAAAATCTTCTAAAAAAGAAGTAAATCCTTCGTCCATCCATCCATGTTTACTTTCGTTTGAAGCTAAAACATGCTGAAACCAGGAATGTGCCATTTCGTGAGCAGTAACTCCAACCAAACCCTCATAAGTTCCTTCTCCTAAAATCAACGTACACATGGCGTATTCCATTCCTCCATCACCACCTTGAATTATTGAATATTGATCATAAGGATATTTCCCAACAGTCTTGTTGTAAACCTGCATTAAATCAACAATTTTAGGTTGAAATTTTTTCCAGTTATCAATAATTTTAGGATTGTTCTTGTATAAAAAATGCAACGTTGCCCCATCTGGAACTTGCACTACATCATGCAAATATTCTTTATCTGCTGCCCAAGTAAAATCATGAACATTTGGCGCATAAAAATGCCAAGTCAATGTTTTAGTTTTTTTAAGAACAGCGACTACAACTCCTTCATCTTGATAGTTACAACCTATTTCATTTTTGTTTTGTAAATATCCCGAACCACCTAAGATGTAATTTTTATCAATGGTGATATTTACATCAAAGTCACCCCAAACTCCATGGAATTCTCTCGCAATATAAGGATCGGCATGCCAACCTTCAAAATCAAACTCGGCCATTTTTGGATACCATTGCGACATTGAAAGCGCAACGCCTTCTTTATTATTTCTGCCTGAACGACGAATTTGAACAGGAACTTGACCATCAAAATCTAATGTAAATGTTGTTTTTGAATTTGGTAAAAGAGGTTTCGCTAAAGTAACTTCTAGTATAGTTCCCACTTCAATTGCTTTTGCTATAACACCATCTTGTTTGAAATTAGAGATTTTCAAATAGCCAATTTCGTTGGGAAGTAATTTTGAAATGCGACTTTCTTTTTTCTCCGAACCATCAAGGTTTTTAATTTTGTTGATCATTCGAGCATCTGGATCAGAAATATTTTGAATTCTAATATCCATTTCACTGCCTGGTTGAAACGCATTATTGTACAAATGATAAAAAACACGACGCAAGGTATCTGAGGAATTGTTGGTATAAACCAATTCCTGTTTCCCTTTGTATTGATAGTTTTTGACGTCCATAGTGACGTCCATTTTATACGCTACTTTTTGCTGCCAATACGTATTGTTTTGAGCTGAAATAGTTGTGCTACATACTGTAATTAACACAAAAGAAAGTATTTTTTTCATATAATATTAAAATATAACTGAAGTCAAAAGTATTTTGTTTGCACTACAATCAAAAGAGATTAACGCTATTTTAAGATTTCATCACATTTAAAAACATCCGCTAAACGAATTCCTTTTTCAGTTTTTTCAACGGTAATAATTTCGTTGTGCGCATCGTGTTCTAAGAAAAGATAATAATTATTATCAGCGGCAGCATTTAAAAATTTTGATTTTTCAGGCAAAGTTAATAGCGGTCGTGTATCATATCCCATTACATAGGGCAAAGGAATATGTCCAGCTGTAGGAATTAAATCGGCACAAAAAACAAGAGTTTTTTCTTGATATTGAATGTGTGGAATCATCATTTTCTCCGTATGCCCATCAACGAAGAAAATCCCAAAATCGAGTTCTGATTTAAAAAGGAAATCACCTTCAGTTCTTTTAATAAAATTGAGTTGTCCGCTCTCAAGCATAGGTGCTATATTTTCTGAAAGGAAAGATGCTTTTTCTCTTGCATTAGGTTTTGTAGCCCATTCCCAATGGTTCTCATTGGTCCAATATTTCGCGTTTTTGAAGGCGACTTCATAACCCGTTCTGTCTGTATTCCATTGTACGCTTCCGCCACAATGGTCAAAATGCAAATGCGTCATAAAAACATCGGTAATATCATCACGATGAAAACCATATTTAGCCAACGATTTATCCATAGAATGCGTTCCCCAAAGTGAATAATAGCCAAAAAACTTTTCCGATTGTTTGTTGCCCATCCCAGTATCAATCAATATCAAACGGTTTCCGTCTTCTATCAAAAGACATCTTGCGGCAATGTCAATCATGTTGTTTTCATCGGCAGGATTGCTTTTATTCCAAATAGTTTTAGGGACAACGCCAAACATAGCTCCGCCATCTAGCTTAAAATTACCTGACTCTATAGGATATAATTTCATTTTTATTAGTTTTAATACAAGTGTCAAAGTTAATAAATACATTCGCTTTTAGTCAAGCGAATAGACATTTTCTATGCAATCATCTATCACAAAAATGTTAAGAAGTATAGCGAGAACGTTTAAAAGTAATATATTTGCCTTTTATTTAGACAAAATCAAAATAACAATGATCAAAGTTTCAGATACAGCAAGAAAAAAAATCGTCGACATGATGAAAGACGATGGTTTTGACGCTTCCAAAGATTACGTTCGAGTGGGCGTAAAAAGCGGTGGTTGTTCGGGATTGTCCTATGAATTAAAATTTGACAATAAAATAGGTGAAAACGATAAAGTTTTTGAAGATAATGATGTGAAAATAGCCGTTGAGAAAAAGAGTTTCCTTTATTTGGCAGGAACTATATTGGAATTTTCAGGAGGATTAAACGGGAAAGGATTTGTATTTAATAATCCAAATGCAAGTAGAACTTGTGGTTGCGGAGAATCTTTTTCGCTTTAAATTAAAAAACAAATAAATGTCAAAATATACTGAGGACGATTTAAAAATCGAACTAGAAAATAAAGAATACGAATACGGATTCTATACCGATATTGCTTCGGATACTTTCCCAGTTGGATTAAACGAAGACATTGTTCGTGCCATTTCTTTACGAAAAGAAGAGCCACAATGGATGACGGATTGGCGTATAGAATCTTTTCGTGCTTGGGAACAAATGACAGAACCCATATGGGCAAACGTTCATTATGACAAACCCGACTTTCAAGCCATTTCGTATTACTCTGCTCCTTTAAGCAAAGCAAAATATGAAAGTTTGGATGAAGTGGACCCCGAATTATTGGAAACGTTTAAAAAATTAGGAATTTCTATCGATGAACAAAAAATGCTTTCTGGAGTTGCTATGGATATAGTAATTGATAGTGTTTCTGTGGCTACAACATTCAAAAAAACATTGGGTGAAAAAGGAATTATTTTCTGTTCGATTTCAGAAGCTATTCGTGAATATCCAGAATTAGTTCAAAAATATTTAGGCACAGTTGTGCCTCAAAAAGATAATTTCTACGCCGCATTGAACTCGGCTGTTTTTTCAGACGGTTCTTTTTGTTATATCCCGAAAGGCGTTCGTTGTCCAATGGAACTTTCAACGTATTTTAGAATCAATCAAGCGGGAACAGGACAATTTGAAAGAACGCTTGTTATTGCTGACGAAGGAAGTTATGTAAGTTATTTAGAAGGCTGTACAGCGCCAAGTCGTGATGAAAACCAATTGCACGCTGCCGTTGTGGAATTAATCGCTTTGGATGATGCCGAAATAAAATATTCAACCGTTCAAAACTGGTATCCTGGAAATAAGGAAGGTAAAGGCGGTGTTTTTAATTTTGTTACCAAAAGAGGCTTGTGTGAAAAGAACGCAAAAATTTCATGGACACAAGTAGAAACCGGTTCGGCAGTAACTTGGAAATATCCTTCTTGTGTATTGAAAGGAGATAATTCGGTTGGTGAATTTTATTCGATAGCCGTGACCAATAATTTTCAACAAGCCGATACAGGAACCAAAATGATACATTTGGGGAAAAACACCAAATCGACGATTATTTCCAAAGGAATCTCGGCTGGAAAATCACACAATAGTTATCGTGGTTTGGTTCAAATTAGTCCACGAGCAGATAATGCTAGAAATTTTTCGCAATGTGATTCATTACTAATGGGAAACAATTGTAGTGCGAATACTTTTCCATACATCGAAAGCAAAAACCCTTCAGCAAAAATAGAACATGAAGCTACAACAAGTAAAATTGGTGAAGATCAAGTATTCTATTGCAACCAACGAGGTATTCCTACCGAAAAAGCCATTGCATTAATCGTAAACGGCTTTAGTAAAGAGGTTTTAAATAAATTACCAATGGAATTTGCTGTGGAGGCACAGAAATTATTGGAAATTTCTCTTGAAGGTTCAGTTGGATAATTTGAAAATGAGGTAATTTGAAAATTTGAAAATGGAATCAAAAGACAACGTAATTATCAAATTAACTTTTAAGTTCGCTTTAGATATTATCAAATATTGCGAAATATTACAAGAAAACAAAAAATTTGTTATAGCGAATCAGCTTCTAAAATCGGGCACATCAATCGGAGCCAATATTAGAGAAGCACAAAATGCAGAAAGTAAAGCAGATTTCATTCATAAATTTAAAATTTCGGCAAAAGAATTAGAAGAAACAATATACTGGTTAGAGCTATGTAAATTCTCAGAAAACTATCCCGGTGTAGATGAATTAATAGAACAAGTAAATAATATTTCAAGAATAATCAATAAAATAATAATAACATCAAAACAAAAGTAATGTTGAAATTTCCAAATTTCCAAATTATCTAATTTCCAAATTAATTATGTTATCAATAAAAAATTTACATGCCTCAATTGGCGATAAAGAAATCCTAAAAGGAATCAACATACAAGTAAATGCTGGTGAAGTGCATGCGATTATGGGACCAAATGGTTCTGGGAAAAGCACACTTTCGGCTGTTATTGCTGGAAACGAAAATTATGAAGTAACCGATGGAACGGTTGTTCTTGATGGTGAAGATCTTGCCGATTTAGCGCCAGAGGAAAGAGCACATAAAGGTGTTTTTCTGTCTTTTCAATATCCAGTAGAAATTCCAGGAGTTTCGGTAACCAACTTTATGAGAACCGCCATCAACGAAACCCGGAAAGCACAAGGGAAAGAGGAAATGCCAGCCAATGAAATGCTTAAAGTGATTCGTGAAAAATCGGAATTGTTAGAAATTGACAGAAAGTTTTTGTCACGATCTTTAAACGAAGGATTTTCTGGCGGTGAGAAAAAGCGTAACGAGATTTTTCAAATGGCGATGTTGGAACCAAAACTAGCCATTCTTGATGAAACCGATTCGGGATTAGATATTGATGCACTTCGAATTGTTGCCAATGGTGTTAATAAATTGAAAAGCAAAGACAACGCGGTGATTGTAATTACACATTACCAACGCTTGTTGGATTATATTATTCCTGATTTTGTACATGTTTTGTTGGATGGGAAAATAGTAAAAAGTGGCGGAAAAGAACTAGCTTATGAGTTAGAAGAAAAAGGGTACGATTGGATAAAAGCGGAGAATTAAAATGGAATTAAAAGACAAACTTATATCTTCTTTCATGGCTTTTGAAGAACAAATCGATGTTCATTCTGAGCTTCACGATGTTCGTACACATGCGATAAAGAATTTTGAAAACAAAGGATTTCCAACTAAAAAAGAGGAAGCATGGAGATATACGTCATTAAATTCAATTTTAAAAAATGATTTTAGTGTATTTCCTAAAAAGGAAAATAATATTGAATTTAAAGATGTTAAAAGATTCTTTTTACACGAAATAGATACACACAAAGTAATTTTTGTGGATGGAATATTTTCCTCTTTTTTATCGGCAACAACACATGATGGTCTGGATGTTTGTTTGATGTCGTCGGCATTGAACAAACCAAAATATAAAATGATTATCGATGAATTTTTCAACAAAATTGCAAGCCAAGACGATAGTTTAACGAGCTTAAACACTGCTTTTGCTAGTGAAGGCGCTTATATCAATATTCCAAAAAGCAAAGTAGTTGAAAAACCAATTGAGATTATTTATTTCTCAACTGGTTCAGAAACGGCGTTAATGTTACAACCTCGGAATTTGGTAATTGTTGGAGAAAATGCTCATGTCCAAATTATAGAACGGCATCAAAGTTTGAATGAAAATCCAGGTATAACAAATTCGGTAACAGAGATTTTTGCTCAAAAAAGAGCTATAATTGATTACTATAAAATTCAAAACGATACGCTTGAAGCGAATTTGATAGACAATACTTTTGTGTCTCAAAAGCAAGAAAGCATCGTTTCGGTAAATACGTTTTCTTTTGGTGGGAACTTGACAAGAAACAACCTTAATTTTTATCATTTTGGTGAACGAATTGTTAGTAACCTTAATGGAATTACCATAATTGGAGAAAAGCAACACGTAGATCATTATACCTTGGTGCAGCACGCAACACCAAATTGTGAAAGCCATCAAGATTATAAAGGTATTTTTGCGGATCGCGCAACAGGCGTTTTTAACGGGAAGATTTTCGTTGAAAAAGAAGCTCAAAAAACCAACGCTTTTCAAAAAAGTAACAATATTTTATTGAGTGATAAAGCTACTATCAATGCTAAACCACAATTGGAGATTTTTGCAGATGATGTAAAATGTTCTCATGGTTGCACAATAGGTCAATTGGATGAAACCGCCATGTTTTATATGCAATCACGCGGAATTCCAAAGAAAGAAGCAAAAGCCTTGTTGATGTACGCGTTTTCAAATGCGGTTATAGAAAGCATTAAAATTCCAGAATTGAAACAACGAATCACCAAAATTATCGCTACAAAGTTGGGTGTAAAAATGGGTTTTGATTTATAGGATAGATTTCAATTTGATTTTAGCAAATAACAAAAAAAAGTGTTCCCCTTGAAGAACACTTTTTTTGTTATTACTCTCAAGCAATAACACCAACTTAACTAATCTTAAAACAAACCAACTAGTTTTAAAACGTATAACTAATGCCTGTATACAAACCAAAAAGATACGGTTTGAAATTGCCAGAATCATTACTAAATGTATTGAATTGATATTTAAACATAGGATTTAAATTGGCATTAAATGATTTTAAAAAGCGATATCTCACTCCAAAACCAACATTACCACTAAAATGGATATCATTTAAATTAGTAGCTTCTCCAATGGTAATAACTTGCCCGTTGGATTGAACGGCCACAGAATTTTGATTTAAAATCAATGAACTAAAACCTGATATTATTTGTAATCCAAACTTTTTATCTACTAATTGATAACTCATTTCTAAGGGAATTTCAAGGTATCCCATTTTTTGATTGATGCTTCCGTCATACTTTTCAATTACAGCACTATTAAGTCCTATTTCTGGCGTAGTAGCACTACTTTTATTCTGTATTTCAATTAAAGAACCTTGCAAATTGCTTTTCACATTTTGAATTGGGCTTGCATTGGTGTTTTGAAAGAAAACAACATCATTAGTGTTGTATTCAAAAGCCAATGAATTTAAACCTGTTCTAATGTTCCATTTTTTGTTTAAAGCATAATTTACACCCAATCCATAGCTATAACTTGGTTCATATTTTTTGTCGTTGGAAACAAATTTAGAATCTAAAGGAGAACCGCCAGAAGTTGAACTAAAATAAATAGGGGCAACATTCGTAGCAACTTGCCACCTATTTAATTTAGATTCAGCTTTCTTTTTGGATTCTTTTTCTTTTTCTTTAAGCAATTCTTCCAGCGCATTGGCCACAACCGCAATTTTTGTTGTGTCAATATTTTTTATATCAATGATTTTATTTTCAGTAACAACTTGATTAGAGTTGTTTTTGGTGTCTTTGTCTTCTATAACAATATTGTTTTCGTTATTGTTTATTACTTTTTCAAAAGCGTTTTTAGGTTGAATAACTTCTTTTCTCTCAATAGTAGCAATTGGATTAGAACTTGATTCAGTTGGCTTATTTGTATTGAACAGCGATGTTTCTTTTTTAGATTTTAATCCATTAGGATTTACATTTCCTTTTTTCTTTTTCCCCGCTTCGTACACAATGCCATCAGGATATTTTATTGATTTATTTGAGGTTGTTTTAGAATTAAGATTTGATTTATTTCTTGACGACTTAACTTCAGAAGCAACAATTGCATTATTATTAGTGACTTGATTTTTTTTAGCATTTAAACTAGTACGATTACCAATTTTGTTTTTTTCTGAATTGTTTAAAGTTGATTTTGAATGGTCTTTAGTTAAATTATTTTGATTTGATTTATCTTCGGATGAATTAATTTCATTGGCAACTACGGCTTGATTTTCGTTTTTAGAATTTTCAATTGTAGTTGGTTTTTTTTCTTGGATTACAATTCTTGTTTCGCCATTGGAAGAATTAAAAAACAAAGCATTTGTAATTAGAAAACCAATTAGTAATGATGCGGCAATACCAGAAAGTTTCCACCAAAATGGAATCACTCTACGTTTCTTTTCTTTTAACTTTTCTTCAATGTTTGCCCAAATATGTTCGTCGGGAACAACTTCAAAATCTTTGAATTTATCTTGAAAAAAGTTATCTATGTTTTTTTTCTCTTTCATTTTGCTTTCGGAAATTTTTTGTACTCGCTATTTTTATCCGTTCTACTCGCTATTTTTTCTTTTAAAGTCATTTTAGCTCTTGCTAAATTCGACTTTGATGTCCCAACAGAAATCTCTAACATTTCAGAAATCTCTTGATGTGAATAACCGTCAATAACAAAAAGGTTAAAAACCAATCGATACCTGTTAGGTAATTCTTGAATTAAAGCTGTTAAATACTCGATGGTGATATCATCTTCATCAAGTTCTACTTCAACCTCTTGTTCTATGTTGTCTTCTTTTACAATACTCAAAAAAGTTTCTGTTCTGTATTGTTGAAGAATGTGATTAATGAATAATCGTTTTATCCAACCATCAAACGAACCTTTAAATTTATATTGTTTGATTTTGTCAAAAAATAATAAAAATCCATCTTGTAAATTATCTTCAGCTTCTACAGTATTGCGAGAATACTTCAAGCAAATTCCTAACAATTTTGGCGAATATAATCGGTATAATTGTTCTTGAGATTTGCTATCATTTTTCTGGCAACCATATATGAGCTCCTCTAGACTCAAGATAATTATTTTTAATTATTGTACTATTATTTCATGCACTAAATATTGATCAATTCCACTCTCATCTGTGCCTAACCAAAATTTCATGGTGTACTCACCAGATACTGTTGGTCTAAAATCAAAAGGGATTTCATATAAACTTTCAGTATCATCAGTACAATTATTTTGATTAAGTTTTACAGCTTGAATGGCTATCGTTCTTTCACTTCCGTTAACGTCAAAATAAAAACCATCAAAAATATGACACTGAGTTGGGCGTCTGTATTTTATTATTATTTCCGAAACAGTTCCGGCGGTATAACTATCTGGCATTATTACTGATTCTACGGGTAAAACAACAAAATCTCTACTTGGCTCATCGTTTAATGCACATGAAACAAAGGTTACAGTGATTAGCAATAAAAAAATAAATTTCTTCATAGTTAGTATGTCAAATTAGTATAAAGATGCAAATTTCATGAAAAGGTTGCGTCTAAAAACAAAAAATCACGCTTTTAACGTGATTTTTTTATTAGGCATTATTTTCTTTAATCAAATTCTTAATTTTTTGTTCCAATTCATCGGCCAATTCCGGATTGTCTTTTATTAAAACTTTCACCGCATCTCTTCCTTGCCCTAATTTGGTATCTCCATAACTAAACCAAGAACCCGCTTTTTTGATAATTTCAAATTCAACCGCTAAATCTAAGATTTCTCCTGTTTTTGAAATTCCTTCGCCATACATGATGTCAAATTCGGCAACTTTAAAAGGTGGAGCCACTTTATTCTTCACCACTTTTACTTTGGTTCGGTTTCCAAGCACATTATCGCCATCTTTTATTTGTGTGGAACGACGAATATCCAAACGAACCGAAGCATAAAACTTCAAGGCATTTCCACCTGTTGTTGTTTCAGGATTTCCAAACATGACACCTATTTTCTCTCTCAATTGGTTGATGAAGAAAACCGTACAATTTGTTTTGCTAATGGTTCCGGTTAATTTTCTCAACGCTTGTGACATCAAACGCGCGTGTAACCCCATTTTGGAATCACCCATTTCGCCTTCAATTTCACTTTTTGGTGTTAAGGCTGCAACCGAGTCAATTACGACAATATCAATCGCACCTGAACGAATCAAATTCTCGGCAATTTCTAAAGCTTGTTCACCATTATCGGGTTGTGATATGATTAAATTTTCAATATCAACGCCTAATTTTTCTGCATAGGTTCTGTCAAAAGCGTGTTCTGCATCGATAAATGCGGCAATACCACCTGCTTTTTGAGCTTCGGCTATGGCGTGTAATGTTAACGTGGTTTTTCCAGAAGATTCTGGACCATATATTTCAATAACCCTTCCTCTTGGATAACCGTTTACGCCCAACGCTAAATCCAGTCCTAAAGAACCCGAAGGAATCACTTCCACTTCTTCCACGGCTTTATCGCCCATTTTCATTACGGTTCCTTTTCCGTAGGCTTTGTCTAGTTTGTCAAGCGTTAATTGTAAGGCTTTTAATTTGGCTTCTTTTTCTGAACTCATTTTTTCTTTCATTTAAATTGCTCTTGTTTTTCGTAAAAATAGTACTTTTTTTGATGTGAATACAAGAGGATATTTAAGAATTATAAACATTCATTTTAAGCTTTAAAAAATCCCGCTTTTTGGCGGGATTGGTTTTGAGTTTAAGGAAGTTTAACCATTATATAATCACCGCCAGGAATAATGGGTAAAGTTTGTGGCTCACCAAGTTGTATTTTTTTTGAACTTGCATAAGTAAATATGCTAATTTTTAATGCGGGATTACCATTAACAGTTATTCTACGTAACAATAAATCACCACCTAATCGGGTATCAAAAATGCTACCATCAATAACAATTTCATTTAAGACACACTCTGGACAACGAAAGGAAATATTTGGGGAGTTATTCAAAATTTCACTATTTACAATGGCATGATCATATGGATTGGTAAAATTTGTATATAGCTGAGATGTTGTATTTACTAATTGAGTATTGTTTTCATAGTATTCAATTTCGCCAATTAATGTATCTGTAAAATAATTATCTACATGCACCATAGTTTTTTTAAGAAGATGAATTCTAAAAACAATTCCGTTATTATTGTATTCATATATGCCAACAAAAGAATCCATATCGTTATCGATGTCTTGTAAATAAGCACCTTGAGGAATTTCTCCGCCTCTTCTATCCTTTAAGCCTATAATTTCAGTTTGAGCTTTGCAGTTTATGACTAATAATAGTACTAAAACAAATTGTATTTTTCTCATAATTATTTTATTAATTGTTACAGGGTATAGAATCAAGTACATTATTTACTAAAGTTAATTTACTCCAATTTGTCAAATCATTATTGGCTTTATATAATGAAAAACCATGATTACGATGAAGTCTTAGATATTCTTTTTCATAATCGGCAGGATCTGTTCCCATTGCTGTATATTTTTTAGCATGTAAATTGTTTATTTCTCTAATTTTTTTATCTTTTTGCTCTTCAGAACATGTTGCACAATTTAAAGTTGTATTTACATATTGGCTGAAGACTGCGTAATTGTCAATATGTAAAGCATAAGTAATTGTTGCTGGGATGTTTCCAACTGTTACTCCTGTTAGGTCTTTTACAATTACAATTGAAAAAACATTGCTTTGATTATAAACAAATGCATCATCATGACAACTCAATAACCAAGTTAAATCACCAAAGGATGGTATTGGTTGGCCAGTGTTTGTATGAACATGTATGCCGCCAAAAGCAGTACTGGCTGTAGGCATAGCTAGTGAATTATTTGCAGTTGGTGCTTCTAAAAAAGTATGGTCGTAAACATCACCAAATCTCAAATATCCTACCGAACATCCATATTCTTTTGTTTCATTAACTCTTGGCCTTAAAGCAACTATTTTTGGTTTTAAGTTTGCACGTTTTATTGTATCAGCCTCAGGAGTGCCGGGATTTACTATGGTATCTTTTTTTAGTAAATTTTTTAACTTCTCGCACGGCGTTTCTTCTATACATTCCAAACAAGGTAAAGGAGCAGTATACACACTTCCTACTGCACCGCCACCGCCTGATGCTGCTGGACCAGTTGCTCCTGAAGGACCAGATGGCCCACTACCAGAATCGCCGCTACCTGTTGGTCCATTACCTGTTGGTCCACTACTTCCGCCTCCGCTGCAATCAATTCCCCAAACAACATATAAACCTATAGCAGCATTGAAACAATTCTGATCAGCAATATGATCTGTTTGATAAATCGGATTGATGGTATGGTAGTTACACATTAATGTGGCGGTTTCTACGCATGGGTTCAACCATACTTTATTTCCGTCGACCTCTAAAAATGTTAGAGATGTATCTACGATATCCATACTATAGGAATCGTGATAGACTTCTTTTTCAGCAAGTCTAGAAAGTTCATATTTCATGATTAGCGCACCAACAATCGTGTCTTTAACATTTATAATCAGATTTTCAAATTTCAAATATTCTTTAGCTGGTCTTTCAATAAGCATTACATAATATGTTCCTTTATCTGTTGTTGTTATTATCCTCACAGGAACTTGTGTTACTATATCAAAGCCATATTGTTCTTCAAGAGCAGTTCTTGCCATTGCAGAATTTGGAATTTTCACTTTCGCTTTTACAACCCTTTGATAAGCATCGTTAAAAACGGGAAGTTGAAGCAATTTGTCAAAAGATTGATCTTCCATCTTTATCTTTTCATGATTTTGTTCTTTCACAAAATCTTTTTCCTCCGCACAACTGTAAACAATCAATGCTACACAAATGTAGAGAAAAATGGATAACTTTTTGAAATAGTGTTGCATAAGCGAGTTTGTTTTTTGGTTAAAACTATTTCAAATATAAAGAATAATTTTACAAATACATTATTTATTATAAAAATTTTCTTATTTTTTATTAGAATACTGTATGGCGAATGAAGAAAACGTAAAAAAACATAAACAAAATTCTCATTTTCGCTATTTTATAATTCCTCACATTTTAAAACATATTCCTTACTTTTGTTCTCTACATTATACCTCATGGAAAAACTTATATCCTATCCTATTTCAGTGGTCTACTATCTGTGCTTCGGATTGTGTTTGGTTATTTTTCATCCTATTCAGTGGGTTTGCATTAATTTTATTGGTTATCAAGCCCATAAAAAAAGTGTTGACTATTTGAATTTTTTCTTAGTGTGTTGCACCAATATTTTAGGAACAACTTATTCTTTTGAAAATAAAGAAAGTATTCCTAAAGGTGTCCCTATTATCTTTGTTTCCAATCATCAAAGCATGTATGATATAATTGGAATGATTTGGTACTTGCGTCGTTTTCATCCCAAGTTTGTGAGTAAAAAAGAATTAGGAAAAGGCATTCCAAGTGTTTCCTATAACCTTCGCCATGGCGGTTCCATATTAATAGATAGAAAAGATCCCAAACAAGCCATTCCATTAATTAAAAGTTTATCAGAATACATAGAAAAATACAAACGCTCTGCCGTTATTTTCCCTGAAGGCACCAGAAGCAAAGACGGAACACCAATAGAATTTGCCCAAAGCGGTCTTAAAATATTGTGTAAATTTGCTCCTTCTTCGGTTGTTGTGCCAATAACTGTAAATAATTCGTGGAAAATGGTTAAATTTGGAGTTTTTCCGATGGGATTGGGAAATAAATTACAATTTATAATTCACGAACCCATTGCTGTAAGCGAGTTTTCATTTGAAGATTTGATACAGAAAACGGAGAAAGTAATAGTTAATTCAATAAAAAAATAAACAATTTTTGAGGATAGAACAAAAATCTAAAATCTAAAATCTAAAATCTAAAATTTTAATGTCTACACATAATGTCCGTTTAGAAGTAATGCATTTTTTGGAAAACAAAATCGATGGTTTTGTGGATCAATTTTTAATTCCAATTGAAAAAATTTGGCAACCTACCGATTTTTTACCCAATTCCGAAGACGAAAATTTCTTTGAAGAAGTAAAAGAATTACGCGAAATAGCCAAAGACTTACCGTATGACTTTTGGGTAACCCTTGTGGGTGACACCATTACTGAAGAAGCTTTGCCAACTTATGAATCGTGGTTAATGGACGTTGACGGTGTTGGTCAAGTTGAGAATAACGGTTGGAGTAAATGGGTACGTCATTGGACTGGCGAAGAAAACCGTCACGGTGATTTGTTAAACAAATATTTATATTTATCAGGTCGTGTGAACATGCGTGAAATAGAAATGACCACCCAACATTTAATTGCTGATGGATTTGATATTGGAACGGGTCGTGATCCTTATAAAAACTTTGTATATACTTCGTTCCAAGAATTAGCAACCTATATTTCTCATAATAGAGTTTCTCAAATTGCAAAAGAGTATGGCGACAAAAAATTGGCAAAAATTTGCAAAATGATTGCAGGAGATGAAATGCGTCATCATCATGCCTATTCTGAATTTGTTACTCAGATTTTTAAAGTCGATCCAAGTGAAATGCTTTTGGCTTTCAACTATATGATGAAACAAAAAATTGTAATGCCAGCGCAATTTTTGAGAGAATCAGGCGAAAAAATTAGTTCCGCTTTCTTGAATTTCTCCGATTCTGCTCAACGAATAGGCGTATACACCGCGTCAGATTATGTGGATATTATGCAAAAGTTAATTGAAAAATGGGAAATCGAAAAGCTTTCTGGATTGACAGATGAAGCAGAAAAAGCAAGAGATTACTTGATGAAATTGCCTGCACGTATGGCAAAAGTTTCCGAAAGATTAGTTATTCCAGCGGAATCTACGATTTTCAAATGGGTGGAACCCGCATTAATAAGATAATTGATCTTATAGAAAATAGATAATAGAACTTAAATCCTTTCCGCCCGAAAGGATTTTTTTAAACCTTAAAAAGATGTCATTACTAGATAACACTGTGATTTTTGTAAAAAAGCAATTAGAAAATGCCGAAGGCGGACACGATTGGTTTCATATGGAACGTGTGTATAAAAATGCGCTTTTAATTGCTAGTGAGGAAGATTGTGATTTGACGGTTGTGCAATTGGGTGCTTTACTTCACGATATTGCTGATAGTAAATTTCATGATGGTGACGAAACAATAGGTCCAAAAACGGCAAGAGCTTTTTTAGAGAATGAAAAGGTGGATGAAGCCACCATTCAACATGTTATTAAAATTATTGAAAACATCTCTTTTAAAGGAGGAAATTTTGAAAAGCAATTCAACTCCAAAGAATTAGAAATTGTTCAAGACGCGGATCGATTAGACGCGATTGGCGCAATTGGAATTGCAAGAACCTTTAATTATGGGGGATTTAAAAATAGAGCCTTATACAATCCTGAGATTGCTCCTAATTTAAACATGACTAAAGAAGAATATAAAAATTCGGAAGCACCGACTTTAAATCACTTCTACGAAAAGTTACTTTTGTTAAAAGATAAAATGAATACCGAAACAGGAAAGAAAATTGCTTTGGAGCGCCACAAATACATGGAAAATTTTCTTTCGCAGTTTTATGCGGAATGGGAAGGAGAAAAGTAGTGTTCAGTAATTTTATTCTATTTAAACGATTTATTTACCTTTAAAATCTGCCTTCCTTTTTTCTAAAAAAGCACTTGTTCCTTCCTTAAAATCTTCGGTGCCAAAACATTTGCCAAAGTTTCTAATTTCGGTATCAAAACCATTGACGCCATTTTTATAATTAGCATTAATTGCTTTTATCGCTTTGCCGATTGCAACAGGAGAATTTCTCATAATTTTGGATGCGATGCCTTTTGTGAATTCTAAAAGTTCAGCCTGTGGCACAACATGATTTATCAAGCCATAGTTTTTTGCGGTTTCAGCATCAATCATACCGGCTGTCATTATCATTTCCATGGCGCGACCTTTCCCAACTAATTGAGGTAATCGTTGTGTGCCACCATAACCAGGAATTACACCTAGTGAAACTTCAGGCAAACCCATTTTGGCATTATCAGAAGCAATTCTGAAATGACACGACATGGCTAATTCTAATCCGCCACCTAATGCAAACCCATTTACTGCAGCGATTACCGGAGTTTTTAAAGCCTCTACAAAATCAAATAACAATTCTTGTCCTTGTGCTGCTAATTGTGCACCTTCTTCAATAGTAAAATGAGCAAATTCTGAAATGTCTGCGCCTGCAACAAAGGCTTTTTCGCCTTCTCCAGTAATAATAATGACTTTGATTTCGGGATTTTCGTTCAAATTATCAAAAGCATCATGTAGTTCTTGAATAGTTTTTACATTCAATGCATTCAATTTTGATGGACGATTGATAGTGATTTGTCCGATACCGTTTTCGGTAGTAATGATGAGGTTTTCGAAGTTCATGGTTTTTGTTTTAATGACCGCAAATTCGCAAATTATTATTAAAATAATTTATGATTTATAAGTTTAATTTTTAATTATTGGAAGTGTAACTATAAAAGTTGTTCCCTTGCCAAGTTCTGATTCAAATGTAATAGTTCCTTTGTAATTTTCGATAATGTTTTTTATAATTCCTAAACCTAACCCCATTCCGCTGGTTTTGGTGGTAAATTTTGGTTCAAAAACGTGTTCGATGTTTTCAGTTTCAATACCCGAGCCATTGTCTTTTACAGAAATAATTACATTGTTATCGGCTTCAAGAACGGTAACTAACACAAATTTTTCTTCTTGTTCTTCGGGTATAGATTGCGTCGCGTTTTTAACCAAATTGGTAATGATTCTAATAAGTTGTGTTCGATCTAATTTGGTAATAATTTCTTCTTTATCTCTTTCGAAAATAATGAAATCTTCATTGAAAATATCTAATGCCAATTCTACAATATTAACCACATTTAAGGTTTCGTTTTGTTGCGCTGGCATCGAGGCAAAGTTGGAAAAAGCCGAAGCCACCGAACTCATGGTATCAATTTGTTGGATTAATGTTTTGGAATAATCGTTGAGTTTTTGTTTTAATTCGGGATCATTTGCGTCAAATTTTCTTTGGAAACTTTGCACGGTTAAACGCATGGGTGTTAATGGATTTTTGATTTCATGTGCTACTTGTTTCGCCATTTCGCGCCATGCTTGTTCTCTTTCACTCTGGGCTAATTTTGTGGCGCTTTCTTCCAATTTATCGACCATTCCATTATAAGCATTTATCAATAAATTAATTTCTTTGCTGTTCGCTTCAATAACAATTTTTTCATTGATTTGATTCAAATTGGTCTCGTTGATTTTATCTGAAATTGTTTTTAATGATTTTGTGATATAACTCGAAAGGAAGTACGCCAAAGCAAAAGCTATCAACAGCATAAAACCATAAACTTGCCCTAAACGGATGAGAAAGTTTTGCAATTCGGTTTCATAAAACCCATCATCTTCAACATAAGGTAAATTCAAAATCCCTAAAGGTTTAAATTTCTCATCTTTAATTTGACTATAAGAAGAACGATTTTTCACACCGTCAATATTTTTAATATCAACATATCTTTTTTCGATAGAAGATTGCACCAATTTTAGAATATACTTTGGAATAGGTGGTGAAACTTCGTCAATAGAAAAAGAAGCTTTGGAGGACTTAAGCAATCTACCATCAAGACTATAAATATTGATTTCAAGGTTGTGAATTTGTGCTAATTCGTGGATTTTATCTTTAAAAATTAAATCTAAATTATTGGCAATTAACGGATAAGTTGTGTTGGAGAGCACATAATTAATGTGTGCTTTAATAGCTGTTTCTTTGCGTTCCAATCGTTCTTGATGATAATCTTTAGCTTCGTTCTTAAATTGAATTATCGAAATCGAAGCCATTAAAATGGAAGCAATCAAAACCAATACAATCATCGATAGGAAAATCCTAATTCGAAGCGATAGCATTGATAATTTGAATCCGTTTACCATTTATGAGTTGTTTTTTGCTCTTATTTTTTTATAAAATTTGAACCCTAACATCAAAAGTATCGAAAAAACAAAAATTCCAATTATTCCATAAATCCAATTAAAAGCATTTTTTAAGATGACTAAAAAAACAACGGCAAACAAAATTAGAGTGGCGCCTTCGTTCCATAATCTCATAAAGTTAGCACTATAATGGAATGCATCTTTTTGCAATTGTGAATAAATTTGTTGGCATTTAAGGTGGTAGGCAATTAGTAAAACTACAAATCCCAGTTTTACATGCATCCAAGGCATTTGTATCCAAGCGGGCATTAAAATCAATAACCAAATGGCAAATAGCGTAGCTAAAATCGCACTTGGCCATGTAATAATGTACCATAACCGGTAGGTCATTATTTTGTATTGTTTTTGTAGAATTTCTTTCTCTGGCGAAGGTTTATCGTTGGCTTCAATTTGGTACACAAACAATCTAACAATGTAAAACAATCCAGCAAACCATGTGATGACAAAGATGAGGTGCAGTGATTTTATGTAGTTGTAGTACTCCATTTGTTACGTTTTCTGCCAATCTTTAATCCAATGCGCAACTGTTTCGCACCATTCATCATCATCATTCATACAAGGAATTGCCATAAATTCCTCGCCACCATTTTCTTTAAATTCATGATTAGCTTCCATGGCTATTTCCTCAAGTGTTTCCAAACAATCAGAGACAAAAGCAGGTGTTACAACCGCTAATTTTTTGATTCCTTGACCAGGCATTTTATTAATTTCAACATCTGTATAAGGGGTTAACCACTTGTCACCAGCCAATCGGGATTGGAAAGTTTGGCTGTATTTACCTTCGGGAATTCCCAAATACTGTACCACTTGCTTTGTGGTTTCATAACATTGATGACGGTAACAAAATTCATGCGCTGGCGAAGGCGTGTTGCAACATGAGCCATCTATTTTGCAGTGTGATTTGGTGATATCCGTTTTGCGAATATGACGTTTTGGAATTCCGTGATAGGAAAACAATAAATGATCGTATTCAAAAGTGTCTAAATATTTTTTTATGGAATTTGCTAAGGCTTTAATATATCCAGGTTTGTTGTAAAAAGCTGGAACGATTGTAAAGGTCATTTCGGGAAAATGTTTCTGGCGCAATTCTTCTGCTAAAACTAAAATAGTAGTAGTAGAAGCCATGGCATGTTGAGGATACAAAGGGAAAAGCATTACTTCGGTAACGCCTTTTTCTTTCAATTCTTGTAATCCTTTTAAAATGGTTATGGTACCATAACGCATGGCTAAAGCCACAGGAATATCAGTTAAACTTTGTACTTTCTTTTGCATCCTTTGTGAAATGACAACCAAGGGCGAACCTTCTTTCCACCAAATTTTAGCATAAGCCGCTGCCGATTTTTTAGGACGTGTTTGTAAAATAATACCACGAACCAATAATGCACGTAATAAAAACGGGACGTCAATTACGTATTTGTCCATTAAAAATTCATCTAAATATGGCTTTACATCTTTTGCAGTTGGGCTTTCTGGCGAGCCAAGATTGACTAATAATACTCCTTTCATGTGTGTTTTTAATTTTTTATAAAAGTACTGAAACTTCTTTTTAATGTTGAATGAATGTGTGTTTTTTGATTATACTGAAATTTTTCTCATAATTGTTTCCAATGGACCATTTTTAAATTTTTTACTCCAAAGCCAACTAAAAAAAACGCTTACAATAAAAAACAATGTTGCATAAAGTAAAATATATTGAGGTGCAGTTGGCATTTCGTCTTCTAAAAAACCTGTATAGGTTTTACCTGTTAGTTTTTCTAAAATCAACATGCCAAGTGTGATGTGAATTACATAATGAGACAATGTCATTTGTCCTGTTTTTGCTAAATAGTGAATGATTTTTGCATCCTTGAATTGATCTCCAAGAAACATACAAATAGTGATTACCATCAAAGCAAATCCAGCGGTTATAATCAAAAATGGAAGATATGGCGGAAAATATTCGCTTAAAATATAACGATGCGTGAAATCATCAATGAATGGATTTTTTGCCCAAAGGCGAATTAATTGAATGATTGTAAAAAGGAACAGCCCAATAATAAAAATATTGCGCCGTATTACTTTATTATTCCAATCTAATTTACCCAACCACATTCCGATTACAAAAAAAGCAAACCAAGGAAAAATGGAATTCCAACCGTTATACAAAGTGTTTCTTAAAAACCCAATTGGAGTCCAAAAATCAGTATATTTATAGGTGAGAAAATCCCATGAAGTCCCAACAGGAATAAGCCATAACAAGATATGATACACTACAATTATTACAGAAATAATCCACAGATAATAACGCTTTGGCAAAAATAAAATAAAAGCTGCGATATGCATGTAACCTCCATAAAAATGTAAAATATCACCCGACCACCAATTAAAAAGGAGTAATCCGATAATGAATAAAAACCAAGAGCGTTTCAAGATTATGGATTTATATTTTGCTTTTTCTTCTGTCGAAATTCCCGTTTTATTGGTCATTAATGAAACACCCATGCCCGCTAAAATAATAAAGATAGAAGTGGAATTGCCTGTAAATAAATTAAGAAACCGTCCCATTACATTTTCAGTTGGATAGACATTTCCAAAACTAAAATTAAAATTAACGATAAACATCCCAAAAATGGCGTAAGCTCTTGCTAAATCAAAACCGATGATTCTTTCTTTCATAAACAACTTTAATTCGAAGGATTGATTGACATCAAATATTTTTTAGGTGTTGTCGCAAATTTCTTTTTGAAAGCCGCTATAAAATGACTTCCGGTGCTATAGCCTATTTTCAATCCAACTTCATTTACATTGTACGAACCAGAATCCAGTAATTGCCGGGCATAATTCATTTTGTAATCAAACAAAAAACCATAAACAGTATCACCATAAATTTGTTTGAATCCCATTTTTAGCTTCTTTAAATTCAGACCAATTTGATCTGACAATTCTTGTAAACCAGGCGGTTCAGCCATATTTGCAATGATAATTTCTTTGGCTTTTTTAATTTTCAAGACATTTTCTTCGTCTATTAAAAACGGACATTGCTCTGCATTTGGATCTTCATTTCTATTAAAAAAAAGACTTAATAATTCATAGCCTTTTCCTTTGTAGTAGAGGTTTTTTATGGAAGGGTTTAAATTGTAATGAAACATTTGATTAAGCACAATTGCCATAGACGGACTAATATTTTCTTCACCATAATATTTTTTATCACGATTTTCGGCACTCAAAAAAGGAATGTGATCGGAATGTGTTGAAAATAATCCATGAAATTTTTTGATAGAAACTAAAATGGTAATTAACCAAGATTTTGGTGCAATTTCTATATGCAACGGTAACTCTTTTTGGGGATTGTAAAACAAAAGCGACTTCTCTTCTTTCAAATCTAGCGTATAATTCCCTTGATTGAAAATAAATTTAGCGCTTCCCTTTAAACCAAAATGAAATTGAATTAAACCGATATCTACCTGACGTTCAACAACAAGCGTTTCGTCGCTGTCGTTTTGGAATCGAAATAGGGTAAAATCGTTCTCAATGGTTATCATCTCTTGAGTACTCATAGCGATATTTTTTTTAAGCTTAATGGGTTTAAAAATCCATTGCTAATTCGATTCTATTTAGAATTAATCTAAACAATAAAGTCTATAAGCATTGATTTTAGTACAAAAATAAAATAAATATCGATAAAAATTAGTTTTAATGTCAAAATATCTCATAGCGACACAAATAGAACTTTTAGCGTTACTTTTATAAAAAGGATAGCAATACTTTTGCTTCACTTTAGTTTGACAAGCATTTTATGGAAAACAGAAATATATCTAAACACACTACTTTCTACTCAATTGGTTTGAGTTACAAGAAAGCAGATGCGGATATAAGAGGAAAATTTAGTGTGGATGCTGAAGCTAAATCTAAAGTATTAGCACAAGCCAAAGAAGAAGGAATTGAGAGTTTAATAGTAACTTCCACTTGCAACAGAACTGAGATCTATGGCTTTGCACAACATCCTTTTCAACTCATAAAATTACTTTGTGAAAACAGTAAAGGAACTGTTGAAGAATTTCAAAAAGTGGCCTATGTCTATAAAAATCAAGAAGCAGTTTCACACATGTTCCGTGTTGGAACGGGTTTAGACAGTCAGATTTTAGGCGATTTTGAAATTATAAGCCAATTAAAAACCTCATTTGTAGCCAGTAAATCTCTAGGATTAGCCAATAGTTTTTTGGAAAGATTAATCAATGCCGTCATTCAGGCAAGTAAAAAAATCAAAACAGATACTGCTATTTCTTCTGGAGCAACCTCGGTTTCCTTTGCGGCGGTGCAATACATTATGAAGAATGTGGAGCAAATAGGCGAAAAAAATATTTTACTTTTTGGAACCGGGAAAATAGGAAGAAATACATGCGAAAATTTAGTTAAACATTCCAAAAACGAACACATCACTCTCATCAATAGAACCAAGGACAAAGCCGAAAAATTAGCTGGAAAACTAAATCTTATTGTAAAAGATTATGCCGATTTGCAATTGGAACTTCAAAAAACAGATGTGGTTGTTGTGGCAACGGGAGCACAAAACCCAACTATCGATAAAGCCATCTTGAATTTAAAAAAACCGTTATTGATTTTGGATTTATCCATTCCAAAAAACGTCAATGAAAACGTGAATGATTTAGACAATGTTACTTTAGTTCATTTGGATGATTTATCTCAAATTACGGATGAAACATTGGAAAACAGGAAACTTCATATTCCTGCAGCTGAAGCTATTATTGATGAAATAAAAGAGGAATTTATAACTTGGACACGTGGTCGAAAATTTGCACCAACAATCCATGCGCTCAAAGCAAAACTAAATACTATTAAAGATTCAGAACTTAGTTTTCAAAGAAAAAAACTATCCAATTTTGATGAAGAACAAGCGGAAATAATTAGCAACCGCATTATTCAAAAAATAACCAACCATTTTGCCAATCATCTGAAAGCCGATGATACTGTTGTGGACGAAAGCATTGAATGGATTGAAAAAATATTTCAAATAGAAGCTTCTGAGAAATAATGAAAAAGACAATACGCATTGGAACTCGTGATAGCGAACTCGCACTTTGGCAAGCGCATGATGTCGAAAAAAAACTTAACGATTTGGGTCATAAAACTCAAATTATAGCCGTTAAATCCCAAGGTGATATTCAACTTGACAAACCGCTTTACGAATTAGGAATTACCGGAATTTTTACCAAAACACTAGATGTTGCCATGATTAATGGGCAAATTGACATTGCAGTTCATTCCATGAAAGATGTTCCAACTGCCTTGCCAATTGGAATTGTTCAAGCAGCCGTTTTACAAAGAGCCGATGAAAAAGATATTTTAGTTTATAATAACAATCTCGATTTTCTAGAAACAGCAGGAACCATAGCAACCGGAAGTTTACGTCGTCAGGCACTTTGGTTAAACAGATATCCCAATCATAAAGTGGAAGATTTGCGTGGTAATGTAAACACGAGATTGCAAAAATTGAAAGACAATAATTGGGACGGAGCCATTTTTGCCGCCGCTGGATTGGATCGAATAAATAGTAAGCCTACAACTTTTGTGAATTTAGATTGGATGATACCTGCGCCGGCTCAAGGAGCCATGGTGGTTCTAGCCATGCAAAATGACGAGTTTTGCAAAGATGCACTTGCCGAATTAAACGATCTAGAAACCGATATTTGCACTTATATTGAAAGACAATTTTTAAAAACGCTAGAAGGAGGTTGTACGGCACCCATTGGTGCTCTAGCAACATTTGGCGATGATGAAGTTTTGTTTAAAGGAGTGTTGTTAGCTGTTGATGGTCAACAAAAAATAGAAATCGAAAGAACAGTTCCTATCCAAGAATGGAAAAAATTAGGATACCATTTAGCCCAAGAAATTTTGAATAATGGCGGCGCTGAATTGATGAAGAACATCAAAGAAAGTCTAAAAAAATAATGAGTACTCCAATCAAAATAGCATCCACAAAAATACTTTCCGACGCTCAAATTCAGGAATTAGAAAATGCTGGTTTGGAAGTTTATGAAGCCAATTTTATCAAAACTACAAGCATCGATTTTGATATTAAAACCATTAATAATAATTTAATTTTCTCCAGCCAAAATGCCGCTCAAAGTGTATTGCTCCATTCAAAACACGAAGATTTAAAATCAAAAAATGTTTTTTGTGTCGGGATAAAAACCAAAGCACTATTAGAAGAAAACGGTTTTAATGTTATTGTTTATGTGGATTATGCTTCCGATTTGGCAGAGATAATTACCTTAATTTATAGCAAAGAGAGTTATACTTTTTTTAGTGGTAATTTGAGAAAAGAAACGTTGCCTAAAGCTTTAAAAGAAGCCAATATTCAACTCAATGAGATTCAAGTATACGAAACAACATTGACACCACATAAATTAGAAGTACCTGTTGAAGGACTTTTATTTTTTAGCCCTTCCGGAGTAGAAAGCTATTTGTCAGAAAATAAAATTAAAAAAGAAACTTGTTTTTGTATTGGCGAGACCACCGCAGAAGCATTATTTCAAGTAACAAAAAATATAGTAATCGCTGAAAATCCATCTATTGAAGAGGTAATTTTTGAAGTGATTGAAAAATTCAAACAAGAATAACATAATGATCAAAAACGACCTTTTTCTAAAAGCCTTAAAAGGAGAAACCGTGCAACGTCCACCAGTTTGGATGATGCGTCAAGCGGGTAGATATTTACCAGAATTCATCGCATTGAGGGATAAATATGATTTTTTTACCCGTTGTCAAACACCAGAATTGACAGCCGAAATCACCGTGCAGCCCATACGAAGAATTGCTCCAGATGCCGCAATCTTATTTTCGGATATACTTGTTGTGCCACAAGCCATGGGAATTGAAGTGTTGATGAAAGAAAACATCGGACCGTTTTTGCCAAACCCAATTCGAACTATTCAAGATGTAGAAAGAGTAATTGTTCCTAATGTTCATGAGACTTTAGGATATGTTTTTGACGCCATCAAATTGACCAAACAAATGCTAAACGATGAGGTGCCATTAATTGGTTTTGCAGGTTCGCCGTGGACCATTTTTTGTTATGCGGTTGAAGGAAAAGGGTCCAAAAGTTTTGATACAGCTAAAGGATTTTGCTTTTCACATCCTGAAGCAGCGCATGTTTTATTGCAAAAAATCACTGATACCACCATTTTATATTTGAAAGAAAAAGTAAAATCAGGTTGTGATGCCATTCAAATTTTCGATTCTTGGGGCGGAATGTTATCGCCAGTGGATTATCAAGAGTTTTCATGGAAATACATCAATCAAATTGTAGAAGCTTTGGCAGATATTACTCCAGTAATTGTTTTTGGAAAAGGATGTTGGTTTGCACTTAACGAAATGGGAAAAAGTAAAGCTTCTGCCCTTGGAGTAGATTGGACATGCTCGCCAAGAAATGCACGTTATTTATCTGGAGGAAATATCACTTTGCAAGGGAATTTTGATCCATCAAGATTGCTTTCTCCTATTCCAACCATCAAGAAAATGGTACATCAGATGATTGACGAGTTTGGGAAAGACAAATACATAGTTAATTTAGGACACGGGATTTTACCAAACATTCCTGTGGATCATGCCAAAGCGTTTATTGACGCTGTAAAAGAATACAATCAGTAATGAAACATAAATTCTACCAATACATTCTAAATCTTCAAGACGAAATCTGTAAAGGATTGGAAATTGTTGATGGTGTTTCCAAATTTCGAGAAGACATTTGGGAACGACCAGAAGGTGGCGGTGGAAGAACACGTGTGATTGAAAACGGACAAGTTTTTGAAAAAGGCGGCGTAAATATTTCGGCAGTTCATGGGAAATTACCTGAAGCCATGCGTCAACTGTTTAATGTAGGCGAAGTTGATTTTTTTGCGTGCGGATTGAGCTTGGTAATTCATCCCAAAAATCCAATGGTGCCCACCGTTCATGCGAATTGGAGGTATTTTGAAATGTATGATGACAACGGGAATAGTATCAATCAGTGGTTTGGCGGCGGACAAGATTTAACGCCATATTATTTGTTCGAAGATGATGCCCGACATTTTCATCAAACCTGTAAAATCGCTTGTGACAAACATAATTTGGAGTTTTATCCAAAATATAAAAAACAATGTGACGACTATTTTTGGAATACACATCGCAACGAAGCACGTGGAATTGGCGGATTATTTTTCGATTATTGCAAGGCGTTAGACTCCATGTCGATGGAAAATTGGTTTAATTTTGTATCGGAAATTGGGAATAGTTTTCTCGAAGCATACGTTCCAATTGTTGAAAAAAGAAAAGATTTGCCTTTTACCGAAGCACAAAGAACTTGGCAAGAAATCCGTCGTGGACGTTATGTAGAATTCAATTTGGTTCATGATAAAGGCACTTTGTTTGGTTTAAAAACCAACGGAAGAATAGAAAGTATTTTGATGAGTTTACCACCGCATGTGCAATGGGTATATGACCATCATCCTCAGCCTGGAAGTGAAGAAGAAAAGTTAATTCAAATATTAGAAAACCCGATTAATTGGATTGAAGAATGATGATTAACGATTTTTGATTGCATAATTTTGCCATCACTATCAAATCAAAAATTTACAATCGTTAATCTTAAATCATAGATCAAATGTTCCCATTACAAAGAGGTAGAAGATTACGCGTGAACGAAAGCATTCGTTCGTTAGTTCGTGAAACCACATTAAGTCCGAGTGATTTTATGTTCCCAATGTTCATCACAGAAGGTGAAAACGTAAAAGTTGAAATTCCTTCTATGGTCGGCATTTACCGTCGTTCGATTGATTTGACGGTGGATGAAGTCAAAGAAATATTTGCTTTAGGAATTCGCGCCGTAAACATTTATGTAAAAGTGGACGAAAGCTTAAAAGACAACACTGGAAAAGAAGCTTGGAATCCCAACGGACTCATGCAGCGTGCCATCAAAGCCATCAAAGCCGCATGCCCGGAAATGATAGTAATGCCCGATGTGGCACTCGATCCGTATTCCATATATGGACACGACGGCATCATCGAAAAGGGCGATATTGCTAACGATGCCACCAATGAAGCCTTAGTAAAAATGGCAGTTTCCCATGCACAGGCTGGTGCCGATTTCGTTGCGCCAAGCGACATGATGGACGGAAGAGTTTTAAGATTGCGCCAAGGATTGGATGCTGCTGGATTTTCAAATGTGGGGATTATGAGTTATTCAGCTAAATATGCTTCGGCGTTTTACGGACCTTTCCGCGATGCTTTAGGCAGTGCGCCTGTGGATAATATTGATATTCCTAAAGATAAAAAAACCTACCAAATGGATTATGCCAATCGCATAGAAGCCATCAAAGAAGCGCTTATGGATGTAGAAGAAGGTGCCGATATGGTCATGGTAAAACCAGGAATTGCCTATTTGGATATTGTTCGCGAAGTTAAAAACGCTGTGAATGTTCCTGTGACGGTTTTCCATGTTTCGGGCGAGTACGCTATGATAAAAGCGGCTTCCGAAAGAGGTTGGCTAGACCACGATAAAATCATGATGGAACAATTAATGTGCATCAAACGCGCTGGTGCAAGTTTGATTTCGACTTATTTTGCCAAAGAAGCCGCTATTTTAATGAACAAATAAAAATGAAGAAAGTAGTATTCTTTTTAGCGGGTTTAGTGTTTGTTTGCTTCGCCAGTTCGCTAACGCTCGTGTCCTGTAAAAAAGAAACAGACGAAAATTTTGGTAAAACCTCAAAAAAAATCTCTGGACAGGAACTTTTTGAAGGTGAAGGAAATTGCATTGCTTGTCATCAAATAGAGCAAACTATTATTGGTCCAAGTTTACAAGAAATCGCAAAAATATATAAATTGAAAAATGCGAGTATCGTTTCGTTCCTTAAGGAAGAGAGCGAACCCATTATAGATCCTAGCAAATATGAAATCATGAAAACCAATTTTGCTATTACAAAAGCAATGTCTGATGACGAATTAAAAGCGATTGAAGACTACATTTATTCAGTTTCAAAATAAAATAATTTCTTTGTGTTCTTTGTGAATAACTTTGCGAACTCGTGGTTCGATCTTCCTCAATTATGGAAACCTTTTACATCAAAACACCTCTTGGAACTGCCAGAATGACTGGAGATGAAAACGGTATTTCTGAAATTTCAGCCCTTGATGCAGGAAATGTTTCCAGTGAAATACCAATTATTTTACAAGAATCGGTGACGCAACTTCAAGAATATTTTCAAAATAAAATAATCGATTTCACATTCAAGTCCAACCCAAAAGGCACTGATTTAAACAAAAAGTTTGGTAAGAATTACTAAACATTCCTTATGGAAAAACGATTTCCTATATGGATTTATCTAAAAAGCTAGGCGATGTAAAAGCCATTCGAGCTGTTGCTTCAGCCAATGGGAAAAATCCACTTTAGATTCTTGTTCCCTGTCATCGAGTGATAGGCACCGATGGTTCACGCACAGGTTAGGCAGGAGGTTGTGGTGCAAAAAATGGCTTTTAGAACACGAAAATCCTACAAACCAACAAATTTTATTTAAATTTTTCTGACAAAATTTTATTTATTTGAAAGAATTTTATTAATTTAGTTACAAATTTCTAATTTAATGATAATCTAATGATAGATAAAATTCGCCTTGACAACCTACTTTTCATAGATATTGAAACCGTTCCTGAAGAAGAAAATTTCAATGGATTGGACGATGAAATGAAACAACTTTGGGAACTCAAAACCCAATACCAACGCAAAGAAGATTTCACAGGAGAGGAGTTTTATGATAGAGCAGGAATTTGGGCCGAGTTTGGAAAAATTGTTTGCATATCGGTGGGCTATTTTACCATAAAAGGAGACATTCGTAATTTTAGAGTTACATCTTTTTTTGGTGAAGAAAAGAAAATCCTTCATGATTTTATTAATCTGTTAGACAATCATTTCAATCAGCCGCAACATGTTTTATGCGGCCATAATGCCAAAGAATTCGACATTCCGTTTATTGCACGACGCATGATTATTAATCAAATAGCATTGCCTCAAAAACTCAATTTGTTTGGTAAAAAGCCTTGGGAAATCCCGCATTTAGACACCTTAGAATTATGGAAATTTGGTGATTACAAACATTTTACATCATTAAAATTATTGACTAAAATTCTAGGCATTCCATCTCCAAAAGGAGACATTGATGGCAGTCAAGTAGGTCATGTTTTTTATGTAGAAAAAGATATTGATCGCATTGTAACCTATTGCGAGAAAGATACCATTGCTGTGGCTCAGATTTTCTTGCGACTCCGACGAGAAGATTTGCTAATCGAAGAAGAGATAATTCATGTTTAAAATTTAAGGATTGTAATTGAAATTGTTATTTGCAATTGCCATTGATTTATTACATTTACAAAAAAGAAAATTATGGTATTGAGCAGATTTTGGTTGGCTATTTTTATTTCTTCAATTGTATTTGTTGTCATCAGTTTGTTTTTGGGCGACAGTTACACCATCGATTTTATATTAAATGGCAAAAAAGACGATCCTATTTTACTTTCAGAAAAATACATCAATCAAGTTCCTGTTTTTATTAGCGACAGCATCGAAAAGGCACCAGAGCAAACCATGGTAATCAATCGCGATACGCTAAATTCGGATACTACTTATGTTTATAAAAACAAAACGGTTAAAATATATAGTGGAGTTCAAAAGTCCGACGGCTTATTACCTACCTGTAAAAGTACTTTACTCGATTTAGTTTTGCCGCTTATTGCCTATTTGGCATTTTTCTGCGGATTAATGGAACTTTTAATCATTTCTGGTGCAACTCAAAAACTAGCTAGAATATTGAGTCCTGTATTTGTTAAAGTATTTCCAAGTATTCCTAAAAACCACCCTTCGATATCCTATATGACTTTAAACTTTGCTGCGAACTTTTTAGGTTTGGATTCTGCTGCTACACCTTTTGGATTAAAGGCCATGGAAAGTTTACAAGAAATAAATCCTGAAAAAGACAAGGCCAGTGATGCTCAAATTATGTTTATGTGTTTGCATGCTTCAGGACTTACCTTAATAGCCACTTCTATTATTGGCTATCGCGCTGCCGCTGGTGCAACCAACCCAGCCGATGTAATGCTGCCGTGTATTATCACTTCTTTTATTGGCACGATTGCCGCTTTTCTTATTGTTGGTATGAAACAAAAAATTAATTTCAAAAGCGCTTCGTTAGTCATAACTTTAATGGTTTTAATTGCTGCAATTATTGGTTTGTTGATGTATGTAAACCACTTGGATTTAATTGGTAAAAATTATTTCACATCGAATCTTTCCGCTTTAATATTAGTAGGGATAATCGTTCTTACTTTGATCTTATCCTTTATTAAGGAAAAGAAATTTGCAGCTGCGAATACTACGGTTTATGAAGCCTTTGTATCTGGAGCAAATAATGGAATTAAGACCGGAGTCACAATTTTCCCTTATGTATTGGGAATGTTAGTTGCTATTTCATTATTCAGAAACAGTGGTTTATTTGAGATTATTAGTAATTGGATAGCATTTGCTTTTTCAAATATTGGAGTGAGTAAAGAAATTACAGATGCCTTGCCGGTAGCTTTGCTTAGACCTTTTAGTTCCGCAGGATCGAGGGGATTTTTAATTGATTCAATGAATACTTTTGGGGCCGATTCCTTAACCGGAAGATTAAGCAGTATTTTTCAATGCAGTGCAGAAAGCACTTTTTATGTAATTGCCGTTTACTTTGGTTCCATCAATATAAAAAATACACGTTACGCATTAGGAACTATGCTTTTAGTAGATGTTATTTGTGTTATTACGGCTATTTTAGTAGCGAGTTGGTTTTTTTAATCAATCACCATCTCAGGAATTTCCCCTTCAATAATTAAATCAGCTTCAGTGGAAGCTATAATATGCTCTACAGTAACGCCAGGTGCACGCTCGAGTAATTTAAAACCTTTTGGAGTAATTTCTAAAACCGCTAATTCGGTCACTACTTTCTTAACACAACCAACTCCTGTTAATGGCAAAGTACATTTTTTCAGGATTTTACTTTCTCCTGCTTTGTTCACATGCATCATGGCAACAATAATGTTCTCGGCAGACGCTACTAAATCCATTGCGCCACCCATGCCTTTTACCATTTTACCTGGGATTTTCCAATTGGCAATATCGCCGTTTTCTGAAACTTCCATAGCACCAAGAATAGTTAAATCTACTTTTTGACTGCGTATCATACCAAAACTGAACGCTGAGTCAAAAAAACTAGCTCCGGGTAATGTTGTGATGGTTTGTTTGCCAGCGTTGATTAAATCGGCGTCTTCTTCGCCTTCAAAAGGGAATGGTCCCATTCCGAGAACACCATTTTCACTTTGGAATTCTACAGAAATATCCGTTCGAACATAATTGGCAACTAAGGTTGGAATACCAATACCCAGATTGACAAAATAGTTGTCTTTAACTTCTTTTGCGATGCGTTTTGCAATTTCTTCTTTTCCTAACATATAACGTTTTTTTAAACCATTAAGGAATTAAATTTCATTAAGGTTTTGTGAATAGAAAGTATTTTTTTTACTGAATACCGAACACTGATTACTGTTTTTTTCTAACAGTGCGTTGCTCAATTCTTTTCTCAAATTTTTCTCCTTGGAAGATGCGTTGTACCATAATACCAGGAATATGAATTTGATTAGGGTCTAAAGTTCCAGCAGGAACTAATTCTTCTACTTCAGCAATAGTGATTTTAGCTGCTCCAGCCATACATGGATTGAAGTTACGGGCGGTTCCTTTAAAAATTAAGTTACCAGCTTCGTCTCCTTTCCAGGCTTTCACGATAGCAAAATCGGCTTTATAGGCCAGTTCCATGATATGCATTTTCCCGTTGAATTCTCGAGTTTCTTTTCCAATAGCTACTTCTGTTCCAAAACCGGCAGGCGTAAAAAAAGCAGGAATTCCAGCTTGAGCAGCACGACATTTTTCTGCTAAAGTTCCTTGAGGAGTTAGTTCTACATCCAATTCACCGGAAAGCATCTGACGTTCGAATTCGGCATTTTCTCCCACATAGGAAGAAATCATTTTTTTGATTTGTCTTTTTTGGAGCAATAGGCCTAATCCAAAATCATCAACTCCCGCATTATTGGAAATACAGGTAAGCCCGGTGGTTTCTTTTTTTACTAATTCGGCAATACTATTTTCGGGAATGCCACAAAGACCAAAACCACCCAACATGATGGTCATGTTATTTTGTATTCCTTGTAATGCTTCTTGAACGGAGTTTACTTTTTTGTTAATCATAAGGTAATTTTTAGCCCTGATAGAGGCGGTATCCTCGTAGTGCAACGGAGAGATAAAGCCGATAGCAGGAAACAGCTTCTAAAATTTATAGTCCAAATTCTTCGGTATTTTGTTCTTCTTCAACGGGAACTAATGTTGTATCAACTTCAACTCTTGGAGCCCAACAATCTACTTTTATGGAAAGATTTTCGGGTCTTTCAAAAGGATCTTTAGAGACTTGAAGGTCTTTGTCTTCGTAGCATTTTTTCATATAAAACCCCCAAACAGGCAAAGCAGCGGTTGCGCCTTGACCATAGGTTATTCCTTTAAAACGAGCAGAGCGATCTTCGCAACCTACCCAAACACCGGTAACTAAATTGGGTACCATTCCAATAAACCATCCGTCGGATTGATTTTGTGAGGTTCCCGTTTTTCCTGCAATTGGATTGGTAAACATGTATGGATAACCGGTCCAACGATTGTCGCCATTTCCTCCGCCTTGTGTTCTTAAACGCACACCCGATCCTTCTTCGGTAACTCCTTCAAGCAATTTGATCACCGCATAAGCGATGTCTTTGTTTAATACATCGTGAGATTCTGGAACGGGTTCGTATAAAACCACGCCATTTTTATCTTCAATTCTGCTAATAAATTGCGGTTTGATATAAACACCTTGATTGGCAAATGTGCTGTAAGCAGCAACCATGTCTTGAACTGTAATATCTACGGCTCCAAGCGCAATGGAGGGTTGCACAGGAATTTCGGAATTTATGCCTAATTTTTTTGTAAGTTCCACAACAGCCTCTGGACCTGTTTTATCAATTAGTTTAGCTGAAACGGTATTGATCGAATTTGCTAAAGCTTTTTTGAGTGTAACCATACCGCGATATTTACGATCTGAATTTTGTGGTTCCCAATCTTTTGTCACATGATGACGCCCTTTGTGAATCATAAAAGGACCATCAATAATGGAGTCACAAGGAGACATTCCTAATTGCTCAATAGCAGTTGCGTAAACGAAAGGTTTGAATGTAGAACCAACTTGTCTTGCACCTTGACCAACGTGGTCGTATTGAAAATATTTGTAATTGATTCCACCAACCCAAGCTTTAATGTGTCCTGTTTGTGGTTCCATTGACATTAATCCAGTTTGTAGAAAGTGTTTGTAGTATCGAATGGAGTCAATAGGCTTCATTATAGTGTCGATTTCGCCTTTCCAAGAGAATATTTTCATTTTTGTTTTTACTTGGAAGGAAGCTATAATTTCCTCATCTGATTTGTCGTTTTCTTTCATCATTCTCCAACGGTCAGAGGATTTCATTGCCGTATTAAGAATTTTTTGAGTTTCGATATCTGAGATGTTTACGAACGGAGCGTTTTTATTGTCTTTGGATTGTGCGAAAAACTCTTTTTGCAAGTTAGTCATGTGAGCAGTAACCGCCTCTTCAGCATGTTCTTGCATTTTGGAATCGATGGTGGTATAAATTTTCAGACCATCACTATAAATATCATAATCAGAACCATCGGATTTTTTATTTTCTTTCACCCAATTTCTCATATATTCACGAAGAAATTCACGAAAATAGGTTGCCATTCCTTCTTTATGACTTTCAGGTTGAAAGTGAAGCACTATAGGTTTAGCTTCTAATATTTTTTTGGTTGCTTCATCTAAATGTTTGTTTCTAACTAATTGTCCTAAAACAACATTGCGTCTTTTTTGTACTTTTTCAGGGCGACGAACAGGGTTAAACAAGGAAGGATTAGTTAACATTCCAACTAATACTGCGCTTTCGTCAATCGTTAAATCTCTGGGTTCTTTTCCAAAATATACTTTTGATGCAGAACGAATTCCGACAGCCGTATTAATAAAATCTGCTTTGTTTAGATACATAGCAATGATTTCGTTTTTGGTATATTGACGTTCTAATTTAATGGCAATAATCCATTCTTTTACTTTTTGGATTACTCGGAAAATTTTAAATTTAGAACCTTCCCCATGAAAAAGTAATTTGGCTAATTGTTGGGTTAATGTACTTGCGCCTCCATTGGATCCTAATTTTAAAGCAGCACCAAAAGTTCTTCTCGCATCGATACCGGAATGCTCATAAAATCGCTCATCCTCTGTTGAAACTAGAGCGTCAACTAAATGTTTGGGTAAATCTTGGTATTTGATAGGTGTTCTATTTTCGTTATAGAACTTTCCAATAGTTACACCATCAGAAGAGATAATTTCTGTTGCTAAATTGGATTCAGGATTTTCTAAATCTTCAAAAGAGGGCATGGAACCAAAAAACCCCCAAGAGGCCAAAAAGAAGAAAAAGATAAAAATCCCAAGACTATAAAAGAAGAGCTTCCAAAACCTTTTTTTATAATAATTGATATCTTTTACAGTGGTATTATTTTTTTGTGACATGGTATTATTCTATTGATTCAATTCTAAATCCAACATCTGAAATTCCTGGTAATGCTGAAACACCTTCTATTTTTCCTGTTTGGCGAACCGCCTGTTTGATATGTATTTTGTAAAGGCCTTTTTGGTCAAACGTCACTTTGTTTTTATAAAAAAGTTTGTTTTCTTTTATATCTGAAAAACCATCTCCAAGCAATGTTCCGTCTGGATTTGCCATTTGATATTCAAGTGTATCTACTCTTGTTTTTCTATTGGGTTGCTCTAAAGCCACAATTAAAAAAAGATTGTTAAAGGGATAATCATCATTATCTCTAACATTCACAAACAGATTGAAGGCTTTTTTTGGGTCTAATTTTGGTAAATCAAAAGTAACAATACTGTCTTTGTGCCAAGTGTTTCCAACAGATTTGTATTGATCAAAAACTCTTTTTTTGTCACAAGAAATAACTAAAAATAGCAGTATAACGAAAAGTATTTTATTCTTTACTTTCATTCTTCTTGATTATTATTGGTGCTTTTTTTGGTTGTGGATTTTTTGGTTGTTCTTGTCCTTGTTTCTGGTTTAGCTGCGCTCTGTTCGCCTTTGGCTCGAGTGAGTTTGTATTTTGATTTGTGATTTTATTTTTATTTTTATTTCTGTTTTTGCTCTTTTTAGGTTGATCGAAACGAGTTAAACTCTCTTGTCCCATTGCATTGTTAAAGTTTTTTTCAACTTCTACTACAACTTCATAAGCATAATCTTCCAAAGAACTTACGTTTATATTTTGTTTGTTTTGAGCAACAATTTCTTTTACCTGTTCAATTTTTAAAACATGCCAATTGGCAAAATTATCGGTGTAAGCATACCACATTAACCCTTTAAAAATATCTTGTTTCTGACACAATGCATCGCCTTTGTCGGTTTTTAATTTTAAATCAAAATCCGGAAAATCTTTTAAAGCATCAAGGTAAGTGTCTAATTCATAGTTCAAACAACATTTTAATTTACCACATTGTCCCGCTAATTTTTGAGGATTTAAAGACAATTGTTGGTAACGAGCAGCGGAAGTATTTACACTTCTAAAATCGGTTAACCAAGTTGAACAACACAATTCTCTTCCACACGAACCAATTCCGCCAAGGCGAGAAGCTTCTTGGCGCAAGCCGACTTGTTTCATTTCGATACGGTTGTTAAAAACACGTGCGTAATCTTTTATTAAAAGTCGGAAATCAACACGATCATTCGCGGTATAATAAAATGTTGCTTTGGAACCATCACCTTGAAATTCGATATCCGAAATTTTCATTTCGAGTTTGTGTGTAATTGCCAATTCACGAGCTTTTACTTTCATTGGCTCCTCTTTATCTCGAGCTGCTGACCAGATGTCGATGTCTTTTTGAGATGCTTTTCGGTAAATTTTTGTTATTTCTTTACTGGTGTGATCTACAGATTTTTTCTTCATTTGGATTTTCACCAATTCACCTGTTAAGGTTACAATACCAATATCATGTCCTGGTGAAGCTTCTGTAGCAACGATATCGCCAATACTAAGCGTTATTTTTTCAGTATTGCGATAGAATTCTTTTCTTCCGTTTTTGAAACGTACTTCAACACAATCAAATGGTGCTTCACCACTTGGTAAACTCATATTGGAGAGCCAATCGAAAACAGTTAATTTGTTGCAGCTATCGGTGCCGCAAGTCCCATTATTTTTGCACCCTTTTGGCGCTCCGCCATCAGAGGTTGAACAACTTTGACATGCCATAATATATATCTAACGTTGCGACGCGCACAACTTAAGTTCTTAAAACGATTAATTTGTAAAGATAGTATTTTGTTGAATTAATTTTAAAAAGAATTTTTTAAAGTAATTAAAAGAAAATTAATTTAAAGAAACGGAGTAATTTAGCATGTTTCTGTTCGGTTTTTCGAGTTCTTTTTTTGATAAAAAAATATTTTTAAACAACGTTTGATTCCAATTATTTCTGTTTTGCCAACTTGAAAAAGTTTCTTCTTTCCAGTTAAAATCATCTTTCCAATAATAGTTTGGTGAAACATAACAGTACGTGTAAGGTAATAAATAGGAACTGTTATTTTCAGTTTTTACAACAAGTGAATCATTTTCAATTCGTGCTATCGATTCAGGGAATAATAGTGTAATGCCTCTTTTTACACATTCGTTTTTTAGATAATTTGATATTTCAGCATATTCCTTTTCTATGGCTTTCAAACTAAAATTGTTATATGTAGTTTCCCCAATTTTATCAATAGGACGTAATTGAATACTATCAATAGTGTATTGCTCATACGATTTAAATAAATCTTTGAGTTCATGGAAATTATCCTGATTGAAGGTGTAATTGATGCGCAAACGCAATTTAGGATTACTCTTTTTCTCTTCTGTAATATGTCCTAAAATTTCATGAAACTTTTCATAAACACCTTTATCCATTAAGTCTTCATAGGTTTCTTTGGTAACGCCATGCATGGAAAGGATGAATTCATTTAACCCAGCTGAAGCAAATTCATGAATGTCTTTTTGGGTTAACAAATTGCCATTGGTAACCATACTGATATAAGGAACATTGTGTTTTTTTGCTATTGTAATAAGCTTGGTGTTGTGTTTGAAAAGTGTTGGTTCTGCGCCACAACCAATTTGTAATTTAAGCGCGTTTTTAAAATTAACGTTGGCTAAATTTTCTAAATCATCTTCAGGGAAAATCCCTTTCATATTTTTTTTAACATAATCAGCATCTGTAAAATAACACATTTTACAACGAAGGTTACAGGCTAAAACTGGATCAAATTGTATGGAAAGATATCTTTTGTTTAAAATACTAAGCAACCACAATCCAAAGAATTTTATTCGATGACTTTTGATTAAATGGTTAAATTTTAAAACTTTATAGATGTCCATGTTTTGATATTAGTTGTCTAATTTATACAATTTATCCGAAAGTCTAATTCTAAATGGCACGGCAAAGGTAACTTTATCGCCTAGTTTTGCAAGGGTATTTTCTGCTCCATTAACAAACATTTTTTCTAATAACAACTCTTCATTCCCTGTAGTTGGACCTGAAATTAAGATTTTATCACCAATCGTTAATTCTTTATTTTCAATAATAAACAGCCCAACACTTGCTTTGGTATAATAATGTTCTGCTTTTCCGATTAATGTTTTTTTGATTTTGATTTTTTGACGAATTGCCGTAGGATTTTTAAAAGTTGATAACGCCACATCGGATAGCTCGCCAGAATGTTTGTAAACTAATTTATCGGATTTTCCTTTTCTAAAAATTTTATTTCCATTCTTTATACCACGACGCAATTTTACTTGATCTACTAATGACATGTGAATAATTTCTTGACATTCTGCACAACAACAATTTTCCATTGCGGCTTTGCAAGAGTCACATTGGATAAATAGCAAATGGCAACCTTCATTTTCACAATTGGTGTGATTGTCGCAAGGATTTCCACATTGATGACATTGGGAAACAATATCATCGGTAATTCTTTCGCCTAAACGGTGATCAAAAACAAAGTTCTTTCCAATGAATTTACTTTCTAAATTTTCTTCTTTAATTTGTTTGGCATAGTTAATAATTCCACCTTCTAATTGGAAAACATTTTTAAATCCTTGATGCTTAAAATAAGCAGAAGCTTTTTCACATCGAATTCCGCCAGTGCAATACATCACAAGGTTTTTGTCTTCTTTGAAATCTTTTAATTGCTCATTAATGATAGGAAGCGATTCCCGAAAAGTCTCTACATCGGGAGTAATTGCACCTTTAAAATGACCTATTTCACTTTCGTAGTGGTTTCTAAAATCCACCACAATTGTGTTTGGATCTTCTAAAATTTGATTGAAATCCTTGGCTTTTAAATGTACGCCAATGTTGGTTACATCGAAAGTAGCATCATTCAATCCATCGGCAACAATTTTATCCCGAACTTTAATAGTTAATTTTAAAAATGAATGGTCATCATGTTCAACAGCTACATTGAGTCGCATGTCTTTCATAAATTGGTATTCATCAAGAGTATCTTTGAAGGCGTAAAAATTATCTGCTGGCAATGAAAGTTGGGCATTAATTCCTTCTTGAGCTACGTAAATTCTACCCAAAACTTCCAATGGATTCCAGGCTAAAAATAAAGCGTCTCTAAATTCTTTAGGGTTTTCAATTTTGGCATACGCATAGAAAGACAAAGTCAGTCGTTGTTTGCCGGCTTGGTCTATAAGCTCGGCTCTTTCTTCTGCGCTTAAGGTGTTATACAGTTGCATGCTATAAACGTTTAAGTGAGAAATGTTTTGTGAACTCTAAATGGAAGAATTCGGGGCAAAGATAATTTGAAAATTTGGAAATTTGGAAAATTTGGAAATGAAAAAGCCTTCCAAAACCGAATTCGAAAGGCTATTAGTGAAAATATTTTCTTGATTAACAGAATTCTGCGTAAGCGTCTTTCAAGTTTTCAGCTATTAATTCAGCTGGGCGACCTTCAATGTGATGACGTTCTAGCATGTGAACCAATTCACCATTTTTAAACAAAGCCATACTTGGCGATGAAGGTGGAAAAGGAAACATATGTTGACGCGCTGCATCCACAGCATCTTTATCAACTCCGGCAAAAACCGTTACCAAATGGTCTGGTTTTTTGTTTCCTTCCAAACTCATTTTAGCGCCAGGACGGGCGTTTCTCGCCGCACATCCACAAACAGAATTCACCACTACTAGTGTTGTTCCATCTGCTTTTATGGCATTTTCTACTGCTTCGGCACTATATAAATCTTGAAAACCAGCGTCTGATAATTCAGCTCTCATTGGTTTTACCATTTCTTCTGGGTACATATTTTTAATTTTTAGCGATTAGGTTTCATTTTTAGATGTAAAAATCTAGTGCAAAGATACTGAGAAATCTAATTTCAAGATTCGTTGTAATCATAAAGATTTGTTATGTTTTTAAAGACAGTTATAAAGTTTGTAACTATTTAAAAATAATAAAGGTATGCATTGCATACCTTTTAGTGGTCCCACTTGGTATTGTTTTCATTAAATTGAAAAAATTTAGTATTGATAATCAAATAGTTACAAGTAAAAAAAGGGTATTTGTAAAGTTGAACAAGCGGTTTTGCTCAACCTTTTGCTCAACTTTTTTTTATTATATTTGCTTCCTGTATAGGATTAAAAATTAAATTTACCTTGCAAAGCTAATTTAAGCAATTTAATTGATTTTCAACATAATAATCATTGAATGAAAGTATCTGCAGTTATTTGGAAAAAGAAAAACTCTGATGGATTGTATCCAATCAGGATAAAGCTATATGCGGACAGAAAAAACAAATACATTGCAACCGGTCTTGCAATTCCTTTAATTCATTGGAGTGAAAAAAATAGGAGAGTATTGAGGAGTCATCCAATGTACGAAAGATATAATACAATACTAACAAACCTACTTGAATCTTATAATTCAACTTATACTCATCAAGATGTTTTAGAAGATGTGGCAAGTGGAACTCTTGGGGATTTATTCAACGAGAGAATTAGAGATTTTCATTCAAAAAATAGAATCTCAGCCGTGAAAAGGTATACAACCTTAATCAAACACCTTAAAGAATTACAATTGATTTCATTGCCACTTCAGGATTTGAATAAAGAACATATTAGACTATTCAATCAATATTTTATAAACAAAAGGAAACTATCAAGTGCGACATTAAAAAATTACAATAAAGTACTAAAAACATCTTTAACTTATGCTGAAGATAATCCAAGATTCACTATGCCTCGGGTTCATCCATATCATAAGTTTGACCCGATAAAAGAAAATGGCGGTACAAAAATCACACTAAAATTATCAGACATACATACATTAGACGAATCATTACATTTTGATATAAACCCAATGTCAAATGAATTTTATGCATTAACTCATTTCTTAATGGCATTCTATCTAATGGGTATTCGGTTCAACGACCTTATTAGGCTAACTTGGTCCAACCTTAAATATAATGAATTGGTATACACTATGTCTAAAACAGGACAGGTAATGCATTGTTATCTTAATGATAAAACCTTGAATATATTGAAATATTACCTCCCCGAAACAATATATCCTAGAAATCCGGAACAATATAATGCTTGTAAAAATAAAGATGGGAAAAACATCTTTGAACTTGAAGTTAAATATCGCGAGTATCGTAATTATATAATTCATCGTGAGTTAACAGAACAAGAAATTAAAGAATTTCAAGATATAATTGGAGATAGAGATAAATTACTACGTATTGTAATTGAAAAATATTCAAGAAATAGAAATGAATTTATTTTTAGTGATTACTTTGAAGATGCGACTGATGCACAAAAAATCTATGAAAAAATTAGTTCCATAAATGCCAAAACCAATAAGATGTTAAAAATAATAGCACGAGAAAAAGACATTAAACCATTCTCGTATTATTCAGCAAGACATACTTTTGCCCACAATTTTAGAAAAACCACTAACGACCTTTATAAAGTATCAAAGGCTTTAGGTCATTCCAGCACAACTATAACTGAAAATTACCTTAAAGCCTTTGAAACATTAGAACTATATGAAGATACCGATAAATTTTACAAGGATATGAATACCTTGTATAAAATTTAAGCGACCATTTTATGGTCAAATGAAAAATTCATTGTTGTTTTTCTTTTAAATAATACTTTCATTTTTTCAACACCCTCGAATAACGACATATTAAAATTGTCAAGTTGGTTCCATATTTCATTTGTTTCATAAGGATAGGATTTTCTAATCTGTTTCGAATACTCTTTTAGTTGATATATTTGACTTATCCTTTCATTATTTCCTATTAACAATACCCTTAATGATATTAAAACTTTAGGCAACTCTTTTTTGTTATATCTTGTAGAGTATTTTAATCCATACTTAGTGTCAAAAACTTCAAGTATCTTAACTAAATCTGAGGGCTTAATAGATGAAGTGATTAAATCATTTAATTTATCATCTTGATAAAGAATTATCGGTACTTTTTCCATCTTCAAGTCATTTGCAATTTTTAATCTTTTATTACCGTTTATTACAACATTATCAACTGATACTTCTATTGGTAGTTGAATTCCATAAACGGACACCTCAGTCATTAAACAGGAATATTCCCAACTATTATTTATTGTTTTATCAACCCATAAAGGATTAAAAATTAAACTTGATGTATTAACCCATATTACATTATTGTTTATCATATCTCTAAATTTTTAGAGGTAAAATACGCCTTACCAAATGCGGGGTTTAATCGGTTTCCTCGAATAAAACTAACTATGCTACTTGACCTAATTCATAATCTGATAATCTAACCTCTGAAGCCATTACAAATTGAGGATTCAATTCATATCCAACATATTTTCTATCTGTAAGAACACAAACTTCTCCGGTTGTTGCAGTCCCATTAAACAAGTCCAAAACAGTATCACCAGGTCTTGTTGTAGAAAGAACACAAATTAATGGCAAATCAATTGGGAAGGTACAAGAGTGCTCCATATAGAATCCTTTTTCTGCACATTTTTTTCTTAACTCTAATGTGTTAGAACCATTAGATTGAAGAACACCATCTCTAAAATCAATCGCAGAAATAATTTTTGGTTTACTTCCTGTTGTTCCAAACGAGATATCATTTTTTTCATCAACAAATGATTCTAACCAAGTGGCATCATAATAATGATTTGCTGATTTAGTAAAGTGAAATATTGGTTCAAAATTTCTAACACTCCTATCTCCAAAAGTATATTGGCTATTATTTTTTAACCACATTAATTTGTCATTGTATCTCCACAATCCTGATTGAATCATTTTAATCAAAAACAATTCAGGAACGCATTGGTATTGTCCTTCTCTAACACAATCATTCAAATTGACAAACAAAGAACCATCTTCTTTTAACACTCTAAATCCTTCTTTGAAAATAGAAACCAATTTATCCACGAACTCTTCAACATCCTTTTCAAATCCAAGTTGAGTTTTACCAGTACCATAATCAAACATTCCAAAATATGGAGGTGAAACTACAATTGTATTTATTGAATTGTTTTCAAGTTCATACATTACCTCACAAGTATGATTATAAATTTTAACCTTCTCTGTTATAAAATCATAAACCTTTGGAACTACTTCATCATTTGTCTTTTTGATTATTTCATTATTTAATCTCTCCTCAACTTTATTTAAAGTTAACGCTCCCTTATCAACCTTTAATAATAATTCCTCCACTTTAGCAGAATCATCACCATAAAGTTTAACCCCTAATGCTTGGATGGATTTTAATTTTCTCACTTTATAAGTTCCCAATTCTTTATAAGCCAAATCCTTTTCTTCTTTCGCTAATTTTAGTTCAGGATTAATATCTGTTCTTTGACCTGGTTTTATAGAATAGTACTTTTCATAAAAATCAATCTCTCTAAGGACCTCTATACAAGATTTTTTTCTAAATTGATTTGTAGATAAAGCTATAACATCTCTTTTTTCAGAAGGTGTGTTTACAAATACAACCGGAACTTCTACCATCTTTAAATCTATTGCAATTTGAAGGCGAAGATTCCCTGAAATAACACAATAGTTTTCATCCACTAATAAAGGGGTAAGAAGCCCAAAATCTTTGATATTATTTTTAATTACATCATAGTTTTCGGGAACAAGATAAATCGAACTTAAGAGTTCGTTTTTGTGTAATTTATTGGTGGCTACACTTACCACACTTTGGTCAAAAATTGTTTTCATAAGTTCAGATTTTAGAGTTAAAAAATGAACCTTTACGACTGGTTGAAACGGGTTGTTGCAGAGTTATGAGTTTGTCCTCTCAATAGGGTTTTATAGACGGTTTATCGTCTGTAACAATAATTAAATCTTCCCGGGGTTAATTATTTGAATACATTTATTAGACATATTCCGAGGACAAAAGTAGTATGTATTTTTTACTTATGCAAATACATATCAATATTTTTTTATTTATTTTTATTTATAAGTAGTATTTTTATCTTATCAGTGGCTATTTTTATAGCTTTATCATCATTTTTCCCGTCGATAAATTCATCTTTTCTTCCAACGAAAACAGACAATCTTATTTTTTTACCGTTCTTATCAATAACTTGATAACTTCCTTTAATCACGAAGTAATCTTTGCCTTTTAATTTAATCTCCGACAACGAAACATTTGGAAATAAGATATCGGAAAGAAACTTTATTTTCTTTTTAATTTCAGTTAAACTAATTTGATTTTTTAAAATAACGTCTTCTAAATACCTTCTTTCAATATCTAATATATCTAATTCGTATTTTAAATTTTCTAAATCCATAATATGTTTATTAATATGCTAATATACATATTCTTATTTAAAAACAATATTAGAGTGAATATTGATTTATCGTAACCCTCCGGATAGCTCGTAAAGTATTTTAAATATACCTCCCTGCCTCCCTGCCTAATTATTTTGAGGAATCCCCCCGTTCCTTCCCGGGGTGTTAATCTCTATATAGGGGGGATAGTCCCATAAATAAACTAAAACCCGTTTAAAAAATTTATAGAAAAATTTAGTCAAAAAATGACTTTTCCCATTTCTACGAATACTTATATTAAAAGAGTATTATGAAAAAGTTAAAGCCATTATTTGGATTTGGATGTAAATCAGACGGAGAAGGATTAATTTCAATAGAGGTAGATTGTGAATTTCCTCAACAGCGGGACAATTGCTTAAAGCTGTATAACAGGTTAGAGGAGTTAAAGATTGTTGAAAGCAAGATTGAATTCCCTCTGCGATTGAAACATTGGATGGTAACAATCAATCCAACTGATAAATTTACAATTATGAATTATTTTAGAATTGATGGAATTAAAAAAATTGTTGAGGAGAATAAATCCAAACTAATAGATAAAATAACTTTTGTAAAACCGGAAGTTCAATATAACAAAAAAGCTAAATACCCCAATCTTCACATCCATTTTTATCAAGTTTCAGAAGATATTGGAATTGAAATTATGGATATTCAAGATATGATAGAATCCTGTTTCATATATTATGATAACACCAAACAATTTACCAAAAAAAGATTATCTGACTTGGAAAAATATGTTAATCCATTAGAACTACAAATAATGTCCTTTTTCCCAATGGAATTGGTAGTGTTTGATATTGAAAATGGGGATAACATCCTTGACTTCCCTCAACAAATGCGTATGTTAAAGAGTGTAGAACTCCCATTTTAATACCTTTAATGGGGTGAATACTGACCTTTTTTGCTGGGAAACACCGCTAGTAATAATAAAGTAATAAACTAAAATCGGTCTAAAATCGGTCTGGGGGATTATACCCATTACAACAATCAATCAATATTTATGAATAAGCTACAACAGAAGATAAAGTCATTACTTCGTGAAATAAAAGAACAAAAAGAAAATAGGTATTGGTATTTTGCAACAATTACCTTTTCAACTGAAACATTTTACCGAAGAGTTAATAGTGTAAGTGAGTTCTATAAAAGATTATCCAATTCCAAAACAGGATTAGTAGGTCAATCTTCCAACCGGGAATGGTGGAGCAAATTGAGTCCCTCGGGATTTTATGATTTTACTCCAAATAAAGATATTATCGTTTTATCATTCGTAATGGAAACTAAAGTAAAATTAAATGAAATAGAATTTAGAGCAAGGGCAAAAAAAATAGTTCCCTACCTTGAAATTAGTATTGGGACTAAAGAACAAAAAGAATATGAGTTTGAATTGGCTTTTGAAAGGGAGTTTTATCAACAATATGAACCAAAAACAGAAGTATTTGGTGATATTAAAAGAAATACGGAATTACCTTTTTAACCTCTAGACAAATAACATTAGGTTATAAAAAAACCACAGCTTTTGAACTGTGGTTTTTAACTTAAATAAAATGCTCTTTAATTCTTTATTGTTTTTTTTGTATTTTATATCTTATTATTGTATATCATTATGTTGCGAGCCTATTTTCACCAAAAAAGTCCCTTTACTCAATTCTGCACAGGTATAATGCCAAATTTGTAATTAGGCATCTACTTTTTTATATTTGAGGTTTCATTTCTACAATTATTTAAAGAATAAGTTTAATTCTTTATATTAGTTGTGCTTTTTAAGTATTAGTCTGTTAAACAAACTATCAAGCAATTTTCCCTTTTTAGAAAAGAAACAAATTTAAAGATAGCGAGGATGCAATTGTTAAATATAGAAATGGTGATTTATAACTCCACCTTTCAGAGCTCCAAAAATAGATACATACTAATGGCAATATAAATGTAAAAAGTATCATTGGAAGCCAGATAATTTCAAAAATAGCACCAACAAAACTTGCCTGATATACATTCACATTCTTGCCCGTAAGCCAAAAAACAGTTATTAATATAATTGCCACTAAAAGCAAACTTGCAATTAATATTCTATGTCGATTTCTTTTTGTTTCCATAATAATGTATTTTAATTTTAATGTTATTGTTGAGTAAGTGTATATTTATCCCCATTTGATTTTGTCAATATCAGAACGTTGCCATTCATATTGTAGTTCCATTGCCCGTTTAGGATTAATGTCCAGTCAAAATCAGCAGTCCACGCGCAATTACTATCAAAAGTTATTGTGTTGCCTGAAATCAAATAGGTTCCATTACAAAGTGCTGGAAATTTTTGAATGGCGCTTTGTCCATTAAACGAACCATTTACTAAATTCAATTGTACATTTGAACTATTTCCATTTCGTTCAAAAATTCCGGTATAATTTCCATTAGTATTTGGCGAAATCGTAACTTCTTCGCTTTTGTTACAACTAATAGTAATAATTAGTAAAGTCAAGAAAAAAAAGATTTTTGTTTTCATAATGTTTTTTTTATTTGTTATTGATTTGATATTAATTTTTTGTGTTCATTTCTAGTAAAATTACGGCTAACGTTTTGCAGCTTGCAGAAGTGGCGGATTAAGGAAGCCTAAACTTTCGGTTAAACACTGACTTTGCAAGTGCAAAACCAACTTTAAATTAAGCCTAAAACCCGCCATTTTTGCAAACTGCTGTTAGCAGCCGTTTATATTTTCGTATATAACAATTACTTTATACGGTTATAATTTCGATATTTTTATCGCTATATAATTTTTGATTAATTGGTAAGGGTTATTTTAATTGCTAATTCGCCAAACTTATTATCATATTTATCCTCAAAATTAAAATTCTCTGTTTTTTTGTGAATTTTTCTTGAAACCCATTTACCTGCAAGGAAATGCCAGGAAGTGCTTAAATCCGAAGGAATAGTGCCAATTAATGGGCAGTAACTCAAGCCGTCTTTATAAATTTTCTTTTTGGAATCCGGTAGACCTCCTTGTACTTTACCGTTTCCTTCATCAAGAGTATATTCGTAAGTATATTTATTTTCCTCTATAATCATCCATTCAAAGGCAATAAACAAACCTTTATCTGGAATTATTATATTTTTATCTTTTAAATCAAGTCTATTGTTTTGTTTGCCGTTCTTAACCGAAACAACAATTATGTCATCTGAATAATCCAAACCTGGGCTTCCGTCTTGTGCCACTTCATAAAACCGAATTTTTATTTTCGCATTATTGATATTTGAAAAGGTTGAAAAAGTAATATTATCGACGAAAGGATGTGTTTTTATGTCCTGTGTTGGTGCTATAAATTTGGCTAATATTGAAGGCTGGATACCTGTCCCGTAAAACATTTTAACATCTCTTTTTTTAAACTTTCCAATTTCTATTTGGTCTTTTCCAATTCGTTTTTGAATTACTACCTCTTCTAATTGATAGGCGATTGTTTTTAAAACTACTTTTCCAGATTCGTTTAATTTGGCTTTTAATGTTTCAAATCCAACAGCTGAAAAAACGAGGGTTTTATTTTCAGCATTAGCAATTGAAAACTCACCATTTTCTTCGGAAGTCGTTCCGATATTTTCATTTTCAACCCAAATATTCACATACGGAATAGGGTTCCCCGATTCGTCAACCACAACACCTTTGGTTTGAGCAAAAAAGGAAAGAGAAATCAATAATAAAAAAGAAAACTTATTCATAATACAATATTAAAATTCTCAAGCTTAATTTGTTTCGTTTCTCATTAGATTCTGAAATATTAATTCTCCTTAAGCGTTAAAATGGTTGCTAACGTTTTGCAGATTTGCGATGTGGCGGACTTAGTAGCAGTATATTTCATTTTACCACCAATGATTATTTGAAGCAAAATGTTTCAATTACCTCTAAACCCGCCATATCCGCAAATGTGCTGTTATGGGCTGGTTTTATAAAAACTCACTAAATTTTGATAAGATAACAACCCAAAAAATTACAGTAACAATAATATTAATTGATGAAGCCTTAATGGCAGTGCCAAAATCTGGACATTTCCATTTTAATTTTGTTACATACGCCAAACTTGCGACAGATAATAGAATTGAAAAAACAATACCTACACCCATATTGCCTAGCAGCCCCATTTTGCCTAACAATGTTAAAACAATAGCCGTTCCAAGTGAAGAAAATAAACTAATTAAGAAAGCACTACCATAAGTAGCATTATCTATTTTCGCGACAAACTTGCCACCAAGCATTTGTAGCAGGGCCATTACTAATAAACCAATTATGTAAATTGGTAAAAAGAAAGCAATAATAATTCCAGTCATATTTTTATTTTTTAAATTTTGTTCCTACTCGTAAGGCTTTTCGGAATACGCCTCGTTTTTTATAGTGGGGTCTGTCTCCACTTATTTGTTAAATTATTTGCAATTGCTCGTTTCTTTCAATAAGGCTTATGCAAATTTTGCTTGTTTCATTTACCACTAAACCCACTATATTCGCAAATGTGCAGTTTAGGGCTGGTTTAATCACATTTTCCATCCGCAACTTCTGCCATTATATTAGCCCAAGACATCATTAATTTTGCTTTTTCATCTTGAGGTAAACTTTTTAATGCTTCTTCATATTCTTTATTTAGTTCAAGTTGTCTTTGTAAAGCTTTGGTTTTATCACTTAAAGAAGACCCATTTCCCATACCGATACAAAGAACATTTTTATATTCTCTTGTCAACTTCTCATACTCGCTAGCTTTTTTGCCGCAACTTGTCAGAATTACAGAAGCAAATAATATTGCTCCAAAAATGGTCATTAATTTTTTCATTTTGTTTTGCGTAGTCGCCACTTTTGTTAGATTATGTTCCGTTTTTTAAAGTGGTTTCTGGTCTCCACATTTGTGAATTAATTTTTGTTTGGTCTTAACATATCTGTCAAGACGAGTCAAAAGTCGGTGGTTCTCTTGTCTATTTTATTCCGCTGTGTCGTTTTTTAAACTTGCCCATAACTTGTATATATGTATGACAAAATCATACAAAGCCACCCCAAAAAGTGTAGATTGGTATGACTACCATCATACTTTATTTATTTCAAATATAGTCTTTTTTATTAAAATTGTTTAATAAATAATTATTGGTTGTTGCTATTTTAAGGTCAAGCTCCACAACTTCAATATAATATACATTATCTATACATAATAATGCAGTATTGATATTAAACAATAAAAACTCTTTAATCAATAGTAGTTCATTCAAATGAATTGGTTTTAACGATTTTATAGTAATTTTCTCTGAAGAAGTTTGAAAATAATTTACATTACTTCGGTTAGAAATAAAAGTTAATGAGTTTAAACGAATGGAATAATGTTTACCAAAATTTCTTCTTATTAAAGTATTCAATACTTTATTTAATAGGACATAAACTTTTGAAATAGATATAGGATATTCTTTCATATCATTTGAAGTTTATTTGCGGTTGATTTCACTTTCAAAACTGTATTTGTTGATTTATTTGTTAATCCGGATATTTGCCTGATTGATAATTTCTTTTTTAATAATTTTAATACATCCGAATGTTTTTGAATTGTTTCTTCTTCGGTTTCAATTGAACCTGATTTTCTTCCTACCTTCCCACCATTCTTAATATGATTACGATAGCCGGAAACCATCCTGCTTTTAGTTAGTTGTGCCTCCATATTAGCAACACTAAACAAAATCTGAACCATAAACATAGATAACGAATTGGGGGTTTTATCATCGTTTAATGTCTCCAAGTTGAAGTTCTTAATGTAGATGGATACTTTTTTATCTGTCAATAGTTGAATGTTCTGTAGAGACTGAATTACTGAACGACCAATTCTACTTAATTCCCATACTAATACTTTATCAATTGCACCCTTTTCAATTTCTTCTAACATTCTTGAAAATATTGGTCGGTCTTCATTTTTCTTATAACCACTAACTTTTTCTTCATATACCTCAACGAGTTTGTAACCCATCTTGTTGGCATATTCAATAAGTTCATTTGTTTGTCTTTCATTATCCTGACGATTGCCTTCGGAACTCACTCTGGAATAGATTACTGCTTTTATCATAATGTCTCAATTTTATCCTTTGGATTTAGTTAAGGCTAACATACAGCGGAAAACCTATATGTCGGCGCGTGTTTTTTATATTTTTTTGAGACGCGAATTTAATTGAGACAACCTGTTGCGTTTTCGCTTGAGGTTAGTTATTGATTTTTATTTAAAGAATTTATTTTTCATCCATTTATTATTATTTACATATATTTGCATCAAATTATAATAAACGCACATCGTTAAATTATAACAAACACACGACGACTTATTATAATAAACACACAGCGCTATACTATAACAAACACACGATGGCAAAACCGGCAGAAAAACTAGCAGAATCACTAAAAGTTCTCCAAGCAATACAAAGTAAGGGCATTGTAGCTATTAAATCGGAAGATTTAAGTAGAACTCATAAAGACCGACTTATTGCTAATGGTTTCATAAGAGAAGTTATTAGAGGCTGGTACATTGCGGTAAATCCTGAAGAAAATAAAGGTAATAGTACCTCTTGGTTCACTTCTTATTGGGGGTTTTGCTCGAAGTTTTTAGAAGACCGATACGGTGATGATTATTGTATTTCTGCCGAACAGTCATTGTTGCTTCATTCAGGTAACGAGGTAGTTCCAAATCAGATGATAGTACGGTCAGTAAAGGGTAAAAACAATAACACCTCTTTATTATTCAATACTTCGTTATTCTGTATGAAATCGCCACTATCAGAATTAGAAGGTGTAGAGGTTAAAAACGGATTGAGAATATTAAATCTATCTTCCTCTATTATTTATTGTTCTCCAACAATTTTTGTTAGTAATCCAATAGATGTGAGAACGGCATTAAGTATGATAAATGATGCTTCTGAAATTTTAGGATTATTATTAGATGGCGGGCATAGTTTGAAAGCCGGAAGAATAGTGGGGGCATTTAGAAATATAGGAAATTCTAAAATAGCAGATGAGATTTTGAAAACGATGAAGTCAGCAGGTTACGATGTGCGAGAAACAGACCCATTTGAACAGAAAACAGCTATCCCATTAAATTCAAGAGAACGTTCCCCATATTGTAATAGAATCCGTTTAATGTGGGTTGAAATGCGAGATGAAGTAATTAAAGCTTTCCCAAAGCCATTAAATATTAATTTGATAGACAAAGCGACTTTTCTAAAAAATATTGACGATATCTACGTAACCGATGCGTACCACTCTTTATCAATTGAAAAATATAAAGTCACTCCGGAACTAATTGAAAAAGTCAAAAGTGGCAAATGGAATTTAGGAGATAATGAAGAAGATAAAAAACATAGAGATGCTATGGCTGCAAGAGGTTATTGGCTTGCTTTTAATAGTGTAAAAAATAGTATTGAAAAAATTATTGATGGCGGTGATTTAGGTAAGATACTTTCTGAAGAACATAGCGATTGGTTTAGAGAATTATTTTCACCAAGTGTAACTTCAGGTATTTTAAAACCTTCTGATTTAGCCGGATACAGAAGACATCAAGTTTATATTGGACAATCACAACACGTACCCGTAAATGTGGATGCTGTAAGAGACGTAATGCCAATTTTATTTGAATTGATATCCGAAGAACCTGAAGCATCTGTAAGAGCAGTTTTAGGACATTTCATATTTGTTTATATTCACCCTTATATGGATGGAAATGGTAGAATGGGCAGATTCTTAATGAATACATTATTAGCATCGGGAGGTTATAAATGGATGGTAATACCTGTTCAAAAAAGAGATGAATATATGAATTCTCTTGAAATGGCTAGCGTCAAACAAGATATAGCACCATTCGCTAAGTTTATTGGAGATTTGGTAAAATTAACAATGGACGGTAAGCCTGTTGCGGAGTTATAATAAAAAAAATTATAGATAATATTAACCATTTGGTTCTTTAATTATTTTCTAAACTTTTTTTTGAAAAAAATCACCCTAAATGATGACTTTTTGAAATTATACTATATTTATTATAGTATAGAATATATGAGTTGAAATTAAATCAACTGGCAAACCCCACCACGAGAAGAAGAGGATATGAAGTGGGGGAAGATGTTTCTATTATTTAAAAAAATCCTTCTTGAACGGTTCTGGATAAAGAAGGTCGGGTCATACCGCAAAAACTCTGTTGGGCTGAGAAATCAGTTGAGCAACCACATTCAATTTAATTATTGGATGTCCTTACAAACAGTAAGGAGCCCAGCCCAGAGCGAAAGAGGAGATTATAGAACTTCCTTTTATTAATTATAATTTTAATAAATTATTTAATAACCTCTAGTCAAATAGCGAGAGGTTGATTTACTTAAATTATCTTCATTTAACTTAATTATAATGCTGTACAAACTTTCCAAATAAAAAAATTTATTTTATGCAGTACAACAAAATTAGTCTCTATATTTTTGTCAAAGAATTCAGGTGGCCACCCATTCAAAAAACAATTTAAAGAACAATTTAAAAATTAATTATTATGACAACTTTCAAAACATTATTCCCTGATTCACAATTTGAATTCAACAAAACAAAGTACAACAACAAATCATACGCAATGGCATACTATGACTTGGTTAAAGATGTCCTTGAGGGCAAACACGGGGAGTTTGCAACTAAAAAAGATGCTTCAATAGCATTGGGAAGAACAATCTGTTTAGATTATAATGAATTACCTGAATCAGTACTAAAACACAAGTTATACAAACCCCTTAATGATATTTATGTTGTAACCAATAAGGATATTAAAGGGTTTAATTCAGCTATTCAACGCATCTCTAAAAAACTTAAAGTTGAGGTGGTATTCTGATAAATACTATTCCAAATAAATAACCCCCAGTATAAGCTTCTAAACTTATGTTGGGGGTTATTTATTTAACAATCACAATTCCTTATTTCAATTCTTATTTTTTTATTTAAACCAATGAAATAGCCATTTGGTCTATCTCGCATTGAACGTACAAAACTTTTATCGTCATTCAACTTTAAAGTTGTTTCAATAGCATAAATCAAAGCGTCTATAAATTGTTCATTGTTTTCAAAATCTTCTAAATGAATTTTGAACACTAGGGTTGAAGTTTTAGGATTTTTCATAAGATATCTTTAAAAATAAATATCTCACATAATCAAAAAACACTATAAATATTGGAGTATAAAAAAAAGTTGAGCACGGGGTTTTGCTCAACTTTTTGCTCAACTTTTTAATAAGAAACCCTTGTAAATACTGATACTTACAAGGGTTTTGTTGTGGTCCCACTTGGGCTCGAACCAAGGACCACCTGATTATGAGTGGGATAAGACATTCATAATCATCTGAACCTCAATACTAGCTTCTGTGGAAGCGGTGCAAATATATACATTTTTTGTCATTTTACCACTTAGAAAGTACACCCAAGAAGTTCATTATTTAATATAAATCTCAATTTATCGATATTTTATTACTGAAACCTCATAAGCTGTAGTATTACTTCCTTTATTAACATCTGAATTTAAAGATATTTCTACGTTCCCTTTTTTATAATTTATAAAAGTACTTCCTTCAAATGTATCAATTCCAACATATTTAAACCCTAATTTTTTTAAATCATTTTTAATACTAATATATATTGCTGAACTAGGAGTTTGAAATGAAATCATTTCTTTTTGTTGCATTTTATAACTAATTTTACTGATATATGAGATTATTATTCCATTCGAGGAATAAGAATAAGAAGTGTTATTTGCATAATCAGTGTCTTCATTTTGATAATATCTAAATCCTTTTTGAGTAACATAAGTATCAAAATTATCAAATGAATAATTATTTAATTTTATTAATTCTTGTAAATTGATGTTTTGCCCAAAGAAATGAGACGTTAAAAGCAAAAAAAATAATTGTAATAAAAAAAATTTCATATTGACATAAAAATTATAATTGTTAGACGAAAAAATATAACGTTAGTTATAATCAATAGCTTTAAAGTTTAAATCTGTCCAATTTTTACTAACGATTCAGAATATTAATAATTATTTTTTTAAAATGTTTTGCCTATGATATTCTAAATATTCTTCTCTTCCATCAATTGGTAAATGAGAAATGATTTTATTATCAGAAATACCTATTTTAGAATAAGTCATATTGGATAGAAAAGGAGATAAAATCGTTTTTTTATCATGTGTAAAAGATAAAAAACCTCTGTCAAAAAGTCTATCAAAAGTAGGTGTAAGCATAAATCCATTTAACGGGTCAATTTTTTCAATATCATTTGATGCAACCCATGGTTTGATATGACTTGCAATTAAAAGCCTATCATCAGAAATCAAAGTAATTGGACAAAACGGACATAAAGCTAATAGATTTTTTCTGTATTCTCCTTGACCAATTCTTGCTCGATATAATTGTGTTTTTTCCAATTTATCTTCAACAGTTTCGGCTATTAGTTCCTCTTCTTTTTCTATTATATATGGATGCTCAGCTTCTCCAAAATAGTCTGCAAATAATCTGAAATAATAATTTAAGTTCCCATTTTCATCTAAAAGCTTTATTACAGAAATAAAAGTAATATTAGGCAGTGATAGCTCTCTGATTAGCTTATATGCTAAGTCAGTAGAATTAACATAAATTCTTGGTCCAGCTATTTGTGTTTGCTCAACAACCTCAAAATCTATTCTTTCTGGAAGTGCGTCAATTTTTGCCTTTCTGTCATTCCATAAATTTGGTAAAATATCTTTATTAAGATATGGTTGTTCTGGTTTTAAATACTCGATTTTGGTCTCTTCTAAATATTTTTGTAAATCAGATTTTATTAAAAAACAAGGTATAGCAAACCCTGTGTTGCCAAAAAAACTTCTTGTTTCTTGAACATCTTGACCTATATATAATTTTGCTTCACCATTACCACCACCAATTTTATTTTGACGAACAACAAAGCTATCAGCAATTGTAATTTTTTCTTTAGTATCTAACACTTTGAATTCGTGGTTATCAAGAATTATATCCATATCTATTTCGCAATTTTAGTTATATCCATCTGTTTTAGTAATGCAATAAGAACGTCAACGACAATACTATTTCCCGCCTGTCTATACATTTGAGTATCACTAACAACTTGTTTAAAATCATCACAAAATCCCATCAATCTCAAACATTCTTTTGGAGTTAATTTTCTTATTCTTCCTGAATGAGTAACGTAATTATCAACTCCAGAACGGTGCATTTTGTGCATACTTTGTAATAATGGTCTTGCTACTTCTAAATCAGTACCTACTGATGTTTTAAAAGTTTTTGTTCCAGAACTTAAAACATAATCTTTTGTTTTTTCAGACAAATAATATTTTTCTTCTACTTCATTTACATTAAATAAAAACTCGTTGAATTCACTTTTAATTTGCTCTTCAAAAACAAAATCGCCATGCCAATTGAATTGTTGATTTGCTTTTTGACATAAGGCAATATCTCCATTAATTTGTGTGTATCTTTTAGTTCTGTTTTTTGAACTGGTAACAAATTTCACTCCCTTTTCTTTTAAATAATATTTGCTATCAGTAAAGTCTTCAAGAAAATCTTGCATCTTATGCTCAAGAGAAATTGGCTTGGGAAATTCAAAATTAATTGACTGGTCTTTAAATCCAACAACAAAGATTCTTTCTCTATGTTGAGGCATTCCATAATTCTTAGCATTCAAAACTTGATAAAAATATTTATATCCTAATTCATCAAAGGTTGCTTTTATCGTATCAAATGTATTGCCGTTATCATGGTTGATTAGACCTTTAACATTTTCAAAAATAAATACTTTAGGTTGACTTTCTTTAACTACTCTTGCAAACTCATAAAACAAAGTTCCTCTTGTATCATCAAATCCTTTTCGTTTTCCAACCATAGAAAAAGATTGGCAAGGACTTCCGCCAACTAATAAATCTAATTTACCCTTATATTTTTCACCTTTAATATCGTGAACATCATTGTACCAGTTTTCTTCATCAATTTGAAAATTTGCGAAATAACTTTGCTTTGCAAAATTATCTATATCACTTGCAAACTGAATTTGCGATTTCAAATTAAGCCTTTTAAGTGCATACTCGATTGCACCAATACCAGAAAACATTGTTCCGATTTTTATTTTAGCATTTGGATATTTTAACTTTTTTTCTCTCCAGTCCTCTTCTAGTTCTAACGCAGATTGATTTATTGAATATTGCTCTAGAGTATCGTTTACGATATCTAAAACTTCTTCGTTTTGCGAATATTCTTTAAAATCTTTTAACAACTTTGATGAAACATAATGATTTAATAAGGCCTTTTTTTCTGTTTTAAGTATATCAGACAAATGCTCAATATGCTCAACACTTAGTTGTCTTTCGTTTTTTTCAATTTTCCCTAATGTTGAAGTATCTATATTTATGTGTTTAGCTACAGTTCTCAATGGGTAACCCAATTCAGTTCTTTTTTGTTTGATATAATCACCAAATGTAATTTCCATACTTTTATCTTGTTTTAGGACTATTTTGTCCAAAAATATGGAATATTATTTTACTAACAAATAAGTAAATAAAATTATTATATAATTTTTATCCATTTTATTTTTACCAATCTAAAAATCATAATAATACAATTCAATTTGTTCATAAAAATCAATGTTAATTTTCAAATTTATACATTTGCATTATTCACTATAAATTTCATGACAAAATTTCAAATATAATGACCCGTCCTTAGAATCTCAATGGAGAGCCATTATATTATTTGGATAGAATTCAGCAACCTATGAATTTGCTTTTGCTAAGTCATTATTAGAAATAATTGAAAAAGAAAAAAAAATTCATGACCAGTAACCATATAAAAACGGAGCAAATCCGAAAAGCCTAATAAGTAGAAAGTGTAATAAAATTTAAAAATGAAAATGAAAAATTATTTAATAGCAATATGCACATTTTTTTGTTTTGTAACTTATGGACAATCAAAAATGGAGTTACAAAATTTTATAGTAAGGAATTTAAAGAGTTCATCAGGTACTTGGAAATCAAAACCCAATAGTTTAATTTTTCAAATCGAAAAAAATTACTCTTTCGCTTTTAATAATTGTGATTTAATAATTACTTCTGAGTATTCAGGTGATGGAATAAAATGGAATAAAATGAAAATTATAATCCCTATAACTGATATTAATATAGTTAGAATTGTCTCTGACAATTCTGCTTCAGATAGATTACTGATAGAAACTTCTTCTCATTCTATTAGAAGATATTGTGATGGGAAATTATTAGATTTTGATGACTCTACACTTTTCGGATTAGGTGAATATAGTATTGATATTGATTCAAAGTATTTATCTCTATTTCAAAAGCTCTCAAAATATTGTAATTAAATAAACTGATTATTCTTGCGTTTTACTCCATAATAGCGAATAGCAAAAAGATAGATTTTAATTTAGCGTGACAATATTGATGCCGAATTTGCATCAGGATATTTTACATTAAATTATTATTAAACCATATTATTCAATGGTTTACAAATTAAACGTGTCTTGCCATTTTTAGAGTTATTATTAAAAAGAAAGGATAAAATGGCAAGGGATATTATCAATAAAACACATAGATAATTATGTTATCATAGACCCATCATTCCTATCCTACTGGCACCATTTTTCTCTTTGATTTCTTAATGACCACATTTGTGTCTGTTTATTATATAGGTCACTTAGCATGGATTAATCATCAAAAACCATAGATAATACTATCCTTTATTAGACAACACGCCTCCGTATTTGCTCCTTAAGTCAAACCCTTATTTACTATATAAAGCACGATTAAAGGGTTATTATATCAAGGTGTTCAAGCGGTATATAACTTTTTTATTTTAAATTAGCTACTAGACCAGCAATGACACTACCTACCTATGTTAGCCTAGCCATATACCGCCCCCAATGTATTTTATATATAGTACTTAAATATCCTTCATAAATTGGTAGATTTTTTTTGAAAAATTTTTTTTTAGAAATTTTTGTTCCCATTATTTTCTTAATATACCTACGAGATTTAGGTGTTAATTTAAAAAATGTTGATAATAAATTATAACCCTTAGTATCCTTTAAAATTTAAAATCCTCAGCTTCACCTTCCCAATCTATATCCAATATTTGAATCATTTGTTCAATAGTCATAGTGGTTATATCATTTCCGAACCAGACCGCATACATATATGAAGAATCAAAATTTTTGTCTATGGGTTCTGATGATAACCTTGCCGAATATATATATGGTTTAAGTCGCTCTTTATCTTGGTATGCACCCTCAAGTGTAAAAACAACTCTTAGGCCTTCATTAGAATCTATTATGTTTCTAATGATTTTATAATTCAATTGTTTATTTGGCACACCCACCAAAAGCCCATTATATGTCATTTTTATAGAAAACTCCTCTAGGGTGACTTTTTTACCAGATGATAATTGGATTTCAGTATTTGTCATTTTTTAATATTTTTTAAATTTACTACCAACCCAGCAATGACATCAACCGTCATTGCTAATCCTATAGCTTTTAACCTATTGGTTTTTGAAACATTCGTAACTTCTGAAACATAACCATCAGGAATAGTCATAAGCCTTTCACATTCCAAAACACTTGGTAATCTATAACAACCATTAGGAAAATCGTATTCTCCAAACCCACCCCTAGATTTACCGACATATCCAGATTGATTTAATATTAAAGGATATGCCAATAGTTTTTCTTCAATAGTTGAGTTAGCAAATTCTTGGTCTTTATATATAAGGTTTCCAATACCCATTTTATAGTGTCTGAAAATACCATTGGTAAGTGTGATATTGGTTCCTAATAACACATTTGCTTTGTCTTTATCAACATATCCGTTCTCAACAATATCTTGGTATTTGATTTCTTTGGGTTCAGGAATTCCAATGTTGGGTATATTGGTCCAGTATAACCTTCTTCTATTTGCTGGTGCTACATCGGCTGAATTTATCGTAACAAGTTTGGTATCATCGAAAATAGATATAAGTTCTTGGGTTATTTCATCTTTATCTTTTTTGTTCATACTAGCAACATTTTCCATCAGGAAGTATATTTTTTTCCTAACTGGAGAAAATATGTATATATCTCTTAGTATTCTTAATGCTTCAAAAAACAATTTCGATTCATTTCCTTCTAGACCACTTCGGTCTTTAGAATTAACACTTGAAAGTTGGGTGCATGGTGAACCGAAAATTATAAGGTCAATTTCTTGACTAAGGCTTATTGCATCAACCTTGCAAACATCACCCAATTGGATATGGTTTGTATCACCTGAATAGTGATGGTTTTGAATTGCTAAAGCATTAGGGCATATTTCACTACTATAGTATTTGTTGATTTTGATTCCAGCTTTCTCTAAAGCTAATTTGGCACATGATATGCCATCGAATAATGATAATACATTTATTCCTTCTTGTTTGATTTGGGTTGTTGTTGACATAATATTTATCTGTTTTTAGATAAATATTTGCCCATGTCAAAAAAGACAGATTTTGCCGTGGGGAAATGCAAACTATTTTCAACAACCCCCTATTCACGGGAGCTACAGCGTAAAATAATATTTAAATATTTTAAGAAAAGCTGGCGTGGTTCATTTTTTCCTTGTACACTCGTGGAGTTGTTATAAAAAAAGGTTTACCTTTTCATATAACAACAAGTGAGTGAAAAACTAGCTTTGAAGTCAGGAAAATGACCTCAAAAAGTAGAGAACCTTTTTTTATAACACTTATGAGTAAAATACCAGTTTCAATTTTTGGAAGAGTAAGTTTAGATTCAATGGACTTCCAAAGACAGATAAATGATTTACAGAAAGTAGCTGAAAAATTCGATTATGAAGTAGTTAGTATTATAACAGAGAAAATTTCAGGAGCTAAGAACAATGATGACCGTATCGGAATTCAGCAATTATTGTCAGAGGCTAAACAAGGTAAATTTAAAAAAGTCCTTTGTACCGAGATTTCTAGGTTGGGAAGAAATAATATCCAAACATTAAGTTTGATAGAGCAACTTCATCAAATGGGTATAAGTATATATTTCCAAGACTTAAATTCAGAAACACTTAATGAAAAAGGAGAGGTTTCCTTTCAAACAGAAATTTTAACAAATTTACTTAGTCTCTTTTCCAAAAATGAGCGTTCTACGCTTATTAGTAGGATTAAATCTGGGATGTTACAAGCTAAAAAAAATAACATCCATTGTGGAAGACCCAAAAATAGCAAGGAGGATAATTCAGCTTTTTTATCCAAATACCCAAAAGTGGTTGATGGACTCAAAAGAGGTTTTAGTGTAAGGGAATGTGTAAAACTCTATGACACTTCTTTAGGAACCGTGGCTAAGATTAGAAAAATGATAGAGTTATGAGAAGAAAAGTTGACATCACAGGAATCCATAGAATACTCACTCGTTACTATGGTAGCAGAAATGTGACCATTAACACAAATGTGTCAGACAAGACTTTTTTATTCCCCTCAGATATAAAATTGATATTTGATTATGACCCATCGTATGATATTGATTTTATAATATTAATGAGGAGAATTAGACGCTACATTATTGACGCTGATTTCTTTCTTAACGTCCAAGAAAAAGAAAAAAAAATACAAATCAATGTAATGGTGTTTGATGAACCTGAATATAAAGACTTCGATTTTGAATTTAGCTCCAATTAATATGAAAAAGACTAGAATAGAAATTACTCACCAAGTTGAGAAGACCAAGCATCATTTTATGGTTGTTAATCCTGATAAGTTTAACAGTTTAGAGGTTGACAAAATCAAAATAGTTATTGGTGTTGAGATGGTGTTTGTGAATGGGGATTATATAAATGAAAAGGGGTTATACTTTAATAAAAAAGTATAACCCCATTATTTATTAACTTACACACTTTGCGGGATAGTGTCCTTACACACTTTTTGAGATAGTGCTATAATGATTGTTTCCTATTCTTTATCATTATTGTCTTTCCCAAACTGAGTTTCTTTAAACCTTCTAAAAATATTCCTCAAAAGTTTCTGGTCATATAATTCAGAAGATAATTTAATTATATTTTCTTCTTCGTCTATCATTTCCTGTGTTACTGGAATTTCAACTAATTTAAACGCCCTAGATAATTTGTCCGTCAAGATTATTTTTCTTTGCTGACTTATTCTTTGTCTAAATTCTTGCTTTAACCAATCATTCAAATATGATTCATTTTCATGTATAGCTCCAAAATCTGTATCACGAGTTACAATTATTATATGCTTTTTTGTCGTTTCAGCACATCTAATAATCCATTCCCAATTGATAGAATCTCCTACAGAATTATCATCACTTTTTCTTGGTGGATAACCAAGCATAAATCTCTTTAATGCTAAACGTCTTACTGTATATCTTTGCTTGTTTTCTCTATTAAGATTTATTGGTGAATTGTTTGAAAATACTTTTTGTAAACTTTTGTACACAGGGTCGTGAAGATTAGGGTTTTTAAGAATATTTTCGATTTTCTCTTTGAGTTTCTTTTGTTGTGTGTCTATCTCTTTTTTTGACTTCTTAATCATCTCAACCGCTTTTACATCTGAAATGATTGCTGGTACAGAAAGTGTTACATTATTTATTTTTTTTACTTCTCCAATTGATTCAAGTATAGCTGATTGTCTGTTTTTCTTGTATTCCATTTCTACTTGACTTGTAGAAATAATAATTCCTTTGTGTTTCTCAATTTCTTCGAGATACTTCATAGAAACATCCGTTCTTCTTATTCTGTAAAAATCGAGAAGAATATTTGTGTCAATAAAAATTAATGCGTCTATTTTTGCCCCCTGCTTTCTTGCTACTGTTATCATTTAAAATAATTTAGCATCAAAATCAAAATGTGCCTATCTTGTTAAAGTAATATAAATATGGTATTTTATTTACGGAGTAACATTAAACTCTATTGCTGAAATAGAAGCTATTACGGCTATTGACGCTGCACCACCTGATACTTTTACTAAATAATTCCCCGCAGAAAGCCAAATTGGAAAAATTGATGAATTCCCAGAAGCTCTATGATTATTTAAAATTAAAACATATGAAGGAGTACTTGATATATCAGATGTGTTATTTTCTTTTACTGAAGTCGATTCTATTTTCCATACTTTCCCAGTTGGAACAGTGATTGTACCAATAGTTGAAATAGGAACTCCAATATTTGGGTCAAATGGCGAAGTAGTTCCAGTTATTTCAATGTTTTTGACATCATTAAACTGTAAATTTCCTTGTGCATTAATTTTACAAACTGAAATAAGTAATGCAAGAATAATAATTTTTTTCATTTTTTTAAATTTATGGTTATTGTATTTTTTTAATGTTTAGAATAAATGGCTAATATTTGTTACTTTATATTTTAATTAATTTTATTATAGAAGTTATAAATATGAAAATTAATAATGTAAAATATTTTAATAACTAAAACCCTCTTACTGTATAAATTAATGTATCAGCATTACTTGACGAGTTACTCGAACCCCCAAATGCTACCCATGTAGTTCCATTGTAATAATAAAATCCTGGAGTATTATCTGTTTGATAAATTAACAAACTTGTTGCAGGTGAGGTTATGGCATCTCTTTGTGCTTTTGTCATCCTTGGCATTAATAAACCACTGTTTGTTGAAGAAAGATTTAATAATGCAGAGGTATCTACTACAGCAGTCCCTACAGCTACATTCGAACCATTATTGAATAAATTATTACTGTTTACAACCCATTGTGTACCATTCCAATAGGTAGTATTCCCTATTTGAGTCCCATTAGGTATAAAACCTGTAGCCCCAATTGGTCCTTGAGGTCCAATAGGACCAGCAACTCCTTGGATTCCTTGTGGCCCAGAGGGTCCAATAGCACCAATAGCTCCAGCAGCACCAGCAATTCCTTGAATTCCCTGTGGTCCAGCAGGTCCAGCAGGTCCAGTTAAACCAATAGGCCCTTGCGGTCCTGTAGGTCCAGCAACACCTTGTGGTCCTTGTGTACCAGTTGCACCTGTAGGTCCAGCAGGACCTTGAGACCCAGCAGGCCCAGGTGTTCCAGAGTTCTCAGCATAAAATGCATAAGGCACATAAGTAAAAGGTTGGTCACTTATCTCTATAAAATTGGAACAAGTACCTTTAACATCTACTTCAACCACCAAGTTTTTTGCGTTGCCATCCCAATCAACACCAGCTAGTGTTGTAGATGTGCCAGCGACATAAACTCCACCACCAATAATTGTATTTACCATACCAAATTCATCAGTGCTTAGATTTCTTGTTTCTTGATATTCAAGAACAGTTCCTTTATATATGCTAAAACGTAAACATATAGCTGTATTGGTAAGTGGTGCTCTTTGGTCGTTATACCCAGGGATGTTTTGGCCCTCAGGTTTTAATATCACCGCTTGATAAGTAATTCCTTTTGTTTGCGAGTAGATTATTGAACTGAATAACACTAAAGCTAAAAGATATATTTTTTTCATAATTGTAATGGTTGTTATTTAAACATAAAATGAACACCAAATTGGATTTGGCTGTTGTTAAACGATAGTTTCTCATCAGTGCTGTTAGATAAGTTGAAGCTTTTAGAGTAGGAATATCCAAGGCTCAAATAAATATCATTGTCAACATTATAACTAGCCTTAAGCCCAAGGTTTGGTGCAATCCAAATTCCTGAAAATTCTTTTTGAGAGGACAAGTCCAAATACTGACCATTAAGATTTTGTTTACCATAGATAAGAGTTGAGATACCCAATCCAACATTGGCAGAGGCTTCAAAACCTCTTTTTTTAACAAAAGCAATAGAGAAGGTGTTTTGAACCCCAAGATATTGTGTGTTCCATGAATAAGAACTGTTGATATCACCTCCAATAGCATTGTATTCGTTTAGGCTTAATCCAACAGCATATTTTAATTTTTCATTGTTAAGCGTCATTACATAACCAATCTCATAAAAGTTTCCACTTCCAGATTGCAGGCTCGGTGAAGAACTTGTATCGCTTTTGTAATCGTATTTGGTATAGTTTTTACCTGTTTGAAGGTAAATCTCTTGTGCTTGTATGTGTTGAAACGACAACGCAATCAATGCAATTAGTAAAAGTTTTTTCATTATTGTTTAAGTATTTGTGTGTAATAAGTATAATTAGGTGATGATAAACGTACCAAGTAATTGCTTGAAGCTAAATTGGGTAAATCAATAGTTAATATGTTTCCTGAAGCTTGTTTTTCTTGGTTAAAGATAAGTCTACCACGAATATCAAACACGCTAACAGATATGGGTTCTTTAATAGCTTGTGAAAACTGAAAGTTTATTGTAGATATAAACGGATTTGGATAGGTAACCGTTGTAATCGCATTGTTAGAGTTAGTGCTAATGTACTTACTCCAAACGCTTTGTTGGTATCCTTGACCGTATGTTTTTCCCTCTTTTGTGTAGTTACCAATAACACTCTGCTGACCGATGGTTTGACTTACATAGATGCCGTTAGAAAGCTCTTTGCTACTTCCTTGAGCAGACAGCATTTGGTGATGAAGTTCTTGGCTGTAAAGCGTTGAAAATGAAAATAAAAAAACGAGTAATAATAGTTTCATATTAATGATATAAGTTACAAACATAATGAATTTTTTGTAAGAATCAAATTAAAAATTAATTGATAAAACAATGTCATGATGCATGTCTTATTTGTTTTTATTATATATCATTTGGCAGACCTTATCCATTGCTTTAAAAATTGCAACATCAAAATTGGGGTCCTTTGTAATACTTGTTAAAGCAACAACAGAATTATAAAGAACTTCATTGTCTACATGTTTAATTCGTTCAATAAATTTAATTTCATTACTTCCTTTTGGTGAATCTGAAACGATTATTTCCTCCGTTTTAGTGTCAATTGCAAATAACATACTCATATCCGTTCTAGTTTAATTTGAGTTAATAAATTATTAGTGTAAATGACATCGGCCACTAGTGTTGGTTGTCATTTTTTTGCATCTTTTGCCTTTTTTTGTTGTGCCTCCACATTGGGTTGATGTAGTTGCGGACCTATTATTAGTCTTGCCATCACAACAATTTGAACCTACTTTTTTATCATGAACTTTACAATAACAACTGTTTGATTTGCTTCGATTGCATTTGCGACAAAGCAATTGAATATTTGAGGGATTGCTGCTACCACCACAAGAAAATGGAACGATATGGTCATATTCTAAGCTAGAAGAACTACCACAACATTGGCATATACCACCATCTCTAGTGTATACAATCTTTTTTGTTGTTTGTGAAACATAACGACTTTGAGAAAAACAACAAACACTAAATAGGAGCAGTGTTAAGATTAAATATATTTTTTTCATTGTATCGTTTTTATTTCAAGAACAATAATATTCTTCAATAGCTTCTTGAGCGGTGTTATTATATTTTAATATATCAAAACTAGGCAATTGACATTGTAATTCAAACCTTAACACATATTAAATCTACAAACCCCTGGCCCCCTCCGTTACCTCCTTGAGCTGACCCCCCTGTATGTTCATTTAAAGGGGTGCATAAAGCTGTTTTTAAATTTTAAATATTTTTGAAAATTCAATCCCAAAAAATACATTTCCCTTTTTTAAAAAAAATATTTTCCAATATTTTTCACCAAAAATTTAAGCCCCTTTCCATACCATCCATATATTTATAATAAAAACAAACAACAATCATGGAAATACCAAAAACCTACTCAGACAAACTAACCATTGTTATCCCTTTAAAAGAAACAAGTGGAGAGTCAATTGAAAACACCAAAAGTAGTTAGAAGGGGAAATGATGGGATTGCATATGTGCCGTGGTTTAAAACACACTAATATGAGGCATAGAACTTATTGTAATAGAGTATAGCAAACATTTTTAATCTAACTGATAAATTACATTTTCAACAAAATCCACTAAATGTTTCATCATTCTTTTATTGTAGAAACTAAAAATATATGTTGAGTTTAATTTAAAAATAGAATCTTTAGTTTCATTTTCTAAAACCAACCTTCTTTTAGCATTTGGCAAGTCATTATAAAATTCAAATGTTAACTCCAATAAACACTCTACTTCGTTATATTCAATACTATTTAGTCTTTGATTTTCATCCCATGGATTTAAACTGACAACTACTGGGTTACTCCACTTTTCAACTAAAATTAGAAAAACCTCTTCTTCTTTTGTGGATATATATATGCCTGATGAAAAATCTTTGTTTAAAGAATCATCAATAAAACCCAAATGCTTTAGCTCTTTAGAAAAATTAAAGTCTAAATTAATTTTTGTATTAGATGGAATATTGTCAAACAGATAGAAAGTTTCCGAATCTTCTGGGAAATTAAATTCTAAACTTTCAATTATGAAATGTGAAATTTCGGATTCAAATTTCGGATTCAAATCAAATATTGGTTTTATTTTCCAATTTCCATTAATATCAATCCAGCCATATTTTTTCCCAATAACTGCTTTGAACAAATTATTTGAATCTTCACAGTATAATTTATCATAAATTGGGAATACTAACCAATTTAAATTTTCATCAACAATACCTTGTTTATTTAATTTATTCGATGCAATCGAGTTTTTACCGTATCTGAAAAATTCAACATGTGAAATATCTTCACCAATTATATTGAAGTTGTTAAGCTCAAAAAAAATGTAAGTATCATCAAGTAGGACTCTTATAATGTTTGGACTCGGAAGATTCCAACTTTTTATTTCATATTTGGGCTCTAAAACAATTTCATTTTTGCCATTTAACAACCCTAGCTTTGAATCTGTGTAGAAAACATATAAATTATTCTTAATTTCGGTTAGGTAATCAAGGTTAGGCTCAATTATAAAATTATCATCAATATCAATTAATCCATACTTATAATTTTTATAAACTACTTCTATTTTTTTTCTTGATATATTATTTATAATAAACTCATTATTTATGCTTTCCCCATTATTATCAAAATATAATTTTTTGTTTTCATTAGTAAGCACAAGATAATTGTTTTCAAGATACTGAATAGAATTAAATATTGGACTTAAAATCCAGTTTTCATTTTTATCAATTAAACCAGTTCTGTAGCCAATTCTAACAATCGATAAATTATTATTATCGAAATCATTAACAGAATCATAAATTGGATTAATTGACCAGACTCCATCTTTGTTTATAAAACCATATTTATCATTAAGTCTTGCTGCTATAAAGTCCTTTGAGCCGCTATTATATATTTTATCAAAAAGAAAATCAGTACCAAAATTTTGTTGAACATCAAAGATTCCATACTTATCATCTATAGAAACAACATATAAATTATCAATTTCATGTTTTGAAACTGTATCGAATTTAACGGGAACTAAATTTTTATAATTATTATCAATAATTCCAACTCTGCTATCACATTCAACAAAAAAACATCCATCATTACAATAGATTTTATTATAAATTATGTTGCAAACTAATTCTCCAGAAAAATTAACTATACCATATAAGTTATTCTTTTTTACAATGAACCCTCCAATACATTTTTCTATATTTTCATATTCAATTTCAATAAATAATTCATCTGTGTAATTTGTAACACCATAAGCTTTATTTAATTTAACGATAAAGTATTCATTTGTAATTTGTATACTGTCATATTTTAAATCAACTATGATTTCTCCTTTTTCGGATATTACGCCATATTTTATAACATTCTCAATATTCTTGGATATAACATAATTCATTTTGTAAAAAATTATTTAATTTGTTAGTTTAAATTCTTTGATATGGAAAATAATATTGAAACTGTTGTAAAAATAATAAATCAAATAGGAAAATTTGAAATAAATTTTGATGCTCATTTAAATGAATTTTTACTTCAAAGAAACGTTGAAATAAATTCATCTAAATCTCAAATAGATAACATGGTGATTGAATTGGATGAACTTATTATAAGTCAAGTTGATTTAAAAATTGACGATAAAATGTTTCAAAATTTAATCACCATTGTAATTTCTCTAATTGATAATTTAAAATCAAATTACAATGTTTTAAGGATATTTTATGATTTTGACAACATTCCAAATTATATTATTACTAATTTAAAAATCATTGATTATAAAATTTCTAAACTTTTAGAATTAAAATCAAAATTTGAATTTGGTGAGAAATTCTCTGAATATCTCGGCCAGAGTAAACAAAACAAAATAGCTATTCCTGAAATTCAATCATCAAAACATAGAGTAAGTACAAGGTATGAATTACTAAATGAACTTGGACTTGCAAAAATTATTACTTCTTTAAAATGCTCCCAAGGTTATAAAAATAGAATATTATCCATAATTATGGAAATTAATATTGACACCGCAAAAAACCTTATAAACGGTACCTACAAGGGAAGTGTTCCTGCTGACGAACAAAAAATAATTGACGATATATTAAAGAATATCAAGTAGTTACATTTTTATTTTAAAAAAAGGGTCGACCCCAATTTAGACCCTAGATACTTTCGCATCAGCAAACTGAAACAAGTGCCTATGATGCGAACAAGTAACTAATCTATTATCTCAACTCTGAGATATAAATGAAAATCGGGATGATTTATCATTTAAAAAGTAATTCCAAATTAAATATTTATTTGATTATTAATCAAAGAAACTAGCTTATTGGATGATTACTTAAAAATCGAAAAATAATTTCAAAATAAAAAAAATGAGAAGTCCAAAATTAATATTTATTAGCATAGTTGTTCCAACTATTAATGGTAATCATGCAAAGTTGTTAGTTGTTACCGAAGAAGAATTTGAAAAGATTAAAGAGTTTACAACTTTAAACTTCAAAACAAACGCAAAACCTTATTCAATGTTTGTTGAGTCAAACTCCCGTCATCAATTTTTGGGGAATGGTGGTTATTTAACAAAAGAACAATTCACTGAAACATTACGAGAGTTTTATAATTCAATAATTGTTTGGAAAAAAAATAATAAAGCACTGAAAAAAGCATAATATCCTATCCCTTTATTAAGATTAAATATTGTCTAATACTTAATTCCAACCAAAATTGGGGAGCAGGGAATCATTCTTTAATTTAAAATAATTTATTATGAAAAAATTTAAATGGACTGAGGGTCCGCATTTTATAATCAAATTGGATAAACATGGAAATCCAGTTCAAGTAATGGTGAACAGCACCGTTACAAATGGTCAAATGACCAAAGAAAATATTAATAACAATTTAAAAGTTAGAAAAAATGGCAAAAAATAGTTCGATTGAGTGGACAAAACACACTCTTAACTTGTGGTGGGGATGTATGGAAGTACACTCAGGGTGTCTCAACTGTTACGCAAAAATTTGGGCTGAACGATGGGGGCTTAAATTATGGGGTAGAAATTCTATCCGTAGAAAGATTAAATCATCGTTTCAAGATGTGTATAAATTTCAACGTGATGCTGAAAAAGCTGGTGAAATGCACAGGGTATTTGTTGGTTCCATGATGGACATCTTCGAGAAACCAAAAGGAATGTTTGATGAAAATACAAAAATTCTAGTCAAAGATGAGGATGAGTTCTGGAATACAGGACAACTTAGGGATAGATTCTTTAACGAGGTGGTTCCAAATTGTCCTAACCTTATGTTTTTACTTTTGACCAAGAGGCCATCAAATATTAACAAATACATTCCTGAGTCATGGAAAACTAATCCGCCAAAGAATGTAATGTTTGGAACATCGGTTGTAAATCAACAAACTGCTAATGATTTGATTCCACAACTTTATAAGGTAAATGGTCAACGATTTTTATCAGTAGAACCTCAGTTAGATGAAATTGACTTAACTGTCAAAATGAAAGAATCAGATTTGAGACTTATTGACACAGTTGATTGGATTATTAACGGTGGCGAATCAGGTCGTGTAAAAAGACCTTTCAACACGGACTGGGGCAGAGTTCTAAGAGACCAATGCAAAGAGAATGGGGTTTCATTCTTCTTTAAACAGGTGGATAAGATTATACCAATTCCTGACGATTTAAAGATTTTCGAATTTCCAAAATACCACACTTTAATAAATAACAACAACATGAAAACTACATTAAAAACTACTTTAAGCAAAGAAGAAAGAATTTCAAACAACAACACCAAATGTGCGTTGGCGTTGGAAAAAGGTTATAAATATGACCGAGAAACAGGTAAAATAATCGGTCAAAGAAACAAAGCGATTAACGCTCAAATCAATGGTTATACCATTATATCGTTTCTTGTTGATGGTAAAAGAACCTACTTGTATGGAACAACATTCATTGAGTATATTTTGAAAAGTGAAAACGAATCGATTTCCCTAGAAGAGATTGAATTGGCTAAAGCTTATGTTAAGCCATCAACTACTTATTTAGCCGAAAAGAGGGCTTTAAAAGAAGCACAAAAGCAAAAATCGTTGGTTGATGTCGTTACCCAAGAAATAATTGCCGATACCCCTGAAGTGAATTTAGTAGATAAAAGTTTTAATTTCAATTGGAAACACATGAAATTCAGAAAAGGAGTAAAGAAAAATAGAAGACAAAGCCGACTTATGGCATAGTCCAAAAATAAGTAGATGTTAATTATCTAGTTCGCATCTGACTCCTTTCCAAGTCAGGAAAGGAGCAAATCAAATTATTAATAATGAAATATTTATCACCTCATTTTAGTGGGGGTAGAAATCTATTGTCTACTGTTAACGGTAAAATCCAAAGAAAAATGGGAAAAGAGATTTTTAAAAAAGTACAAAGTTCAATTGAGAATCTAAAAGATTTAAAGGTTAGAACAGAATATAGCGTCTGGTATTTAACCAATATTGGAATACACAATGAAAATCTAATGTGTTATTTGGAACCACCATAAGGTGGAATCAAATCAAAATTGTATTCAGGTTTATGATTGTTATCATTGAAAACTGTCTTGCCATTTTGTCCTTTCTTTTTAGATACATATCAAAAACTGGCAAGACTATAATTAATCATAAAACATTGATTACTAACACAATTGTGTAAATAAGATTAATTTATGTGATGCAAATAACGCATCACCAATTCATCAAATCGCACAAGCCAAATTATTATTTCTTTGATTTTTAATGCTCAAAACCATGGTTCTATTGTTTTGTTAAGGCATTGCTATGCCTATTGCAAAGGACTTTGTGCCTCTTATTATCTCAAAGAATCATAATGATTTTAAAGCTTTATAAAAAAGTATTAATTAAAACATACACTAGATGTACATAATAAAAATAAAAAGTCATGTAAGCAATGACACTTATGCCAATGGCATAATAACCGACTTCACCAATAACAAATTAATTATCAAAGGTGATACAGGTATCGGAGGAACAACTGCAGTTTTAAACATAACAGACCAAACCATCATCATAATTTCCCCAATTTCGGGGATGATAATGGGTAAAGAAAAAGTTAGATTATCTCATCAGATGTTTATATATCAAAATTCAAAGGATAGATGGCATCATTTTGAAAGTGAGTTAAGACGTGGCAACCATGTTGTGTTAAACACAACCCCTGAACAAATCATTGAAGTCAAAAAGAACAATAAGTCCTTGTATGACAAGATTATGCAAATACCATTCTTTGTTGATGAATCACAGGTGTACGCTGAAAGCGATTACCGAGCTAGTATGACTGTTTTCTATGACATCCTATTCATGGAGCACACGGGTAATTTCACCCTTTCAACAGCAACACCAACGTACAAAAACTTAGATGTGCCGAAGCACATTCTAAAAGACATGGACATTTATAAGATAGAGCGTGAGGTAAAAAGGGTGAAAAAGATAACTATTTCACCGCTGAACAACTATTGGAACTTCATCAAATCAAACTGCGATAAAGGTAACAAGGTGGTCCTGTTCACCAACGACTTAAAGAAGATTCAAAACATCCTGAACGAAGACAACCTAGGCTACAAGACCCAAATACTTGTTGGTGATACTCTTGCTGTAAAAACAAGTGGAGTTAAAACAAAATCCTATGAAGAGTATGATAACATTGTTAAAGCAAAAATTGACGAAACTGCTGATGTATACATATTATCAACCAAATACCAAATCGGTTTTGATTTAGACTTTGATGCAAGTGTCGGAATCATAATGGATGAATTCTCCATGGTTGATGCCTATAACGTCAACCAAGTAAATCAATCCTATGGCAGAGTAAGAGCGAAGGTGCTAGATGCACGAATATTTTACATGTGTTCTAATTCCAATAACATCAATATCAATCAGCTTGAGAGCCAAATTAACCAAATTGACTTTGAAAAAGGACACTTAAAGAAAATCCAGCCCGTTATCAATGGAATAAACCATGCTTTAAGCTACCCAAAAGCCAACCTAATAGACTCTTTGAACGATTACGGATTTACCGTTAATGATGAAGATGCTCAAGGAACAGTAGTTGCAACATCGGTCAGCTTCCCAATCAAATATCGAAACCTAATCAACCAAGAGGACCAAGATGTTTATATCATCAAGAAAGAACTAGAAAAGGTTTACAGCAATATCAAAGGCGATGACAACAATTTTAATGGCTTCGGAAAAAAAGATTTGTTGTTATGGGCAACAGCTTATATGGCGGTAGAAACGCAATCAGAGTATCTGCTCAATGCAAGAGCGGACCGATACGAAAGACTTTTGAGTACTGCTAAAACATTCATTGATGTAAATGACCTTGCCAATCCTGATAAAATGAGTGAAATGGATAAAATAACCAAGTTCAGGGTTTCCAAAACGCAAATGGATATTGCAATAAAAAATGGTGCGTTATGCCCATTGAAAGAAGATGAAATTATAATGCCTGGATTGATATTTACGCATGACTGGAGTAACATTTATTTCAAAGCAAAACAAATCATCAACAGCTTATATGTTATACAGATGATTGAAAACGGTCAGTATAGCGAAGAAACCAACAGAATTGTTCATGGATTTAGCGTGGTTAGCGAATGTATTTTAAACGATTACATCAAATCACTATCAACGGAATCAAATCAGGATGTCAAGGCATTGATTGAAAATGACAATAAAGAAGCTTTGGATAAACTGACCAAGGAATATTCAAAATCGCTAATTGGTAAAAGAGTATTCAACAACACGAACAGAGACATCGTCAAACAATTATCAAAACTAGAAGGTTATTCGCAGTCAGATGTTAACCAAATTATGGATAAAGCCGAGAGAATTAAGAATTCTTTGTTGGCTTGTAAGCATGGTATTAGAAATACGGTAAAGATGAATACGTATTCAATAGAAAAACAAGTGGAACGCTATAAATACTATATTCTGTCCCTACTTTCTTTGTCTTGTGCTGGTCACATGTTCGGTTTCAAAACAACCAGTATTGACAACAGAGTGTTCAACACAGCTACCAAAACAACAAGGCAGCTTAGAGGTTACACCCCTTATCAACTGATTCAATGCGACATCAAAAGTGCATTTGCATCCTTTTTAGATACTCTAGTTGGAAGCAATATAGCACAAGATGTTTACAGCAATTTGGAAAAGAAATACAAAATTGAAAGAAGTGAAGCTAAAATATGGTTCAACATGATGCTCAATGATAACAAGAGGTCCGTACATGATGCCAAGATATTTTTCAAGGTTTGTGGCTACACCAAAGACCAAGTGTCTAAAATAATTGAGTTAACGCTTGCTGAAAAAGGCAGTTTTTACAAAACCATGACCAAAATGGAGGATAATCTTATTGAGGATTTTAAATATATCAACAGGTTAGATTACACCGCTGTTAGGTTGCATGATGCAATCATTATATACAATACACCTGAATTTCAGAATTTAACTCCTGTAATAGGAGAATATGAATTCGATATTAAAGTAATTTAAAAAGAAAAAATGCTCTCAACACCAATAAATAGAATGTATCTCAGCGATATATCCTCCTTTATAAACAGGAAGGATAAGAGAACTATTCGTAATTGGTGTGGTAAAAACTATTTACATGTTTACAAAGATTCAACAGGTGAGTTTGTTATGAAAGCAGAATTTGAATTAACCTATAATATGCCTCTGATAAAGTATTTAAAACAAAAACACGGTGATGTTTGGATGCAATATTATGAGGCATATAATAAAGGAGAGTTGTATAAAATATTGGATTTGAATGCCAATGCAAGCAAAACTCAAACTGGGTACATCCCAAAAGGAAATTTGTCTAAAAAACTATTTGGTGGGTCACCAAAATAAATTACACTCGCATTAAAATAAGTTATATATGAAAATACTTAAATATAAAAAATTCACAGGCTTGCACATAGTTTGCAAGAAGTGTAGCAGACACATTGAGGTGTCGCAAACGCCTTACAAAGGCTGTAATCATCCGTTGGAACGTCAGAAGTACAAAGCGGTAATCAAAGCGAATGGAAATCGCAAAACAAGGGATTTAAAGTCGTTGGACTTTGATGAAGCAATCAAAGAATTGCTGGAATTCAAAAAAGAATTGTCAAACCCTATTAAATTTATAACTCCAACGCCAACAGTTGAGATTAAACCCGAATTGTTTACTGAATGCATTATGATGTATAGTGATTGGTTGGAGAATGTGGACGTGCCTTTTTTTGAAAGAAAGTTAAGAAGGCGTGAATACATTAGAGATACTATTGGCTATGTATGTAAATTAAAAGACTATCTGCAAAAAAATAGTAAAGAAGAACTTTCGATTTACAAAGTGGATAAAAACTTGGTCAATAGTTATTTTGAAGAGTTATATAAAAAATGTAAAAGCATTTCAACTTATAATCACAACATTACAGCAAATAAAGGTTTTTATAAGTTTTTGACTGTGCTCAAAGGCTATGAAATTTTTAATCCAATGGCCTCAGCTAGATTAAAAAGTGAATCGCCAAATCCAATTAATATTGCTGATTCTGATTTTGATAAAATCCTTCATAGTTGCTCCGATGAAAATAATTCTATACATACCTATAAAAATGGTGTTAGAAAAAAAATGTATCGCCCATACGTAAAAGAAGCTTTTGAAATAATAGCATATTCAGGAATGAGGAATACCGAAGCAATTTCAATCAAGTATTCGGATATTGTATTGGATGAAAACGGGGAATTAGATTATGTATTGGGTGTTGATTTGAAATATGAAAAAACACATAACTATGACCAATCGAAACCAACAAAGATTGTGCCGATACCTTATTCTCCAGAGTTGGAAGATTTACTCAATAGGTTAGACTATAAAAACCATTTGGGTGAAGATAGATATTTGATTGGTCCAGATGAAGATATTAGTAGAGATTCAATGGCTAAGCTATTGTCTCACTCTTTCAAGTTCTATAGAGACAAGTCAGGAGTTACCGCTAAGGTTGGCTTAAAACACCTTAGAAAATCGTTTTTAACAAAGATAGAAACTCAAACAGGACTTGTTGAGTCTTTAGGCTACCAAAAGACAAAAAGCGTTATACAAAAAAATTATATGGTCAAAACTCAAATCGCAAAAGCAGTAAAAGAGAAAGGTTTTAGATTGTTTAACCCAAGAGTTGAAACGAAGTAAAAACACTTATATTGGAACATTAAACCCTATTCGAAAGATAGGGTTTTTGTTTTAGCATAAGTGGTGGTTTAATTTAACTAAGTACACTCAACAAGTACACTTAGAGCCAACAAAAAAGCCTCTACAATATGTAAAGGCTTGATAATGTTGGTGGTCCCACTTGGGCTCGAACCAAGGACCACCTGATTATGAGTCAGGTGCTCTAACCAACTGAGCTATAGGACCGGTTAAGAGGTTGCAATATTACTACTATTTTTGAATTTTCGCAACTATTTTTAGCGTATTTCTTGACAAAGCTCAATCAAAACGCCATTGGTTCCTTTTGGGTGTAAAAAAGCTACAAGTTTGTTATCGGCTCCTTTTTTTGGGGTTTCATTTAAAACAATGAATCCTTCCTTTTTTAAACGTTCCATCTCACTTACAATATCTTCGACGTCAAAAGCAATGTGATGAATGCCTTCGCCTTTTTTCTCTAAGAATTTTGCAATTGGACTATCAGGGTTTGTTGCTTCAAGAAGTTCTATTTTGTTGGGTCCGTTCATGAAAAAAGAAGTTTTTACTCCTTCACTCACTACTTCTTCTTGCTTGTAGGCTGGATTTCCGAACAATTTTTCAAAAAGTAAATTGGATTCGTTTAAATTTTTTACGGCAATTCCAATATGTTCAATTTTTCTCATAGCAACTTTTTTTAGCACAATTTTAAAATTTTAAATAAGCAATAAAATTTCTTTGTAAATTTAAGAATTAAAAATCAAGTATCTCGAGAATCTAATTCAAGTTCAGAATTATACGAATATTTTGTTATTTTTACATTTTACACATTCAAAATGAAATCAAAAGCTACATTAAAAGAAATTGCAAAGGAATTAGGGGTTTCGATATCTACTGTTTCTAAAGCCTTGAACGGAAGTCCGGAAATTAGCGAACCAACAAAACAACGGGTCAAAGAATACGCAAAGCTTAAAAATTATAAGCCTAATGTGATTGGCTTAAGTTTAAAAAATAGAAGAACCAAAACAATAGGCGTAATCATCCCAAATATTTTAAATTCCTTTTTTGCTAAAGTTTTCACAGGCATTGAAAAAGTAGCCGATGAAAAGGGATATAATATCATTACATGTATTTCGAATGAATCCATTGAAAAAGAAATTAATGCTTTAGAAATGTTGAGCAACGGAACAATTGATGGTTTTATACTTTCCATTTCTGAAGAATCTCAGAAGTTGGAAAAGTTTGGACACTTTAATTCCATCATCAATGAAGGGACACCAATAGTGATGTTTGATAGGATTTCGGATGAGGTGAATTGTGATAAAGTAATTGTGGATGATTTTGAATCGGCAGTAAACGCTACAGAACATTTGATAAAAACAGGCTGTAGAAGAATTGCTTTATTTTCTACCATTGATAATTTAAGCGTTGGAAAATTAAGAGCCAAAGGATTTTATAAAGCTATCGAAAGCAAGGGAATTGAAATCGATAAAAACTTAATTATTTTAACCGAAAACAATGAAGATTTTGATGCTAAAACAAAAAATTTCTTTGATAAAAACAACGTAGATGCTGTTTTTGCTCTTGATGAACATGCTGCAGTTTCTGCCATAAAATTGGGAATTAAAAAAGGACTTAAAATACCAGAAGAACTTTCTGTAATAGGTTTTGCAGATGGAGTTTGGTCGCGCAGAATGACGCCTAGTTTATCCACGGTGAGTCAACATGGACCAGAAATTGGAGAAGTTGCCGCCCAAATGTTGATAGATAAATTAGAAAGCAAAGAAGAAGATTTGGCTTTTAAAACAACTATCATTAAAACAGAATTAAGACAACGAGATTCGACTAGGAAGTTATAACTGATGAAATGCGAATTACATATGACCGATAAAAAACAAATTTGCTTTAGACAGAAAAAAACGAAAGTGTTTTCATAGTTAGAATTTATGAAACTTTATTTATAACTATAAGATGCATTTAATTTTAAAAGATTGCGTCTAGGTTCAATTTAATTACCACATTGTAAATAATTAGGATACTTTGCATCTCTGAAAGTTATGACCTATCTTTGCGCATTATTTCAAACAATATACAATGAACAAACTTTTAATAGTCGGAACTGTAGCTTTTGATGCCATTGAAACTCCATTTGGGAAAACAGATAAAATTTTAGGAGGAGCTGCAACTTTTATCGGGCTTTCAGCTTCACATTTCAATATTCAATCAGCAATAGTTTCGGTTGTTGGTGAAGATTTCCCTCAAGAATACTTAGATTTATTAACCGATAGAAATATTGATATCTCAGCTATAGAAATTGTAAAAGGAGGGAAAACCTTCTTTTGGAGCGGGAAATATCACAATGATTTAAATTCAAGAGACACTTTAGTAACAGAGCTAAACGTTCTCGCAGACTTCAAACCAGTTGTACCCCAAAATTTTAAAAACGCCGATGTAGTAATGTTGGGCAATTTACATCCTTTTGTGCAAAGCAGTGTTTTGGATCAAATGGAAGTAAAACCTAAATTGGTTGTGCTTGACACGATGAATTTTTGGATGGATTGTGCCTTACCGGAATTATTAGAAGTAATAAAACGTGTTGATGTAATTACGATTAATGATGAAGAAGCTCGTCAATTGTCAGGAGAATATTCTTTGGTAAAAGCAGCTGCAAAAATCCAAATGATGGGTCCAAAATTTGTTGTAATTAAAAAAGGAGAACACGGTGCGTTATTGTTTCAAGGGAAAGAAGTATTCTTTGCTCCTGCATTACCTTTAGAAGAAGTTTTTGATCCAACCGGTGCTGGTGATACTTTTGCAGGCGGTTTTTCAGGGTTTATAACCCAAAGTGAAAACATTTCATTTGACAATATGAAGAAAGCCATTATATATGGTTCCAATTTAGCTTCCTTTAGTGTTGAGAAATTTGGAACAGAACGAATGGTTAACCTTCAAAAAGAAGAAGTTCAAGAAAGACTAAAACAATTCAAATCTTTAACACAATTTGAAATTGAATTATCATAAATTTATGCCTCGAAATTTCGGGGCATTTTTTGTTACAATAATAAGTTTTCAAACCATTAAGACATCAAGAAAATTAAGCCTTAATGAACCTCAATTTCTGAATGGTTTAAAGACACGAACAACTAACTACAATACTACAAGACAATGAGCGATGCAGTAAAACACGAATGTGGAATAGCTCTTTTACGATTAAAAAAACCGTTAGAATTCTATAAAGAAAAATACGGCACAGCTTTTTACGGGATTCAAAAAATGTATCTCTTAATGGAAAAGCAACACAATCGAGGTCAAGATGGTGCAGGATTTGCATCTATTAAGTTAGATGTAGAGGCAGGCGAAAGATACATTAGCCGCGTTCGTTCGAATCAAGCACAAGCAATACAAGATGTTTTTGCTCAAATCAATGCTAGAATCAATGAGGAATTATTGACGCATCCAGAATATCAGGATAATGTTGCTTTGCAAAAAGCGAATATTCCCTATATCGGTGAATTATTTTTAGGCCATGTGCGTTATGGAACTTTTGGGAAAAACAGTTTGGAAAGTGTACACCCTTTTTTGCGTCAAAATAATTGGATGCACCGAAATTTGATTTTGGCTGGAAACTTTAATATGACCAATGTTACAGAGCTTTTTAATAGTTTAGTAGAATTGGGACAGCATCCAAAAGAAATGGCGGATACGGTTACAGTTATGGAAAAAATAGGTCATTTTCTCGATGATGAAGTTACCGATTTATATCAAGAATGTAAAAATAACGGACTTTCTAAAAGAGAAGCCTCACCAATAATTGCAGAAAAATTAGACATTGCTAAAATTTTAAAACGTGCTTCACGAGGTTGGGATGGTGGATACGCAATGGCAGGTTTATTAGGACATGGCGATGCATTTGTGTTTAGAGATCCAGCTGGAATTAGACCAACTTATTTTTATCAAGATGATGAAATAGTTGTAGTAGCATCGGAAAGACCCGTTATTCAAACGGTTTTCAATGTGCCATTTGAAAAAGTGGAAGAGTTAAATCCCGGTCATGCCTTAATCATTAAAAAAAATGGTAAAATAACACAAGAGGAAATCATTACTCCAACCATTAAAAAAGCATGTTCTTTTGAGCGCATCTATTTTTCACGAGGTAGTGATGCCGAAATTTATCAAGAAAGAAAACACTTGGGCAAACTAATTTTGCCAGCGGTATTAGATGCTATTGACAATGATACAGACAATACTGTTTTCTCCTATATTCCCAATACTGCGGAAACATCATTTTACGGAATAGTGGAAGCGGCTCAAGATTTTTTAAATCAAAGAAAAAACAAATTCATTCTCGATAATCGGAAAGTGCTTACTAAAGAAAAATTAGAAGAAATATTATCGGTTAAAATAAGAACGGAGAAAGTTGCTATAAAGGACGCCAAATTGAGAACTTTTATAACAGAGGATAGCAGTAGAGATGATTTGGTGGCCCACGTTTATGATGTTACTTATGGCGTGATTAAATCTACCGATAATTTAGTAATTATTGACGATAGCATTGTTCGAGGAACTACATTAAAGAAAAGCATCCTCAAAATGATGGATAGATTAAATCCTAAAAGCATTATTGTAGTTTCATCAGCACCACAAATTCGATATCCAGATTGTTATGGAATTGATATGGCAAAATTAGAAGGACTTATTGCTTTTAAAGCCACATTAGAACTTTTAAAAGAAAGAAACGTATATCATATAGTAGATGAGGTTTATTTAAAATGCAAATCGCAAGAAAATTATAAAGATGATGAAGTTGTAAATTATGTTACCGAAATTTACAAACCCTTTACAGATCAAGAAGTATCCGATAAAATAGCCGAAATGTTAAGTTCGGAAGATATAAAAGCGCAAGTAAAAATTATTTTTCAAACGGTTGACAACTTACACATTGCTTGCCCTAAAAATTTAGGGGATTGGTATTTTACCGGGGATTATCCAACACCAGGAGGAAATCGTGTTGTAAATAAAGCATTTATGAATTTTTATGAAGGCAAAGATGCTCGTGCTTATTAAGATTTTAACATTTTATGCTTTTTAACGAGAATTACGGTTGTTGGTCTGAAAAATTTGTTTGTACCTTCTCAATGACTTTATATTTGTTCCACCATAGCATTAGTAGGTTAAGTTTATGGTAGATTTGGGGCAAAAAGGGTGAAAAGAAATTTTCACCTTTTTTATTTTATAAAATCTCACATTAACGAGTTTAACGGTAGTTGGTCTGAAAAATTTGTTTGTACCTTCTCAATGACTTTATATTTGTTCCACCATAGTATTAGTAGGTTAAGTTTATGGTAGATTTGGGGCAAAAAGGGTGAAAAGAAATTTTCACCTTTTTTATTTTATTTCCCTAAAAAACTATTTTAATAGGAGTATTTCTACCCTCATTTGACTATCATCCCAATTTATTTGTAAAAAAAACACCTTTTTTAACACATTGTTGTTAAATTTGTATTTCCATAGAATTAAGTAGGTTAAGTTTATGGTAGATTTGGGGCAAACAGGCGGAAGAGATTCCGCCTGTTTAATTTTAAAAAAAACCCAACTGCTTTCACAATTGGGTTTATACGCAATGTCGAATTGTTAATTATTTCTCAACTGCAAAACGTCTAGAAACTTCAGACCAATTAATTAGACTAAAGAAGGCTTCAATATAATCAGGACGACGATTTTGATAATGTAAATAATAAGCATGTTCCCATACATCCATTCCTAAAATAGGAGTTCCTCCACAACCAACACCTGGCATCAATGGATTGTCTTGATTTGGTGTTCCACAAACCTCTAATTTTCCGCCTTCATGAACACAAAGCCATGCCCATCCAGAACCAAACTGTGTTGCGCCTGCTTTGGCAAAGCGAGCTTTGAATTCGTCAAAGGTTCCAAAATCTTTTTCAATTGCATTCAATAAATCACCAGTTGGTAAACCGCCGCCATTTGGTGACATTACAGCCCAGTACAGATTGTGATTGTAAAAACCACCACCATTATTACGAACTGCTGCGTTTGTTTTGTCTAAATTAATCAAAATGTTTTCAATTGTTTTTCCTTCCATATCGGTGCCAGTAACAGCAGCGTTTAGGTTGGTTGTATAGGCGTTATGATGTTTCGTATGATGTATTTCCATCGTTCTTGCATCAATATGTGGTTCTAATGCATCGTATGCATAAGGTAATTGTGGTAATTCAAAAGCCATGATATATATTTTTTAAAAAATTAGTAATTAAATGAACCCAAAGTTATAAATTTAACTTCGAAATAAGTTACACTATTATAGTATAATTTTATTAAATCATTATTAGAAGCTATTTCCAGCTATCCGTTGCAATTCCCGATAAAAAATCGGGAGATTTCCACTGCTATCTGGGCTAATGCAATTGCAGTACCAATGAACTTTAATTTACAGCCAGAAAACCTCCAAAACGAACTTGTTAACTTAGTTCCATTAGAAGAAAAAGATTTTGAGTCGCTTTTTCAAATTGCTTCCGATCCCTTAGTTTGGGAACAACATCCTAATAAATTGCGCTATCAAAGAGCCGTTTTTCAAAATTATTTTGAAGGAGCAATACAATCCAAAGGAGCGTTCATTATTTGTGATTCAAAAACAAACGAACCCATTGGCAGTAGTCGTTTTTATGATTATGACAAAAAGGACAATTCAATTATTATTGGTTATACTTTTATTGGAAGAAATTTTTGGGGCAAAGAATACAACAAATCTTTAAAAAAACTGATGTTAGATTATGCGTTTCAATATGTAGATAAAGTGTATTTTCATATCGGAGCACAAAATATTCGTTCGCAAAAGGCTATTGAAAAAATTGGAGCGATAAAGATTGATGAACAAGAAGTTACCTATTATGGAGAAGATAGCAAGTTGAATTTTATTTATGTAATCAATAAAAACTAGATGCAAAAACCAGCATTCTCTATTTACGACGCATCTGCGGGTTCCGGGAAAACCTATACTTTGGTCAAAGAATATTTAAAAATTATTCTTTCTTCCAGTAAAAATGATGCGTATAGAAATATTCTTGCCATCACTTTTACTAATAAAGCAGTACACGAAATGAAAAGCCGCGTGGTAGAAAATCTGTCGGAGTTTGCCAAAGACAATCCAAGTGAAAAAGCACAGCAATTAATGCAGGACATCCAAGGCGAAACAGGTTTGAGTGCGCAAAACATTCAGTTAAAAGCTAAAAGCATCATCAAAAACTTGATACATAATTATGCTGCTTTTGATATTTCCACGATTGATAAATTCACACACAAAGTCATCCGGGCATTTGCTCATGATTTGAATTTACCCATAACTTTTGAAGTTTCATTAGATACCGAAAATTTATTGACTGAAGCCGTTGATGCAATTATTGCCGAAGCTGGAAACAACGAAGAACTGACCAATTTACTGGTTGATTTTACAATGGAAAAAACCGATGATGATAAATCTTGGGATGTTTCTCGTGAAATTATGGAAACGGGAAGGTTAATTTTAAACGAAAACAATCGAGAAGAAATTACCCATTTTAAAAACAAATCAATTGCTGATTTTGTTACGATTAAAATCAAATTGACACAACTTTCTAACGAACTTGAAAGCCAAACCAAAGAACAAGCAACTCAAGCTATACTATTGATTGAGAATAATGGAATTGATTTAAAATCATTTTCAGCAGGACATTTCCCGAATCATTTAAACAAAATTAAAGAAGGTCAATTTAACCCGATTAACAAAACTTATCACGAATTTGATGACATAAAAATCAATAAATCTGCTAAAGACGGAGCTTTGATTGAAAGTATTATTCCAGCTCTATTGGAAATTTTAAAATCGATTTATTCCAAATTTGAAAAGAAGAACTTTTACGATGCTTTTCTAAAAAACATAACACCTCTTTCATTGTTAAACACTCTGAGCATTGAATTGAAAAAAATTCAGGAAGAACAAGGAATTCTATCAATTTCAGAGTTTAATAAATTAATTTACGATCAAATTCAAAACCAGCCAGCTCCTTTTATTTATGAACGATTGGGTGAAAAATACAAGCATTTCTTTATCGATGAATTTCAAGACACCTCGGAAATGCAATGGCAAAATTTAATTCCGCTCATTGACAATGCATTATCAAGTGAAGATTTGTTGGGAGAAAGAGGTTCTTTGATGATTGTTGGTGATCCCAAACAGTCTATTTATCGTTGGCGTGGCGGAAAAGCAGAGCAGTTTATTGAATTGAGTAAAACAAAAAACCCGTTTAACAATCCTGATAAAAAACAGTTTTCATTAGACACCAATTATCGAAGTTATTCTCAAATTATAGCGTTTAATAATAATTTATTCGAATTTCTATCAAATGAATTTAATAATGAAAATTACAAAGATTTATATAAAAACCACAGTCGCCAAAAAGAGAATTCAAAGAAAGGCGGCTATGTAAACATTTCTTTTATTCCAAAAATTGACAAAGAAAATGAATCAGAATTGTCAGATGAAGAGAGTTTAGATAAAATCGATTTGTATTTGTTGGCTACTTTCAACACTATTTTAAAAGTAAAAACAAAGGGTTTTAAGAACAAAGAAATTGTAATCCTAACCCGAAAAAAAGCACAGGGAACAGCCATTGCCAACTATTTAACACAACATGGAATTCCAATTTTATCTTCTGAAAGTTTACTCATCAATTCGTCTTCAGAAGTGCAATTTATTATTCACTTTTTATCGTATTTGAACAATAATAATGACTTGCAATCTAAGGCTAGTTTTTTATATTATTTGGCTAAAAAGAACACCAAAAATATACCAATTCATGATTTTATTGCACAAGGAATGGCATTTGTAAACGAATCGGAATTTCAAGACTGGCTTTCTACTCATCAAATTGATTTGAATTTTGAGAATAACAGAAAAAAGTCATTATATGAAGCGACAGAAATTATCATTTCAATGGGAATTGCAATTGAAAAAAGGAATTCCTATGTGCAATATTTTCTAGATATTGTTTTAGAACGCGATGTTAGAAACCAATCAGGAATATCCGATTTTTTAAATTATTGGAACAAAAACGGCGAAAAATTGAGTATTCCATCTCCCGAAGGAAACGATGCGGTTCGGATTATGACCATTCACAAGGCAAAAGGATTGGAATTCCCGGTAGTAATTTTCCCATTTGCGGAAGAAGATTTTGGAAAAGGACCACGCGAAAAAATTTGGCTCAATGCCGATGAAAAAACTATGGGTTTGCCTAAAGTTTTAGTTGATAAAAATAAGAGTGTTGAAAATTTCGGTGAAGAGGCATCAATAGTTTATCATCAAAAAACACAAGAAGATTTACTGGACACGATCAATGTTTTATATGTAGCATTAACACGTGCCGAAGAGCAATTATACATAATATCTTCCATGAATATTGGTAAAAAAGGAGATTTGCCCAATAACATGTCCTCGTTTTTCATCAAATTTTTACAAGAAAACAAGTTTGATGAAAGCATCATGGAATATGAGTTTGGAATTTCAAATAAGCTTTCCTTAGAAAAAAGCAATCTACAAATAACACAAACAATACCACAAGTGGCTACAACTTTTAACCCTAAAAGCATTAAAATTGCACAACGAGAAAGCTTAATGTGGAATACCAAACAACAAAAATCTATTGAATACGGAAACATTATTCATGAAATTTTATCTTTTGTAAAAACAAAAAAAGATGTTGATTTAGCGATTACTAAAGCTATCGAAAATGGTTTAATCGTATCAACTTTAAGAGAAGAAGTTTATACTACCATTCATCAAATTGTAAATCATGAAGAGCTTGCTAG
>CALQAH020000001.1 GCA_943328505.2 Rhizobium sp. Q54 | reverse complement strand
TGATTTGGGAAACTTTTCCTATTACTTTTGACATTGCTTATGTATTTATTTAATAGCTATTTAGGTTTATGAAAAAATGTTCTTTTTTCAAAGCGCAAAGATAATTTTAAAAATATAAGAATCAAATAAATATTTTACAAAATTTGTAAAATTTTAATAGTTTTAAAAACGAACACAATTTCTGAAGGATAAAAACAAAAGCCACCCATAAATTGGATGGCTTTTATTAAATTAACTAATTTAATTTTTATAAAACTGGAGGGAACATAATTCTATAATCCGAGAATTTTACTCCCTTTAAATTAGACCCGTATTTTAAATTAATAGCTTTTAGGAACTCATTTGCAATTAAAGCATAACCTCTTGGTGAGGGATGAACACCATCTAAAGAGAATCCACCGCCTGTCACATAAGTTGAATTTAAAGTGTAACCACTATCGGTAATACCCGTGGTGCTTAATGTTTCCATAATTAATTTAGCATCAACAAAAGCTAAATTATTTGCAGTAGCAACAGATTCTATAGTAACATTATAAGAATCGGTAGCTGTTTTTACTTCTGCAATTTCATCTTTAGACAAAACCCATTGATCTGATAAAGGAACTGAAACTCCATTAACTTGAAGTGGATTACCTCCTACAGTTGTTCCAATAAAACTTCTAGCAGGAAGCACAATTAAATCTTCAGCGGTAGCCTGTCTATAGGAAGGTATCCCAAAACCTGAAAGGTTAGTTAAATAAGAGTCTACTATTACTACTCTATTGGTTGCTGAAGCAGAAAATGATATTGTTCTTCTAGCCACTTCATCTGCTGTTAATAGTAAGTTAGCCTGAGCAAAAAGCAATCCGTTGTTATATGCTGTAAAGCCTGCATTTAATTGCCCTGCGGTTGTTGCATCTAAAGGAACAGGGTTATAAGGAACTGTTGTAAAATAAGGCAATGTACTTACATAAGGCAAGTTGGCTACAACTCCTTCAATTCCCCCTGCTGTCATCTGAGATACAATTGAATTATAAACCGCATTAAATATTGTTGGATCAGTAATATCTGAAGGATTTAATCCACCTGAAGTAGCGTATCCTAATACATCATTTCCTCCTATCCAAAGTGAAAAGAAAGTTGGATTTTGCGCTACTGCATCTTCAACAACTGTTGCAGTAGGTGTAGAAGCAAATCTGGCAAAATAAGGATTTCCTGCCGGACTTCCATAACCTGCAAAAGTTAAATGAAAACTTTTTGCTCCTGGAATTCCCATATTATTAAAAGAACTACCCAAAGAAGCAAAAGTTGTAGAAGCCATTTGACTATATGGTGGTAAAGCAACAGAAGACGGAGAAGGACTTAGTCCTGGTCCTGCTGGCGGAGCTAAATACAATCTAGGAGTATAAATAGCGCTTCCAAAAAAACCACCAACGTTATCTGCCATTAAAGGCGTTGTAAAAGCACCACCACCAACTAGAGCAAACTGTTGCGCTAAAATGTTTGGATAGGCTCCTTTTTGTCCTTCAATAAATAATGCATTATCACTAAATCCAGCTGCAAAAGAATCTCCAAGCGCAACATATTTAAAGAAATCTGCTGAACCAGCTGTTAAAGGTAATCCATCGGATGAATTAGTTTCGACAACTGTTTCATCATCATTAGTACATGCTATAAAGGTTAGCGAAACCAACAATAGCCATTTGAAATTTTTTATCATGATATTTTAAATTTATTTAGTATTGAGTTTATTAAGGCGTGATAGTTAATGAAAGGAAATACTGTTGTCCAATAAGTCCTGCTCCTATTACTTGTCCGTATTCTTTTCCGCCAATATTTGTTGCTCCAATTTTAAGAATTGATTTCAATGACTTTATAGCATAGTTAGCTTGTACATCAATAACCGTAGCTTCTTCAATTATACCATCAGCAAAAGAAGATTCCCATAAATACTCTGAATTCCATCTTCCACTTACAGAAAGACCCAAGTTTCCAAATAATTTATCATTACCTATAGTAGCTTTTACTCTGTGTTTAGGAGTATTGAAACTTGCTTCAAAATTAGCGTCTTTCGATTTGTCAAATTCAAAGTCAGAGAAGTTATAGTTTCCACTAAATTCAAAATTTTTGTAGATTTTTTTAGTAATTCCTAATCCAAATCCATATGATTTTACTACTACATCAGTATTGGTATAAAGTTGATATTCTCTAAAGTCTCTATTAGCCAAAGATACAGCTGCAGATGTTGAAGAAAAATCTGTCGGGTTTGTTTCAGCTGTTCCGTAATAAGGTGTTATAACGTTCAAGTTTCCAATAAAATCATTATAAATATTATAGTAACCATTAATATCTAATGCAAAACCTTTTATATTTCCTCTATATCCTAAATCAAATGCTTTAACTTGTTCAGGCTTTACAATATCAACATCCGCTTTTACAAGCAAAGCAGCAGCATTTGCTAAACCAGAAGGTGGTCCAGATCTGTAAGCAGCGTCAAATAATAAGAAAGAATCTTTTGTGAATGAATCATAATATGCATTTTCTCCATTCAAAGTTACAAAACCTCCGCCTCCAGCTGGAGATATTTGTAAATCTTCAGAAAATCGGGTTAAATTATCTGGCGCAGAACCAATTAAGACTCTATTTCCAATATTAAACCCAATGTATTGATCTTGAGTAGATGGGTTTCTGAAACCAGTTTGGAATGAACCTCTTAAATTATGGTTTTTTGCTTTATCTAAAGCATAAACAAACGAAACTCTAGGAGAATAATTTCCATCATAATTTTTGGCTTTATCATATCTAATAGAACCTGTTAACTTTAATCTATCATCCATTAATTTTTTCTGAACCTGAGTATAAACTCCATATTCATTATAATTGATAGCACTGTTAGCATCAGTATAAATTCTTCCAAAAGAGTTTAATTCATATAATCTATAGGAACCTCCAACTTGTATTTCCGCAGGTTTGAATAAATCTTTGAAATTATAGTTTGCATCTGAATGATAAATTCTAGAATTATCAACTAATTTAGATCCTGTTAAAACACTTGGATCCGCAATCACTTGATTGAAAGCGTCTTTGAAAGCTTGTGTACCAGGAATTAATCTACCAGTATCCGCTATGCTTCGTGCATAAGCATGTGCTTCAGCTGGAGTTGTTCCTACGCCGGGAATAAACCCTAAAGTTGCAGCTCCAAATGCTCCTCCATAGTCAGCAAACCATTGCGAATCTGATTTCCATACTCTATTGACATTTATTGCTGTAAAAGTCATATCATATGATTTCCCGCCATCTTCAGATATGGTATATCCTCTCAGAAAGAAGTTCTTCCCTTTAAGTTCAATTTTATGTTGTTGCATAAAGAACCCATTCAAATTATATCGGCTTGCACCTTGGTAAACTGAATTTCCAAAACCAAATTTAGATTGCCAAATAATTTCGATATCGTTTGCCCAAGGTTTAAAATGTAAAGAGAAATCGATTTTTGCATTTCTAACCTTACTTTCTGTTAAATCAGTTTCGTTATATCCTGTTCTGGAAATGTCTATGTTAGGTAAAAGATTATAAGCTCCCGTTCCAAAAGCATTTCTACTTTTAAGATTAACAGCAACCTCATCTCCGTAGATGTTTATACCGTTATAGCTTGGGTCATTTCTATCTACTCCTGAAACTTCATCTCCTTTTGCGTCAATACCGTTATCATTAGTAGCATACCAATCCGTTCCTTTCATGAAAGTAAAGTTGGCTTTCCCAGCAAAATGTTTATCAAATACATGAGCCACTCTCACACCATAGTCGTAAAAATTATTAACTCCTGCAGCATTTTGAGAAGTTTGACCAAACTTAGCATAAGCAGTAATACCTTGATGACTCCATGGGTCTTGACTGTTCATGAATAATATTCCGTTAAATGCATTAGCTCCGTACAAAGCAGAAGATGCACCTGGTAATAATTCAACGCTTTGCACATCAATTTCTGAAACCCCTATAAGATTACCTAATACAAAATTTAATAAAGGAGAAGCATTATCCATACCATCAACCAATTGCAAGAATCTTGTGTTGGCAACAGTAGCAAAACCTCGAGTATTAATAGATTTGAAAGACAAACTACTTGTATTCATTTGTACTTCTTTCAAGTTTTCTAACCCATCATAAAACGATGGTGCTGCAGCTTTTTTGACATCTTTAATAGTAAATCGTTCTACCGTTACAGGTGACTCTCTAATTCTTTCAGGAGTTCTTGAAGCTGAAACTACAATTTCATTAAGCAGCGTCTCTTCACCACTTAACGAAACGTTTACTTGTTGTTTATCAGCAGTTATTTTAACTGAGTTTGAACCATATTCTACACTTGTGACTTCAATTGTGAATGGTGGTTTTTTGGACGTACTTAAAGTGAATTTTCCATCACTATCAGTAACTGTTCCTGTTGTTTCTCCAGCGATTTTGACATTGGCTCCTGGAATGGGTTCGTTTTTACTGTCTTTTACCGAACCTGTGATTGAAGTTTGAGCAAAAGTGATGCTACAAATAAACAATGACACGATAAATAAATAAATCTTCATTTGGTTAGAATTTTGTTGGTTTATGTGACCAAAGTACAATTATTATTTTAAATTCATAAAAAAAATAGCTAAAAATTTCACATTTGATAATTAGCAAGTCATTTAATTTTATATCCTATTTTAAATTTTTTGTGTTTTTCTTAACATTTCAATACAATTCATAAAAAAATACTATGCTTACATAGTATTTTGGTTCTAATTTTTAAATTAATCGTAAATTTTTGCATAAAAAAAACGAGAATAAATCTCGTTTTTTTTAGTGATGTAATGAAATCATTTATTCTACAGTTACTGATTTTGCCAAATTTCTTGGTTGATCTACGTTACAACCTCTCATTACTGCGATATGATAAGACAATAATTGTAATGGTATTGTAGTAATTAAAGGAGATAAAGCATCTGATGTTTCCGGAATTTCAATAACATGATCGGCAAGATCTTTTACTTGAGTATCGCCTTTTGTTACAATCGCTATTATTTTTCCACTTCTAGATTTAATTTCTTGAATATTACTGACCACTTTATCGTAATGTCCTTGTTTGGGAGCAATCACGACTACTGGCATTTGTTCGTCAATAAGTGCAATGGGTCCGTGTTTCATTTCTGCTGCTGGATAACCTTCGGCATGAATATAGGATATTTCTTTTAACTTTAATGCGCCTTCTAAAGCTACCGGAAAATTATAACCTCTTCCTAAATACAAACAATTTGGTGCGTCTTTAAAAGTTGTTGCAATTTCTTTTGCTTTCGTGTTTGTTTCTAGCGCTTCTTTAACTTTATCTGGAATAGTTTCCAATTCCTGCAAATATCTATGAAAATCGGAATTGGATAATGTTCCTTTAGCTTTTGCTAAACGTAAAGCAATCATCGTTAAAACCGTAATCTGAGTAGTAAATGCTTTAGTAGATGCTACTCCAATTTCTGGCCCAGCATGGGTATAAGCTCCTGCATTCGTTTCTCTTGAAATGGAAGAACCTACAACATTACAAACTCCAAAAACAAAAGCGCCTCTTTCTTTGGCTAATTTTATAGCAGCAAGCGTATCGGCAGTTTCCCCTGATTGAGAAATTGCTATTACAACATCGCCTTTATTTATAATTGGGTTTCTGTATCTAAATTCAGAAGCATATTCTACTTCAACAGGTATTCTTGCAAACTCTTCTATAACATATTCGGCAACTAATCCGGCATGCCAAGATGTTCCACAAGCAATAATTATGATTCTTTCGGCATGAAGAAATTTTTCAATATTGTCTTCAACACCTGCCATTTGAATTAAACCCAAATTAGCATGAAGTCTACCTCTATAAGTATCCTTTATAACATTAGGTTGTTCATATATTTCTTTAAGCATAAAATGATCATAACCTCCTTTTTCAATTTGCTCCAAATTCATTTGAAGCTCTTGAATACAGGGATTAACTAAAGAATCATCTTTAATTTTTCTAATTTTTAAAGGCTTATGCAATCTCACAATTGCCATTTCTTCATCTTCAAGATATATAGCATTGGATGTGTATTCTATAAATGGAGAAGCATCTGACGCAATAAAATACTCGTTTTCACCAACACCAATAGCTAAAGGACTTCCAAGTCTAGCCACAACAATTTCGTCTGGTTTATTTTTATCAAAAACACAAATTGCATACGCTCCAACAACTTGGTTTAAGGCAACTTGAACGGCTTTCCCAAGTTTAAGTTTTTCTTTCTTTTGAACTTCTTCAATTAAATTTATTAATACTTCAGTATCGGTATCCGATTTAAAAACATACCCTCTATTAATTAATTCTTTTTTTAATGGTTCATAGTTTTCTATAATTCCATTATGAATAATTGCAAGATTTCCTGAGTTGGATACATGTGGATGTGAATTGATATCATTTGGTACACCATGGGTAGCCCAACGTGTATGTCCCATTCCAATAGTACCCGTAGTGTTTATCTCTTTGGATTTCTCTTCAAGATCTGAAACTTTACCTTTGGTTTTAGATATTTTTAATTCTTTGCCATCGTATAACATGATACCGGCACTATCATAACCTCTATACTCTAAACGCTTTAATCCTTTTATAACAATTGGATAAGCCTCTCGATAACCTATGTATCCAACAATTCCACACATAATTCTATATATTAATCAGGTTTTGTATAATAAATTTCTAATCGTAATCTTTTGTCATAATTTGGATCACCTACTGGAATATTGGTTCCATATAAAATAGTTCCAACAGGGCTAATAACAGACATTCTTGGCACTCTATCATTATTGACGTTAGGAGTTTTTAATTTAGAAAACCCAATAGTCGAAATGGATTCTGTTACTGTAAGTCCTAATCTAACATTTGTAGAATCGTTTTTGATAAGATTACGAAGATGGTTTGTGATTCTGATTTTGTATTTAAAACCTTTATTAGCGATTTCCCCATTATCATTCTTTATTTGCTTGACAACTGTAGCATCCTCATTAGATAATATTCCGCCATAAACAGGTTTATTTAATTTAGGATTAGAACTATTAATAGCAGAATCAAAATAATAATCAGCCAATGCGTTTTTAGTGTCAATGTCATATAAATAAATACGCGGTGGTTCAAATGTTTGTAGGTTTGACATTGAGGATTGATCAATATAAAAAGTCAGATTAGCTTCATTAATTAACCATTTATTCTTTTTTATATTATCAATTTCATCAGGAATCCCATTTGGTTCATTAATAATAATATCATTTTCTTTATCATAAGTTATAAGATCGGTAGTCCCAAAAAGATCTATTATTGCCATTGATCCCTGGCCTCCTTTTAAAAAAATCTTTTCAGCTTCAAGAGTAGAATTTGTAGCAGCTAAATAACTAGCGCTTTCATTAGAATTTTCTAATAAGCTTACCGTATTTCCGGTTAAAGTCATTACAAATGTTTTCTTTAATCTATCCACTACTTGTTCGTTAACAGGTGTGTCGGGATTATCGGGAGTTAACTCTACATCTTGTTTGTAATAGACAGTAACTTTTCCACCTTTGAAGTTAATCATCGCCATATTCCCAGGATTATTATTAGGATTTTCAACTTTAAAATAAAGTCCCCGCATATAATTTTTGAAAATATTATTGCTATACAGTTGACCGCTTGGTGCATTTAAAATTTTGGAAGTGAAAAAATCTTTTCTCAAATGTAAACGCATTGCAGGTATAAACTTAGTTCTAACAACTTCATCATTTTCATCTAATGTTTTTTCAACAATCTCTTCAGGTCTAAAATAAAATTGATCATTTTCAATAGTATTGGCATTATCATTCAATCTACTACCAATTTTATAGCTGTCTATTTCTGCGTTTTTGTCTGTATAAAAAAGTTGTTGTTCTTCAAATTGAGTACTCGGTTCTAAATCTCTTAAATAATATCCAGATTCGTGTATACTTAATTTAAATTTTGACTCCTTAACTCCAAAAATAGAATCTAACGAATAGGTATTGATATTGTTAGTATCGTCTTTTAATCGACTAAAATAAGGGATGTATAAAATTACACTATCAATTACTGGAGGATTGTTTATGGTTGTAAAAGTAGGATTGATATTAACTGAACTCATCTCTAATTGTGTAACAAAACTAGCCGTTGTGGTTCCAAAGGCTGGGTTTGTGTAAATTCCAAGTGGATTAATCTCTTGATTATTGGAACCAATTGGCCCTAACGGCTGATTGTAGGATTTAATACTTGCATCTTCATATTTATCAAATCCAAAATGATCATCACCAATAATATTGGCTCCAACTTCATCAAAATCTTTATCACATGAACATAAAAATGTAACACATGACACTAAAAAAAACGATTTTAAAATTAAATTTCTGTACATAAAACTTTATTAATTAAGAAAGCATACTTTTATAAAAAGAACTATATGCTTCTGCAAATTTATCTTTAGAGGCGAAAGGTAAAAAAGGTTTTCCTGAAGATTCTATATATTTTGTTAAACTTGACGAAACGTTTTCTGAGGCTATAATTACACCATCTGAATGATTAATTGATGCCAACATAAGGTTTTCATAATTAGGGATTTCCAAACCATTTACAGCATCTTTCGGAATGTTGTCAAAAGTTATCTTATTGATCATTTCTGCATCTAGTGTACCTTCAAAAGATTGACCATAAACAGAGGTTATGATCTTTGTTTCAGAAAATAGTGCCTCATCTTTATAAAAATGCTTCATATAAATAGGTAACATGCTTGCCATCCAACCATGAACATGAATTATATCAGGAACCCAGTTCAATTTTTTTACTGTTTCTACTACACCTTTGGCAAAGAAAATAGCTCTTTCATCATTATCAGGATATAAAACTCCTTCTTCGTCACTAAATGTTGCTTTTCTTTTAAAATACTCATCGTTATCAATAAAATAAACTTGAATACGTTCTTTTGGAATTGAAGCTACTTTGATAATTAAAGGCATGTCTAAATCATTAACAACCAAATTCATCCCAGACAATCTTATTACTTCATGTAATTGATGTCTTCTTTCATTTATATTGCCATACCTTGGCATAAATATTCTTATTTGTGCTCCTTGATCATTGACCATTTTAGGAACATCATAAGACATTAAAGAAACCTCATTTTCAGCGAGATACGGCACCACTTCCGATGATACATACAATATTCTCTTATCTTCCATACGTCATGCTACTTTATAAATTGTCAATAAAAAACAGGCAAAAGTACAAAAATTTATGCAGTTATTTATGAAAACAGTAAGTTTGCATCTTATTTATCATTCTTTGATGCACATTTTCAACACCCAACTTGAACTAGTTTCGTATCTTAAATTGGCTTCTAATTCTAAAACCACAATTGGGTTTGTTCCAACCATGGGTGCATTACACTTTGGTCACCTTTCATTGTTACAAGAAGCATTTGACAATAATTCTATTGTGGTGATAAGTATTTTTGTGAACCCAACGCAATTCAACAATCCTTCCGATTTAGAAAAATATCCAAGAACCTTAGAGGCAGATATTGAAAAAATAAAAACCATTTCTGACACGGTAATTGTTTTTGCGCCCACAGTGAATGATATTTATGAAGGGAATCCAATTTCGCAACATTTTGATTTTGACGGATTAGAAAATCAAATGGAAGGAAAATTTAGGGCTGGACATTTCGATGGAGTAGCAACAATTGTAAAACGGCTTTTTGAAATTGTAAAACCAACTAACGCTTATTTCGGAGAAAAAGATTTTCAGCAATTACAAATTATAAAAAAACTAGTTGAAAAGTTAAAATTGTCGGTAAAAATTATTGCTTATCCTATATACAGAGAATCCAATGGTTTGGCTATGAGTTCAAGAAACGAACGTTTAACTCCCGCAGAAAGAGAAAATGCTAAAATCATTTATGAAACCTTAAATCAGGCCAAAATCATTTTCAAAACACAATCGGCCAACAAGGTAACCCATTGGGTAAAAAATACTTTCAAGATGCATCCACAATTTGAACTAGAATATTTTCAAATTGCAGATGAAGCAACATTATTACCTTGTATACATAAAAATAAAAATAAAAAATACCGTGCTTTTATTGCCGTTTTTGTTAATAAAATTAGATTGATTGATACCATTTCATTAAATTAATATACTTTTGCCCCATGCAAATTCAAGTTGTAAAATCTAAAATTCACCGTGTAAAAGTAACGGGTGCCGATTTAAATTATATTGGCAGCATTACTATTGACGAAGCTTTAATGAACGCATCCAACCTTATTGAAGGTGAAAAAGTTGCCATAGTGAACATTAATAATGGCGAACGATTTGAAACCTATGTTATCCCTGGAAGAAAAAATTATGGTGAAATTACTTTAAATGGACCAGCTGCTCGAAAAGTACAAACTGGAGACATTATTATCATTATTTCCTATGCACTGTTAGATTTTGAAGAAGCCAAAGCCTTTAAGCCATGGATTATATTTCCAAACGAAAATGATAATTCTTTGACCTAATCCTTTGAAAAAAATCGTTAGCAAATGGTTATCAATTCTTCTTCCAATACTTTTGGGGATTTATTTAATTATCTACAAATACAACGAATTCACTCCCGCTCAAATTACAGAAATGAAAGGTTATTTTAGAAACGCCGATTATTTCTATATCTATTTATCATTATTCATTGCGTTATTTGGGTTTCTTTCTCGGGCGTATCGATGGAAATTTTCTTTAGAACATTTAGGATATCAAACTAAATTTCACAATAATTTAATGGCGGTTTGCGTAGCCTATTTTATGAATTTAACCATTCCAAAATCAGGCGAAGTTACTCGCGCAATTATTTTAAAAAAATACGAAGACATCCCTTTTGATAAAGGATTTGGAACTATAGTTGCAGAAAGAGTTGTAGATTTATTAATCTTTTTTTTGTTTGTTGTAGTTTCATTTTTTCTTCAATTCAATGTTTTAAAAGATTATATTGTTGCTAAAATCCCAATCGAAAAATTAATTCTCATTGCCCTAATTGGTGTTGTCTTATTTGTAATTTTTACTTTGGTTTGGCTTTATTCTAATTGGAAAATTGTTCTTTCCCTTAAAGATAAATTTTCAGGTTTAGTTGAAGGTATGACCAGCATCCTAAAAATGAAAAACAAATGGCCATTTCTTTTTCATTCTTTTTTTATATGGTTTACTTATTTATTAATGTTTTACGTCACCATTTTTGCATTAAAAGAAACCAGTAATATAGGAATGGGAGCTGTAATAATTGGCTTTGTATTTGGCAGTTTGGCCATTGGGTTTACAAATGGAGGTTTTGGAGCCTATCCACTTCTTGTTGCTGAAATATTTATGCTTTATGGTATTCCAGACACAGCTGGAACGGCTTTCGGATGGTTGGTATGGACTTCTCAAACCGTTTTAATGATATTCTTAGGAGGCTTGTCTTTTTTATTACTCCCTATTTTAAATAGAAATAAATAATTTTTTTCTTTATCTTTTTTAAATAATTTTAAAAAGAAAAAAACAGTACTTTTATACTCCTAATCAAAAATTAAAATAATGAAAAACAAAACAATTTTAATCAAATCTTCTGTTGTGTTATCAGCATTATTTCTGCTTACTGCTTGTAATAAATCCGAAAAAGAGGAAACCCTAATTTCGGGTATTGAAATAAAAAACATGGATACTTTGGTCAAACCAGGTGATAATTTTGATGCTTATGTTAACGGAACTTGGGTTAAGAAGAATAAAATTCCAGCAGACAAAGCAAGTTTTGGAGCATGGGATGTTATCAGCGACAAAGCAGATGAAGATGTAAAAGCAATAATCACTGCAGCTTCCAAAGGAAAATTTGAAAACGGTTCCGATGAACAAAAAATAGGTGACTTTTATAATACCTATATGAATCAAAAACTTAGAGATCAAAAAGGAATTACACCGCTTGCGCCAGAATTTAAAAAAATTGAAGCCCTTGCAAATTATTCCGATTTAGCGAGCTATTTTGGGGAAGCCAACCGTGCTGGAAATCAAGGTCCATTTAGTTTAGGTGTTTACACCGATTTTAAAGACCCTACAAAATATATGTTGCTGACATGGCAAGGTGGGCTTGGGTTACCCGATAGAGAATACTATTTTCTAGAGGATGCAAAATCAAAAGAAATTCGTGAAAAATATGTAAACCACATTGAAAAGATGCTAACTCTTGGAGGAGTTGCCAATGCATCAGTTCTTGCGCCACAAATCATGACATTAGAAACTACTCTAGCTTCTAAACACATGAAAAAAGAATTGACTCGAGACATGTCAAAACTTTACAATATGTACCAAGTTAAAGATTTGAAGCAATTAATGCCCGATTTTGATTGGACTGCTATGCTAACAAGTGCCGGAGTTGCTGGAGAAAAAACCATCGATGTTACTCAAGTTGAGTACATCAAAGCTTTGAATAACATTATTAAAGCTACACCTTTGGAAACTTGGAAGAATTATTTAAAATGGAGTGTTATTCATGGCTCAGCAACCGCTTTAAACACTGCTTTAGATCAAGAAAATTTTAAGTTTTATGGGACTGTTCTGAGCGGAACCGAGAAACAGAAAGATGCTTGGAAACGAGGTGTGGATAGAGTAAATACAAATCTTGGAGAAATTATTGGAAAAGTATATGTTGAAAAACATTTTTCTCCAGAAGCTAAAGAACGCATGACAGTTTTGGTTAAAAACTTATTAAAAGCCTACGAAGAAAGCATTAAAAAATTGGATTGGATGTCGCCTGAAACTAAAAAACAAGCGTTAGACAAACTATCTAAATTCATGTTGAAAATTGGTTATCCGGATACATGGAGAGATTATTCAACCCTAAAAGTTATAAAAGATGATTATTACGGTAACTTACAAAGAGCTACGGCTTTTGAATACAAACGCCAATTAGACAAACTAGGAAAACCTGTAGATAGAGCAGAATGGGGAATGAATCCTCAAACAGTCAATGCCTATTACAATCCTTCATTAAACGAAATTGTATTTCCTGCAGCTATTTTGCAACCACCTTTCTTTAATATGAAAGCAGAAGACGCTGTAAACTATGGTGGAATTGGCGCCGTAATTGGTCATGAAATTGGCCATGGTTTTGATGATCAAGGAAGTACATTTGATGGTGATGGTGTGATGCGTAATTGGTGGACGCCAAAAGATTTAGAAGCATTTAAACAAAAAACAGGAGCATTAATAGCCCAGTACAGTGGGTTTAAGGCTTTCCCAGATTTGAATGTAAATGGCGAATTTACTTTAGGCGAAAATATTGGTGATTTAGGAGGATTGTCAATCACAATTAAGGCTTACAAATTGAGTCTTAAAGGTAAAGAAGCTCCTGTAATGGATGGCTTTACAGGTGAACAACGTGTATTATTGGGTTGGGCGCAAGTTTGGTTGGACAAATCAAGAGAAGAAGCCATTCGTAGTCAAATTGCAAACGACCCACACTCACCTGCTAAATATAGAATTAATGGTGTAGTTCGAAATGTACCCGAGTTTTACAATGCTTTCAAAGTGAAGCCAACTGACTCCTTATACTTAGCTCCTGAAAAACGTGTTAAAATTTGGTAATCCAAAGAATTCCATTAAAAAAATAAAATCACTTTTAAATTTATAAAGTACCAAAACCTCTAGCTTTTTTTGTTATAGGTTTTAATTTTTATTAAAAGTGAAAAGATTTTAATTGAAGTTTCAACAAAAAAATATTGGAAAACAAAAAGCCTTTACGTACTTGTAAAGGCTTTCTTATTTTTGCTCCCGCTCTTGTGCTCGAACCAAGGAGATGACTGTGCTAAAATTCAGATTATTGTAATTATTTATATTATAATTTACCAAATTGTATGACTTTTATTGTGTATTTATATTTTACTTTATTTTATTTTATACTTTTATAAATAAATAATTTATAAAGTATGAAAGTATTGATAGTTGAAGATAATAAAATTGCTTTAATGGGGATAAAAAAAATATTATCTGAATATCCAAATATGGAAATATGTGCAGCTGAAAATGGTTTAATGGCATTAGACCTTCTTAACGAAAGTACATCTGAATTACCATATTTCACTTTACTAGATTTAAATATGCCAATAATGAATGGTATCGAATTTTTAAAAGAAATCAAAAAAAATGAAAGTTTAAAAACTATTCCTATAATTGTGCATACTACATCATTCAACTCTTTAGATATAAAAATTTGTGAAGAATTAGGAATTGTTGGATATTTTGTAAAAGAATTAGATATTGTAAAATACAAATCTAATCTCAGACTCATAGCAGATTATTGGATAGAATCTAAGAGACCATAACCGCAATTAACAAAAAAATCATGAAAGGATTTATTTTTACAAATTTTATAGATTTTATTGAAACATCCCATGGATTAGAATTGGTTGATGAAATGATAACTAATTGTGATTTGCCGTCTGAAGGTATCTATAGTTCCTTTAATAGCTATGACTTTGATGAATTAGTTAGTCTTTTAACGTATGTATCTAAAAAAACAGCTGTCAACCCAGAAATTATATTAGAGAAATTTGGGATTTTTGTTTTTCCATATCTTATTGGCAAACATTCATACATCATAGAGCAATATGATAATGCCTTAGATTTAATAGGTGGGATTGAAAATCATATTCATATTGAAGTTAAAAAACTTTATAATGATGCCGATCTTCCAACTTTTAGAATTGTTGAAAAAACCGAAAAAAATTTATCGATAATTTATAATTCCTCAAAAGGCTTAACATACTTTGCCATTGGTTTAATGAAAGAAACCTTAAATCATTTTAAAGTTAACGGGACGGTTACTATTGACAAGTCTTTTGGTGCTGAAAATGGAGTGAAATTTAACATTGAACTAAATTAGTGAGGTTTACTACTTTTATCTGTACTAAATACTCTTATCCTTTTCCTTTTTTTAAATATTTAAATCACTAAAAGACCTATTTATTTTGCCTACAAATGATATAGAAATACTAAAAAAAGCCCTTGAAAGAGAGCGTAAAGCAAGACAACTAGCTGAAAGCATTGTTGAAAATCGCTTAAGGGAGCTTTATTTTAATAATATACAACTTTCAAATACAGTATTAACTCAAGAACAATTTCAGAACGATCTTTTAGACAATCTGGTGGATCCATTATTTGTAATAGATTTTAATGGTGAAATTTTAAAAATCAATAAAGAAGCAACCAACCTTCTTGGCATTAATAACGATTTTAAAATAGAAAATATCGCACAGTTTTCAAATAGAAATAAAAAGGAAATCTACAAACTATTAAGTAACTTTAATCTTGAAAATGACCTTTTTTATTATGAATTTGTAAACGCAAAAAAAGAAAAAAAATACGTTAATATTAAATCAAAAATTTTAGTTGATTCTGAAAAAAAACCCTATGCCTATCAGGCAATTGTAAGGGACGTAACCGAAAATTATTTATTTGAATTAAAAGTAAAAAAACAGCAGAAATTTGAAAAATTTGAATCACAAATTTTAAAAGATTTATTAACGAGTAATGATATTTTTACTAATGCTTTTGACTTGGTTAATCATGTTGCTGAATTTTTAAATTCCGATGATTGCATTTTTTATGGCTTTATTAACGGAGAGTTAATTCAATTAGCAACAACAAGTAATAAATTAGATGCTAATCACATCATAAAAAATAAATTATCAATACCCATAGATAAAGGTATTGTTGGAAGAGTAGCAAGAACTAAAAAAGGCGAAATAATTAATGACACCACTAAAGATATAGATTATATCATTGACGATAGATCTCGGCTTTCCGAAATTACGGTTCCCGTTTTATTAAATGGCGAGATCGTTGGTATTATTGATTCTGAACATCCTGAAAAAAATCATTATACTAAAGATAAATTAGCTGCTTTATCTAAAATTTCAATTTTGATTTCTCTTCACATAAAAAATACAACTTCAGAATTAGAAAAAGAATTAAAGCAAAAAGAACTAGAGGCTACAAAAAACAGATTAGAAATTATTTTTGAAAGTTATTCTGATGCTAAAGTTATTGAATCTATAGACGGACGTATAGAATTTATTAGCAATGCTTTTTTAACTCTTTTTAATATCCCTCTAGAGGCACATGATCAATTAATAGGATTGTCTTTTGAAATTGCAAGAGATAAATCTAAAGAGCTTTTTCTTTATGAAAATGAATTTGTTAGTAGCGCTGAAGAAATAATTAAAAATCAAGTGGTGGTAAATGATGAAATACTTGAATTAAAAGATGGTAGATTTGTTTCAAGAAGTTATGCTCCAATATTCCTAAAAGGCAAATTAGATGGACATTTATGGAGATATAAAGATGTTACACTTCAAATTAATTATGATAAAAGTTTAGAGTTTCAAAATGAAAAATACAAAAACATTATTGAGAATATTAATCTTGGATTAATGGAAGTTGACAATAATGATGTCATTTTATCTTTAAATAACGCTTTTTGCAAGATGAGTGGTTTTGCTTCAGATGAACTTATTGGAAAGAGAGCAAAAGATTTATTAATTACAAACGAATATCTAGAAATCATAGATAAGAAAATCAGAGTTAGAAAAGATGGTATCGCTGATGTATTTGAAATTGAAATTTTAGCTAAAAATGGAGAAACGAAGTATTGGTTAGTAAGCGGTTCTCCTAATTACAATATTAATGGCGAAGTAATTGGCTCGTTAGGGATTCATTTGGATATTACAGAAATAAAAACTTTAAATATTAAAAATGAAAAATTAATTTCAGATTTAAGGGAGAGTAATATTGAACTTTCTAATTACGCCCATATAGTATCACACGACCTTAAAACACCTTTACATAGTATTGCGTCCTGTATTAGTTGGCTAAACGAAGATAATGAGGGCAAATTAACTGAAGATAGCTTAGAATATATTTCTATGATTAATGATGCTATACTTGATATGGATCAGTTAATTTCGAGTACTTTACAATTTTCCGAACTTAGATCCTCTGAAAAAGAGAACAATACTTCTGAAACACATCTCATTGTTGAGAATATCATAATGCATCTAGATAGTAAGAAACTGGAGAGCATTAGTATAAATATACTAAAACCACTCCCTGTTATTAAATTAAATAATACCAAAACCAAACAGGTCTTCCAAAATTTAATTGAGAACACTTTCAAATATAGAGATATTAAGAAAAACAGCTTTGTTAACATTAATTGGGAAGAACAAAATGAATATATACTATTTTCTATTGAAGACAATGGTATAGGTATCGCTGAAGAACATTTTGATTTTATTTTTGAAGCCTTTAAAAAAATAAATAATAGAACAGATTCTAGTGGGATTGGATTATCAATCGTTAAAAAAATAATAGCGGCTGCTGGTGGCAAAATTTGGTTTGACTCAAAATTAAATGTAGGTACTACATTCTACTTTACTATACCTAAATAACATCTCTAAAAATAATAATTTAATTAGGTAGACAAAGTCTTTTTAGATAGTACATGTAACAAAAAAAAGACCGTCATTTCCGATAGTCATTTCATTATTGTCCTCCCTTGAAGAAAGTTACAAATTTGACGCGATGATTGCTTACTCAATTCTCTTGAAATAACAATGTTTTATTTCTTTATTAATTAGTGATATGGTATAAGAATTTAATTAGTTTAAATTTTTTGCTGGACTTATTTATTACTTTATTTTAATCCCTCCCAACAAGCATAACCCTCTGGATTTTGCGCCATTTTAGCTTCATAATAATCGTAGGTGGTTTGATTAACTTCAATGATTATTGAACCACAAGTATCCGGTTCCAAAGTTCCTCTATATAAATAGTAAACGTCCCCGTCAGGACCTCCAGGATGACCGCATACAATTTCATTACAATCAGAATCTGAACCACTACTCGAACAAGAATTTGTAATAATAAAAATAGCTGTGATAAGAAATAGTTTAATTGTTTTCATATTTTAATTCAAGTTAATTTTAACATTTTTTAAGGCGGATTATGTTTTATTTTAATTTCAAAACCCTCGTTTATAATTCCTAACAATCTCAAAGATATATACATTTTAACAGTTATCCTAAAGATGAATTAGTTTATTGCAGTTCAAATCAGTTCAACTTCAGCAATGTGAAGTTTATCCATAAAAAAGAAGCTGATTGTTTTTTAAACGCCCGCTAAGGTGCGAAATAAAATTCGACAAAGTTACCTCGAAGGAGAAGGCCGAACTGAGTTTAGCAAATCCTTTCGTCTTGACAGCTACAATTAAAAAAGCCTAATACTTCCGTGTAAAGCTTTTGTTTTGCTCCCCTATTAGATAGAGAAGGTTACAAATTTGATGCTATGATTGCTTACTCTATTCTCTTAAAATCAAGAGGATAATTTTACTATAAAAAATATAGTTTACAATGCGGTGATATTTATTTGAAAAAATAATTTTTAAAAAACCAAATAACTAAGCAATCCTTTCAAATCTATTTTTTAGCAATTCTTTATAGGCAACCTTAAACTCATTGCTCATAAAACTATCATCAATACAACGAAACCATTTTTCTTTAGCCTTCTCCATTTTATTAAAAATGTTTTCCTGTTGTTTGTTGTCTAACTTAAAAGAATTGAATACCGTTATGAAATCTTTTCTATTAATTTTTTTCTTCTTAGCATTGAGAGTTAGAGCAAAATCTTCATCATCAACAGGATTAACAATTGCCGTTGCCACCATATCATAAGCGGGTGATAGAATATAACCTTGCTCATTTGTTTTGATAATAGAGAAGTTTTTTAAGTGCATATCAGCATTCCCCGTTAAGAATGAAAACAACACTTGTTCAAAGAAATTTACTAAATCCAAGCCCGGATTAGCCGAATGTTTCAAAAGAACTTTAGCAATCTGTTCGTAAGACCCGCGATACTTATTTTCTGTCATCCTTTCTGTCAATTGACACATATCTTCCATTAAAAGTTTTTGACTTTTTATGCGGTCAATTCTCTTGGTTATGTAGGCGAGATTACCTGATTGTAATCGTATCAAACTATGGGGCACCATTTTTATTTTGGCTATAGCCCCCAAGTGCATTGTTAGGTCTTCCACCTCGGGTAATTGATTGAAATTTTTAGTGGGTGGTTTTAATATATAATCTCCCCACAAACCAACAATTGTGAATCGTTTGGCTTCTCCCTTTTCACTTGGTGTTAATTCCAAAGATAATTTAGCTTGAACCCCCGTTAAAGTAGTTTGACTTTTCACTACCTGTAAAGCCAATTCTTCCATTTGGTTTTCTGTATAAGGTAATTCCGGAGGAGTAGATTGCCCAAATATTTTTTTACAGCAAGAAGGATGAAAATCTACTTGATTTTCAGATAGTGGTTCATAACAATATAGACATCTTTTCATATATGTAAAAGTTTATTTGTTAGTGGTCATATATGCTATCGCCTCTTATTTATAGGTGTTTATCTCACAATTTAAATTGTTTTCAATTGGAGTTCGATGATTTTTCAATTGCTTAAGCAAACTAGTTGTTAATAGCGATTTCATAGTTCTTCGTTATTTATGGGATGAACACTAACGGCTCCTATACAATCTTTACAACAAGCCATCAAAAGTCCCATTCTATCTCGTGGGTTTAGTTTCCAATTGTTTTGAGCAATATCTAACAGCCACCCTTCGGGGATAAGACCATCAAAAAACGGGAACAAAATTTTACTCGTATAAGATTGTTCTTTTAGCGGTAATGTTAAACTAATAGGGTCAGGATTTGAAGAATTCAAATAAGAACTATCATAGTTAAAATGATATCCGTTTTCATCTTCTATCAACCAACCCGCAATTTTATCATATATTTTTATTTCAGCCTTTCTCATCTTCCTCTACTATTGGTTGAACTGCTCCTACCTTATATCCAAATAATTTCAACACCTGATTTACTTTGTCTAATCGCAGTGATTCTTTACCTTGTTCCAATTCTCTTAGGAAACGAAGACCCACTCCTGCTTTCTCTGCCAATTCAGGTTGAGTTAATTTAGCGGAGGTTCTTTTTTGTTTAACAAACTTACTTAATTCCATGATATGCACCTTTTCGGGTATAAAAGTAGTAATATATTTTTAATTTATACCCTTTAAGGTGTAAATTTATTTTATAAAGAGATAATATACCCCAAAGGGTATAACAAAAGAGAACTTTTTTGATAGGATAAGAAAACGCGATTTTTTTATCAAAGCAACTTTGTTCTGTATAAAAAATGGATTTTTATTTACAAATGTTTAACATGTAAAACCAAAAAAACCGAATACTTTCATATCGGGTTTTGTTTTGCTTCCTCTATTGGAGAAACTTGCAAATTTGACACGATGATAGCGAATTCAATTATCGTAAAATCAAATAATTAAAGGTTTAGTGCAATTAAGTGGTTTTTGTTGAATTACAATTTATAGTTAATTAACTCAACTACAACTTCATTACGTCTATTCATAACTTCATACGGCGGGTTGTACCCTAGAAAAGTAAATTTATTGATATAATTTAATTTCTCTTTGACCAATTCATCTGTTAAAATAGCCTTATATTTTTCAATCTTTTCATCATCTGCCCATCCATCAAAGCGAATGGCGGCAATAATTTTTTCTTCCTGTTTTTCAAAAACTATTTTACTATTTTTAGGATTTGGTAAATTTTTCAAAGTATAATTTTTTGGAACCATAAACATCATTTTAGAAGTATCTCCTAATTCCATAACGACAGGTGAAGTCATGGCGATTTTTTCGTTGGTTTCATTATCTCCAAATATATACCCAGCCAATATACCAAAACCTTCGCTTGAGCTTTCTTTGTAACCTTTCTTGATGAGTTTTACACTCGAAAACAAAGCGGGGTCATATTTTCTTATCTCAAATTTGTCAAACTTCTTAATTACCTTGTAATTGTGTTCTTCTGTTTGTAGAGTGCTTCTTGATATAAAAATTTGCGCTATAGTGATTACTACTAAAATTGAAATAATAATAATTATTGCTTTCATGTGGATTAAAATTTTAAGATAATTAGCAAATGTAGCCAACTTACATGGAATGTTTTTTAAAATTTAATTTTAAACCTCCAAAGTTTATAGGATAGTATCATTTAGTTTTTCTTCTATTCATTATATCCAGTGAAAAATTCTTGTAATGACACATTCCTAGCTTTCAAAATTTTAATACGTGTATGTAATTGAATGTTGGCACTAACTTCATATTTTCCATACCGAGGTCGAGTGTTTTAATGTTTACTATAAAGTTTGATTTGGTGTCTTGGAATACCTTTTTATACAAGTATTTAACTAAAAAGCCTGCCCTTTTCATGTCGGCTTTTACGCTCACTCTCGTGGAGAAACTTGCATATTTGATACGATGATAGCGTATTCATCCTCTTAAATTCATAATGTTTAATTACTTTATTCATTAGTATTATGCTAAATAAGAATGTAAATAGTTTAAGTTGTAATTTACTAATTCAGAAAATTGAGCCTGCTCCATTAACACTAATGCTGGCAATAAAAACAAAATGTGCTTATTTTATGGTTTGTTATTGTAAAACAATCACAACGCGTCTGGCTAGGACTAAACTCTCCAGATCATTTTTGTCTTCACTCAATAATTTATCTATTCCATCTGAAATTAAAGAAATTCTTGAAGGGTCAATGCCATACAACACCATAATTTCCTTAACTTTTTCTGATCGCCTTAAACCTAATCGCTTGTTAAATTCTTCTCCACCTCTACTATCCGTATATCCATGTAAAACAGCATTGGATTCAGGGTATTTTTTCATGTAAGATATAATTGCGACTATTTTTTTCTTTGACTCTTTGTTTGGATTCACTTGTTTGAAATCAAAGAATAACTCGTTATTTTCGTTTTCAAAAATAGATCTAAAATCTTTTTCTTTTTGAGTTAAATTTGAAGTATCACTAACAATACTTTCATTGTTTTTAGTACTGTTTTTGTCAACAACAACTGTTCTTCCTTTTGAATCTACAATTGACCCCGCAGAAGTATTTTTTTCTAAATCTAAATAATCTGGAATCCCATCTTTATCCGTGTCTTTTTGAAGGTCCTGTATTTTAGTTTCATAATCTAACATTTTCTGTGTTTTGATTACAGCTAAATCATTCCAAGACCAATCAGCATGTTCCTTATTTTTACCCAAATAATATGTGAACCCAAGAGTCAAATCGTTTATGATACCAAATAAATTTTTATTATCAGCAGCCTCAGAACCGTCCCAATTTAGATGTTGTCTAAAATTACCTGTATATGAAAAATCAGCATTTAAGACTATGCGATTTGTGATTTTAAATTGCGGCGTAATACCAATTATAAATCCTCCATCTGAATCCATCTTTCCTGCGTAAACACCTTCTTTAATTTTTAATCTACTTATTTGTGGCCCCAAATGAGCTAGTAAACCCAATCTAGAAGTAAATTCATTAAAGTTAAGCATATGTCCCATGTTAATTACTCCTTGAAAGTCGATTTTATACAATTCATTTTCAAAAGTTTTTGAGCCACTTCCACTTGCATTAGTTATAGAAACATACGTTAACCCCATGCGAATTCCAAAGTAAGCAGAAAACATGTATCGAGTACCTACATCAAAATGATTGATTTTATTAAAAGCAAAATAGGTGTTTTTATTTGACGAAAAATAATTTGGCCTAAAAGGAGAAATAGGCTTACCAAATCCAGCATTTGCTTCAATTGACCATTTATTAAAACTCTGTGCTTGTGCTTTTGCTGGAGTGAGGTTAAGAAAAAAGCACAAGTAAATAAATAAAAAGGGCATTAATTTCATAAAATAAATAGCATTGAAATATATGTTAAAGAATATGTGTTTTTACTAAACTTTGTAAAAACGCAAATTAAGCGAAAAATAATTAATTTTTAATCCGTTGGTTGAAATTAAATAAATTGCTTTTGTTTATTGGTCTATCAAAGATAAATTTATCAATATACTGAATAAGAGTTAATGCTGTTATTTTGGCTAAAATTTAAGTGTTTTAGAAATATATGACCTGCAAAACAAAAAAGACCTCACATCTCTGTGAAGTCTTTTCATTGTTGCTCCCCCTATTGGAGAAAGTTACAATTTTAATGCGATGATTGCTTATTCAATTCTCTTGAAATCAAGAGTATAGATTTTTAAATTGTATTATTATTTAATTCAACAAGAAGTACATTTAGTTTTGCCCCCCAGCCCCCCAAGTCAATTTTTTGATATTTCAAGGAGAGTTTAAGTAAATAAAATAGACAGAAGACCCAGTAGCCCCACTTCATATCATTGCTTTTCCTGATGGGGTATGACGGTCATTATTTCAGACCCAATTATCTATTACTATAATAAATATAGTATTATTTGAAAAAGTAAAGTAATTGATAAAAAAAATTTGGTTTTTAAGTAACTTTTAAGTTACCTTTGTGAAATGAAAATTAGGGAGGTAATAGCATACAAAAATTACTTTGAAGATTTTTTACTTGGACAACCCCAAAAGGTTCAAGATAAAATCTTTAAAATAATTGGAGCCATTGAAACACTTGAAAGAGTTCCGTCAAATTATTTGAAAGCGATGGAAAACACAAATGGGTTGTATGAGGCAAGAATACAACTTGCCTCTAATATTTGGAGAGTATTTTGTTTTTTTGATAATGGAAGGTTAGTCATATTGTTAAATGGCTTTCAAAAGAAAACTCAAAAGACACCGAAAAATGAATTAGAAAAAGCACTACGACTAATGAATGAATATTACCAAGAAAAAAACAAATAATTATGGAAACTAAAAGTTGGAAAGATATTAAAGATAATGTTTATGGTGCTAAAGGTACCGATAGACGAGATGCACTTGAAAGAGATTTTGAAGGTTTTAAAATTGGACTTCAACTAAAAAAAGCTAGAGAGGAAAAACACCTAACTCAAACAGAACTTGGGGAACTTGTAGATAAAAAAAGAGAATACATATCAAGAATAGAAAATAATGGGAGTAATCTAACATTAAAAACTTTGTATGATATTGTAGAAAAGGGTTTAGGAGGTAAAGTTAAAATTCAAATAGAATTATAAACACCAACCAAACGACATAAACTGTAATTAACCTTCAAATAGTGTTTAACTTTTTGGGGCAGTCTACACAGGGCTGAAATTAAAAAAACCCGACACTTTCGTATCGGGTTCTGCTTTTGCTCCCCCTATTGGAGAAAGTTACAATTTTGATGCGATGGTAATTTATTTAATAATCAGAAAAACAAAGAGTTAAAACCATAGAAAATGCCAATGTTAAATATTTTTGTATTTTAGCAAAAAAATGAAAGCCTTATTTATTAAATGATAAGTTATGAAAATCAAGCTAATTTTTTCTCTTCTTTTTATTACATTATTGTCTTGTAACAAAGATGATAATCCAACAACAACTGCCGACAAACCAAGTGAACAAAAAACAATCAATTTGACAGTTGATGGAAATGCAAGAAGTTTTATAGTATATCTTCCAACAGGTTACAACAACGCAGGAAAAATGCCTTTAATTTTCGCAATTCACGGCGGAAGCGGAACACCTGAAGGAATGATTAACATTGCCAATTTCAAACCTATTTCAGATAGAGAAAAAGTGGTGTTAATTTATCCTGCCGGAATACAGAATAATTGGAATGATGGGCGACCAACTACTCCAAATCAATTAGGAATTAATGATGTTAGTTTTTTCAATCAAATGTGTGATTATGCAATTGCAAATTTATCTGTTGATGGTACAAAAATATATGTAACTGGAATCTCAAATGGTGGATTTATGTCTTCGCGATTGGGCTGTGAATTAAGTAATAGAATTGCGGCAATTGCTGTAGATGCTGCGACAATAGAAGCTACAACAATTGCTTCAAGTTGTAATCCTGGCAGACCAGTCCCTGCAATTTATATTCACGGAACTACCGACCCATTAGTTCCTTTTACAGGCGGACAAATGACGGCTGGTGGAACTGCAGGAGGAACGGTTTTATCGCATTTTCAAGCAGTTGATAAATGGATAACTATTAATGGTTGTACCAGCACTCCTGTAATAACAGATTTACCTGATATTGCAAACGATGGCACAACAATAAAACAAAGAGTTTATTCAAATTCTACAAACGGAAGCGAGGTAGTAAGTTATGTTATAACAAATGGGGGACATACTTGGCCACAAGGTTATCAGTATCTAAATGAATTAATTATTGGCAAGACGAGTCAGGATATGAATGCTTGTGAAGTAATTTGGTCTTTTTTCAAAAGATTTAGAAGACTTTAATAAATTAAGCTTTGATTTATTCCATAAAAAAGAGGTCTATTAAGACCTCTTTTTCATTTGCTCCCTCTCTTGGGCTCGAACCAAGGACCCTCTGATTAACAGTCAGATGCTCTAACCAACTGAGCTAAGAAGGAAGATACGTTTTAAAAATTCTTCATCGATTGTACAAACTATGTGCAAACCAAAACCTGGTTATAAAATGTGTTTGTTCTACTTGAACCAAATGTATTATATTTTTCTAAAAGAAAAAAAGAGAAAAAGGAAAGCAATACTCCTTGAGGTAATGACTTACGAGAATGGAAGGAAGCATGACTGACTGGAGTAAGGAATGAACTCTAACTTTGCTTCCCTTTTTTTGAAAGATGGTCTAATTTAGCACTACTTAACACCCCCAAGCACCACAGTAAAATGTAATGCAATGGAATTTTACGAGGAGCGATGGTTGGTGTTGTGGCAATCAAACAGCAGCCTCAGGATGGGAATGAAACGTAGCTTTTGCGAAGTGTAATGTAATACTGAGAGCGTGAAACGTTGGGGAAATAATAAAACACAGCCTTCAGGCGTTCTTTGATTTGGAGCAAACGAAGTGAGCAAACCCCAACTGCTGGTTGAAGGAGCAACCACCAAATTAACATAGAGCGAAAGACAACAATACTGCTGGAATGCAGTGCAACGAAATGAAGCTGTATTTTGGATTTAGTAGCTCTAACGAACGCAATGAGTGAGCGTGTGAAGATTGGGAGCGTAGAAAACAAAAAAAGAGCTGCTATTTTTCTTAGCTGCTCTTAGTTTTTGGTTTCAAGTGGTCTGTGGAATGGAAGCTTGTCAAAGCGACTGGAACAGCCCAACGTAACAAAGCAAACGATTGTAGTGAGACATTTTGATTGCTTTGTTTAAATATTTTAATATTTTATACAACGTACTGAAACTCCTAGCTTCTTTGTATCATGATCTCTAGCAGTGGTTCCTCCATAAATCCCAAAACTCCATGCAGTTAAAGCATTATATTGAGGAGCATCAGTTGAACTCCACCAAATAGTAACCTCACCAATGTTACCAAATGTAAAATTAATTCCTGTTTGACCAGGAATTCCATAACGAAATCCTCCAGGAAGTGCTGTAAAACCACTAGTGTTAGTGGCATCTGAATTTGGGCTTATCCAGTGATTGGTTCCTGTTTCTTTCATTGCAGCTCCAGAAATTGATCCACCTCCTAAACAATCGCTTAAACTCGTCCATTCTACATCAGTTGGAATATGCCAACCAAGGGGAGCTAAACCTCTTGAATCGTGAACAGCATACCAATTATAAAGTTTGCCATAAATAGCTCCATTAGCTGGATCATTATTATAGTAACACCAAGCTCCTGTAGTTAAATTGTCCCATTGAGTTTGGTCAGTTACTTGTGGTATCTCATCTCCATTTCTATAACGTGATACATTTAGATTGGATTTAGTCCAAGTTTGATTACAAATTGTAACAGTTTGATAAACATTTCCATCAACATCACTTACTGAGGTAGCATTATTATTATTGTTATCACCATCTCCTGAGGAACATGATTGAAGCATTAGTAAAGTGATACCGAGTAATAAGAATATTTTTTTCATATTGATTTTAAACGTTAGTACAAAAAGGGAAAGCAACTAATTTATTGATTTAAAATTAGAATTAAACCTAACCAAACACCAGCAGAAATACCAAATGCTTTCCATACTTTATTTTTTTTAATTCTATGTGCTTCGTTCAAATATGATCTATAATATTCTGGACTTTTCATCAAAGAAGGATTTGGGTACATTAAATTGGCATCACTTGGTTCAGTTGAAGTACATATAGCAGCTGGGATCACCCCAAGTAGTGGGGAAGTTAATATTGTTGCTGCTGCAGTCCATCCAGCTCCTGAATTATTTCCCCTGTAAAAAGCTTTTGCATCAGATTTTCCCTTTGAAAACATATCATTTTCATTTATTTGTTCAGCAACAACTGTTTGACTAATTACATCTTTAGCATTACTAAAAACATCTTTGGTTCCATTTTTGTACCTGATTATTAATACCTCAGATTTTAAGATGGTGAATATTGGTCCTTCTAAATTGTCTGTTTTTTTATACTTTACTTCTGAAGATGTAACTTCCAATACTTTGGCGCTAATATCTTCACCTGTTTTTTTTGTAATCATATCTTGTGCATAAGATAGATTAGAATAAACAAACATCATTGCAATAAAAAGGATTGTTTTAGTGATTTTTTTCATGATTATAGTTTTATGTTTTATAAATTTTTTCAAATATAGCAAACTTATTTGTCAGAAAAAAATACTGTCAATTAGCGTATCTATTTTGTTCTTAAACGTTTATTATTATTCCTTGTGGGGAATGCATCCAACATGAAAATCATCAAAGGGAGGTCTTGGGGGAAGGAGGCTTCAAATTCACCTACAGACTAAAATAACTATCCAAGTTAGAAATTTTAGAAAATAATTTTTTTAATGATATGTTGTAAAATCCCAACTTTATGCTATATTTAGTATTATAGAACCTGGGATTAGATTTAGCTTTAGAAGACCTATTTTGGGCTTGTTGTGAGTGCATTGCTTCATCTTAACACACAAAATTTATTTTTGGTTTAGTATTTCTATTCCTAAAGAAACTTTCAACCCTGTTATCTTAAATGCTTCCTCTTTGATTATCTTAGCAACATACTCTTGATTGCCATCTGTTGTTAGTACACTATCATGAATAGTAAAAATTGGAAGTGCTGGATGTTCTAATGAGATTCTTTTACAGACATTCTGAATCATTATTTCGCTTTCAATCCTTTGTAGTATGTGAGACAATGCCCTATGGTCTTTTCTCTTAATTGCAGCAAACATCCCATAGATGCTCTTAAATTTCATTCTAAATTGCCTCTTAGATAAGTTATTCATCCCTTGGATTGATTTATTGCTTGAAAAAAACACCTTGTATGTTAGCTCTTTCATTCTACCCTTATCAAAAGCTAGTTTTGGATACATTGCTTTAGATAACTCTTTATAGAAATTTCCTGACTTAGCCATTCTTAGATATTGTTTAACTTCTTTATTATCAACCTTTTGCAGAGTTTTTACTAACATAATGATAGTGTGTGAGTAGGTATACTTATTATTATTTGTTAGATACTCAAATGAAGATGGTATATTATACAAATTAATGTATCGAGGTTTGGTTTGGCTGTAAAAAGATGGATCAAAGAGTATTGAACTTAAAAGAGGCTGAGAGTTCTTAATATCAACGTTTACTAGTGTTTCACCATCATAAGTTATGTAATGCCTTAGCTCCTTCTTTATATTGGTTAGATTAGAATGAAATCGCCCTACATTATCATCTACTGAATAATAGTAGTCTTGATTTACTAGTTTTTGAACAGCAAGTTTGGCACAATATTTTTTGGTCATCCTACTAGCTTTGCCTTTTCGCACACCTCTAATAGCTCCTTTTAGTTGGGGAAACAACTCTTCTATCTTAGCTTTAGCTCCCTCAGCATCAATCTGAAGCTTGTCATTGAACCATTTGGTTAAATAGGGGTATTTAGAGCTAACTTTTTTCTTCTCTAGTTCATTAGCTGTATATTCTTTAGCTCGTTTTTTACGTATGATAAAATCGCTTATTTTTACAAGAACGATTTCACTATCATGGTCTAGTCCATTAAGAATATATCCCATCGATTTACGCCCTACAATGTATTTCTTATCTGTCCTAATCACTCTGTGTTTAATAAGATATTCCAGGTATTCATTGTAGTTATGAACTACTCCTTGCATTATTTTAGCACTAAGATTGATAAACCCCTTGTTCCCATCTAAATCATTGTACTCCATCTTAATGCTTAGTAGCTCAATAAAATAGTAAAAGTAGTCAACCTTGTACCCTTTTTTAAAGATAGGAGGATCTTTTGCCAGAATGCTATTCAGATCAATTGTACTAGGGATTTTCCAATACCAACAATCCATGATGACACAATTTAGTTTATAACAAACTTAGTTGTTTTTTTAACCATAGCAAATAGGATGATTAAAATGTATTAGTAAGCTAGAATTTAATCACTTGTTGATGCATTGCATCAAGCATGTCCAATTCAAATGAATCGAGGTAGATGTTAGTTATCTTGTTTCCATATTGATGACCAAGTGATTCTGCGATAATTTCGTTTGAATAGCCCATGCGTTTAGCAATTGTAGCAAATCCATGACGTGAGGAATAGGTTTGTGTAGAATTTAACAACCCACATTCAGCTGAAAGCCTCTTCAAATATTTATTAGTGGTCTTGATCCATTGTTGGATTAATCTTTTGGCTCTCAGACTATCTTCAGGAACATTGTTTGGTATAATTGGGAGCAAGTAATCACTTCCAGGAACACGCATCTGATTTAATATAGTTTCTGCTACAGGAAACAGCTTTACACTGTAGTCTTTGTGTGTTTTTCTTCTTCTGTAGACTATCCTTCCATCAATGATGTTTGATTGCTTTAAATAGGCCAAGTCAGTGAAAGAGATTCCACGCAAAAAAAAGCTCAACATGAAGTAATTTAATGACCTTTCTGCTGCAGAATTTGCTGCCAAGTTTAATTGCTTCAGCTTGATAATATCGTCTTTAGAAATGGCTCTTTTTGCTGTCTTTTCACTCTTGATACTGATGTCATGGAATGGATATAATGACCTATCAATCACCTTCATCTTAATAGCTTTGTTGTAGATTGCTCGTATAGACCTAAAATAGTTTGACACGCTGTTTACTTTAAGTCCAGAGGTGATTAGATGATGACTAAACTGGTCTAAGAGTTTGTAATTGACTTCTATAAAGGAAACATCTTTTCCACAATAAGTTATTAGCCTGTTAACTGCTGTTTGGTAGACTATTGCGTTACCCACTCTATTGGCTTCCATCATTTGCTGAATGATCTTATCTGCAAACACTTGGAATGTTTCAGGAGCATCAACTAATGGTGTCCCAGAGAGTATTGCTTTAAGTCGTTCAATAGAAAACTCATCATCTAATGAGAGAACAGCTTGTTCGATTTTGAAGAAGTGCTTAGAGAGTTTGATGTTAAGAAGCTTGGAATTTGGGTGTGTCTTCCCTACTTGTCCTTTTCTTTCATCCCAATAATTTTTTGGTAGAGACACACCTGAATTAATGGTGTAGACTTTTTTACAATCAATGATTCTAAAGATGATGTTGAATGTTCCATCAGATTTTGCTCTACGAAGATCTAAGAGCGTTTTAATGTTTGCCATAAATGTTGGTTTATGGTCTTGGAATGTCATTTTGTGCAAACTATGTGCAAACTTTTAACCCAAAAAAGACCTCACATTTCTGTGAAGTCTTTTCTTTAGTAGCTCCCCCTCTTGGGCTCGAACCAAGGACCCTCTGATTAACAGTCAGATGCTCTAACCAACTGAGCTAAGAAGGAAGATGTTATATCTTTTAAGCGGTTGCAAATATAATGCGATTTTTAATTTTTACAAACAAAAAGAAATAAATTTTTACAAAAAATTATTTCCCAACAATTGCTTTATATATATCGTTACCATTTGCAAACAATAATAAAGCAATAAGTAATACAAAACCAACCATTTGTGCATTTTCTAAAAACTTATCACTTGGCTTTCTTCCGGATATCATTTCGTATAATAAAAACATCACATGACCACCATCTAAGGCTGGAATTGGCAATAAATTCATTACTCCCAACATAATAGACAATAAAGCCGTGATACTCCAAAAAGCTTCCCAACTCCAAGTATTTGGAAAAATATTAAAAATAGCAGCAAAACCTCCAACCCCTTTATAGGCTCCAGTGCTTGGGTTAAAAATGGCTTTTAATTGTTTCCAATAACTTCCCAATTGTTCAAAACCTCTATTGATTCCAACTGGGAAAGATTCAAAGAAACCATATTCTTGTTTACTAATTTTGTATAGTCCTAACTTTTCTAAATTATTCAATGGCATTCTTGCAGCATAAGCAATCCCCAATTTAGCAATGTCATTTACTTTGATGTTCACAGGAATTTCTTTATCATCCCGTTTAACAATAGCGGCAACCGTTTTGCCTTTCAGCATATCAACGGCAGCTAAAACTTGATCCGCATAGGTAATAGGTTTTCCATTAAAACTTGTAATAATATCTTTTGCTTTTACAATGTCTTTATTTTTTGAACTCTCTTCTACTCCAGCTACGACAAATGGAACTCTAAGTTCAATTAAAGAAGCACGCTTACCTTCCATTAATTGGTCAATAAAATTTACTGGGAAATGTATTTTTTGAGAATTGCCATCTCGAATAACTTCAATCTCTTTAGACATAAGAATTTTTTCATTGAGCTCATAAAATCGTTCCGCCTTTACACCATCTATAGCCACAATTTTGTCACCTGTTTTTAAACCTGCTTTTTCAACAACAGGATTAGAAACCCAAATACCGTCTTTCAATTCAGAGTTTGCAATATATTGTTCTCCGTAAAAAAATGTCATTCCAATATAAATAATGAAAGCCAAAATAAAATTAACTGTAACGCCACCCAACATGATTATCAAACGCTGCCAAGCTGGTTTAGAACGAAACTCCCAAGGTTGAGGCGGCAAAGCCATTTGTTCTTTGTCCATGCTTTCATCAATCATTCCTGAAATTTTCACATAACCTCCAAGTGGCAACCAACCTATACCATATTCGGTTTCACCTATTTTCTTTTTTAATAAGGAATATTTAATATCAAAGAAAAGATAGAATTTCTCTACTCGGGTTTTGAATAATTTTGCGGGAATAAAATGCCCAAGTTCATGAAGAATAATAAGTATTGATAAACTCAATAAAAATTGAGATAATTTAATTGCAATTTCCATTTTTTATAGTTCTGATTTTTTAATAACGGACAAAAGTAAGGTTTTCACCTTACTCTTGTATATTATAAATAGCGAATGCTTATTTTTTTATGAATTTTTTATGAAATGTGCCTTCTGAAGTTACTACAGTTATTGGATAAATCCCATCTGACAAATTAGAAACATCAATATTAGCTGAGTTACTTTCCAACACTTTCTGGCCTATAGTGTTGTAGACAATAACTTTCTGAAAAGCAACTATAGTTGGTAATTTAATGTTTAAAATAGTACTTGTTGGATTAGGGAAAATCTCAAGTGCAGATTCTATTTCAAAAACGTTGTTGTCAAGCGTGGCATTATTATTCTTTGAGATAAGATGTTTATCGGGATCAAAAGAAATACTTGTTATGCTAAAAGGAACATTTTGAATAAAAATTTGACCATTTGTAGTGTTGTTTAATACGATATCTTGTTGTTGTCCTCCAGATCCGAAAATTCTAATTGGAACTGGCATTTCAAAAAAGGTTACACTTAAATTTGATTGTGTTTGGTTAACAACAAATCGAGCTTGACCTCCACCAATATTTTGGGCAGTTATTGTATAGGTTGGATATCCTTGACGATAAATCCAATCGTTAAAAAACTCTGTTAAACTACTTCCATAAACCGCTTCAAGATGGGTTTGTAAATCGGAAGTCTGAGCATAACCGTAGGCTAAATTCGTATCCGCTAAATAGTTTCTTAATCCTTGAAAAAAAGCGGCGTCTCCAAGTTTAAAACGAAGCATTTCAAGAACCATGGCTCCTTTATTATAACTCAATCGACTGCTAAAAATACGATTAACATTCAATGCCTCAGCATCTGTTAAATAAACAGACCCTGATGTACTTGAGGTTATATTGTTAATCATGTTGGTTTTATCGCTTACAAAAGCAGCTGATCCATCAAAATTTTCATAAACCAAAGAAGCAACATAAGTAGCAAATCCTTCGTTAAGCCAAATATCATTCCATGAACCACACGTTACTTTATCGCCAAACCATTGGTGTGCCATTTCATGAGCAATTAATTGTCTTGAAAAACCAACCATAAATGAAACTGTTGTATGTTCCATTCCTCCACCCCAACCAAATTGAGCATGACCATATTTTTCATTATGAAAAGGATAAATTTCAAATAAATTTTTATACAATTCTAAAAGTAATGGTGTTTGATCTAATTGCGATTGAACACTTGCTAAACTTTCTGGATAGATATAATTTATAATTGGGAACGTATTTGGGGCTGTACCTGCAGTTTGAGTGTAAACGCTATAATCTGTAACAGCCAAACAAATTAAATAAGCAGGAATTGCGTATCCATGATGAAAATGTGTTGTTTTAAGATTACCTACAACTACTGGCGCTTCCGGTTCAATGCCATTAGAAACTGCCACATATTCTGAAGGAGCAGTTATGTATACGTCAATGCTATTTATTTTATCATTTAAATCTTGTTTACAAGGCCACCAATCTCTTGCGCCAAATGGTTCAGATAAAGTATATAAAGTATTACTGCCGTTTGATCTTACTTGCGTTGTAAAAGCATCGAATCCATTTACGGGTGGTGCTCCAGAATAGTTTACTTCAATTGTTGCAGATGTGCCAGTGGTTTGTGTTGCTGGTAAAGTAATCACCAATTCATTATTGCCGCTTTCTGTAAAAACTAAATTAACACCGTTTTTTTTCACTGAACTTACTGTTAGTTCGTTTGCCATATCAAATGTTAACGTAGTCATATTTGACAATGCCGTATAAGTAGTCGTTATTTTACCACTTATAAAATATACTGCTGGGTCAACAGTAAGATCAAGGCGATGATAAGTAATGTTGTAATTTTGAGTATTCGGATTAACCGCAATCGACATTAAATTGGAAGCCGATTTCATTTCAGCCTCTACTATTTTTTCAAATTCGTTATCGTTATTTTGGGCAAAAACAAAAGATATGGAAAATAATAGTAGTATTAAGTAGGATTTTTTCATAATATGCTGATTTTTTTGCGAATATAATAAATTAAGCATCAAACAAATATTAAATTTTTGATAAAATTAATTCAAAACCTTGATAGTTATTGATTTATTAAAAAAAGTAAGTTTTTAAATCTGTTAAAAAATTTAGCAAACATTTCACTAAATTTGCATCCTTATAAAATCACATCATGTTACAAATAGCATTCATTAGAGAAAATCAAGAGAAAGTAATTAAAGCTTTAGCTAAAAGAAATATTGATGCCACAAACATTGTTAAAGATGTTGTTGCATTAGATGAAATACGTCGTGCAACACAAGTAGAGTTGGACAACATTTTATCTGAATCGAACAAACTTTCAAAAGACATTGGCGATTTGATGAAAAGTGGCGAAAAATCGAAAGCAGAAATTCTAAAATTGAAAACAGTCTCTTTAAAAGAGGCTAGCAAAGAACTTTCCGAAAAACTAGATGTTTTTGCTCATGATTTAACTCAAAAATTATACACTTTACCCAATCTTCCTGCGGATCTTGTTCCTGAAGGAAAAACACCCGAGGAAAATCTAAACATTTTTCAAGAAGGTGACATTCCTGTTTTGCATGAAGGTGCTCAACCGCATTGGGATTTGATAAAAAAATACGATATCGTCGATTTTGAATTAGGCACAAAAATTACCGCTCCTGGATTTCCCGTTTACAAAGGTAAAGGCGCAAAATTGCAACGGGCATTAATTTCTTATTTTTTAGATAAAAATACAGCTGCCGGTTATCTTGAATACCAAGTGCCGCACATGGTTAATGAAGCTTCAGCTTATGGAACGGGTCAATTACCCGACAAGGAAGGTCAAATGTATCACGATGCAAAAGACGATTTGTATTTAATTCCAACTGCAGAAGTACCGGTCACTAATATTTTTAGAGACGTAATCCTTAACGAAAATGAATTGCCGGTTTTATGCACAGGCTATACACCTTGTTTCCGTCGTGAAGCAGGTTCTTGGGGCGCACACGTTCGTGGATTGAATCGTTTGCATCAGTTTGACAAAGTAGAAATTGTTCGTATTGAGCATCCAAATAAATCCTATGAGGCACTTGAAGGAATGGTAGAACATGTGAAAGAAATTCTTCAAGAATTGAAATTACCGTATCGAATTTTACGCCTTTGTGGTGGCGATATGGGTTTTGCATCGGCTATGACTTATGATTTTGAAGTGTTTTCAACCGCTCAAGATCGTTGGTTAGAAATTAGTTCCGTTTCCAATTTCGAAACCTTTCAAGCCAATCGTTTGAAATTACGTTTTAGAGATAAAGACGGGAAAAATCAATTGGCACATACCTTAAACGGAAGTTCATTAGCATTACCTAGAGTTTTAGCAGGAATATTAGAGAATTATCAAACCCCAGAAGGCATTGTAATTCCTGAGGTATTGCGTCCATATACTGGTTTTGACCTTATTAACTAAAAGTTAAATGTTTATAGAGCGATGTACTAATTTGGCACAAAAAGTGTTACTTTAGTACATTGTTTTTTTAATTGGAATACATGAAATCGCCATTAAAATGAAGTTTGTGAAACAAACACCCATGAAAAAAAGGCGATAACATATGTGACCGCTATAAAATAAAATTTACACATATGAAAAAAATTCTCTACATAACCTTATTCTTATTCACACTTGTTGTTCAAGCGCAAAATGAACAATTGGCAAACAATTACTTTGACCGAGGAGAATTTGAAAAAGCCCTTGTCAACTATGAAGATTTACTCAAAAGCAGTATCGGTAACTCCAATTATTTTGAACGTGTGATACAATGTCAGCAACAGTTACTTCAGTTTGATAAAGCCGAAAAAGGATTGGTAGAACGATATGAAAAATTCAAACAAAATAGTTTGTTAGTTGAATTAGGTTATAATTATCAATTGCAAAAAAATGAACCTAAAGCCAAAAAATATTACGACCAAGCCATAGAAAAAATTCAAAAAAATGCCAATGAAGTCTATCAAATCGCCTATATTTTTGAGAAAAAAGCCTTAGTCGATTATGCTTTACAAGCCTATCAAATTGCCACTGAAAAAGAGCCAAAATTTAATTTTAATTTTCAAATGGCAATGCTTTATGGCCAACAAGGCAATTCAGAAATGATGATTGAAAAATTCTTAATCGAATCCTATAACAATCCTCAAAACTTACCAATGGTTCAAAATCAATTCACTCGTTTTATGACCGAAGAAGTTGATGAAAAATTTAACGAATCCTTGCGTAAAGCACTATTAATAAGAGCTCAAAAAACACAAGATATTTTTTGGAATGATTACTTAAGTTGGTATTATGTCCAACAAAAAGAATATAGCAAAGCTTTTATTCAACAAAAAGCAATCTACAAACGCAATCCAGAATCGTTTTCCAACATAGTCAATTTGGCAGAGATGGCTATCGAAGACAATGATCAAGAGGCGGCAAAAGAAATTCTAACTTTTGTACTCGACAACACTCAAAATATAGAAGTCTTAATTCAGTCACATTGCTATTTGATTGAAATGAAAATTAACCATGCTTTAGAGAAAGACTATCCTGCAATAAACGATGAGTTAGATTTGTTGATTAAAGAGTTTGGCGTGAGTCCTTATTCTCTAGAATTGTTAAAAATACAAGCTAGTTTCTCAGCTTTTCAATTGAACAATCCTGAAAAAGGAAAAACAATTTTAAAAAGTGCCATGGAAATGCCAATCAATAAATATCAAATTGCAGCGTTAAAAATGAAACTCGCCGATATTTTATTAGCTGAAGACAAGTTTAACCAAGCATTAATTTATTATTCCCAAATAGAATCTGATTTAAGCGGTGATGTAATTGGACAAGAAGCCAACTTAAAAACCGCCAAAACCAGTTACTTCAAAGCCGATTTCGTTTGGGCTTCACACCAATTAAAAGTATTAAAAACAGCATCCTCTCAATTAATTGCTAACGATGCTTTAGATTTATTTTTATTAATTAGTGACAATACCGTTGAAGATTCGACGCAAGTTGCCTTGAAAAAATTTGCTCTAGCCGATTTTCTATTGTACAAAAACAAAAAACAAGAAGCATTATCTCAATTTCAAAACATTCTAAAAGAGCATAAAGGCGAACAAATTGAAGCAGTTACGCTCCTAAGAATTGGAAGCATTTATGAAAAATTAGGCGATTTTAATGCCGCTTTAGAGCAATACAAAATCATAATCGACAAACACAAAGAATGTATTTATGTTGATGAAGCACTCTATTTTGCTGCCGAAATCTACAACTTCCAATTGAAAGATGTAGAAAAGGCAAAACCACTCTATGAAGAAATAATTTTCAAACATGAAGACAGTATTTTTTATGTCGAAGCACGAAAAAAATACCGACAGTTGCGTGGCGATACTAATTTATAAGTACACAAAATGATACTCTATAACGTTACAATCAACATTCACGAAAGTGTTCACGATCAATGGATGCAATGGATGCAAGAAAAACACATCAATGATGTTTTGGCAACTGGAAAATTTTCTTCAGCCCGAATGGTGAAGGTTTTAATTGAAGAAGAAATGGGCGGCACAACCTATTCGCTTCAGTATACCACCGATAGTAAAACAACACTACAACGTTATTATGAAGAAGATGCACCAAGACTTCGCGAAGAAGGATTACGCCTTTTTGGCGATAAAATGTTAGCTTTTAGAACGGAATTGGAAGTAATCTCTGAACATTAATAAAAACTAACTTTGACTCCTTAGAAATTTTAGATTGACTTAGTCATTTAAAAATCTAACAATCTAAGAAGTCTAACAATCTAACAATCTATAATGAATCAAGTAAGAGCTAAAAAACATCTCGGACAACATTTTTTAACCGATGAAAGTATTGCATCTGCAATTGCAGACACCTTGTGTTTTGAAGGCTACGATACTATTTTGGAAATTGGCCCTGGAATGGGTGTTTTGACCAAATACCTTTTGGAAAAACCAACCACAACCTATGTTATTGAAATTGACACCGATTCAGTGGAATATTTGAATGAACATTATCCAAAATTACACGGAAAAATAATTTGTAAAGATTTTTTAAAATTCAATATCAACGAAGTTCTAGAGAATAAACCTTTTGCTATTATTGGTAATTTTCCCTATAATATTTCCACCCAAATTGTATTTCGTTGTTTAGAATTACGGCATCAAGTTCCTGAATTTTCAGGTATGTTTCAAAAAGAAGTTGCCGAACGCATTTGTGAAAAAAAAGGAACAAAAATTTACGGTATTTTGTCTGTTTTAGTGCAAGCTTTTTATGATGCCGAATATTTATTCACCGTTGAACCCGAAGTTTTTAATCCGCCACCAAAAGTAAAATCAGGCGTGTTGAGATTGAGAAGAAAAGAAAACTACACCTTGCCGTGTAACGAAAAATTGTTCTTCAGTGTTGTTAAAACTGCCTTTCAACAACGCAGAAAAACAATGCGAAATAGTTTAAAATCTTTTCAATTATCGGATAATTTAAAAGAAGACACTATCTTTGACCTGCGTCCGGAACAACTCAATGTAGCACAGTTCATTGAACTCACTCAAAAAATAGAAGCCAATGCAGTTTAAAATCAGCAAAGAACTATTAACACAAATAAAGCAACTTATTCATAACAGAAACGACCAAGAACTGGAAGTTTTGTTGAATGATATGCACCACGCTGATATTGCTGAAATTTTTGACGAACTAGAAATTGAAGAAGCAATTTATATTTTCAAAATTCTAGATGTTGAATTAACTTCCGAAATTTTAACTGAATTAGAAGAGGATGTTCGTGAAAAAATTCTACACGGACTTTCGGCAAAAGAAATTGCGGAAGAGCTTGATGAGTTGGATACTGATGATGCTGCCGATATTATTGCCGAACTTTCGCAAAGTAAAAAAGAAGAGGTAATCTCCGAACTTGAAGACGTTGAACACGCCAAAGATATTGTGGATTTGTTGCGTTATGACGAAGATTCAGCAGGAGGTTTAATGGGAAAAGAATTGGTAAAAGTAAACGAAAACTGGACTGTTCTTACTTGCGTTAAAGAAATGCGAATTCAAGCCGAAAATATTACTCGTGTGCATTCCATATACGTTGTTGATGATGAAAATCGTTTAAAAGGAAGATTGTCGTTAAAAGATTTATTGACCACATCTACAAAAACACCAATTCGTGAAATATACATTCCAAAAGTAGATTCTGTAAGAGTCAGTGCTTCCAATGTTGAAGTGGCTCGAATCATGCAAAAATATGACTTAGAAGCCATTCCCGTTGTAGATGAAATGGGAAGATTAGTAGGACGTATCACTATTGATGATATTGTTGACGTCATCAAAGATGAAGCCGATAAAGATTACCAATTGGCTGCGGGTATCTCTCAAGATGTTGAAGCGAATGACAGCATTCTTGACCTCACAAAAGCGCGTTTGCCTTGGCTGGTTTTAGCACTTTTAGGCGGATTTGTGAGTGTAAAAATGCTGGGGTTATTTGAAGGAGCTATGCTAAAACATGGAGAATTATTTTTCTTTACCCCTTTAATTGCTGCTATGGCCGGAAACGTAGGCGTACAATCTTCGGCAATTATTGTTCAAGGTTTGGCCAATCATAGTATTAGTGGTTCCATATTTAATCGTTTGTTAAAAGAAATATCTTTAAGTTTATTAAATGGTTCTATCCTGGCGATAATTCTTTTTATCGGCAGTCATTTTCTTTTAGGAGTGGATCCAAAAATTGGTATGATAGTAACCATTGCGTTAATTTCGGTGATTATTATTGCTTCTCTTATTGGTACTTTTATTCCATTATTACTTGATAAATTCGGAATTGACCCAGCCCTAGCAACTGGACCATTTATAACAACTAGTAATGACATTTGTGGAATCCTGATTTACTTTTCTATTGCTAAATTAATTTTGGGGTTTTAATCAAAAGCCATTAAATGTTGTTTTAGGAATATATTTTATTCCAGCTTTGGTATAATCACATTCTTCAGGAATAGTCAGTTTCCGCTCTATTTTCTTTATAGATACCAGTGAAAAAACGGATGTGATTTTACCTTCAAAATTTTCCTTAAAAATTATTTTTGGATATCCATTTGGAATATTTTTTTCGTTTTTCCATTCTTCATAAATAGTTGGATTCCATAAAAAAGGAATAAATTTATTGGAAGATTTATCAACGATATAATGAATAGTTAAGATTTTTTTTCTTTTTTGATATTTTAAACTTTTTAGACTTCTTATTTTATAATGATAATAGCTTGTGTCGTTTAGTACCGTATCCTTTAAGTTTACAAATTCATAATTGTTTATTTGGTATTTATAAGGGTTTTTTAAAGGTAAAACTTCATTACAATTTGAAACATATTCAGATGATTGATAAGCTTTAGCATTTTTCATCATTCCATTAACCATCAGACCTTTAAAATCATAAAAATGCAAGGTTGAATTTATACTATCTCCATCATGAATGTATAAATAGTAATTGTTTTCTTTAGAATTAACTAAATAGACATTGGTTGCTGTTTTTTCGTTTTTTATCTTAAAACTATACGTTAAACCATAATCAAATTTATATTCTCTCTGACTGAACAATTGGCAGGAAGCAAACAAACTAATCAGCAGAAATACTTTTTTCATTTGGTAAATAATATGGATACTATTCCAAAAATAAGTATTTTTATCCTTTCTATTTTTTATGTCATCAAATTCTTTAATAAAAATCCTTCATCTTGACAGCAATCATCCCTTACTTTGGGAACAATTGCAACAAGCCGGTTTTGAAAACCATCAAGATTTTAGTTCCTCTAAGGAAATCATTGAAACCAAAATTCAAGAATATCAAGGCATCGTCATCCGAAGTCGCTTTAAAATTGACAAGACTTTTTTGGACAAAGCCACCAATTTACAATTCATTGCACGAGTTGGCGCTGGTTTGGAAAGTATCGATTGTGAGTATGCTATTCAAAAAGGAATTCAATTAATTGCCGCACCCGAAGGCAATAGCAATGCCGTTGGCGAACATACGTTGGGAATGTTGCTATCACTAATGAATAAGCTCAACCGTGCCGACAAATTAGTGCGTGAAGGCAAATGGATTCGTGAAGGCAATCGTGGTTTTGAACTTGAAGGTAAAACAATAGGACTAATTGGGTATGGCAATATGGGAAAATCCTTTGCTAAAAAGCTGAAAGGTTTTGACGTGCGGGTTTTGTTTTATGATATTTTAGAAAATATTGGTGATGAAAATGCAAAACAAGTTTCGTTACAAGAATTGCAAGAGCAAAGCGATGTTTTGAGTTTGCACATTCCGTGGACTCCAGCAACGGATAAAATGATAAATACCCTTTTCATCAATCAGTTTGCAAAACCCTTTTGGTTTGTTAATACATCACGCGGGAAAAATGTAGTTACGGATGATTTAGTTATAGCTTTAGAATCGGGTAAAATTTTAGGTGCGGGTTTGGATGTTTTAGAATATGAAAAACTGTCCTTTGAAAACCTATTTTTAGACGAGCAAAAACCCAATGCTTATTCGTATTTACTAGCTTCCGATAAAGTTCTATTAACACCTCACATTGCAGGGTGGACATTTGAAAGTCACCAAAAATTAGCACAAGTCATTGTTGACAAAATCATCCAAAAATATGAGTAATAAAGACATTAAACGAGTAACAGGAATTGGAGGCTTTTTCTTCAAATCTGAAAATCCAAATCAAATTAAAGATTGGTACAAAAACCATCTGGGAATACCCGTAGATTCGTATGGCTGGTCCTTTAACTGGAAAGACAAAGATGGCAAGGATTGCACAACACAATGGTCGCCATTTGACGCCAATACCAAGTACTTTCAGCCGAGTGAAAAACCGTTCATGATGAACTACAGGGTAGATAATCTTGAAGCGCTTTTGGAAGTTTTGAAAGAAGAAGGTGTAACCATCGTTGGCGAAATGGAAACCTATGATTATGGAAAATTTGGCTGGATTATGGATCCCGAAGGAAATAAAATTGAACTTTGGGAACCTATTGATAGTGCTTTCTTGTAATTTTTTTATATTTTAGTAGCAAAATAATTAAACCCAAATAACAAGCCTTTATGGAAACACAAAAAATTGACATGTTCATGATGATGAATGCCAAATTCTTCGAGAGTTATCATTTGAACGCCGTGAGAGAGAAGCTATTAACAATTGATGAATCGAAATGGGGAATGGTGCAAACTTTGCAACTAAAAGACCCTACAACTGCATTAATTATATCCATCGTTGGTGGAGGTTCTTTGGGCATTGACCGTTTTTTTATTGGTGATACCGGAATGGGAATTGGTAAACTTTTAACGTGTGGTGGACTCGGAATTTGGACCATTATCGACTGGTTCTTAATTATGGGCGCTACTCGTGAGAAAAACATGGAAATGTTTCAAAACGCTTTGTACTAAATAATGACTAGAAACAAGTTGTATTGGCTATTTCTTATAGCTTGTTTTTTAGGTTTTATTTATCTTTTATACCATTTACAGGATTACAAAAACACTCATTTTGGCGTTTGTATCATTAAGAATGTAACAGGAATTCCTTGTCCTTCTTGTGGCACAACTAGAGCGGTTCAATTGCTTTTGCAAGGAAATGTTTTAGCCTCGTTACAAATGAATCCATTCGGAATCCTTGTTGTATTGATTATGACAATTGTTCCCTTTTGGATAATCTTTGACTTAATTTTTAAAAAAGACACTTTTCACAAATCGTATATTCAAATTGAAAAAACTATCAGAATTAAATGGCTTGCTGTTATTTTAATAGTGTTAGTGCTTTTTAATTGGATTTGGAATATTTATAAACAAATATGATACAAGAAACAACTTTTGCTTACAAACCCAGCGAACACGAAGCCGAAAAAGCTTCCAACAGTTATTTAATGTCATTAGTAGCTGTAATAGCAGGTTTACCATTACCTATTCTTAATTTGCTTGCAACTCTATTTTTCTTTATTGCCAACAGAAAATCAACCTATTTTGTGCGTTGGCATTGCATGCAATCTTTATTTTCACAAATGGCATTATTAGCTATTAACAGCTTTAGTTTTTGGTGGACAGTCTCTATAATTTTTTCTGATGAAAAAGTGAGCAATCAATATTTTGCATACATTTTTACGGTTATTATTTTTAATATTTTAGAATTAATATCTACCATTTATGGCGCAGTACAAACTCGAAAAGGAAAACACGTTGAATTTTTATTTTTTGGCAACCTTACTAATTTAATTTGCAGACCATGATAAAGAAAATCATTTTCCAAGGCATTTTTATAGTACTAAGTTTTGCAATTGTTTGGTATGCTTCTTCCCAATTGGACTATATGAAGTTTTTCAAAATTGAAGAACGAACCACCAAAGTGGAAAACACTTTAGGCGATTTAATTTGGGATGAAATTGCACGCACCGAAGAGGTGATAACCAATGATTCCATCGTTAAAACAATAGACAAATTAGTAAAACCAATTTGTGATAAAAACAACATTGACCGTGATTCTCTAAAAGTTCATATTGTTAAAAAAGACGAAATCAATGCCTTCGCTTTACCCAACAATCATTTGGTTGTGTATACTGGATTGATAGTAGATTGCAAAAAACAAGAAGCATTGCAAGGCGTTTTAGGACATGAAATTGCTCATATAGAATTCAATCACGTGATGAAAAAATTATCCAAAGAAATTGGGTTTTCAGTACTACTTTCAGCTACAGCTGGAGGAAAAGGCGGGCAAATTTTAAAAGAAATTTTCAAAACTATTTCATCCTCTGCTTATGATAGAACTTTGGAAAAAGAAGCCGATTTAGCGAGTGTTGATTATATGATAAAAGCACAAATTGACCCAAAACCAATGGCCGATTTCATGTTCCAAATGGCTCAAGATAGCGAAGTCTCCAAAAGCATGTATTGGATTTCTTCTCATCCCGAATCCGAAGAACGAGCCAAATATATTTTGGATTACATCAAAGACAAAAAACTAAAAAACAAAGCAACAATATCTGAAGAAGCATGGAAGACTCTTCAAAAACAAGCAGCTACTTATTAAATAAAAAAACCTCCAATTTCTTGGAGGTTCTTAAAGTACCCTTCACTATTAAGTTGTCGAACCATTTTATAGTAGATTTAAAACGATTGCACTACGCCTACTTGCTGCTAACAAAAAAGCCACAGTTTCCTGTGGCTCATTTGTAACGTAACTAAACTTATTGCAATATAATCTTTTTAATATCCACAATTTGACCTTGTGGGTTGATGATTTGAACAAAGTACATTCCAGTTCCGCCCCACGTTTCGAGTTGCATAGTGCTGTTTGTTCCAGAAGTAGTAATTGGTGTTGTGGCCACTTCTTGACCCAATGAGTTAATGATTTTCAATGTTCCACCGTTCAAATTGGTAATGTTGTTGAAGTTGATGTTGATTTGGGTGCTTGCAGGATTGGGAGCCATCGTGATGTTGTTGGCATACGTTGCTGGGTTGTTGTAAGATAGTTGCCCCACGTTTATAATGAGCGTATCCGTAACGGTGATGTTGGTGATGCACTGGTTGGCGTTATATAAGTTTGTGATTTCTTGTTGCGAAAGTGCACGGTTCCAAATACCAATATCGTCGATTAATCCATATGCAAAATGAGGCACTCCAAATAGTGCATGACCAATTGTTAAATTAGAAGAATTAATAACTACTGAAATATTATAAGGATTTGAAGACTTCAAAACACCGTTTCTGTAAATTTTTAACGAAATCCCATCATAAGAAACAACCGTATTTACCCATTGATTTAAAATTGAGGACTCACCTTCAATTCCAATCATATTTTGTGTTCCACAATTAATACTTTGATAATGATAACCATTAGTTGAATTAGACCCATTAACAAAAAGTGGAGTTGAGCCAGATGATGAAGGGCATAAATTATTTTTATCAATTATTGGAAATAATCCAAAATTGTTAAACGAATCAATTTTTGACCAAACACTAATACTAAAACTATTTGAAATAGTCTCAATAGAAGTAGAATTTGGAATAACAACATCATCATTTCCATCAAAACTATATGCACTGTTACTATTCCCAAATCTATCCGTTGTCAACGTAGCCCCATTAACAGTTCCATTGTTCCCATTTCCGCTATCATCATTAGCGTTACCACAAAATGGCCAATAGCCAATAAGACCTTGAGTTAAAGAACCACTGACTGCATTACAAGTGTCGCTATAATTAACCCCGTTATACATATTGGTGATTTCTTGTTGGGTTAGGGCACGGTTCCATATGCCGATATCATCGAGTTTACCGTTTAAAAAACCAGCATTACTATTTAATGGATTTCTTTTTCCAAACAATAACTCAGAATTATTAGATACAAATTGACTTATTTGATTTAAATTATTGCCTACTTGATACACGCCATTAACATAAAAGCTCGCAACACCATTATTCAAAGTTACTGCTAAATGTATCCATTGCCCAAAAGCTGCATTCATGTTATAACCAACGTCACAAGCCTGTATTCCTGTACCTCCAGTAATTGAAATTACGCCATCATCACCACTTAAAGAATTTCTATACATGAACTCATACCCTGAACCAACGTCATAGCCACCTTTAGAAATGCCTTTATAATTTGCGTCATTTGGATTATTATTTGAGTACAACCAAAATGATAAGGTTATTTGTGTACCAATAATGTTTAAGGAAGAACTATTATTAATTGATATATAGTTTGAGATTCCATCAAAACTGTATGATTTATCAATGTTGCCAAATCTATCAATGGCTAATGCAGCCCCATTGACAACTCCATTGTTTCCATTACCACTCTCATCATTGGCATTGCCATTAAACGGCCAATAACCAACAAGACCATCAGTAGGAACATAAGATGGCACTTGAGCAAAAAGTGTTTGGGTGGTTAAAGCTACAGCCATCACCAAAAAGAGTATTGTTTTTTTCATTTTGTTAAATGTTAAGTAATTAGACTTCAAAAGTATAAAAAATATATTAAAGTACTTTAAGGGCGTAAAAAAAACCTCTCATTTCTGAGAGGTTTCATGTACCCGAAGCCGGAGTCGAACCGGCACGGTTTCCCACAGGTGTTTGAGACCAGCGCGTCTACCAATTCCGCCATTCGGGCATTAAAGAATGACTTTCTTTTTTTAATTTTTAGAAAAAATTATTTAAAGGTATCGCCATTCGGGCTTGACAGACAAAATCAACAACAGTTGATTTATCGCGTTAAACATGCAATAAAAAATAGTGCTTGTTTTTGAACACGGTGCAAATGTAAAAAATTAAAATTCATATTCTAAAAAAATACTTGAAAATATCCTTTCAGAGTCGGATTAAATTTCTAAATTTGCACCTCGTTAAAACGAGACACAACTAACTAACTACACCCGAGGCGTTTATATACACCAAGCTTAGACAAAAGACAAAGCCAAATTGTATCAAGCGGAGCGGCGTAAAAACAACACAGTACAATGTCACATCAAGAACCAGAAGCAAAAATATTTGCGTGTTCCCAAAGTGTATATCTAGCCGAACAGATGGCCGAAATCTATGGTGTTCCGCTAGGTAAAGTTACGTTTTCAAAATATAGTGATGGTGAGTTTCAACCCTCTTATGAGGAATCTATTAGAGGATTGCGCGTTTTTATTGTTTGTTCCACTTTTCCAAGTGCCGATAACTTAATGGAATTGTTATTGATGATTGATGCGGCTAAAAGAGCATCTGCACGTCACGTAACAGCCGTTATCCCTTATTTTGGATGGGCAAGACAAGACAGAAAAGACAAACCTAGAGTACCGATTGGAGCTAAATTAGTTGCAAAACTATTGGAAACAGCCGGAGCTACTCGAATCATGACAATGGATTTGCATGCAGATCAAATTCAAGGTTTTTTTGAAAAACCAGTGGACCATTTATTTGCTTCAACCATCTTTTTGCCTTATGTGAAAAGTTTGAATTTAGCAAATCTAACCATTGCCTCTCCTGATATGGGAGGTTCAAAAAGAGCCTATGCGTATTCTAAATTTTTAGAATCGGATGTAGTAATTTGTTACAAACAACGAAAAATTGCCAATGTAATTGATACAATGGAATTAATCGGAGAAGTAAAAGGGCGACATGTTGTTCTTGTTGATGATATGATTGACACCGGCGGAACGCTTGCAAAAGCTGCCGACCTAATGATCGAAAAAGGGGCATTGAGCGTTAGAGCAATTTGTACGCACGCGATTTTATCAGGTGATGCTTATGAAAAGATTGAAAATTCAAAATTATTGGAATTAATTGTAACCGATTCTATTCCGTTGAAGAAACAATCAAACAAAATAAGAGTGGTGAGTTGTGCGCCTCTTTTTGCAGAAGTTATGCACATGGTGCAACACAACAATTCCATTAGTGGAAAATTTTTAATGTAGAATTTTAATTATTAACTATATATTTTTACAATGAAATCGATTACAATTAAAGGATCACAAAGAGAAAGCGTAGGCAAAGTTGCGACTAAAGCCTTACGTAATGCTGGAATGGTTCCTTGCGTTATTTACGGAGGAAATCAACCAGTTCATTTTGCAGCAGAAGAAAAAGCATTCAAAAGCTTGGTTTACACTCCAAACGCACACACTGTTGCGATTGAATTAGGTAAAGATAGCTACAATGCAGTACTTCAAGACATTCAGTTTCACCCAATTTCAGACGGAATCTTACACATTGATTTCTTCCAATTAAGTGAAGACAAAGAAATTATTATGGAAGTTCCTGTAAATATTGTTGGAACATCTCCAGGAGTATTATTAGGAGGTGTTTTAAATCTTAATCAAAGAAGATTAAAAGTTAAAGCTTTACCAAAAAACTTACCTGATTTTGTTGAAGCGAACATCTCTGAATTGCAAATGGGAAATAAATTGTATGTAACAAAATTGCCTACAAAAAATTTCAAATTAATGCACCCAGACAATACTGTTGTTTGCCAAGTTAAGATTTCTCGTGCCGCTATGAAAGCAGCTCAAGAAGCAGCAAAAGCAGAAAAAGGTGGAGCAAAAAAGAAAAAATAATTCTCTTTCTATTTAATAAAAAGAAAATTATCCACACTACTTTATCCCGATTACACATTTATTGTAATCGGGATTTTTTTTGTTTAAAATCAAACCAAAATAAAAACTGGAAACATAACTCGTTTATAAGTGTTTAATTAATTATTTTTACTTTCTAAACCGCATCATTTTAGTATCATTAATATAACATCCTAATGAAAAAATTGTTTTCATCTTTATTTTTATTTTCTCTACTAGCAACGTCACAAAACTTTCATAAATATGTCAATCCAATGATTGGAACTGGTGGGCATGGGCATACTTTTCCTGGCGCAACGACTCCTTTTGGAATGGTGCAACTTTCCCCTGATACAAGAATTGATGGAAGTTGGGATGGCTGTTCCGGTTATCATTATGACGATGCAATTATTTATGGTTTTTCACACACGCATTTAAATGGAACAGGTTGTTCCGATTATGGTGATATCATGTTGATGCCAACTCTTGGAGAACCCACTTTAAATCCACCCGATTATGCTTCTTCATTTTCTCATGCTACAGAAAAATCTACAGCAGGATTTTACGCTGTAAAATTAAACAAACACAATATTGATGTAGCTTTAACGGCTTCTACTCGTGTTGGTTTTCACGAATATACTTTCAATAAAGCAGGTCAAGCCAATATTGTACTCGACTTAAATCATCGTGATTTATTATTATCTGGCGATGTTCGGATTATCGATGCTAAAACCATTGAAATATTGAGAAGAAGTGAAGCTTGGGCAAAAGACCAATATGTGTATTCAAGAATTGAGTTTAATGTTCCTATGAAAATAACAAATGTTAGAAATAATGGTTTTGCTCCTGCAAAAGTCACCGACACTTATTTCACTGGATCGCAATTGGCATTGAGTTTTTCTAAACAAGTAAAAAAAGGGGAGAAGATTTTGGTAAAAGTGTCTCTTTCGCCAACAAGTTATGAAGGTGCAAAACTAAACATGTCCGAAATTAAAGATTGGGATTTCAAAAAAACACAACAAAATGCCGAGCAACTTTGGGACAAAGAACTTTCCAAAATTGACCTGAGCGACAGCGAACAGGCGAAGCAAATTACAGAAACTGATAAAGATAAACTTGCGATATTCTACACCGCGTTATATCACACCATGATGCAACCCAATATTGCCCAAGATATTGACGGCAAATACCGAGGAAGAGACAACAAAGTGCATGAAGGAGAAGGTTTCGATTATTATACTGTTTTCTCACTTTGGGATACATTTAGAGCGGCACATCCACTCTATACTTTGATTGATAAAAAACGGACTGCCGATTTCATTAACACTTTTCTCAAGCAATATGAGCAAGGCGGAAGATTACCCGTTTGGGAATTGGCGAGCAATGAAACCGATTGCATGATTGGCTATCATTCGGTTTCGGTAATGGCTGATGCAATGGCAAAAGGCATCAAAGGGTTTGATTACGAAAAAGCTTTTATCGCTTCTAAACACAGTGCAATGTTAGACCATTTAGGATTGGATGCCTACAAAAGACAAGGTTTTATCTCTATGGATGACGAACACGAAAGCGTTTCCAAAACCTTAGAATATGCTTATGATGATTGGTGTATTGCACAAATGGCTCAACTATTAAAAAAACCAAATGATTTTAATTATTTTATTAAACGCTCTGAAAATTGGAGAAACGTTTTTGATTGGAACACGGGTTTTATGCGTCCAAAGAAAAACGGCGGTTGGGACAAACCCTTTGATGCCAAAGAAATCAACAATAATTTTACTGAGGGAAACAGTTGGCAATACTCCTTTTTTGTACCGCAAGATATTCAAGGAATGATTGATGCGTATGGAGGCAATACAAAATTTGAAGCCAAACTCGACGAAATGTTTAACTCCGAAAGCAAAACTACGGGGCGTGAACAAGCTGATGTTACGGGTTTAATTGGGCAATACGCTCATGGAAACGAACCAAGCCATCACATGGCTTATCTGTATAATTATGTTGGCAAGCCAGAAAAGACGACCGAAAAAGTGCATTATATTTTAGATAACTTTTATAAAAACACACCCGACGGATTAATTGGTAATGAAGACTGCGGACAAATGAGTGCTTGGTATGTTTTGAGTTCGATGGGGATTTATGCGGTGACGCCAGGACAAAAAGGGTGGAGCTATTCAAAACCTAATTTTACAAGAGTAAAAGTGAATTTTGAAAATAATACTTTTAGAACTATTTTAGAAAAAACATCAAAACTAGAATTATGGTTTTTTAGCGGAGATCCTTCCACAATGGTTTTAGATTCAGAGTATAAAAAAGAGAGAAAAATCATTCCCGTTCCGGTAATTCAAGCAGAAAGCAAATCGTTTATGGAGAAGATGACTATTGAAATTGTATCTCAAAATCCAACTGACAAAATCTACTATTGGATTAAAAATGAATTTGATGATAGAAAAGATAAAGACTGGATTTTATTTAAAAGTCCAATAACAATAGATATAACTTCAGAAATTCTGACTAAAATTAAAAATGAAAACCAAGAAAGCACTGTTGTTTCAGCCACTTTCTTCAAAAAACCCAACAATTACACCATTAACATCAAATCAACCTACAACCCACAATATCATGCTGGCGGACCAGATGGTTTGTTAGATGGAATATTCGGCACAACCAACTGGCGTAAAGGCGATTGGCAAGGTTATCAAAGTCAGGATTTTGAATGTGTAGTAGATTTGCAAAAAGAAAAAGCCATAAGTGAATTTCATGCTAATTTTTTACAAGACACGCGTTCGTGGATTTTAATGCCAACCCAAGTGGACTATTACATTTCCAACGACAATATCAATTTTACTTTACTAAAAACCATTGAAAACTCGGTTGAAGCAAAAGATTATGAAAATAAAATTCGTGATTTTTCATTTAATCCGGACAATCCAATTACCGCAAAATTTGTAAAAGTGATTGCGCATAATTTTGGCAAACTCCCAGAATGGCACCAAGGTGCTGGTGGCGATGCTTTTATCTTTGTTGATGAAATAACTGTAAAATAAAACTGTGTGAATCTACTTATTTCTTCTAGAATCTCTGTGAAACAAATATGAAAATAGCCTTAATACAAACGTCACTAACTTGGGAAAACCCAATTGAAAACCGAAGCCATTTAGCACAAAAAATCACAGGCTTTATGGAAGAAGTTGATTTAATTGTGCTTCCCGAAATGTTTTCTTCAGGTTTTACCATGAATCCACAAAAGGTTGCAGAAACGATGCAAGGCGAAACGATTTTGTGGCTGCAACATATGGCGAAAGCTAAAAACTGTGCGATTATAGGAAGTTTGGTCATTACCGAAAATGAGAATTATTACAACCGGTTGGTTTTTGTGTTTCCAACAGGGGAAATCCAACATTATGACAAAAGACATTTATTTACCCTAGCTGGCGAGGACAAAGTGTATACATCAGGAACGCAAAAACTAATTGTAGAGTATAAAGGTTTTAAGATTTGCCCACTCGTTTGCTATGATTTACGTTTTCCTGTATTTGCTAGAAATGTTGAAGACTATGATGTTTTGCTTTATGTTGCCAACTGGCCAAAACCGCGAATAAACGCTTGGGATATTCTTTTAAAAGCGCGTGCTGTGGAAAACATGTGTTATGTCATTGGCGTGAACCGAATTGGGACGGATGCTAATAAACATGACTATATTGGACATTCTCAAGCGGTTGATTTTCTTGGAAATTACCTGCTCGAACCTCAACAAAGCGAAGGTATATTTATAGTACATTTAAACAAAGAACAAGTATTGGAAACTAGAAAAAAGTTAGCATTTCTTACTGATAGAGACAAATTTACGATTTCTTAAACCTTACTTTGTCCTCTGTAAATTGAATGTTTCTATAACATCCCAATTGTCTCGAACATCAATTTCTTCTGGGAAATAAATCACTTCTTCCGATTGTCTTTTTTCCATATAACTTCCAGTGTCCCACTCTTTATTTTTATTGTCATCGTAAATAATTCTTAGCGTATAAATATTTGGTTCTAAAGCCAAAAACTCAATAATAGGATTGGTATCTGAATAGGCGGTTGCTTTTACTTTTCCATCTTTATCGGTTAATTCCACTACAATTGGAAACCTTTTTACATTTTCTAAAGTCACTTTCAAATTGCCATAATCTGAAGTATTTTTAGTGGTTATTCTATACGATAAAGTATCGTTTGGTGTATCATAAAAGTCAACTAACGCATTCGGCAAAAGTTTAATTTTATATTTTTCAAGAGGTTCTTTTACGAAATTAAAAATCAATTTTTGTTCAAATTCATCATACTCTGTTTCAAATGGAACTGCAATCGAATCTTTATTGACAATACTCATTTTAGTTTTATCAAATTTCACAAGAGGAATTCCGCTATTCAAAGTAAAACGCTCTCTCAACGGAATGTTTCCAGTATAATTAGAACTCAAAGCAATAGTGTCCGCTTTTTGTTTTTTGATTGCAACCATAAAGTCTTTTACAAAAGTATCTTTCTGAACTGCAACTTGTAATGAATCTACTTTTACAGGTTTGAACCAAACTTGAACCGAATCTTTCTTCGGAAATTGAGTTACAAGAGAAGGAATAATTTCGGCACCATTTTTAACAACAACTTTTACATTTTTAGGATTGCCTTCATAACCCATTATCATTCTACTAGCCGCTATTTGAGTAGGTTTTATTGCTTTAAAAGGCAGTTTTTCTTTGAATAATTCTACTTCAAAAACAGTATCGTTAGGAATGGTTATATATTGTTTTTGAAAACCAATCTTATCGGTTTTCGGATTAAATTTATTGTTCCCATTGTCCTTCAAAGCAATTAAAAGATACTTCCCAGCTTTGATGTTTTCAATTTTTACCAATTTTAAACTGTCTAAAGTATTAGTAATGTATCTAGGCAATTCCTTGTAAATAGTAGAATCGTTAAACGTGTCATTCACTTCGTAGAGCATCACAGAAACAAAAGCATCTGGTTTTTTTTCAATAGCATCTTTAATTTTTACATTCAAACTTAATGAGTCAATAAAAGCACCTGTAGAAAAAACATATTTAAACTGTGAATAAGGATTGTTTTCATTATAATCTTCAATACTTTGTCCAAAATTAAAACTATAAGTTGTATTCGGAAGTAAGGTGTCTTTCAGTTTTACAGTCAACGTTTTACTCGCTGTATAGGGCAATATTTCTGGCGGGTATTTTAATGGCGGGGAAACTATTAATTGTTTATTAGCATTTTTAACTTTAACATATTCATCAAAAACCAATTTGAATTGTTTGTCATTAAAATTAACAGTCCTGTTTTTCGGAAAACTAGTGGTTAAAACTGGTGCTATGGTGTCTTTAGCACCACCTGTTATAGTACCTCGTTTAGCACAACCAACCGTTAAAGTAATCAGTAAAATAAAAAAATATTTAAGATAATTCTTTTGCATATCGCTATTTTTCAAAGCACAAAATAACAATTATATTTAGTGGAAACGAAATGTTTTTAAGGTTTATTAACTAAAATCAATTATGGGTTATTGCCATACTGACTACACTGATTTTTGCTCCTGGAATTTTTAACAACGCGCGACTACAAGCTTCCAAAGTTGAACCCGTTGTAATCACATCATCAATGAGTAGAAAATGTTTGTTGTGGTGAATTTCGGAATAGACTACATCAAAAATATTTTCAATAACATCAGTTCTTCCTAAGAGGTTTTTTCGAGTTTGTGTTTTAGAATATACATTCCGAACTAAAACACTGTCAACAAAAGGAATTTGTAACCCGATTGATAATGATTTTCCAAACATTGTCACTTGATTATATCCGCGTTCTTTAAATTTTTTTTGGTGTAATGGAACAGGAATTATCATATCAATGGTTTTAAATTCACTTACATTTTTAAGCTCTTCTGAATACCAATGCCCGAGAGTTTCTCCAATTTCTTCATGTCCTTTATACTTCAATTTATGAATCATTTCCTGAACTATTCCTTTTTTATGGTAATATAAAAGAGACGCTGCAAACTCTAGAGGAATCTTACCGTAAAACTTTTGCATGGTTTCATTAGTATTGTTTTTATGATGATTGGTTTGTGGAATTTCATGCCGACAAGTTGTGCAAATTACTATTTCATTTTTTAATAAAAACGAATGACAACCAGCACATGACTTCGGGAAAAACAAATTAAGCAGACTTTTAAACATATAAACAGCTATTTCTTACATAAAAGTATAAAAAATACGAATACAAATGTATTTTTAATTCCTTTTTTAAAATCCCTTTTTATATTTTTGCAGCATGGCAAAACAAGAAGATTTATTTAAGAATGTAGTTTCGCATGCAAAAGAGTACGGATTTATTTTTCCGTCAAGCGAAATATACGATGGTTTGAGCGCAGTGTATGATTATGCTCAAAACGGTGTGGAATTAAAAAAAAATATAAGAGAATATTGGTGGAAAGCCATGGTTCAAATGCACGAAAACATTGTAGGGCTTGACGCTGCAATTTTAATGCATCCAACTACATGGAAAGCCTCGGGTCACGTTGATGCCTTCAACGATCCATTGATTGACAATAAAGATTCCAAAAAAAGATACAGAGCCGATGTTTTAATTGAGGATTATGCCGAAAAATTAAATCTAAAAGCAAAAAAAGAAATCGAAAAAGCACGAGAACGTTTTGGTGATTCATTTGACGAAGCACAATACAAAACTACCAATCCTCGTGTGATGGAATATCTTGCCAAAGAAAGAGAAATACTCGAAAGAATGGGACAATCTCTGGGAAATGGTGATTTAGAAGATGTAAAAGCACTGATTGATGAATTAGAAATTGCGGATCCAGAAACAGGTTCGCGAAATTGGACCGAAGTGCGTCAATTTAATTTGATGTTTGGCACAAAACTCGGTGCTTCGGCTGATACTGCTATGGATTTGTACTTGCGTCCCGAAACGGCTCAAGGAATTTTTGTAAATTTCTTAAATGTTCAAAAAACAGGAAGAATGAAAATTCCTTTTGGAATCGCCCAAACAGGAAAAGCCTTTAGAAACGAAATCGTTGCAAGACAATTTATCTTCCGTATGCGCGAATTTGAACAAATGGAAATGCAATTTTTTGTAAAACCAGGCGAAGAAATGAAATGGTACGAATACTGGAAAACCACTCGTTTGAACTGGCATTTATCATTAGGATTAGGCGCCTCAAACTATCGTTTCCATGATCATGAGAAGCTTGCTCATTATGCGAACGCTGCAGCAGATATAGAATTTAATTTCCCTTTTGGATTCAAAGAATTAGAAGGAATTCACTCGAGAACCGATTTCGATTTAAAAGCCCACGAACAATTTTCAGGTAAAAAATTACAATATTTTGATACTGAAACTAACTCGAATTATGTTCCTTATGTTGTAGAAACCTCTGTTGGGTTGGACCGAATGTTTTTGGCAGTTTTCTCTAATTCACTTTGTGAAGAAATGTTGGAAGATGGTTCTACAAGAACAGTTTTACGTTTGCCAAGTGTTTTAGCACCAACAAAAGCTGCGGTTTTACCATTGGTTAAAAAAGATGGATTGCCCGAAGTAGCACAAACTATAATTGAAGAATTAAAATGGGATTTTAATGTTTCCTATGATGAAAAAGATGCCGTTGGAAGACGCTATAGAAGACAAGATGCCTTAGGAACACCATTTTGTATAACTGTAGACCATCAAACTTTGGAAGATCAAACGGTTACCATACGTCACCGAGACACTATGAAACAAGACCGTGTAAAAATTGAAGATTTAAAAACAATCATCAATGATGAAGTTTCCATGAGAAACTGGTTGATGAAAATGTAATTATAAATTTATTTTTAGTAAAAAGCTTCTCAAATTGAGAAGCTTTTTTTATTAAATAGCAGATAGAAGTAAGGATTTTTTGAGATTAAAGACAACATATTAACACTCTGCCGAATTGTATTAACATTCTTGTTATTTTGAGAATAAAAATTATAATTTCGTTTGTTGTAAATTTGAGTTTGTTGTCGTTGTTATTTTAAAATTGAAATAGTAAACTCATTTTTATAGACAGAAATATAATTGCACGTTAAAAATAGTTTCCCCAAACTACCTAAAAAACAAACCTTATAATGCTACCCTAAATTGGACAGCGTTAATGAAGCAAACATATATTATTATTGATGATGATCTAGAAAGCGTTTCGAATACTCAGACGATTGCTGGGCGTTTTCGCAATCTTACCTATGTTGCTTCTGCCAATAATTATGATGATGGTGTTAATCTAATTCTAGAACATCAACCCACTTTGGTTTTTTTAGAAATTGATCCCGCCGACAAAAAGAGCGCTCTTTCACTAAGTTTAATCAATGAACTGTATCGTTTTTTGAAAGTTGTTCCCAAAATAATAATCACCGCAAAAACTAAAACTCTTTCCTACGAAGCTTTACAATATGAAGTAGTTGATTATTTATTAAAACCTTTAGATATCAATAATTTTAGAAAAGCTATTTTAAAATTAGATCGAGCTACTAGCACAAATTCAACAACTAATATTTCTAAAGAATCCGTTTCAACTTTTGAAGTTTTAGACGAGACTGAACTAGAAGAAGAATTGAATTTAGTAGAAGAAATTGATGAAATTGACGAAATAAAAGAAGAAGAGAAAAAGGCAGATGAAGAAACAGTACTTATTCGTCAAGAAAATAAATCTGACGATTTAATTCCATTTGAAAAAGAACAAACTTTAATTATTTGTGTTAAATCGTATGGCGATTATCGTTATATTGATTCCAACGATATTCTTTATTTTGAAGCCGATAATAACTCAACCGACATTCATTTAAACAATGGAGAAATGATTACCGCTTTCAAAACATTAAAACATTTCGAAACCGTTTTGCCAACTACTCATTTTTTAAGAATTCACAATAGCTATATGATTAATATTGCTCAAGTATCCCGAATTCATACAGGAAATACAGTTTGTTATATTAAAAATTCTACAACCAAACTTCCATTTTCAAAATCCTATAAAGAAAATATTGATTTAATTATTGCCCGAATAGCCGCTGGAAATTACTTAGAGATATAGCAATAAATTAATCTCCGATTTTATCATATTTCATCTTCCTTAAAATCCGCATTACTTCTTTAAAATTTATATAAACAACCTTGTTTTTTTGAGCTTTTAGAAAAGGTTTGGCTTCAATAAGTTTTTGTTTGGCATCTTCAAAACCATTCAAAAAACAAATCATTAATGTACAAGGAATGTTCTCGATATCTTTGATTTCTCGTTCCGAAATGGTTACTCCTTTTTGAAGTTTATCAATCAATGATAGGTTGGTATTATATATATGATACAACATTTTCTTGTTATAAATTGGTGGTTCAAAGAGCATTTCATTTTCTATTTTATAGTAACCATTGTCAAAAAAAGAAATTTTTTGTTGCTCCAACGGATAATAACTCGTTTTATCATTCAATCCAAGAGAAACAAACTCGGTAATAATAAAAATATTTTCATCATAGGTTATGGTTACCACATCTTGGGCAGAATAAAACAATTTTACTTGCTCGTTGATTAGCTCAATATCAACACGGGAAAGGTAATTAATTCCTCTAATTTTTTTAGGAATTCCTGCCCAACAAATCACAAAAAGTTCTTTAAAAACTTTGTATTGAGAAGTCAAATCGCCATGACTTATATTGACAAAATCCATTACGCCATCTAGTGTGTGCGCTATACTATTTCTCGAACTATTTTCAATACTTATAACCGTTTCAATGTTTTGTTTTGAATAAGGAATTTTATCCTCGGTAGGTGTAGAATTACTTCCTCGACGCACAAAAACAGTATTAGCAAAAATAGTATGAATGTTTTTTTTGAAAAAAGAAGTCTTCGATTTGGGTTTTATCGTTACCAATCCAACTACTCTATCTTTAGGGAGATTAGGAAAAGGCACATTCTCATATTGTATTTTTGGCGGGTTTTCCAAGAAAGCATTCACCAAATTCTGAATGTGACTATCGTCGAAAAAATCATCTCCAACAATCTCATTATCCTGATCTTCTACACCTACAACAATAAAAGAATTATTAGAAGGATTAGAATTAGACAAGGCACAAATATGTTTTAAAAACTTGGCTTTCCCTTCACGAGTATGCAAATTTAACTGACGCTTTTTATCATAAAAACTACACTCATCATTGTGAGCAAGTAGGTTTTTGATTAAAAGACGTTTGTTTATCATTTGATTTTTGATTTAAGAATAACGATTTTTGATTACAGATTTGATTCAAAAATCTTCAATTGTTAATCAACACTCTGCAATCGTTACGGTACTTTATTCCCCATACTCTCTGTCCAAATAGCAAACCAATCTTCCATTTCTAATTCCAATTCCGTCGCTTTCATAAGCAATTGTATCCTAGCAATGTTGACGGTTCCTGCAACTGGAATTACTTTAGACGGATGTTTTAAAATCCAAGCTAATAAAAGGGTATCCGAACCCATATGGTATTTTTCAACCAATTTTCCCAATAAAATTTTAAGCCTTCTTGTTTGTTCAATATCATCTCTAAAAACGGTTCCCAATGGATTCCAAGACATAGGCCTAATGTTGTGCAACTGCATATAATCCAAACTCCCATCCAACATGGCTTGATGATGTGTGGCTGAAAACTGTATTTGGTTGTAATTAATTTCAGTTTTTTGTTGCATAAGTTCCGTTTGTGAAGCTGTAAAATTAGAAACACCAAAGTCTATAATTTTCCCTTCTGATTTTAGTTTGGCAACAGCTTCTGCAATTTCATCCGCTTTCATTAATGGACTTGGACGGTGTAAAAGCAATACATCCAGATAATCCGCTTGTAAATTTTTTAATGAATTTTCAACAGACCAAATAATGTATTCTTTTGAATAATCATAATGTTTGATTGTGTTGTTTCTAGATTCAGCAAGTTGGATACCACATTTTGAAATTAATTGTATTTTCTCTCTAGGAATTTTACTCTCGGCAAATGCTTTTCCAAACTGCGCTTCAGTGGTGTAACCTCCATAAATATCTGCGTGATCAAAAGTGGTGACTTTGTTTTCAATACAAATATTCATTAAATGCACCATTTCTGATGTGGTGAGCTTTTTGTCCCATACTCCCCAATTCATAGTTCCAGCAACAATAGGTGAAAGAGATGTTTTCATATAAGTAAAATTTATTTGTTAGTGGTCATATAGGGTATCGCTTTTTATTTATTGGTACTTGCTCAAGTAAACTTGTATTAAGGCGATTTCATAGTAATTTATTTCAAACCTTAAAAATAACAAAACAATATCATAAATCATGCTTAAAAATAAGGGTTTTATAAAAGTTTTAACGGAATCTTAACATCTCTTTTCTGTTTTTATTTTCACTTTTGAAATGTTAAAATTTTAAACCAAATTTACAGTTATAAAAATATGGAAATGGAAGAAAATGTTGCCGCTTTAGACATTAGAGCAATCAATGAAAAAATTGAAAGAGAAAGTGCCTTTATTGATTTGTTGACAATGGAGATGAACAAAGTCATTGTAGGTCAAAAGCACATGATTGAAAGATTATTAATTGGACTTTTAGGCCAAGGACATATCCTTTTGGAAGGAGTTCCAGGTTTGGCAAAAACCTTAGCCATCAATACACTATCACAAGCCGTTCATGGCAGTTTTAGCCGAATCCAATTTACACCCGATTTATTACCAGCCGACGTTGTTGGAACCATGATTTACAATATTAAAGCTAACGAGTTCTCTATAAAAAAAGGACCTATTTTCGCAAACTTCGTATTAGCAGATGAGATTAACAGAGCACCCGCTAAAGTGCAATCCGCTTTATTAGAAGCCATGCAGGAAAAACAAGTTACTATTGGTGATACTACTTTTAAATTAGACCGACCATTTTTGGTTTTAGCCACTCAAAATCCTATCGAGCAAGAAGGAACGTATCCATTACCGGAAGCTCAAGTCGATCGTTTTATGCTAAAAACCGTTATCGATTATCCAAAAATGGACGAAGAACGAATGGTTATTCGTCAAAACTTATCTGGTACCTACGAAAAAGTAAATCCTGTTGTTTCTGTGGAGCAAATTTTAAGAGCTCAAGAAGCGGTTCGTGAGGTGTATATGGACGAAAAAATTGAAAAATATATTTTAGATATTGTTTTCGCTACGCGTTTCCCAGAAAAATATAAACTTGAAAGTTTAAAACCATTGATAAGTTTTGGCGCTTCTCCTCGTGGAAGTATTAACTTGGCTAATGCTGCTAAATGTTATGCTTTTATCAAACGTCGTGGTTATGTAATTCCTGAAGATGTTCGTGCTGTGGTACATGATGTATTGCGTCACAGAATTGGAATCACTTATGAAGCCGAAGCAGAAAACATTACTTCAGTTGACATTATCAACAAAATCATAAACGAGATAGAAGTACCTTAATTTCAGATAGCATTAGGCAGATTATAGAAGGCAGTCAAAAACTTCTGAAATCTGCGTTCTGCATTCTGCAATCTGAAAAAGATGGAGACAAAAGACCTACTCAAAAAAGTTCGTAAAATAGAAATCAAAACCCGAAGGTTGAGTGATCATATCTTTTCGGGCGAATACCACACGTCCTTTAAAGGGCGTGGAATGACTTTCTCTGAAGTGCGACAATACCAATATGGTGACGATATTAGAGCCATCGATTGGAATGTAACCGCACGCTACAATGAAGCCCACGTAAAAGTTTTTGAAGAAGAACGTGAATTAACTATGATTTTAATGGTTGACATATCGGGTTCAGAAAGTTTTGGCACAAAAAATCAATTAAAAAGTGAAATTGTTACTGAAATTGCCGCAACTATGGCTTTTTCGGCAACACAAAACAATGATAAAATTGGCTTAATTTTATTTTCAGACCAAATCGAATTGTACATTCCTCCAAAAAAAGGAAAGTCACATGTGTTGCGAATCATTCGTGAATTGATTGAGTTTCAACCCAAAAGTAACAAGTCCGATTTATCGCAAGCCCTGAAGTTTTTATCGGGAACCCAAAAAAAGAAAGCAATTGTATTTGTAATTTCTGATTTTATCGTAGAAGATGATTATGAAAAAACACTGAAGATTGCTTCTAAAAAACATGACTTAACCGGAATTCGTGTGTACGATATTCGTGAAGAGAAAATGCCAAACATTGGAATGGTTGAAATGGAAGATGCTGAAACAGGTGAGATATTGGTTGTCAATACAGGTTCTAAAAAAGCGAGAATGAGTTATGAGAAACACTATCACGAAAAGGTAAATTATTTTAAGGATATTTTTTCAAAATGTGGTTCAGGTTTTGTGAACACGCGTGTTGACGAAAGTTATGTTACAAAATTATTAAGCTACTTTAAATCACGATAAAGATTGAGGATTGTAGATTAACGATTTTTGATTTCAGATTTTATAAAAATACAGGAATGAATAAACAAATATTAGAAGAAAGATTAATTGATTTTGCAGCGCAAACAATATTGTTTTCAAATAATATGGAAAAATCATATGCAGGAAATCATTTAGCATCTCAAATTATTCGTTCATCTTCTTCACCAGCTTTAAATTATGGAGAAGCACAAAGCGCAGAGAGTCAGAAAGATTTCATTCACAAAATGGGGATTTGCCTGAAAGAGTTAAGAGAAACATTCAACTGCTTAAAAATAATTGAAAAAGCAAATTTGACAAAAGACATTCAAACAATCATACAATTAAAAAAGGAAGCTAACGAATTAATATCCATTTTTGTTTCTAGCATAAAGACATCGAAGTCAAATTCTGAAATCAAAAATCGTTAATCTTCAATCAAAAATAAATGAAGCATAAACTTTACATATTATTTATATTATTATCAACCTCTGTTTTTGCTCAAAAGGTTACGACTTCAGTTGATAAAACGAAGAATAAAATTGGCGCCGAATTCCAATTGACATTAAAAACAGAAGTCGATACTTTGTCTAAAGTAAAATTTCCAAACGCTAAAAATTTTGGTGCTTTAGAAGTAATTCAATCCTATAAAATGGATACGATTAAAAAAAATGATCGATATGAATTGATTAAAAAATATGGATTGACCCAATTCGATTCAGGGAAATATACCATTCCAAGTCTAAAAGTTTTTATCAACGGAAAACCAATTTTATCAGATAGTATTAAGGTAGAAGTGAGTGCAGTTGTTGTTGACACATTGAAGCAAAAAATGTACGACATCAAAGACATCGCCCAAGTTGATAGTCCTTTGGGCAGTTGGTGGATATATTTATTGTTACTTTTAGCGATTGCCATAATTGGATTTTTCGTTTACCGATTTATCAAAAAAAGACAAAATCGAGTAAAAGTTGAAGAAGTAGTTTACAAATCACCCATTGAAAAAGCAACTAGTTTATTGCAACAACTAGAAACCAAAGAACTTTGGCAAAAAGGAGAAGTTAAAAATTATTATTCTGAACTTACCGAAATTGCTCGAAACTATATAGAAGAAGAAATAAATATTCCAGCAATGGAAAGTACTACATCGGAACTTATTGACGGATTGAGAAATGCTGCAAAACATAAAAAATTAAAACTATCCAATGAAACGGTTTCCAATTTAGAGAAAGTATTGATGCAAGCCGATTTAGTGAAATTCGCCAAAATAAAACCACTCGATTTTGAAATGGAAGAAGATAAAAAACGAATTTCCAATTCCATTATTACCATACACAAATCCATTCCAACGGTTGTAGAAGAAAATGACGAATTGAGTATTTGGAACGAACAACAGAAAGAATTAGATCGTTTGCGAAAATTAAAAAAACAAAAACGGGTTCGAATTATTTCGACTATTGGAATAATTTTAGGAATGTTAATGCTGTTTATAGGAGGTGTCGCTTACTTTAAAGGATATGACTATTTAAAGGATACTTTTATTGGTCATCCGACAAAAGATCTAGTAGAAGGCGAATGGATTTATAGTGAATATGGCAATCCTGGGGTGAAAATAGAAACCCCTAAAGTTTTGAAAAGAATTGATGTTACAAAAACATTGCCTAAAGAAACCGCAGCTTTAATCAAAGAAATGGAATCCTTTATGTATGGAAGCATATTAGATGATTTCTATATTATTTTAAACACAACAAAATTTAAGCAGGAATCCGAATTGGAATTGGATAAAGTTGCTGAAACATCCTTGCAGCTTTTCGAAAAACAAGGCGCTATAAACATAATTGTCAAAACAGAAGATTTCGATACTCAAAATGGTATTTCCGGTAAAAAAGCCTATGGAACAATGACAGTCATAGATAAAATCAGGGGCAAGTCTACCAAAATGTATTATGAATTATTGGTTTTTGGACAGAATGGTGGCTTACAACAAATTACTATTATGCATAAAGAAGATGATAAATTTGGCAGTCAAATTGCTGAACGAGTTATCAATTCTATTGAACTTAAAAATGACCAACAATAATGATGAAAGATGTCTCATTTTTAAATCCTGAGTTTTTGTGGTTGTTTTTACTACTACCATTGGCAGTTGTATGGCTTATTTGGAAACGAAAACAAACTTCTGTAACCTTAAAAATTAGTTCTGTAAAAGGTTTCAAAACTCAAAAATCATGGTTAGCAAAATTAAAACCAATGCTTTTTGCTCTACGGATATTGGCTTTAAGTGCATTAATCATTGCTATGGCACGACCAAGAAAAGTGGATGTCAGTAGCCAAACTAAATCCACTAAAGGAATCGATATTGTAATGGCAATTGATGTTTCAGGAAGTATGTTGGCCAAAGATTTAAAACCTAACCGAATGGAGGCTTTGAAAGAAGTAGCCTCTAATTTCGTAGAAGGCAGACCTAATGACAGAATTGGAATTGTTGTTTACGCTGCAGAAGCGTATACAAAAACCCCTGTTACCAGTGACAAAGCCATTGTTGCCGATGCCATTAGAAGTATCAAATATGATAATGTTTTGCAAGACGGAACTGGAATTGGCGTGGGTTTAACAACGGCTGTGAACAGATTGAAAGACAGCAAAGCCAAAAGTAAAATCATCATTCTTTTAACAGATGGCGTAAACAATGCTGGATTTATTGAGCCCGAAACAGCTTCGCAAATTGCTAAAGAATATGGTATTAAAGTATATACTATCGGAATTGGAACCAATGGTAACGCAATGTTTCCTTATGCTTATGCTCCAAATGGCGGATTTTTATTTCGAATGATGCCTGTTGAAATTGACGTGAATTTATTGCAAACTATAGCTAGAAACACTGGCGGAAAATATTTCAGAGCCAGCAGCAATAGTAAACTAGAAAATATTTATAAAGAAATTAACAAACTAGAAACCACTGAAATAGAAGAATTAAAATTCTATGATTATGATGAAAAATATCGCTTATTTGTATGGATTGCTGGTATTTTAGTATTGATTGAAATTGGGTTACGGAATACTATTTATAGAAGTTTTATATAAAGAATTATGTACGAGTTAGAAGAAAAAAGTTATTTGTATTTCTTGATTGTCATTCCAATTTTGACATTGCTTTTCTTGTATGTTCAATTCTGGAAAAGAAAAAAACAAAAAGAATTTGGTGATTTAGAATTAATTAAAAAGTTGAGCCCAGAGAAATCAATTTTTAAACCTATTTTAAAAATAGCAGTTGTTTTATTGGCTTTAACGTGCCTGATTATTGGCTTAGTAAACCCAAAAATTGGCACTAAATTAGAAACCGTTAAACGTGAAGGAATAGACATTATTTTTGCGATTGACGTTTCTAAAAGTATGTTGGCTGAAGATGTAGCGCCCAATAGATTAGAAAAAAGCAAGCAAATTGTTTCTCAAATCATCAACCAATTGGGCAACGATAGAATTGGAATTATTGCCTATTCAGGAAGTGCTTTCCCAGTTTTGCCAATAACTACGGATTATAGTATTGCCAAAATGTTTTTACAAGGAATGAATCCTGGTATTGTATCTTCACAAGGAACTTCTATCGATGAAGCCATTGAATTGGCATCAACCTATATAGATAAAAAAGACAAAACCAACAAGCTATTGATTATCCTTTCCGATGGTGAAGATCATTCCGACAATGCAGAAAGCGCAGCTGAAGAAGCTAAGAAATTAGGTTTAAAAATTATTACCGTCGGTATTGGAACCGAAAATGGCGGTCCAATTCCATTAAAAAGAAATGGTGTAGTTGAAAGTTTCCAAAGAGACCAAGACAATGATGTGGTAAACACAAAAAGAAATAGCGAAGTTTTAAAAGCAATTGGCAAACTAACTAAAGGCGGATATGTGGATGGAAATTCAACAAAAGCGGTTTTAGATTATGTCAAAAATGCTTTAGACAACATTGAAAAAACAGAATTTGAAAGCACACAAATGGCCGATTTCCAATCGCAATTTCAATGGTTCTTAGGATTTGGTTTTTTCTTATTGTTTTTAGATATTTTCTTTTTGGAAAAAAGAACCAAATGGGTGAAAAAGATGAATTTATTTAATGAAAAAGAATAAATGAAAAAGTTATTTTTATATAGTTTACTCTTGCTCGCTTTTGTGGCTAAGTCGCAAGAGAAAGATAAATATTTGCCAAAAGGGAATGATAACTTTGCAGATGAAAAATATGCTGATGCTGAAGCTGATTTTAGAATTTCTCAATCTAAAAATCCGAAAAAAGCAATTGCATCTTATAATTTGGGAAATTCCATCTACAAACAAAATCAATCTGCAGAATCTAAATATCAATTTGCAAAAGCGATAAAAACGGCAACTACACGTCCAGAAAAACACCAAGCTTATCACAATCTTGGCAATACTTTGATGAATGAAAAAGATTATTCCAATGCCGTTGAAGCCTATAAAAATGCTTTGCGAAACAATCCGACTGATGAAGAAACAAGATATAACTTCGCTTTGGCTAAAGAATACTTAAAAAACAATCCTCCAAAAGACGATAAGAACAAAGACAAGGACAAAAAAGACGATAAAAAAGACAAGAAGGACAAGAAAGACGACAAGAAAAAAGACGAAGACAAAGACAAAAAAGACGATAAAAATAAAGACGGCAAAAACGATAAAAACAAACAAGACGACAAAAATCAAAACCAAGGAAAACCAAAACCTCAACCTGGCGGAATTTCCAAACAACGATTAGAAAGTATGTTGGATGCCGTAAATAATGAAGAGAAAAAAGTTCAGGATAAAGTCAATCAACAAAAAGTGAAAGTCAATCCTAAAAAGGCAGAAAAAGACTGGTAATCAAATTAATTTGAAATTTGAAAATGAAAAGATTTATAATACTATTATTTTTAACCATCAATTGTTCCCTTCAGGCTCAAGTTCAATTTGAGGCAAAAGTGAGTAAGAATACTTTAGGGTTAAACGAGAAAGTTCGTATCGAATTTTCTATGAATGCCGATGGCGATAATTTTATTCCACCCAACTTTGAATCATCAGGTTTTAGAGTTGTAGCTGGTCCTAGTCAATCCGTTAGTCAATCTTGGATTAATGGAAGAAGTACTTTTAACAAAGCGTACTCCTATGTTTTAATGCCTTCACAAAAAGGGGCTTTAACCATTCGACAAGCATCCATTGAAATCAACGGTCAGATATACAAAACATCACCTATTAAAATGAATGTGACCAATGCGGTTGAAATTCCAAAAGACCCAAATGAAGCACCCGCTATTAGTGCAGACGATAATATTTATTTAGTGGCCGATGTATCCAAAGCAAATCCTTATGTTAATGAACCGATAACGGTAGTTTATAAAATCTATTTTAGTTATAATATTGGAATTACCAACTGGAGAGAATTAAGTAAACCAAAATACAACGATTTCTGGAGTCAAAACATCGATATTAAACAATTGGTTGCTGAAGAAGGAATGTTCAAAGGAGAGCGCTATCGTTATGTAGTTTTGAGAAAAACCGTTTTGTATCCACAAAAATCTGGTAAACTTGAAATAGAACCGCTTTCATTAGATATAGATGTACAAGTTCCAACAAATAGAAGAAATATTTGGGGACAAGCCTTGATGACCCAAGACAGCAAACGAGTTTCTGCGGGAAGCAAAGTTATTAATGTTAGAGCCTTACCAGAATCGGGGAAACCAGAAGATTTTACAGGAGCTGTAGGTAGGTTTGATTTTAATGTTTCTCCTTCTAAAACCATGTTAAAAAATGGCGAATCACTCGATTTGAATGTAAGTGTTTCTGGTACTGGAAATTTAAAACTGTTTAATTTACCAAAGCCAGTTGTTCCTTCGGCATTGGAAATGTATGACCCAATTCATACTGAAAACGTGACAACTCCACTTTCTGGGATGAATGGTAAAATAGCTGATAAATACACTATAATACCTCAATTTAAAGGGAATTACCAAATAAAACCACTGCGTTTTACCTATTTTGATTTAGCAACTGGACGTTATAAAACCATAACCTCTAAAGAAATTTTAATCAACGTATTGGATGGTCCAAGTATTGCAAGTTCAGGTAAATCAAATCCAAATGAAGTTACAAAAGCAAGTATTGAAGCCATTAAAACATTTGCCTATAATAAACAAAAAACGATGCTGTCACCAATTACCAAAGATGACTTCTTAGGTTCCAATTTGTTTTATACTTTAATGACTTTACCGTTTTTAGCAATTCCGTTTTTTATGATTGCTAAAAAAAGAAAAGAAGCCATTGACGGAGATGTTGTTGGTAACAAAATAAAATTATCAAACAAATTAGCTAAAAAATATCTATCGGAAGCCAAACAACATTTGGGTAACAAAGAACCCTTTTATATTGCACTTGAAAAAGCCATGCACAACTTCTTGAAAGCCAAACTAAATATCGAAACCTCTGAGATGAGCAAAGAAAAAATTACAGAAATTTTACTTTCGAGAAAAGCTGATTCAGAATCTGTAACCAATTTTATTGCACTAACCGAAAATTGCGAATTTGCAAGATATTCTCCAGCGTCAGAAACTGCTATTCAGCAAGATTATGATAAAGCAGTAGTGATTATATCGAGTTTGGAGAAACAATTATCTTAATAGACCTTAACACCACAATGGTTTAAAAATGAAAAATATACTATACCTATTTCTCTTCATTTTTCAAATTTCAATAGCACAAACTGCTTTTGAAAAAGGAAATGCATTTTACCAAAAAGAGAAGTATCAAGAAGCTATCACAAGCTATGAAAGCATCCTAAAATCAGGGAAGCAGTCGTCAGATTTGTATTTTAATTTGGGAAATTGTTATTATAAATTACACCAAGTGGCTCCAGCCATTTACAATTATGAAAAAGCGCTTTTGATAAATCCGAATGACAAAGACCTAAAAACTAATTTAGGTTTTGCGCAAAAAATGGCAATCGATGATATTAAAGTTATCCCAAAAGTTGGCTTTCATAAAATCATTAAAGACTTTACTTCAAGCTTTCATTATGATACTTGGGCTTGGATTGCTGTATCTTTTGCATTTCTCTTTTTACTGTTTTTTATTGGATACTATTTTTCCCAAACCACACTACTAAAAAGAATATTTTTCTCGGGTATGTTTATTTTACTATTAGCAATATCAGTAAGTGTTTCTTCAGGTATTTATGAAAAGATGCAATATGAAAATGAAAAACCCGCCATTGTTTTTTCTGAGATAGTTTCAGTTAAAAGCGAACCTAAAAACTCTAGTCCTGATGCGTTTGTTTTGCATGAAGGAACCAAAGTCTATATACTAGAAAGTATTGCAAATTGGAAAAAAATTGAACTAACTGATGAAACAACAGGTTGGATTGAAACTAGTGCCATAAAAGAATTGAAATAACGTAAGCGGCAATACATGGTATAAAAAAAGAGTCCCAATAAATCGGGACTCTTTTTAGTTTGGTTAGTTAGATAATTATAATTGAGGTCCAGCTTTCACTAAGTTCAAGCCTTCTTCATTATCGGTATATTGAGCAAAATTCTTGATGAATCTTGCCGCTAAATCTTCTGCTTTTATAGTCCATTCGGAAGCATCAGCATAAGTGTCTCTTGGGTCTAAAATGTCTGGATTAACATCGTGTAGCGATGTTGGCACGACAAAGTTAAATGTTGGGATTGTTTTGGTTTGTGCCTTTTCAATTGAACCGTCTAAAATAGCGTCAATAATTGCACGTGTGTCTTTTATAGAAATACGTTTTCCTGTTCCGTTCCAACCCGTATTTACCATATAAGCTGTTGCATTGTGATTTTCCATTTTCTTTACCAATTCTTCACCGTATTTTGTTGGATGCAATGATAAAAAGGCTTTACCAAAACAAGCGGAAAATGTTGGTGTTGGTTCAGTTACTCCTCTTTCAGTTCCAGCCAATTTAGCGGTGAATCCAGAAAGAAAATAATATTTAGTTTGCTCTGGAGTTAATTTAGAAACTGGAGGCATCACACCAAAAGCATCAGCTGTTAAGAAAATAACTTTGGTAGCGTGACCTGCTTTTGAAATAGGTTTAACAATATTGTGAATATGATTAATTGGATAAGAAACCCTTGTGTTTTGGGTAACAGAACCATCTTTGAAATCTATTTTACCATCGGCATCAACGGTTACGTTTTCTAATAAAGCATCTTTTGTGATGGCTCCAAAAATATCAGGTTCGTTTTCTGCACTTAAATCTATGGTTTTGGCGTAACATCCGCCTTCAAAATTAAAAACACCATCATTGTCCCAACCGTGTTCATCATCTCCTATTAATTCTCTTTTAGGATCGGTTGATAAAGTTGTTTTACCGGTTCCTGACAATCCAAAAAACACAGCTACATCGCCACCTTTTCCTTTATTTGCAGAACAGTGCATCGAAGCAATTCCTTGTAATGGTAGATAATAATTCATCATGGAAAATAATCCTTTTTTCATCTCTCCACCGTACCAAGTCCCACCAATTAATTGGATTTTCTCCGTTAAATTGAAAGCAACATATACTTCTGAATTTAATCCATGTGCAGCAAAATCTTTAAATCCTTTTTTAGAAGCATTCATGACAATAAAATCGGGTTCTCCAAAATTATCTAATTCCTCATCCGTTGGACGAATGAACATATTTTTAACGAAGTGTGCTTGCCAAGCAACTTCCATAATAAAACGAACTTTTAATCTTGTGTTTTCATTAGCACCACAAAAAGCATCTATTACAAATAATTTTTTGCCTGATAATTGTTCAACTGTGTTTTCTTTTAAAGCATTCCACGTAGTTTGTGAAATAGGCTTATTGTCGTTTACCGCTTTTTCAGAGGTCCACCAAAAAGTGTCTTTGCTAACATCATCTTTTACAATGTATTTATCTTTTGGAGATCGACCAGTGAAAACCCCAGTCATTACATTTACAGCACCAAGTTCAGTTAATTGTCCTCTTTCAAAGCCTTCTAAATTTGGATTTAATTCTTCATGAAACAATAATTCAAAGGAAGGATTGTATATAACATCATGAGCGTTGATTATTCCATATTTTTCTAGCGAAATCGATTTCGTAATTTGTGCAGAATTCTCCATAGAAATAAATTAGTTTTGCATTATAAAATAAAGCGCAAAGTTAAAAATTAAATTAAAGAAATTATTTTTTTATCAAACTATTATGCTTTTTTCTTCAAATAACTTACCAATAAAACGCTCCAAGCCATTATTAATAGTAGTCCACCAATAGGAGTTATAAAACCAATCATTCGAAAATCAAATGCAGTTAGACTATTGGTCGCTAACGCATATATTGATCCTGAGAAGAAAACAACACCAAAAAGCGTTAAAAAATAGATTGCATTTTTGGTTTTTAAAGACAGCGTAGCATTCATTCCAACAAATAATAAAAGCAAAGCATGATACATTTGATATTTAACACCCGTTTCAAAAGTATTCAGTTGTTCTAAGGTTAAAACTTCTTTCAATTTATGTGCTCCAAAAGCACCCAAAATAATTGCAATCATTCCAAAAAGAGCTGCTGTACTTATTATTTTCTTATCCATGTTTTATTTACGTATACTATTTTACAAATTTATCAGTTACCCATTAATAGCGAATCGAAATTTAGAATTTTTTTAAGAATTTAACAGTTTTAAAAAAATTATATTTACACCCTAAAATACAAACATGAAAAAAATACTTTTTATATTTTCAACATTCTTGCTTTTTTGTTCATTTTCTTCTGAGAATACTTCATACATAAAAGCTGGCGAAAAATTGGTCTTTGCAGGTTCATACAACATGAGTGGTTTAATGACACAACTGGCGCAAATTACCATGACCACTGAAACTGTTACCACTGCAAAAAACACCTATTTACATTTGAATTGTGAAGCAGCAACCTACAGCAAATGGGATTCTTTTTTTAAAATCAGAGATTTATACGAGTCGTATGTAAATCCTCTAACGTTAAAACCAAGTTTATACAAACGAAGCATTGACGAAGGTGGTTATACTAAAAAAGAAAAATACGTTTTCAAAGGCAATCAGATTAACAGCACCATGAAACGTAAAAACAAACCCGAAACACAAAAAACTTTTAGCGTTGGTGGCGCAACTCAAGATGTAGTTTCGATTTTGTACAAATTAAGAACCGTTGATTTTTCGAAATACAAAGTGGGTCAAACCAAAGCGTTTACAATTGTTTTTGATGAAAGTGAAATTCCTGTTGTTGTGAAATTTATGGGAAATGAAACCGTGAGTGCTGGAAATTTGGGGAAAAAAGAATGTTATAAAATTTCTATTGGAGCCAAAACAGATGCTTTACGTGGCAAAGATAAAAACCTAATTTGGCTTACCGCCGATGCAAAAAAAATACCAGCATTAATCAAATTTAGCATTCCTGTTGGAACAGGTCAATTAACATTAACCTCAGCAACTGGGATTTAATTATACGAATCATGAGAAAAATATTGATCATAACAGCAAGTATCTTTTGTGTTTTAGGCATAGTATTTACCATTTTACCCATGGGAACAATCGCAATAATTCCCAATGGATTAGCTCTAGTAGTAGCCTTTTTAGCATTTAAAAAATCGGATGGAAAGCAGCAGAATTTTCCAAAAATAGTTTTATTTGTGACTGGAATTTGCATTTTATTAGTTATTGGTAAAGAACTTTTTATAAAAGATGAAATAGCTAAAGACGCTGGCTTCGAAAAAACAAAAATTGAGAACAAAAAAGAAGACAAAAAAGAATTGGAAGCGTTAGAAAACGACTTAGAATAAATACATTTTTAATAGTTAAATTACACTATTTTACATGAATTGATTCGTGTACAATAGTAGAATTCTTGTTTCTTTTTGACTTTACTAAAAGAAATAATTGCAAATTCATACCTTTGTCCACTATTACAAACAAACGATGAGAAATATTCTAATTATTGGTGCTGGACGTTCCGCATCTTCCTTGATACAATATCTTTTAAACAAATCCGACAAAGAAAAATTGCACCTTACTATTGGTGATTTATCGCTTGAATTGGCACAAAGAAAAACCAATAATCATCCAAACGCAACACCAATTCATTTGGACATTTTTGATGCAAAACAACGTCAGGAGGAAATTCAAAAAGCTGATATTGTCATTTCAATGTTGCCAGCACACATGCATATTGAAGTCGCTAAAGATTGTTTGACCTTCAAAAAGAGTATGGTTACTGCCTCCTATATTAGCGATGCCATGCAAAGTTTGGATGAAGAAGCAAAAGCCAACAACCTCATTTTCATGAACGAAATTGGGCTTGATCCTGGAATTGACCATATGAGTGCCATGAAAATCATTGATGAAATTCATGAGAAAGGCGGTAAAATGATTTTGTTTGAATCGTTTTGTGGTGGTTTGGTGGCTCCTGAATCGGACAACAATCTTTGGAATTATAAATTTACTTGGGCACCGAGAAATGTAGTTTTGGCGGGGCAAGGTGGCGCTGCAAAATTCATTCAAGAGGGAAAATACAAATACATTCCGTATCATAAATTATTCCGCAGAACCGAGTTTTTAGAAGTAGAAGGTTACGGAAGATTTGAAGGTTATGCCAATAGAGATTCCTTAAAATACCGCAGTGTTTATGGATTAGAAGATATTTTAACCTTATATCGTGGTACGATTCGAAGAGTTGGATATTCTAAGGCTTGGAACATGTTTGTTCAACTTGGCATGACGGATGATGCGTATACGATGGAAAACTCAGAAACCATGAGTTTCCGTGATTTTATCAATTCGTTTTTACCCTTTCACCCATCAGATTCCGTAGAAATAAAAACCCGTATGGCTCTTGGTATTGAGCAGGACGACATCATGTGGGATAAATTAATTGAACTTGATTTGTTCAATCCAAACAAAATTGTAGGTCTAAAAGAGGCTACGCCTGCGCAAATTTTAGAAAGAATTTTAAACGACAGTTGGACGTTGCAACCTGACGATAAAGACATTATTGTCATGTATCACAAATTTGGCTACGAACTCAATGGTGTTAGAAAACAAATTGATTCCAAAATGGTTTGTATTGGCGATGACCAAACCTATACCGCAATGGCAAAAACCGTTGGGCTTCCAGTGGCGATGGCTACCTTACAAATCTTGAATGGTAATATCAAAACGCCTGGTGTACAATTACCCATTCACAAAGAAGTTTATTTACCCATTTTAAAGGAGCTAGAGGAATTTGGAGTGCTATTTGTTGAAACCGAAATGCCTTATATTGGATACAATCCCGATAAATTATTAGGGAATTAAACTACTGAAAAAAATTGACCGCAAATTCGCAAATTAAAATAAATCTATAATTTGCCAATTTTCGGTTATTTACTTTTAGACTATTTTAGTTGAAAATTTAAACTAAAATGCTATTTTTGATTTTCAAATGCAATCTTATGAAGATAAATCGGCTTAAAGTAGAAATTGACGGAATTGATAAAGAAATCCTCCGTGACTTGATGGAAGATGCCCGAAAACCCATCCTCCAAATTGCTAATAAAATTGGAATATCCGGAGCTGCAATCCATCAACGATTGCGAAAACTAGAAGATGCTGGAGTAATTTCGGGATCCCGTTTTACGGTAAACAATAAGGTATTAGGTTATAAAACCATGGCATTTATTGGTGTTTATCTTGAAAAAGCTGCTAGTAATTCGGAAGCCGTTAAGGAATTAAAAAAAATCCCAGAAGTGTTGGAATGTCATTATACCACTGGGAATTGGTCTATTTTAATTAAAATAATTTGTAGAGATAACGAGCATTTAATGCAACTACTGAATTCCAAAATTCAACCCATTGATGGTGTTTCGAGAACAGAAACGTTTATTTCGTTGGAGCAGCAAATTGAGAGACAGATTCAATTATAATTTGAAAATGAAGTAATTTGGAAATTCGAAAATGGTTTCTAAATAAAAATTACTCTCTTCTTCCCATGTAAATCATGATATAATACAGTAAAGTTCCAAGTGAACCAACAGCTGCAACAACATAAGTTCGAGCCGCCCATTTCAGGGCATCATTTGCGCCTGCTTGTTCTTCCTGAGTTAGCATTCGCTTGTTTTCTAGCCAAGCCAAAGCACGATTACTCGCGTCATATTCGACAGGCAACGTGATAAATGCAAACAAAGTGGTTGCCGCAAAAATCACGATTCCAACTAATAATAATTGCGGAAATGAATTGACTAACAAGATTCCTGCTAATAAAATCCATTGCACAAAACTAGCCGTTACGGAAACGATTGGCACTAATTGCGAACGCAATGTCAACCAACTATAAGCGGTTGCATGTTGCACCGCGTGGCCACATTCGTGCGCAGCAACGGCTGCAGCTGCAGCATTTCTTTGGTTATAAACCGCTTCACTGAGGTTTACAGTTTTATCGGCTGGATTGTAGTGATCTGTTAATTGTCCTGGTGTGGAAATGACTTTCACATCGTAAATTCCATGGTCGGCAAGCATTTTCTCAGCAATTTCTGCTCCAGACAGGCCGTTTTGCAAATGCAATTTGGAATATAATTCAAATTTATTTTTTAACGTATTGCTTACCCACCAACTGGATAGCATGATGATACCAATTAATATTAAATACATAGCTTTTAGTTTTAGAATTTAAAGTTACAAAAATGGCATCAAATTATGAGCCAAAAAGTTGTGGTGACAAAATGGCAAGTTCAAGTTAAAAAATCAAGTTAAATGGTAATATTCATATTCAATAAATTTAACCTACCAGATTGATAATTTTTCCGGGTACAATAATCACTTTGTTTGGCGTTTTCCCATCCAATTGTTTGATGGTTCTTTCGTCTTTCATGATGATTTCCTCAATTTGTGCTGCTGTTAAATCCAAGGATAATCCAATGGTGAAACGCATTTTTCCGTTGAACGAAACTGGGTATTCTTTATTGGTTTCGACCAAATGTTTGGCATCAAACACTGGGAAATCCACGGTGGAAATAGAACCCGAATGTCCTAATTGGAACCACAATTCCTCAGCAATATGCGGTGCATAAGGCGAAATTAAAACCGCTAGTGGTTCTAGAATAGCACGTTCGTGACAGTTTTGTGTTGCCAATTCGTTGACACAAATCATAAACTGCGAAACCGAAGTATTGAACGAGAAATTCTCTATGTCTTCACCTACTTTTTTGATGGTTTTGTGGAGCGTTTTCAAACTATCTGCCGAAGGTTCGTTATTGGTAATTACCGAACCGTTGTCATCAAAATACAAGCGCCATAGTTTTTTTAAGAAACTCGCAACACCCGAAATTCCTGCCGTGTTCCATGGTTTGGCTTGTTCCAACGGACCTAGAAACATTTCATATAATCGTAAAGTGTCTGCGCCATATTGCTCACAGATAATATCCGGCGTAACCACATTGTATTTGGATTTAGACATTTTTTCGACTTCGCGTCCAACGATGTATTTGCCGTTTTCTAAAATGAATTCGGCGTCTTTGTAATCAGCATATAACGGATGTTTTTTGAATGCATCGATGTCTAATTCGTTGGTGATATCGTTGATTACTGCTAAGTCAACATGAATTGGTTGAACATTATTATCCGAAATCAATCCTTTTGAAAACAATTTTTTTGAATCTTCACTTCTATAAACAAACGCACTCATCCCCAAAATCATTCCCTGATTAATCAACTTCTTGAACGGTTCTTCGGTTGGTGCGTAGCCTTTATCTTTTAGAAATTTATTCCAAAAACGGGAATACAATAAATGGCCTGTAGCATGTTCGCTACCGCCAATATATAAATCTACGCTTTCCCAATAGTTTAAGGCTTCTTGGCTGGCAAATTCGGTTGAATTGTGCGCATCCATATAACGCATCCAATACCACGAACTTCCCGCCCAACCCGGCATGGTGTTTAATTCTAGAGGAAATATTGTTTTATTATCAATCAACTGAACACTAACCACTGAACACTGAACACTATCCCACGCCCAATCGATAGCATTTCCTAATGGTGGTTGTCCGTCTTCGGTTGGTAAATATTTTTCAACTTCAGGCAATCTAATTGGTAAATATTTCGCATCAATCATTTGCGGCATACCATTCACATAATATACCGGAAACGGTTCTCCCCAATAACGTTGGCGAGAGAAAACTGCATCTCGCAAACGATAGTTGGTTTTGCCTTTTCCTTGGTTTATTTTTTCTAATTCGGTAATGACTTTTTTGGTCGCTTCTTTATAATTCAATCCGTTTAGGAAATCGGAATTGGCAATTACCACATTGTCTTTAGAGCCATAAGCTTCCTGAGAAATATCGACATTGGCAAAAATATTCTTGATTTCGGGCATGCCGTTTTGGCCTTTGAAGAAATTTGTAAAAGCATAATCCCGTTCATCACCACACGGAACCGCCATTACGGCACCTGTTCCATATCCCGCAAGTACATAATCGCCAATCCAAACCGGAATAGCTTCTTTGGTAAATGGATGTTCAGCATAAGCACCAGTGAAAACGCCAGAAATGGTTTTTACATCGGCCATACGTTCCCGTTCAGAACGCTTGGCAGTTTTTTCGATATAGGCATCCACGATTGCTTTTTGTCTGGGAGTTGTGATTTGAGCAACTAATTCGTGTTCTGGAGCCAGCGTCATGAAAGTCACTCCGAAAATCGTATCAGGTCTGGTCGTAAAAACTTCAATAGTTCCTTCTGCGTTCTGTAGTCTGAACTCTACCATCGCACCCACCGATTTTCCAATCCAGTTGCGTTGACTTTCTTTGATGCTTTCGCTCCAGTCAATCGTTTCCAAACCTTGCAATAATCTTTCGGCATAAGCAGAAATTCGCATCGACCATTGTGTCATTTTTTTACGAATAACCGGATGACCACCACGTTCGGAGACGCCATTTACAATTTCGTCATTGGCCAATACCGTTCCTAAACCTGGACACCAGTTGACTTCAGTTTCGGCAAGATAGGTTAATCGGTATTTTAAGAGTATTTTTTGTTGATCTTCTGTTGAAAAACTATTCCACTCTTTGGCTGTAAAAATTTCCACATTGTCATCACAAACTACATCAACATTCGCATTCCCTTCAGCTTCAAAAACTTTAACCAATTCTGAAATGTCATACGCCTTATCGGCATGTTTACAATAATATGAATTGAACAATTGAATAAAAATCCACTGCGTGTGTTTGTAATAATCGGCGTTGGACGTCCTTACTTCTCTACTCCAATCGAAAGAAAACCCAATTTTATCCAACTGTTCTCTATAACGCGCAATGTTTTCTTGGGTAGTTTTATCAGGATGTTGTCCCGTTTGTATGGCATATTGCTCGGCTGGCAAACCAAAACTATCATAACCTTGTGGATGTAATACGTTGAAACCTTTATGACGTTTGAAACGCGCATAAATATCGGAGGCAATATACCCTAACGGATGACCAACATGCAATCCTGCGCCCGATGGATATGGAAACATATCGAGTACATAATATTTGGGTTTGTCAGAGTGATTGCTTGCGGCAAAAGTTTGATTTTTTGCCCAATATTGTTGCCATTTGGCTTCTATTTGTTCGTGGAAGTACTTCATTCTTCGTCTTTACTTTTTTTTGGTCTCATGCTATCGCTCTTACGAGCTCGAGTCATCGTTATATCTATAAATCCAAATTGTTTTCGAAATCTTGGATTTGCTTCTAAAAAATTAAGGGACAAATTTACGTTTATTGTACTAAAGTCAAAACTTTAAACGTTATAAACTATGCATACCAATTTTCTTTTTTTTATTTTTACAGCTTAAATTATTATTTATGGCATCTAATTTTGATAAGTTTCAAAAACGCAGAGTAATCACTTCTTATTTTTCGGTGGTTTTGAGCATTTTTTTAGTATTGTTTTTACTGGGAATATTGGGGCTTTTTGTGATTAATTCCAAACGTTTATCGGACAATTTTAAGGAAGAAATTGCAATGACCGTTTTCTTTAAAAATGAAGCAACCGACAGTACATTAACTGCTTTTGGAGAAGAATTGAAAACGGCAAAATTTGCCAAAAAATTTGTGTATGTATCCAAAGAAAAAGCGGCAGAGCAGCACAAGAAAGTTATTGGCGAAGATTTTATGCAGTTTTTAGGGGTAAATCCACTGCAAAATTCATTTGATATTAATCTGAAAGCCGATTATGTCAACAATATAGAAATTACTAAAATTCAAAACCGATTGCGTAAAAACGAAATGATAGCCGATATTGTTTACGACAAGCAATTAGTGACTTTGGTTAACGACAATGTGAAAAATATAAGCATGTGGATCTTAATTATTAGCGGTGTTTTTGCTTTCGTTTCGGTGTTATTAATCAACAGCTCAATGCGATTATCCATTTATGCCAATCGATTTATCATTAAAACCATGCAGATGGTTGGTGCAACCAAATCATTTATTCGAAAACCATTCATCAAACGGAGCATTATTTTAGGGATTATAGGTTCGGTTTTAGCCATTATTGCATTGATTGGGGTTCTGATTTACATACAAACCAACTTCCCAAATCTTGGAATATTGGATGATCAATTGCTAATTGCATTGGTTTTATTAGGCGTTTTAGTTCTTGGAATAGTTATCACTTGGATAAGTACTTTCTTTGCAACTCAGCGTTTTTTGAATTTAAGAACAGACGATTTGTATTGATTTATGGTTGTTGATTAACGAATTAAGATTGCGAATTTAATTTAAAATTTACTATGGAAAACAAACACAAACCAGATTTTCTTTTTGAAGGTCTCAATTATAAAATTCTTCTAATTGGGATTGGCGTTATTGCCTTTGGATTTATACTTATGTCGGGCGGCGGAAGTGATGATCCGAATGTTTTCAATGAAGACATATTTAGTTTTAGAAGAATCCGATTGGCTCCAACCGTAGTTTTGATTGGTTTTGGCATTACCATTTATTCCATATTTAAAAAATCAACTAAATAGTTTTTTTTCAGTTTTTTGGCAAACAAAATTTGTTTTCTAATCACTGAGCAATGAACACTGAACATTATAAACATGGATTCTATTCAAGCAATTATTTTAGGAATTATTGAAGGAATAACAGAGTTTCTTCCTGTTTCTTCCACAGGTCACATGATTATCGCTTCGTCTTTTATGGGCATTGCACATGATGATTTTACCAAACTTTTTACGATTGTAATTCAACTAGGAACAATTCTTTCGGTCATTGTATTATACTTTAAAAGATTTTTTCAGAGTTTCGATTTTTATTTCAAACTGCTAATTGCCTTTATTCCTGCGGTTGTTTTTGGGTTACTCTTTGGTAAAAAAATAGATGCTTTACTTGAAAACCCTGTTAGTGTAGCTATTTCGCTTTTATTAGGTGGAATTATACTTTTAAAAGTTGACGATTGGTTTGCTTCAAAAACAGAAGTAGCAACCAATAAAGAAATCACTTATTTTACAGCTTTCAAAATTGGGATGTTTCAATGTTTGGCGATGATCCCAGGTGTTTCAAGAAGTGGAGCGAGTATTGTAGGTGGAATGACTCAAAAATTATCTCGAACAACGGCTGCAGAATTTTCCTTTTTCTTAGCAGTTCCAACCATGCTTGGCGCCACTATTAAAAAATGTTATGATTACTACAAAGATGGATTTGTATTGTCACATGACCAAATTAATTTATTGATACTAGGAAATGTTGTTGGGTTTATTGTAGCGCTTCTAGCAATTAAATCTTTTATAGGGTATTTAAGTAAAAATGGATTTAAAATGTTTGGTTATTATAGAATTGTTGTTGGAATAATACTTCTAATCATCCATTTTTTCATCCAACCATTAACTGTAATTTAATGACCGCTGAAGAAATTTTAAATGGTCAAATTCTCTTAATTGATAAGCCTTTGACGTGGAGTTCGTTTCAAGCGGTAAACAAATTGAAATACATTTTAAAACGAAAATTCGATTTGCCAAAAAAATTTAAAATTGGTCATGCTGGAACTTTAGATCCTTTAGCTTCTGGATTACTCATCATTTGCACCGGAAAATTTACAAAAAGCATTACCGAAATTCAAAGTCAAGCCAAAGAATATACTGGAACTATTACTGTTGGAGCTACAACACCGTCCTATGATTTGGAAACCGAGATCAATGCTACTTTCCCAACAGCACATATCACCGAAACAACAATCCTTGAAACTACCAAACAGTTTTTGGGGGAAATTGATCAAAAACCTCCTGTTTTTTCAGCTATAAAAAAAGATGGTGTTCGTCTTTATGAACATGCGCGAGCTGGTGAAGAAGTAGAAATAGCCTTCCGAAAAACTACTATTCACGAATTTGAAATCACTAGAGTTGCTTTACCAGAAATAGACTTTAGAGTTACCTGTAGTAAAGGAACCTATATTCGATCACTAGCATTTGATTTTGGAAACGCATTACAATCTGGCGCTTATCTTTCAGCTTTACGAAGAACAAAAATTGGTGATTATAATGTTGCTAATGCGGTTCTTGTTACCGATTTTGAAGATTCAATAGCTCTAGATTAGTCATCAAATCCATAATTTCATTTTGGGTGGATAATCCTTTATCATGTAAATACCAAAGTTGTAAATCAGTTTTTGCTGTTTCATCTACAAGTCCCTGTTTTTGTTTATAATCCAAAATTAATTGTTTGGCACCTTTCGGTCTTGGTCCAAAATCTCCTAAAACTTTCAGACTACTTTTTTCAATAATTATAAGTTTTGGAATGGCTTTCGTTCCATGGGTCAAAAACAAATTCATCAAAGCTTCATTTTCATCTCGAAGCACAATTTTTAATTCAATTTGCTTTGAAAATTCAGCCATTTTATGAATAATAGGTAGAATTTGAGCTGCATCACCACACCAACCTTCTGAAATAACTAACCAAATATATTCTTTTTGAAACGTCTCTAGTTTTTGAATGTTTCCCATGGAGATCTTTATTGTTTTATCCAATCGATTCATTCTAACCTCATTCAATTCACTATAATGAAGCAAATCAGCGGTTTGTTCATTTCCTGTCGAAAATCCTTCTTGTATAAGTTTTGAAACATGATTTCTGTAATCGGCGTACGTAAAACTTTTGGACAAACATTGATTTATAATGGTTTTCATAAATAGAAATTAATACTACACAAAGCTATGAAATCAAAAATGGAAAATTGGTGATAAAAGTCACATAACATTATTATTTTCATCCGCAATAAAAAAAGATAATGTTTATATTTGCAACACAAAACGAACAATATCTCAATAATGAAATACAAAAGAATACTTCTAAAACTAAGCGGCGAAGCATTAATGGGCGATAGACAATATGGAATTGACCCAAAACGTTTAGCTGAATATGCTGATGAAATTAAGCAAATTCATGAAATGGGAATTGAAATTGCAATTGTAATTGGTGGCGGTAATATATTTAGAGGTGTTGCTGGAGCTAGTAATGGCATGGATAGAGTTCAAGGAGATTATATGGGAATGCTTGCCACCGTTATAAACGGCATGGCTTTGCAAGGTGCATTGGAAGACAAAGGAATGTTGACGCGGCTACAAACTGCACTTAAAATTGAAGCCATCGCTGAACCTTACATCAAAAGAAGAGCTGTTCGTCATTTGGAAAAAGGCCGTATTGTGATTTTTGGAGCTGGAACTGGAAATCCATATTTCACTACGGATACCGCGGCAGTTTTACGTGGTGTTGAAGTGCATGCTGATGTAATTTTAAAAGGAACACGTGTGGATGGAATTTATGATTCCGATCCAGAAAAAAATAGTAATGCCGTAAAATTTGATTATATCTCATTTGAGGATGTGTTGAAAAAAGGGTTGAATGTAATGGATACAACAGCATTCACTTTAAGTCAAGAAAATAAATTACCTATCTTAGTTTTCGATATGAATAAGAAAGGGAACTTGCTTAAAATTTGTGAAGGAGAAAATATTGGAACTGTAGTAAATATATAAATAGATTATTAGACTTCTTGGATTTTTAGATTATTAGATTAACTAAAATTCTAACAAATCTAAACCTCTAAAAATTTAAAAAAAATGACCGAAGAAATTGAATTTATTTTAGATAGTACCAAAGAATCAATGGTTGGTTCTATAGCACATTTAGAAAAAGAATTTTTAAATATTCGTGCTGGAAAAGCATCGCCACAGATGCTTGGAAGTGTTTTCGTGGATTATTATGGTGCGCAAACGCCACTTTCACAAATTGCAAATGTTAACATTCCTGATGCTCGAACCATTACTATTCAGCCTTACGAAAAAAATATGCTTCAAACAATAGAAAAAGCAATTATGGTTGCCAATATTGGCTTCAACCCAATGAATAACGGTGATGTTATCATAATAAATGTTCCTGCTTTGACTGAAGAAAGAAGACGTGATTTGGTAAAACAAGCCAAAGCAGAATCGGAAGATGCTAAAATTGGTATTCGAAATGCAAGAAAAGATGCCAACACTGAAATTAAAAAACTAGAAAAAGAAGGAACTTCGGAGGATATTTGTAAGAGTGCTGAAGAAGATGTCCAAAAACTAACGGATAGTTTTATTAGAAAAATTGAGGAACATTTGGCTAATAAAGAAGCAGAAATCATGAAAGTATAAAAAGGGTACTTTAAAAGTATAATCCGTTTGGTCTAAATAAAATATGACGAGACGGATTTTTTTATTGCTATTTTTGTATCACATTTTTTTTACAATTTCTAATGAAGCACTTAATTGTATTATTTTCCTTTTTTACGATTTCACTTCACGCACAATCTCAAATTAATGGAATTGTAAAAGATGCCGATTCCAAAAAAGGTCTTCCATTTGCTACAATTACCACAGAAAAAGGATTTTCAACTATAGCTGATGTTGATGGAAAATTTTACTTTTCAATAGCCTCTCAACCCGAAACATTGACAATTTCATATATTGGTTACACCAAAAAAACAATCTCGTTGTTTGAAACCAAAGCCTATTTTTCTATTTTACTTTCTCCTAAAACAAACGAGCTTGATGAAGTGTTGATTTTCAATGAAAATCCAGCCAATGCTATTATCAAAAAAGTAATTCAACACAAAGACGATAACAATCCTCAAAAAAAACTTACTAGTTTTCAATTCAAAACGTACAATAAACTTCTCGTTACTGCCAATCCTGATTCTATTAACGGCAGAATTGACTCTGTTTTTGTCAATTCAACCTTGGGAAAAACATTCAAAAAAATAGATTCATCTGATTATAAATTTAAAAAAATAATCGAAAAGCAACATCTTTTTCTCACCGAGAAAGTATCGCAATTTCAATACAGTAAACCCGTTTTAAAAGAAACTATTTTAGGAACACGAATGGCTGGTTTTAAAGAACCTATTTATGAACTTTTAGGTTTTAGCTTGCAATCATTTTCAATTTATGATAACAAATACGAACTTTTTGAAACCAAATATAGTAGTCCAATTGCGAACAACGCTTTAAAAGAATATCAGTACAAATTGTTGGATACAACTCGGATCAATAATCGAGAAATTTTGGTAGTCTATTTTAAGAATAAAAAGAAACAAATAAGTTCCGGCTTGGAAGGTTTGTTATATATTGATGCTGAAAATTATGCCATTGCAAAAGCTGTAATGAGAATTCGAGGTGTTTTAGACATTAGTGGCATCCATGAATTTGAATATGTTCCAGCAGAAAAAGTTTGGTTTCCTATTCGTAAAAACTTTAAAATCAATAAAGGGAAAAGCAAAGACGCAACAAGTATTTTGGGGGGAAGAATACAATTTAATGCTGAATCCGATGAGGAAATAACAACAAGCAAAAAAACCGCTTCCGATTTCACCTATTTGTCCTCTGAAATGAATTCCTTTGATTTACAATACAACACTCCATTAAAAATAAAAAAATCTTCCATTTCAATAGATGTAAAGGATGATGCCAATTCAAAAAGCGAAAACTTTTGGAATGAAAGTCGCAAAGACACTTTGGATATTCGAAGTCAACGTACTTATTTTGTTTTAGACAGCATTGTTACCAAAGAAAATATTGAAAAGAAAATACTTTTTGGTCGTAAAATTGTCAATGGTTATGTTCCAGTTGGACCAATCGATTTTGATTTGCGTTACCTTTTAAGTTATAACAATTTTGAAGGATTCCGATTAGGGTTAGGCGGCATAACCAATGAAAAGTTTTCTAAAAAATACCGAATCGAAGGGTATTCTGCTTATGGATTTAAGGATGAAACCATTAAATACAATTTAGGTTTTGCTGGACGCATTGGTAAATTCTCCAATTCATGGGTTGGTGCTTCCTATACCGATGATGTTCGAGAGATTGCGAGTACTACTTTTGCTATTGATAAACGGGTTTTTAAGTTATATGATCCAAGACCTATTAACATCAGTACTTTCTACAATTATAAAACGTGGCGTGGTTATATAGAAACCAAAATAATCCCAAAAACAGAGAGTATTTGGCAAATAACCCATAACGAGATTACGCCTTTGTTTAATTATTTATTCAATTATAATGGTACTTTGTATTCTACTTTTACCATGACTACGGCAATGGTTTCTATTCAATGGAATCCTTTTAGCGATTTAATGCAAACACCAAATGGGAAAGTGGAATTTGAAAAACGATTCCCGAAATTCACGTTTCAATTTACAAAATCATTAGAAAATGTTTGGGGCAATAATTTTAATTTTGGAAAAATAGACTTCCGCGCTGAGTATGAAAAAAAATATTTGAACGGTCAAAAGTCGGCTATTTTGGTACAATTAGGCGATGCTTTTGGCGATGTGCCGATTACACATTTATACAATACTTCTCCTAATAATTTAACCCGTGACAATATTTTACAACGCATTACCATTGCAGGAAAAAATAGTTTTGAAACCATGTATTTCAATGAGTTTTTCTCGAGTGAATTTGTAATGTTTCAACTCAAACATGGCTTTCAACGTGTGAAATTATTTCCAAAAGTAAAACCATCCTTAGTATTGGTTACTCGAATGGCTTGGGGAAATCTAAAAAATCCCGAACAACATATCGGCATTGAATACAAAACCTTGAATGAGGGATTCTTTGAATCAGGAATTGAACTCAACCAAATATTTAAAGGTTTTGGATTATCTGGTTTTTACAGATATGGCCCAAATCAATTATTGCGATTGGAGGATAATATTGCTATGAAGTTAAATTTTGTATTTGATTTTGGGTTTTAAGGCTTAATAATCAAAACCGAAGGAATATCCGTTAGCCAAGACACTTCTTCATCAACCAATTTTTTCCAAGTTTCCAAGCTAAAAATCATCAAGTCTTGTTTCAACAATAAAGGCTTGTTCATCTCTTCTAGATTTAAAAAACTTATGTTATTGGCATGTTTTTCTTCGATAGCAACAAGCGCATTTTCCACAATAAAATTGTTTTTCTTTTGGCTAAGGTTGTCCAAAATGGTAACTTGAGAATTGTTGTTGTAAATTAATTTCTGAGCGTAATCAATCAAGAAAACATCACCAATACTAAAAACAGAAACTAATACGCTTTCCACTTTTTGTAAATCTTTATCAATTAAAATTCCCAGTGGTGTTTTAGTTTTTGAGATAATGAGTCGCGTTCTTTCATCAAAAGGAGAGTTTTCAAACAGTCCTTCTTTTCCTGTAAATTTATCCAACAATCGATCAGGATTGATAATTCGAGAAGTAAAACCAAGTACTTTTCCCAAAAAGGTTCCTTCAAAAATTGATTTTCCAAGTCCTACTAATACCAAATCATATTCTCCTTTTTGAGCCACATCGGCAATATCGGTTTCAATATCTCCTGTAGCTTTAAAAATGGTAGTAATTTCTTGGTTTAGTTTTTTGGATTCGTTTACAATAGGTTTGAATGTGTCTTTTTCGTATTCTTCAATATCATACGAGTGCATATCATCACTCATGGACAAGTGCATTGCGGTAACATTGGAGTCATCTGGTTGGTTTTTTACCAAGCTATTTGCTAAACGTAAAAGTGATTTCCCTTTTTCATTATTCCCAAAAGAAATCAAGATTTTAAACTTGGAACTCTTTTTAACTTCGGAAGGGATGATATCATCTTTCGATTTGAAAATAAAATTTATAATATCCAATAATGGTCCAGTCATAAAAGTAGTAACCAAAGCCATGATAACCATCATAGTGAAGATTTTTGGTGAAAGTACTCCTAATTCATACCCAATATTCAAAACTACCAATTCCATCAATCCTCTTGTATTCATTAGAGCGCCAATGGTCAAACTATCGCGCCAATTTTGACCTACAAAACGAGCGGCTAAAGCACTTCCAAAGAATTTTCCAACCACTGCTACAAGAATAATACAACCTGTTACTTTCCACAAATAAGGTTCGTTGATTAACCCAATTTCGGTGCGCAAACCTGTAAAAACAAAAAATAAGGGCAGCAAGAGTATTACCGAAACGTCCTCTACTTTTTCGATAATAATATTTCTGAATTTAGATAAATCAGGCATAATGGCACCTGCCATAAACGCTCCAAAAAGGGCATGAATACCAATTACTTCTGTTAAATAGGAAGAAACTATAAGAGTTAATAAAAAGATGGCAACAACCGATTTTTTGATATTATCTTTTTTTGCATATAAATCTCCGACGCGTTTTAAGAAAGGTTTTACCACAAAAAGCATCATTAAAACATAGACAATTGCCAATCCAATTATATAGAATGAACTCACAAAACTTCCTGCTTTAACAATCGCAATTACCGCAGCTAATAAACACCAAGCAGTAATATCATCGGCAGCAGCGCAAGTAATTACAATAGTTCCTAATCGGGTTTTATGAATGCCTCTTTCTTGTACAATTCTAGCTAATACTGGGAAAGCTGTAATACTCATGGCAATTCCCATAAACAAACTAAAAGAAAGGAACTCCACGCCAACAGGTGCAAATTGATGGTATATAAAATACGATAAACCAATCCCAAGCGCAAACGGAATTACAATACTAGCATGACTTATCACGACTGCTTCATTGGCTTTGTTTTTTAAAACTTTCAAATCCAATTCCATTCCTATCACATACATGAAAAGAATTAAACCCACTTGGCTTAAAACATAAAGATTACCTAAAGATTCTAATGGAAAAAGCGATTCTTTTAAATCCGGGAAATACAATCCAAAAAGGGATGGTCCAAGTACAATACCCGCAATAATTTCACCAATAACAGTGGGTTGTCCAATTTTTCTAAAAATCCAACCAAAAATTCTAGCAACCAGCACAATGGTAATAATTTGTGCCAATAACAAGGCTAATGGGTGTTTCAAATTGTGAAACATTGAAGATAAAAACTGAACCCATTGTGAATCTTCAGAAGTTGGAGACACTATTTTTCTTCCTACTTCTAAAAATTTTCCTTTCCCTATAATCCAATACATTAACCAAGTGAAGCCACCAGTTACTAAAATATAGAATAAAGTGTTTTTTAAATTTCTCATTCGGTTAAGTCGTGCATTCGAATACAAAGATGCTAAAAAACAATGTATTTTTTTTATTTTTATTGGCCTCTTAATAATTATTTAAACGTATCGTTTTTATCTGTTATAAATTAAGCAAATCTTTTGCAAAACACTTCCCTTTTTTAGTGGTTTTAACTACCTTTGCAATCGTTTTTACACTAAAATGAAAAAAAAAATAACGGTAGGCTTTTGGGAATTTATTGCTGGAATTATTCTAAGAAATAGAATAACAATAGGTGTTGGAATTGTTTTATTGACCATCTTTTTAGCCACACAATGGAAAAATGTTGGGATGACCTACAATGAGGCTAATCTGCTTCCAAAAAACCATAAAGCCAACAAAGATTATACGCAGTTCCTCAACACTTTTGGCGAGGAAGGAAACCTTGTGGTAATCGGCGTCAAAGACACTACTTTTTTTACTCCAAAAGCATACAAAGCTTGGAATGAATTAATGACCAACTTGAAATCTCACAAAGAAGTGGAATTGGTGGTTTCCCTGAATGATTTAAAGAAATTACAAAAAAACGATACGTTAGAAAAATTCGAATTGGTTCCTTTAATCGACCAAAAAAGAACTTTAGACCCAGTGTATTTGACGGAAATTAAACGACAACTTTTCAATGATTTGCCTTTTTATGAAGGCTTACTTTTTAATAAAAAATCGGGCAGCATTCGCTCTGCTATTTACATCAACAAAAAAGTTGTTAATTCTCCTGTTCGAAAAGAATTTATTATAAATGTTCTCGTTCCCGAAGTTGAAAAATTTGAAAAAGCCACCAAAATCGATCTAAAAGTTTCGGGTATGCCATATATCCGAACCATTAACACCGAAAACATGAAAGGTGAAATTGGGCTTTTTATTGGCGCGGCTTTGTTCATTACTTCGTTGATTTTCTTTTTGTTTTTCCGTTCTCACAGAGCCACTTTTATTTCCATTTGCATCTTGATTGTAGGAGTGATGTGGTCGTTCGGAACACTTGGATTATTTCATTATAAAATCACGATTTTAACGGCTATTATTCCACCTTTAATTATTGTAATTGGAATTACCAATTGTATTTTCCTAATCAATAAATACCAGCAGGAAATAAAAACACACCGCAATCAAGCGAAAGCATTACAGCGTGTGATTTCTAAAATTGGTGTTTCCACCTTGATGACCAATTTGACAACCGCCATAGGTTTTGCCACCTTCATGATTACGGGAAATGATTTGCTTTTTGAATTTGGATTGGTAACATCTATCAATGTAATTACAGTATATCTTTTAACCTTATTGGTTGTGCCAATTGTTTATAGTTTCATGCCTTTGCCTAAAGAAAAACATTTAAACCATTTGAGCAAAAACTATCTAACAAAGATTTTAAATTGGGTAGAAAACCTAGTAAGAAACAAACGAAATTTGATTTACGGCATCTACGGTTTATTAATGTTATTCAGTGTTATCGGTGTTTTGCAGATGAAAGTTTCGGGAAGTTTGATTGGCGAAATGCCAAAATCGGCTTCTTTCTTTAAAGATATTGTTTTTTTTGAAAAAGAATTCAACGGTGTGATGCCTTTGGAAATCATGATTAACACCAAAAGAAAAAAAGGCGTTATGAAAGCCTCCACAATGCGAAAAATGGATGAACTCCAAAAAACCATTGATAGTATTCCCGAATTGTCGAAACCTGTTTCAATTGTGAATTTGGTGAAATATTCTAAGCAGGCTTTCTATAATGGAAATCCGGAATATTATGACTTACCGACGTCGCAGGAACAAGCTTTTATCCTTTCGTATGCCAAAAACGCAACAAAAAATTCCAAAGATAATTTAATGAAAAGTTATGTGGATTCGACGGGACAATATGCCCGAATCACTACTTTCATGAAAGACATCGGCACGGAAGAAATGGCAAAAATTGAGAAAAAATTACATGCCAAAATCGATAAAATTTTCCCAAGTAACCGCTATGAAGTTACCTTAACAGGAAAAGCATTGGTATTCCAAAAAGGAACTACCTACTTGGTCAATAACCTTATAGAATCCTTGATATTTGCCATCTTGCTTATTGCTGGTTTGATGGCCTATATGTTCCGTTCCTGGAAAATGATTTTTGCTTCGGTGGTGACCAATATTTTACCACTTTGTATCACTTCGGGATTGATGGGCTATTTTGGAATTCCGTTGAAACCTTCGACCATTTTGGTTTTTAGTATTGCCTTTGGGATTTCGGTGGATAATGCGATTCAGTTTATGGCAAAATACCGTCATGACTTAATTCAAAATGGAGGAAAAATTAAAAAAGCAGTCGTTAGTGCTCTTCATGAAACAGGCGTTAGTACTTTCTATACTTCTGTGGTTTTGATTTTTGGGTTTGCTATTTTCACCTTGTCGAGTTTTGGGGGAACCATTGCCTTAGGCGGATTGATTTCTGTAACGCTCACCTTTGCGATGTTTGCTAATTTGGTCGTGCTTCCGGCATTGGTTTTAACCACCGAAAAATGGAGTGGTAAAAAAGAGATGAAAGAAGAGGATGAAGAACCAAGCATTAATATCTATCGTGATAATAACGAAGAAGAAATAAATTCCGACAAGACAATAGAAAAATAAAAAATTATATTTGCAGTTAGATTGAATATCTAATAGTTAAATTTTAAAATCTACTAATTACAATGAAACATACAAAAGTTAAAGACCTACTAAACAGTTCAACAACACTTCAAAAAGTAAATGCAAAAGGATGGGTAAGAACTTTTAGAAACAATCAATTTATTGCGTTGAATGATGGATCCACGATTCAGAATATTCAGTGTGTTGTAGATTTTGAAAACACAGCCGAAGAAACCTTAAAAAGAATTACAACTGGAGCTGCTGTTTCGGTTACTGGAGCATTAATTGAAAGCAAAGGTGCTGGTCAAAAATATGAAATTCAAGTAACAAGCTTAGAAATTTTGGGCGATTCCGATGCTGAAAAATTCCCAATTCAACCAAAGAACAAACCTAGCTTAGATTTCTTGAGGGAAAACGCACATTTACGCGCTCGAACCAATATGTTTGGTGCTATTATGCGAGTTCGTTCGGTTTTATCTTTTGCGGTTCATAATTACTTTCAAGAAAAAGGATTTGTTTATGTAAACACGCCAATAATAACTGGTTCTGATGCCGAAGGTGCAGGCGAAATGTTTAAAGTAACCGCTTTGCCTTTTGACAATACACCAAGAAATGAGGACGGAAAAGTAAACTACAAAGAAGATTTTTTCGGAAAAGAAACCAACCTAACCGTTTCAGGACAATTAGAGGCCGAAACCTTTGCCATGGCTTTAGGTCAAGTGTATACATTTGGACCAACTTTTAGAGCCGAAAACTCCAATACTTCCCGTCACTTGGCAGAATTTTGGATGATTGAGCCCGAAGTGGCTTTCAATGATTTGAATGACAATATGGATTTAGCTGAAGATTTTATACAATATGTTATCAAATATACGTTAGGTAAGTGTGAGGAGGATTTGAAATTTTTAGAAAATCGCTTGGCCGATGAAGAAAAATCAAAACCACAAGCGGAACGAAGCGAAATGGGTTTGTTGGAAAAATTGAATTTCGTATTAGAAAACAATTTTAAACGGGTTTCCTATACTGAAGCGATTGACATACTAAGAGAATCAACACCGAATAAAAAGAAAAAATTCAATTATATCATCAATGAATGGGGCGCCGATTTACAAAGTGAACACGAAAGATATTTGGTAGAAAAACATTTCAAATGTCCGGTAATTTTGTTTGATTATCCAGCCAACATCAAAGCATTTTATATGCGTTTGAATGACAATACAGAACCTGGTAAAGAAACCGTTCGTGCTATGGATATTTTATTTCCAGGTATTGGAGAAATAGTTGGTGGATCACAAAGAGAAGAACGTCATGATGTTTTAGTTGAAAAAATGAAAGCCTTAGGCATTGATGAAGAAGAACTTTGGTGGTATTTGGATACACGAAAATTTGGTACGGCTGTACATTCTGGTTTCGGACTTGGATTTGAAAGATTAGTGCTTTTTGTAACTGGAATGACTAACATTAGAGATGTAATTCCTTTTCCAAGAACACCACAAAACGCGGAATTTTAAAAAAAGGTTATAAGTTTTATGAGTTTAGAAGGTTTAGTTCCTCATAAGTTTAAACTTTCTAAACCTCCTAGACTTTTCTATACCATAAATACAAAATGCTTAAACAATTTCTAAATCTAAAACTCTCACAAAAATTATCTCCTCAGCAAATTCAGTTGATGAAGTTAATTCAATTGCCTACGCAAGCATTTGAACAACGTCTCAAAGAGGAAATGAATGAGAATCCAGCTTTAGAAACAGGTACTGATGAGGAGGAAATTTACGAAAAAGATGAGTTTGACAACAATGATGAATACGATGATTATGAAGACAATGAAAGCATTGATTCTGGCGAAGTAAACATTGACGAATATTTAAGCAACGACGAAACGCCTGAATACAAGCTGCAAGCCAATAATTATAGTGATGACGATGACGATCGGGAAACGCCATTTGCAGCGCCAGTAAGTTTCCATCAAGATTTAATCAATCAATTGAATACTTTTATTCTTTCTGATTCAGAACGTGAAATTGCAGAATTTTTGGTTGGAAGCATTGATGATATGGGTTACATCCGACGAACCATTCAAGATATTGTTGACGATATGGCGTTTACTCAAGGGGTTTACACCGATGAGAAAACCGTAGAAAAAGTACTTCATATTATTCATGAATTAGAGCCTTCAGGAGTTGGCGCACGCGATTTACAAGAAAGTTTATTGTTGCAATTAAAACATAAAACACCAACCGAATATGTTGATTTAGCGATCAATATTTTAACAAATCAATTTGAAGCTTTTACCAAAAAACATTACGACAAACTACTTCAAAAGTTTGAGATTACACAAGCACAATTAAAAAAAGCTATTGAAGAAATTGAAAAACTAAACCCAAAACCTGGTGGTGCTTTTGATAGTAATAGCAGAATGATTGAACAAATTGTTCCCGATTTCACTATCCGAATTGTAGATGGAGAATTGGAATTATCACTCAATGGTAGAAATGCACCAAGCTTACATGTTTCTAAAGATTATCAGGAAATGATGCAAACCTATAAGGTTTCCAAAGATAAATCGCATGCTCAAAAAGATGCGGTACAATTTATTAAACAAAAATTAGATTCTGCAAAATGGTTCATCGATGCTATTCGTCAACGTCAAGAAACCTTGTATGTAACCATGAATGCCATCATGCATTTTCAAGAAGAATTTTTTCTTGATGGCGAAGAAACCAAAATGAAACCGATGATTTTAAAAGACATCGCCGACATGGTGGGATTAGATATTTCAACGGTTTCTCGTGTGGCAAATAGCAAATATGTGGAAACTCCGTATGGCACAAAACTCATCAAAGAGTTTTTCTCAGAAGCCATGAAAAATGATCAAGGAGAAGATGTTTCTACTTTAGAAATTAAAAAAATCCTTAAAAATACCATTGAAGAGGAAGATAAGCATAAACCTTTACCCGACGATCAATTGGCACTTATTTTAAAAGAAAAAGGCTATCCAATTGCTAGACGAACCATTGCAAAATACAGAGAACAATTGGATATTCCTGTTGCAAGAATGCGGAAGAAAATATAGTTTTCTTGTTCACTTCATCCGATATAAGTTGTTGTAAATTATCTCATAAATGAAATAAAATTTAAACTTTTACGTTTGTATTTTGTGTCTTTTACAAAATCAAATCATGAGAATTTTAAACATCAGCAACCCAAGTAAATTAAAATATCTTGCCGCTTCCTATTTTGTCTTACTCGGTTTATTAAATTTGATTGATACCCTTTTGAGTACTATTAGCTACCATTATAGTATTAGAGACTTAATAATTTTAATCTCATTAAGCCTTCCTTTACTAATCAACAAACGCCTGTTTTATCTTGCTTTTGGATTACTTGCTGCCATTATATCTTTAATGATTCTAATAGTTTACCTCTTTTCAAGAAATCCCATAAAGACTGATACTTCTATTTGGTTTTTCTTATTAGGGTCTGTAGTATATAGCCTTGGATTTTTATCTTCACTAGGATTAGTCTATGTTGGAACGTATACCAATGAAAAGAAAAGATTTAAATTAATTTAAAAGTCATATTCATTACTTTTGTGAAAATTAATTTCCTTGAAAAAAATTCTTCCTCTTTTTTCTTATCTCTTTCACCCTATATTTATTCCATTGTATGGAACCTTTTTTTATGTTCTTATTGATAACCATTATTTTACTACGGGTCAATATTTGATGCTTTTTTTGCAAATTGTTATCATTACTTTTCTACTTCCTATCTCGTTTTTTTATCTATTGAGAACTTTTGGAAAAATTGACAATGTGATGCTTTCAGATATTTCACAACGCAAAATTCCATTGCTACTTCAGATAATGCTTTTTTCAGTTTTGATAACCAAAAGCATTACTATTGACCGTTTTCCTCATTTATATTACTTTTTTCTTGGTGGATTACTAAGTACAATTGTTGCTTTTTTATTATTGTATCTAAAAATAAAAACTAGTATTCATATGATCGGAATTAGTGCATTGACGGTTTTTATGATTGGGTTGAGTATCAAAAACGAAATAAATACCACTAATATTATTGCTTTTTTTGTTCTACTAAATGGCGCAGTTGCTTCTTCCCGATTGGAAATGCAAGCGCATAATATTAAAGAATTATCGATTGGTTTTTTGTGTGGTGTTTCACCACAAGTAGTACTATTTTATTTTTGGTTATAGAATATAAAACATCAAACCAAAATTCATGGTACTCATTTGTATTGGCTCATTGTCAATTTTTACCGAAGATTTAAATAATGAGTTCAAACCATAATAGCTATAGATATTCCAAGTATTATGTCCGACAGCTAAATAAACACCGTAATGCAATTTGTTTAAATCTTTGTTATTAGAAATTTTGATTGTGGCGTCTGATGAAACCAATTTGTATTGGTTGTTAAAAAGATAACTTAGTTTTAACCCTGAATAGACTCTCCAAAATTTATGGTTTTCTGGAGTAGAATTCCGCCATCTAATTTCTACTGGCAAATCAATAAAATGCAACGACAATTTATCTTTGGAATAGTTCGTAATATCTGTACCAATTACTTGATAGGAAATTTGACTACCTGTATTCTCAATAACCAAATTCTGATTATAAACTGCTAAAGAATAGCCTAATCCGGTAGCAATAGACCAAGTCCTTTTTTTATTTATTGGCATGTCTCTAACAAATCCAATTCCTATTCCAGAAGAAAACTTATTTTGACGAAAACCATCGGGTGTGTTTCGTAAATTGTTGTACGTAAAATTAAAATAAAATTGGTCTTCGCGATATAAAGAATCAACCGCATCAAAATCAATGACTTCTTGTTGAGAAAAACCACTCAAAGTCATAAAAAAAATCGATATGAAAAGGTTGAAACGCATAACAAAATTATTATGGTAAAAGCAGAGAGGAAGGGATTCGAACCCTCGATATGTTGCCATATACACGCTTTCCAAGCGTGCGCCTTCAGCCACTCGGCCACCTCTCTAATTGGTGCTGCAAATAACAGCAAAATTTTTCAGTAAAAAAAGTTAGTTGGTTAATTTGTTACAGCATTTCGCCACGAAGCGAGGTTTCAAATATGGTTTTGAAAACATTGGGTGCAACATTTTGTCCTAAAAGATACATGAGTTTAGTAATAGCCGCTTCTGTAGTTATATCTTTCCCTGAAATCACGCCTATTTTCTTCAATTGTGTACTGGTTTCATATTGTCCCATATTCACACTTCCTCCCGAACATTGGGTAACATTTATGATGTGTAATCCGTTCTTAATGGCTTTTTTTAATATTTGTATCAACCAATCTTCGGTTGGAGCATTACCTGAACCATAGGTTTCTAATACAATGCCTTTTAAATTTGGTATGGCAATGATAGCAGACAAAACCAATTCGTTAATACCTGGAAACATTTTTACAATCACTACATTATCATTTATTGCCTTGTGAACTATAAATTTTTTATTTCCATTTTTTGGCAAAAAAGAAGTTTCATTTACCTTTAAATGCACGCCTGATTCTATTAATGGAGGATAATTTGGTGACGTAAAAGCTTTGAAATGTTCTGCATTTATTTTTGTGGTTCGATTGCCACGGTATAATTTATATTCAAAGTAAAGACATACTTCATTCACAATTGATTTCCCTTTTTGTTGCAAAGAAGCAATTTGTATGGCGGTAATTAAATTTTCTTTGGCGTCTGTGCGCAAATCTCCAATAGGTAATTGAGATCCCGTAAAAACAACTGGTTTATTTAAGTTTTCTAACATAAAACTCAATGCGGAAGCAGAATAAGACATCGTATCCGAACCATGAAGTACTACAAAACCATCAAAATTCTCATACTTATCTTCAATAATTGAAGCTATTGCAACCCATTTTTCAGGGTTCATGTTGGAGGAATCTATAGGTTTTTCAAAGGAAATGGTTTCTATAGTACACTCTAATTGTTGAAGCTCTGGAATTTTTTGTAATAGCTTTTTAAAATTGAAAGCTTTTAATGCTCCAGTCTCAAAATCTTTCATCATACCAATGGTTCCACCAGTATAAATTAGCAGAATATTGGGTTTAGATTGCATTTTCGTATTTGGATTTATTCACAACAGGATTCGCATACATGGCTAAAAAACTTTCCATTATCAAAGGATTGCTTACGTCAATTCGCATTTCTAGTCTTCTTTCGAATATTGACTTTTCGTTTTCAGTATAAAGGTGTTTGTATTTCTCTGTTTTATACAATAAATCAAAAGCAATAAAATTAGTTGGCCACAATTTATAACTTTGTAAAATTGAATCATCTATCGCTTGAGCAATTGCTTGAACTTGTTTGTTGTTGTTATCAAATTCCTCAGCAATTTTATCCAATTCGGTGTCCAAAATATCTCCAACATGAATGTGAATATGTTTCTTTTGGCCTATAATTCCACTCAATAAAGTAATGAAATCTTCGTTTTTTTCTTTTATATAGATTTCATCATTGGCTTCAGCAATTAACTGTGGCATTTTCAAAGCATCCGTTGGATCGTATTCATAAGAAATCGAAACCGGGACAATCTTTATTTTCTTAAAATAGTCAGTAATTTTTGGAACATCTGAACCCATAGCAAGCATTTTTAAAACGCCCGAATGTGTAGCATCATTTCCGTCTTTGGTTCTTCCTTCACGTTGTGCAATCCATACTGAACGATTTTCACGAAGCAATAATTGTCCAATGTATTCCGACATTAATTTGGAGCTTTCCAATAATTCTCTGGGCGCTAAACCTCTTTGCACTAAAAAATTCCTGTTGAGTTTTGAAAGTGTTTTTAAAAATGTTTTTTTTACCAAATTATCTCCAATTGCTGATGCTGTCATCACCAAACCGTGATCAAACAAACATTTATTGAGCAATGAAGTGTCTAAAATAATATCTCTGTGATTGGAAATAAAAAGATAGGAAGTATTTTTTTCTAATTTTTCAAAACCAGAAGTTGTTAGTCCTTCCGAGCTTTTCTCCAATACTTTTTGAACGGATTGGTAGATAAAATTACACTGGAAATCACGTATCGAATGGGTTTTTTTGAGTTGCTCCTTCCAAACAGCATCATCAACATCTGGAAATGTAAAATCCATCATTGCTTTCATCATTGGATGATTAACTGAGGAATGAATGGCCTCATTGACCTCGGCATCATAAAAAGGTCGAATGTTATCAAATTTCTGCATCTATGCTTTCATTTTAAGATGAACAAAAGAACAAAAAAAAACTGAATTTTTAGAGATTTACGGGCTTAAATACCAAAAATAGCTTTGGAATTCTCAGTGGTAATTCGGGCAATTTCCTCTATAGATATTTCATATATTGATGCTAACTTTTCGGCTACAAGCTTGGTATAACTACTTTCATTTCGCTTACCACGGAAAGGAACTGGTGCCAAATAAGGCGAATCGGTTTCTAAAACAATATGTTTTAAATCAATATCTTTTAGAAATTGATCTATTTTCCCGTTTTTAAAAGTAGCAACGCCTCCAATTCCGAGTTTCATATTTAAATCGATGGCTCTTTGTGCTTGTAAATAATCCCCCGTAAAGCAATGAAAAATTCCAAATAAATTGGTAGCGCGTTCGCTTTCCAAAACTTCAAATACTTCATCAAATGCATCACGACAATGAATATTGATTGCCAATTTGTGCTTTTTTGCCAATTGAATTTGATGTTTAAATGCTTCTTGTTGTTGTTTCAAAAAAGTTTTGTCCCAAAACAAATCAATCCCAATTTCGCCAATAGCGTAGAACTTCTTTTTACTTAATTCGGTTTCGACATGGGCTAACTCTTCCAGATAATTTTCTTTAACATAGGTGGGATGCAACCCCATCATTAGGAAAATATTCTCCGGGAATTGTGTTTCCAAATCGTACATCTTTTGCGTATAATTGGAATCAATAGAAGGAATAAAAAACCGCGAAACACCCGCTTCTATAGCACGTTGAATTAGTACTGTTCGGTCTTCATCAAATTCTTCAGAATAAAGATGTGTATGGGTATCGGTTAAAATCATTCTACTGTATCAATGTTACAAAGTAGCAAAGTTACAAAGTTTGTTATCTCTTTTTGATTTACATTTGACATCATTTAATTATTTATGAAACAACTTCAAGAAATTTTAAACAAAGAAAACTACAAAAAAATAAAATTTAAAGTTTCCAAAACCCAGCATTTATTAATTAAAGCAACTATTAATGGCGTCACTGGAAATTTTATTCTAGATACTGGTGCTTCCAATAGTTGTGTGGGTTTTGAATGTATTGAGCTTTTTAAACTTAAAGCAGGTAAATCAAAAACAAAAGCTTCTGGTGCTGGAGCTACCGGAATGCTGACTCAAATTGCCAAAAACAACACTTTAAAAATTGGTCGCTGGAAAGAAAATGAATTTCACTTAGTAATTTTTGATTTATCCCACGTGAATCAAGCGTTACAACAATACAAAGCCAAACCCGTTCAAGGCATTATTGGAGCCGATGTTTTATTGGAGGGAAAAGGCATTATTGATTATTATAATCACTGTTTGTATTTGAAGTAGGTTTTTTTCTCAACGAATAATACGCAATAAGCGTACTCAACAACATCAAAAATCCACCTAAAATAAACGGAGCACCAGCAAACTGAAATGGTGCATCTTTATGTGTGAAAAAATAAAAAGTATTGGTCATCATAGGCGGGCCAATAATTGCTGAAGCACTCATTAAACTGGCTAATGTTCCTTGAATTTCCCCTTGTTCATTGGGTGGTACTTTTCCAGAAACCACACTTTGTAATGCTGGTCCAGCAATTCCTCCCAAGCAATAAGGAATTAAAAACACAAACATCATCCAACTATCAATTGCAAAGGCAAAAAGTAACATTCCAAGGGTATAAAGTGCTAATCCCAAATAAATACTTTTATTATTACCCAACCTTGGGCTTGTCCAACGAATTAATCCTCCTTGAACTATTCCCACTAAAAGTCCGACAGCACCAAGAGAAATCCCAACCATTTTTTCATCCCAATGGAAACGATACATAGTAAAATATGACCAATTACTATGTACCGCATGTGATCCAACATAAAGCAAAAATATGGCAAGCATTAAACCAATTAATGTTGGATGCTTTTTAAGGTTTATAAAAGCTCCAATTGGATTGGCACGTTTCCATTCGAAAGTTCTTCTATTTTCTTTTGAAAGTGATTCAGGAAGTATAAAATACCCATATATGAAGTTCAACATACACAAAACAGCAGCAGCATAAAAAGGTACTCGTGAACCAAATTGTCCTAACAAACCTCCAATTACAGGGCCAATAATAAATCCCAAACCAAAAGCAGCGCCAATCATTCCGAAGTTTTTGGCTCGGTTTTCAGGTGTGCTTACATCGGCAATATAGGCAGACGCTGTTGTGATGCTTGCGCCTGTTAAACCCGCAATTATTCTTCCTATGAATAACCAAACAATAGTAGGTGAAAAAGCCAATAAAAGATAATCTAAGGCAAAGGCAAAAAGCGAAATTAAAATAATGGGACGTCTTCCAAATTTATCACTTAAGTTTCCAATTAATGGGGCAAAAATAAATTGCGTAAAGGCATAGGCAAAGGTTAACCAACCTCCATATTTTGCAGCTTCGCTAATATCACCATTGATTAATTCTTTAATTAATTTTGGAATCACAGGAATGATAATTCCCCAGCCCGTAATATCGATCAGCATGGTGATAAAAATAAATCCTATCGCCGCTTGCTTTTGGTTTTTTTTCATATTAAAAAAATGTTATACAAATAAACAAAAAACATTACATTTTAATTGTCAAATTACAATACAAATAGAATGTAATTTTTTTTTACTACATTTGAGAAAAACAATGCAATAATTTCACAGAATTTTAGTATAATAAAAAAACACTTATGAAAGACCTAATTACACAATTCAACTCTAAAAAAGCAACCCATTCTATTTTGGCTACTTTAATTTTAATCCTTTTCACTATTAGCTGTAGTAATTCCGATAAAGGGAGCAATTTTCCAACTGCTGCTGAATTTAATAATATAAAAACTTCGGCACTCACCTCTTTAATCCAAAATTTTCAATTCAATACAACAAATGGTTCAGCAAGTTTTACATCTGTTAAGGGAGTTGTGTTAACTATTAGCGCAAGTTCTTTAACTTTAAACGGAAATCCTGTGACAGGTATTGTTGATTTGAAATACATTGAAATTTTTGATGGAGGTAACATGGTGGCTACTGGTAAACATACCATGGGTAAAATGCCTGACGGTAAAAGATCTATTTTGCTATCTGGCGGAGAATTTTACATCAATGCTACACAAAACGGACAACAATTAGAATTGAATGGTTCAATCACATTAGGAATACCAACTAATTTAACGGATGATAATGGTGGAAACCCCGATATGACTTTATGGAATCTTGTCGAGAATGACTCTGTATGGGCTGTTGCCGAGACAGAACAACTTGGACAAAATGGCGTTTTTATAGAAGGTCCCGCTTACTATGCCTTTGTTGGAAATTTTGGGTGGACTAATGTAGATTGCTTTTATAATGATTTAAGACCTAAAACCACTATTTTAGTTTCTGTTCCAGAAGGATATGACAATCTAAACTCAGCTGTATATTTACATTATGACGGAAACGGGAATGCTTTAGCTAAATTAGATACTTATGACAATGTTACTGAATTATTCAGTGAGCATTATGGACAAATTCCAATTGGTTTAAATTGTCATATCATTTTTGCTACAGAAGAAAACGGAAAGCCGCGATATGCTATTAAACAAGTAACTATTTCTGAGGGTGCTGTTTATAATTTTACTTTAAGTGAAACCACAGTGGTTACTCAAGCCCAATTGACAGCAGCTATAAATGCCTTACCTTAAAGAAACATAATGACTAGTCCTAAATAATCTGTATCGATTATTTAGGACTAGTCACTTCTTTAGTCAGACCCGAGAGCTATGCTCAAATTGGCGAAGCAATGACAAAGTATTGTTTTATAGCTCTAAAGCTTTCTTGACGTTGTTATCCATCAATAATTCTTCTGGTTTTTCCAATGCTTCCTTCACAGCCACCAAGAATCCAACTGACTCACGACCATCAATAATTCTGTGGTCATAAGATAAAGCTACAAACATAACGGGTGCAATAACAATTTGTCCGTTTTTAACAATCGCTCTTTCTACTACATTGTGCATTCCTAATATTCCTGATTGTGGAGGATTGATAATTGGCGTACTCAACATACTGCCAAAAACACCACCATTAGAAATGGTAAATGTTCCGCCAGTCATTTCATCCACGGTAATTTGTCCGTCACGAGCACGAATTGCCAATCGTTTGATTTCAGCTTCAACTCCGCGGAAAGATAATGTTTCTGCACTTCTCATTACGGGAACCATTAACCCTTTTGGACCAGAAACAGCCACAGAAATATCACAAAAGTCAAAAGTAATTTTCTCTTGACCATCTATCATCGAATTCACATCTGGGTATAATTTTAGTGCGCGTGTTACTGCTTTAGTAAAGAAAGACATAAAGCCTAAACCTAAACTGTGTTTTGCTTTGAACGCTTCTTTATATTCTTCCCGTAACGCATAAATAGCCGTCATGTCTACCTCATTAAACGTAGTTAACATGGCAGTTTCATTTTTGGCCGCTACTAATCTTTCGGCTACTTTACGACGCAACATGGATAGTTTCGTTCTTTCGGAACCGCGACTTCCACCAGTTGGAGTTCCCATTGATGGCACTGCGTTTACAGCGTCGTCTTTGGTAATTCTTCCGTCTTTACCTGAACCAATAATGTCAGAAGGTTGGATGTTTTTTTCGTCTAATATTTTTTTAGCAGCTGGTGAGGGTGTACTTGCTGCATAAGTCACTTTTGGAGCTTCAACTTTTACTTCAGCTTTTTTCTCTTCCACTTTTTTCTCTTCCGTTTTTACCGGAGCATTTCCACTTGGTTTTGCTGCGCTTGTATCAATCAAGCAAACGACAGCACCAACAGCTACTGCGTCACCTTCTTCGGCTTTTAGAGTAATTATTCCACTCGCTTCTGCAGGCAATTCAAGGGTTGCTTTATCAGAATCGACTTCCGCAATGGCTTGGTCTTTCTCAACATAATCGCCATCTTTTACTAACCAAGTTGCAATTTCAACTTCTTTTATCGATTCGCCTGGTGAAGGCACTTTCATTTCTAAAATCATCGTATTTATTTTAAATTATGAACTTTATATTATTGTTGTTGTGTCTACTTTTTTAGCCCCGATTGAAGCAAGTATCCTTTTTTGTTTGAAATTGTCGCTCGATAATGCTCGACGTGACAAAAAAGATACTGCGGAAAGCGGGAAATAGCTTCTAAAAAAATTATCTAAATAAATTTTTATCAAAAACCATTCGTAGGGCATCGGCATGACGTCTTCTATCTCTGGTATGACTTCCTGCTGCTGGTGCTGCGTAGGCTTTTAGTGATGCTAATCGCCATTGTATGAAATCAAAATTCATCAACATAAAACTATAAGCTCCCATGTTTTTTGGTTCTTCTTGTGCCCAAACATAATCATCGGCGTTTGGATAACTTGCAATAATGGCTTTCAATTGTTCTACTGGCAATGGAAATAATTGCTCGATACGAACCAAAGCTACATCATTTCTATTTAAATTTTCTCTTTCTGCAAGGATATCATAATAGAATTTTCCGGTACAGAAAACTAATGTTTTCACTTTTTTCTTGTCAACCGATTGGTCGTCAATCGTTTCTTGGAAACTTCCATTGGCCAATTCGTCTTGCGTGGAAACACATAACGGATGGCGCAATAAACTTTTTGGCGTGAAAACTACTAACGGTTTACGGAAATTGGTTTTCATTTGTCGGCGCAACAAGTGATAAAAATTGGCTGGTGTGGTACAATCGGCAACATACATATTGTGACGTGCGCATAATTGTAAAAAGCGTTCCATTCTTGCCGATGAATGCTCCGCGCCTTGTCCTTCGTACCCGTGAGGCAATAAAAGTACGATTCCGTTTTGGTTGTTCCATTTGTCTTCACCACATGAAATATATTGGTCAATCATGATTTGCGCGCCATTGGAGAAATCTCCAAATTGTGCTTCCCAAATGGTCAATGCTTTTGGATTGGTTAAGGCATAACCATAATCAAATCCTAAAACACCATATTCTGAAAGGAAGGAATTGAAAACATTGAACTTTCCTTTTTTACCTTTTATTGAATTTAACAGAATTACTTCTTCTTCGCTGTCTTCCACTTTAACAACTGCGTGACGGTGTGAAAACGTTCCTCTTTCAACATCTTGCCCTGAAACTCTAACATCGTATCCTTCTAATAACAAGGATCCATAGGCCAAAGATTCTGCTGTTCCCCAATCGATAGTATTGTTGTTATACATGGTGATCCTATCGGAAACAATTTTTTGAATTTTACTAATAAATTTTTTATCAGAAGGCAAAGATGAAATCTCTTTTGCAACTCCATCTAATTTCTTTTTATCGAATGTAGTATCCACTTTTTTCAGCATTTCTTCATCAGAAACCTGCACAAAACCTTTCCATTCCTCTTGCATAAATGGCGTTATAATCGTCTTGTCTTTTTTGCGCGAAGCTTGAAGATTTACATCTAAATTATCTTTGTAATCGCTTTCTAATTTAGCAATGTAATCATTGTCAATAATACCTTCCGCTATTAATTTCTCTACATAAATATCGCGAGGATTTTTATGCTTAGCAATGATTTTATACAAAACCGGTTGTGTAAAACGGGGTTCATCACCTTCGTTATGACCATATTTTCTATATCCTAATAAATCAATAAACACATCTCTGCCAAATTCCATTCTGAAATCAAGCGCAAAAAGCATGGCATGAACTACTGCTTCTGAATCGTCTGAATTTACATGAAGCACTGGTGATAAAGTTACTTTAGCAACATCGGTACAATACGTTGATGAACGCGCATCTAGATAATTCGTTGTAAATCCTACTTGATTGTTAATCACAATGTGAATTGTGCCACCCGTTTTATAGCCCTCTAATTGTGCCATTTGAACAATTTCGTACACAATTCCTTGACCAGCAACTGCAGCATCTCCGTGAACCGCTATGGGCAATACTTTTGAAAAATTGTCTGGAAAATATTTATCTTGTTTGGCTCTTGTAATTCCTTCAATTACTGCTCCAACCGTTTCAAGATGTGAAGGATTGGGTGCTAAATTGATGATGATTTTTTTACCTGATTGCGTTTTTCTTTCGGAGGTTAAACCTAAATGGTACTTAACATCGCCATCGAAATATTCTTTATCGTAATCTTTCCCATCAAATTCTGAAAAAATATCTTGTGTTGCTTTACCAAAAATATTGGCTAAAATATTTAATCTTCCACGGTGTGCCATTCCCATTACAAATTGTTCTACCCCTTTCTCGGCAGCACTTTCGATTAAAGCATCAAGGGCTGGAATGATGCTTTCGCCACCTTCAAGTGAGAATCTTTTTTGTCCTACGTATTTGGTGTGCAAAAAGTTCTCAAAGGAAACCGCTTCGTTTAGTTTTCTAAGAATGTTTTTCTTTTGGTCAACAGTAAAGTTGGGAAGATTATCATTGATGTTGATTTTATCTTGAATCCACTGAATTACTTCAGGTTTTCTCATATACATGTATTCAATACCAATATGTTGGCAATACACATTTTTAAGATGATTTAATATTTCTTGAAGAGTTGCTGGTTGATGTCCTAAAATTTTAGCGGCATCAAAAACGGTATTCAAATCAGCTGTTGTAAGTCCAAAATTTTCTAGATCCAAAGTTGGAGTATATGTTCTTCTGTCTCTAACTGGATTTGTTTCTGTAAAAAGGTGACCACGAGTTCGATAACCATCTATCAGTTTAAGTACATTAAACTCTTTTTGAATTTTATCTGAAACCTGACTGTTGTTTGAAGAATTAGGTGTGAAATGTACCGTTTGTTCTTGCGATAATTCTTCGTTAGAAGTTGTCATTCCAAAATCGAAACCTTGAAAAAAGGCGCGCCAACTAGGTTCTACACTATCCGGATTTTGAAGATATTGCTCGTATAAATCGGCAAAAAATTGAGTATGTGCTGCGTTTAAAAAGGAAAACCTATCCATAAAATTTGTTGAATGTCCTGATTTGAAAAATAGTTACGCAAAAGTACAATAAATGCAATAAAATATTAATAATTTTTTAGCTACTTTTAACTTTTAAAATATAATCTATAGTATTTAATGAAAAAACACATTTATTCTACTTCTTTAAGATTGAAACTTGCCTTTTTATTTGTTAGTTTTTCAATTATTGGAAGTGCGCAACAAACGCCACTTCCAAAATCTAAAAGTGTTTTTTGGGAGAAAGTACAATTTGGTGGAGGATTTGGAATTAATGTTGGCTCTGGCTTTACTGATATTACTTTGGCGCCAAGCGCTATTTATAATGTTAACAATTATATTGGGCTTGGATTTGGGCTTCAAGGAAGTCGAGTGGCCATAAAAAATGAATACAGTTCATGGATTTATGGTGCCAACGCAGTGGTGTTGATTAATCCTGTTGAGGAAGTTCAGGTTTCTTTGGAAGTGGAACAGCTTAGGGTAAATTCGGTTGTTGATTATATTGGATCCGAATACAAAGATAATTTTTGGAATACTGCGGTTTTTGTTGGCGGAGGTTATCGGGTAGATAATATTACCGTTGGCGCCAGGTATAATTTACTTTTTGACAAAGACAAAACGGTTTATGCCGAAGGATTTATGCCATTTATTAGAGCTTATTTCTAAACCAAACTTTCATCCATTCTCTTTTTAAAATCAAGAATACTACTTGCTGGGAAAGTTCCGCCAAATTGGCAAGTGCTTCTTGGCACAAAGCTTTTCCCTCTCACATCTTTTTTAAATGTTTCCCAAACGATACTAAATACGCCTTATCCTTTGTGTATATCAATTCTTACAACCTTTAAGATTGTAAAATTTATCTAATCATGTATGAATAGTATTAAATATTTTTTTATATTTGGAACATAAATTTTTGTATCGCAAGGTGATTGCGGTGTTTTGTTTTATGAATGTAAAATAATTAAATAAATGAAAAAAATGAAAAAACTTTTCCTTTTAATAGGGTTTATGACCCTTACAATGAATGGTCAAGGTCAAAATGAATATGAAGAGAGCACTTTTCAAGGACAGGAAGAGGTTTCACAGCGTAATCCCAAGGTTGATTTAATAAATTCTAATAGTGTTGGTCAAACTATTAAAATCGGAAATTTGGAGATTATGAAGAAAGACCTTGGTCTTTTTAATTGGGACGATGCTAACGCGGGTATTTCGAAATTAGGCGGTGGATGGCGTTTACCAACGATAAAAGAATTACTTATTCTCAAGGTCAACAAAAAGATAATTGGCGGTTTTGATGCTGAATTCTATTATTGGAGTTCAACACTCCGTAAAGATGCCAATTGCTCTTGTGACACATATTTGAGTGCTGAATTGTCAAATGATAGATACGCCGCTAATGAATCTCCGAGTCAGGTAACAGATCATAATAACGTTAGAGCTGTGAGGAGCATTGCTCCAAATCAAAATTTAAAAAAAAACAAAAATTATAAATAAATTAGAAAATTATGAAAAAACAATTTGGATTATTAGTGATATTAGGTATTTTAACTATTTCTTGTGGTGGTAAAAACGAGAAAGAAGAAGAATCTAAAACAGATTCTAAGACAGAATCTGTTGAAGTTGCGGATTGCGGGTGTGGCGAATTACAAGGAGGTAAATTACATGGAAAACCCTATACGGGAACTTGTGCCGATAAAGATCAAAATGACACTATCATTCTATCACAGAAATATAAAAATGGTTATAAAATTTACGAGAAAGCGAAAGTGAAATTAAATGGTAAATACATTGTTCAACGTGATATGAATTATGTAAACGACGAAAATTTTAATGGATATGAAATTAGTATTGATTTGGAAGAGAACACTATAGAATCCTATTTGGAAATGAAAGACGGAAAATTTTTTAATTATTACACAGCTCAGATAAACCATCCATATAGTAGCGGATGGGATATAACTGTTAAATGGGATAATAAAAATGGGATTAGATTGGACCCTGAAGATAATCCTGAAGAATCTAGACCAAAATGTATGCCAGATGCTCACTATATGAACAATGGCTATACTGAGGGGTGGACTTTAAATGGGGAAGACAAAGACGTTTTTGACAAAATAATTGCTGAACTTAAAAAAGAAATGCCGAAATTTATCGATAAAGAATAATCTCAATAAGTTCTTTCTAAAAGAGGATTGGTATATAAATCAATCCTCTTTTCTTTTATACATACTAAATGAAATTAAGAAATGAAACAATAGGAAAAGGTATACTATCAAACCTCAACATCTAAATAAAATCTTTAGTGATTGTGATATTGATAATCTAATTATGGACTTTGAGAATAATAACATTCAAAATGATTTATTAAATAGTTGGGAGGTTGTTTATTATTTTACTACTAATTCTAATGTTACATTTTCTGTTGATGAATAAGTATTATACACAATGTGAAAATTACTTTTAACTATTTTGATTTACAATACTCAAAAATTAAAAGCGATTTCTAAACCACACTTTCATCCATTCTCTTTTTAAAATTAGAAACGCCACTTGTTGGGAAAGTTCCGCCAAATCGGAGCCATCCAGTTTTTTGACTTGGTCTTCGGGCACGTCAATAATGTAAAGTAGGTTCAAATATTCGGCAAATTTATATTGAATTAAACGGTATACTTTTTCGTGTAATTGAATTTTTAATTCGTTGGGTGAAGTACTTTGTGGAAAATCCACCGCTTCATTGGCCAAATTGAAATCCTTGTTGATTTGGTCAATCAATTTTGAATACAAAAATTCACTTTCAGCGGTTGCCAAAAGTTCATCTATCGAAAAAGGAATTGGGAAATTCATGTTTGTTTTTTAATTTATAATTTCATTTTTGTCTTTCCAATAGCTCACTATTTTAGCCAAAATTACATCGCCACCGGCATAGAAAAAAACAGCTCCCATTGGCGGATTTACTGCTGGAATTAGATTAAAGGTTTTAGGAACCCAAGTCCAACATTTGAAAAACGTTCCAACCAATTCGATAAAGATAACACAAAGTGCAATGGTATAATAAACGTTTTGCCCTTTTTTTCTTTTCATTAAAACAAAAAACAAAGCTCCAAAAACAAGCGAAAAAATATCATTTAAAAATAATCCAACTATTAAAAAAAGTGCCGTAAAGCAAACTAAGAAGATTTTTTTAAGCTTGTTCTCATTCTTTACAACAAAAGGCATTTCTGCAATTACAAAACCTGATGCATAAACAATGGCATGCCCAAAAGGGACATAAAGTGGAATGTCTGAAGTTCTGTACGCATACATTCCGAGTAATTTACAAAAAATAAGTTCTCCGATGTAGGATAAAAAAACCATAACAAACATGAGTTTCCTCAGATAGGATTGCGCCGAAAAAAAGAACAAACAGAAGTAAATAATTGCTAAAATATTGGTTAGCATTCTCCCGTCGAAATATTTTTTTTGGAAATAAACAGAATCAATTAAAAGTGCTAAAATGGTAAAAAAGGGAAATAAATAGGCAAACACAAAGGCTTTTTCTTTTTTACTTTCCAGTGTATTGAAAATGGGCAATGCTAAAAGCCAGTTCATGAATTTAAACTTTTCTACCCATTAAATTCTCTCCAAAAGAATGAAGCATATCTTTTTTCTCATTATCAATAGGTAACTTTTGCAACGTTTCGAAAGCTTTTAAGGTATAGTCCAAAATGGCTTGCTGTGTTGCTTTTGAAGCGCCAGTTTCATTGAAAATCTCTTTTACCGAAGCAATTTTATCGACATTATCGTTGGGATGAATAGAGAATAAATGGAGTAATTGTTCTTTTTGGGTTGGAGAAGCAAACTCAATTGCTTTTAGGTATAAATACGTTTTTTTGTTTTCGATAATATCACCACCCACTTGTTTGCCAAAAGTTTCAGGATTGCCAAAAGCATCTAAATAATCGTCTTGTAATTGAAAAGCCAATCCTAAATTTAATCCAAAATTATAAATCAAATCGGCATTTTCTTCTGACGTCTCTGCTACAATTGCGCCCATTTTCATAGCTGCAGCTACTAAAACAGCCGTTTTATATTCAATCATTTTTAAATATTCGGGAATGGTTACATCATCGCGAGTTTCAAAATCCACATCCCATTGTTGACCTTCACAAACTTCAAGTGCCGTTTTGCTAAAAAGTTTAGCTAAATCTCTAAAAACATCGGTTTTGTATTTTTCGAAATATTGATAGGCTAAAATGAGCATGGCATCGCCCGAAAGAATTGCTGTGTTGGTATTCCATTTTTCGTGTACCGTTTCGTTTCCTCTTCGTAGAGGTGCATCATCCATTATGTCATCGTGTACTAATGAAAAATTATGAAAAACTTCTACTGCTAATGCTGCTGGTAATGCTTCAATATAATTGGTATCAAAAACCTCAGCACTCATTAATGTTAAAACAGGACGCATTCTTTTACCTCCCAATTTTAAAATATAGTGAATGGGCGCGTATAAATTTCGAGGTTCTTTGGTTTCATATTGAGATTCCAAATAGTCTGAAATGTATTGTTGATACTGATAAATAGAGTGCATAAAGTAATTTTTGGCTAATTTACAGTATTCCATCTTTATTACAAAGATCGTGGTGGAATGATATGTTAAATAATTGTAAATACTTTGGAAACTATTTTGGTGTTAAAAGTTTCCGCTTTATATTTGCACCGAAAATTACTACTAATGAAGTGTAAAATAATAGCTAAAGCAACTGATATGTTTTTGAAACTTGGGTTCAAAAGCGTTACTATGGATGATATTGCTAGCGAAATGTGTATTTCAAAAAAAACCATATACAAGTATTTTGAAAACAAAGAATTGTTGATTACTGAAGGCACGATGATGGTGCATGAAAAAATTCACGAAACCATATCAACTATTGTTGCTCAAAATCACAATGCTATTCAAGAAAATTTTGAAATTAGAAAAATGTTTAAAGAGATGTTTAACTCATTAGACAATTCGCCTATTTATCAGTTAAAAAAACATTATCCAGAAATTCATGATCAATTTATGTGTCGGGAAACTGAAGAATGTAATATGGTTTTTAGACAAAATATCATTAAAGGGATTGAACAAGGATTGTATCGTGAAAACATTAATGTCGATTCTTTTGTGAAGTTTTATTACACTATAATCTTCAGTATCAACGAAACTACCAAATCAGAAAAAGAGGTGTTTGCATTAGAATATGATGCATTAGAATACCATACTCGTGCCTTGGCAACTCCAAAAGGAATACTTGAATTAGAAAAACATTTACATCAATCAAATATATAAAATGAAGAAACAATTAACCTTTCTCCTGCTCCTTTTTGCGAGTATCATACAAGCTCAAGATCAAAAACAAAACTATTCATTTAGCTTAGAACAAGCCATTGCACATGCGATGACAAATAATCGAACCGCTATAAATGCTGGCCGCGATATTGAAATTGCCAAGAAGAAAAAATGGGAAACCACAGCAATGGGATTACCTCAAATAAATGGTTCCATAAATTATCAAAATAATTTTAAACTTCAAACCTCTTTAATTCCTGCTGAAATTTTTGGGGGAATTCCGGGTGAATTTGCCGAAGTTACTTTCGGAACCAAACATAATTTAACCGGTAGTTTGGCTTTGTCTCAATTATTGTTTGACGGCTCTTATATTGTGGCTTTACAAGCCTCTAAAACTTATTTGCAGTTTTATGAAAATTACAAGAAAAAAACAGATGCTGATATTAAAGAAATGATTGTTAACTCATATGGCAGTGTACTTTTAGCAGATGAAAGTTTACAAATTCTTCAAAAAAACAAAACCGTTTTGGACAAAACACTTTTTGAAACTGACCAAACCTATAAAAACGGCTTAATAGAAGAGGAAAATGTAGAACAATTAAAAATCACTTTAGCCTCTTTGAATAGCAACATTAATTATGTTACACGTTTAAAAGATATTAGTTTAAAAATGTTAAAAATAAATTTAGGAATTGCCATTGATGACGACTTGAAATTAACAGATAAGTTAGATGTTTTGGCTAATAACAATTTAGATTTAGCGATACAGAATAGTGATTTTAAAGCTTCAGGAAACATCAATTATATCATTACTCAAAATTTTGTTGAACAACGAAGTTTAGAATTAAAATTAGAAAAAAGTAAAGCATTGCCTTCACTAGCTGTTGGCGTAAATTTTGGCTACAACTCATTTGGAAATGAATTCACTTTTTTAAATGCTGACCAACGTTATTTTAACTTTTCAAATCTTGGTGTTAATTTAAATGTGCCCATTTTTAGCAGTTTTGCAAGAAGTGCCAGAACACAACAGGCTAAAATAGCTTTAGAAAAAGCAAAAACCGATTTGACGGAAACAGAACAAAAATTAAAATTAGCCTACCAAAATGCTAAAAGCGATTATGAATTTAGTGTGGAACAGTACAATAGTTCTAAAGAAAGCCTACAATTAGCCGAGCGAATTGAGAAAAAGCAAGAAATAAAATTTAAAGAAGGTCTTTCAAGCAGTTTCGATTTTACGGATGCACAACGTCAATTGTATACTTCACAACAAAATTATTTACAAACAATGGTGGATGTAATTAATAAAAAAGCAGCCTTAGAAAAAATAACAAACTAAAATTCAAAATCAATAGCAATGAAAAAAATTATTTTAATTACAATTACTTCAATAATAGTATTTTCCTGCGGAGGAAAAGACAATAACACCTCTATTGAAACTTTAATTAGCACTAAAAACGTCAAAGCTTTACAAGAAAAAAAATCAGCTTTACAAGCAGAAATTACTACAATTGAAGAAGCTTTAGCTTCATTAAATGTAAAAAAAGAAGAAGCATTAGTTTCGATATTGACCGTAAAAGACACCGTTTTTAACCATTATTTAGATATTCAAGGAAATGTAGATACTAAAGAAAACATTCTGGTACAACCTGAATTTAGTGGAACGTTAACTTCATTAACTGTAAAAGCGGGACAAAAAGTTTCCAAAGGACAAATTCTTGGCCGTGTTGACGATGCTGGAATGAGTCAGCAATTGGCACAATTCGAAAATCAATATGCCTTGGCAAAAACAACTTTTGAAAGACAAAAAAATCTTTGGGATAAAAAAATTGGGTCTGAAATTCAATTTCTTCAGGCGCAAACTCTTATGGTTTCAGCCCAAAAAAGTGTAGCCCAAATGAAAGCACAATTATCAAAAACAGTAATTCGCGCTCCATTTACGGGAACAATTGACGAAGTATTTGTAGAAAAAGGACAAGTAGTTGCTCCGAGTCAACAAGGTTTAATGCGAATAGTGAATCTTGGAAATATGTTTGTGTCTACCTCTGTTCCTGAATCCTATATTGGAAAACTTAAAGTTGGAACTGAAGTTGATGTTTATTTAACTTCTTTAGGAAAAACCTATAAAGGAAAAGTACGTCAAATTGGAAATTTCATCAATCCTAACAACAGAAGCTTTGGCATAGAGGTGAGTGTTCCAAACCCAGAGAATTTATTACGCCCTAATCAAGTAGCGAAACTTAAAATCATTGATTATGTTAGCAAAGATGCTGTAGTTGTACCAACAGGTGTGATTCAAGAAGATGGCGAAAAAAATAAATTTGTCTATACCGTAATCAATTCTAATGGGAAAACGGGAACAGCAAAAAAAGTCAATGTAAAAGTGGGACAATCTTCGGATAATGTTACTGAAATTTTGAGCGGATTAGCAGCTGATGAAATTATTGTAACTGAAGGAGTCAATACTATTTCGGATGGTATGAAATTAAATTTCTAAATGTAAAATAGTTGTCTGTTTTCAGTTGTCAGTAACCGACAACCAACAAACGACAACCAACAACCAATAAAATGAGTCAAAAAAATAAAGAATTCGCTATATCAAGTTGGGCTATCGACAATCGTGTAACGGTTTATATTTTCACGTTGCTAATTGTAGTAACAGGATTAATTGCCTATGTAACCATGCCTCGAGAAGATTTCCCAGAAATCATCGAAAATAAAGTATATATCTCCTCTGTTTTCCCTGGAAATTCTGCCGAAGATGTCGAGAAGTTAATCATCAAACCCCTTGAAAAAGAAATAAAAAACATTAGTGGTGTTGAAAAAGTAACAGCAAGTTCATTCCAAGATTACGGAATGATAGTAGTTGAATTTAATGATAAAGTTAAAATTGAAGACGCCAAAGTAAAAATCAAAGACAAAGTTGACAATACCAAAGCCGATACCGATTGGCCTAATTTGGACAACGGAAGCAAAGTAGAACCTACGGTTTTTGAATTGAATATTTCGGAAGAAGTGCCCATTTTAAATATTAACCTTCAAGGAAATTATACGACACAACAACTTAAAAAATATGGCGAATTGCTTCAAGATGATATTGAAGAAATTGCCGAAGTAAAAAAAGTTGACATCCTTGGTGTAGATGATAAAGAAGTTGAAATTGCCGTTGATATCTTTAAAATGACTGCGGCTCAAGTATCGTTTGACGACATTCAAAACGCAGTGAAATACGAAAACATGACGCTTTCAGGCGGAAATTTAATCTCTCAAGGTTCACGAAATAACATTCGAATTGTGGGTGAAATAAAAGACCCTAAAGAACTAGAAAATGTAATCGTAAAACATAATGGCGGAGTAATTTACCTAAAAGACATCGCCACTATTGCATTTAAAGAAAAAGAAAAAACCACGTATGCTCGAGAAAAAGGCAATGAAGTTGTGATGCTTAACGTAAAAAAACGTTCGGGTCAAAACATGATTTCTGCTATTGAGCAAGTAAAAGAAAAAATAAAAATAGCTCAAGAAAGCTATTTGCCTAAAAACCTAAAATTAGAACTTTCCAACGACCAATCCTCGCGAGTGGAGCACCAAGTGGATGAACTTTCCAATCACATTATCTTCGGAATTGTGTTGGTGATGATTGTTTTGATGTTTACTATGGGATTGCGAAACTCCTTATTTGTTGGTGCTGCGATTCCGCTTTCGATGTTGATGGCATTTACCATTCTATCCGCTTTTGGACTAACCTTAAACACGATGGTCCTTTTCGGATTGGTAATGGGATTGGGAATGTTGGTTGATGATGGAATTGTTGTCGTCGATAACGTATTTGCCAATATGAAAAAGGGATTGTCTAGAGTACAAGCTTCAAAAATTGGTATTGGCGAAATTGCTTGGCCAGTTATTTCCTCAACAGCAACTACTTTAATGGCGTTTTTACCTTTCGCCTTATGGCCTGGAACCATGGGTAAATTCATGAAATATTTTCCAATTACGTTAACCATTACCTTGAGTTCCTCCTTATTCGTAGCTATGATTGTAAACGCAGCCATGACAGGAGGTTCTATGGACATTGAAGACAGAAATATATCAAAAAAATCACTCAAATTATATACTGTTATTTTTGGGACATTGGCACTTGTTTTTATCCTAATCGGAAATATTTACGATGTAAAACCAGCACGTGCCATTGGACATTTATCTCTAATTTCATTGGGATTAATGTGGTTGTATAAAATTAAATTATACCAATGGACACAAGATTTTCAGCATAGCTTTTTCCCTAAAATGGAATTAAAATACCAAGGTTTTTTAAGAAAAATATTGACGGGTAGAAATGCGTGGATAGCATTGGTAAGTATTATTGGAATGTTATTTTTCTCATTCATTCTGTTAGGTATCTTTCCAAGAAAAGTATTGTTTTTCCCAGACAATATTCCTAATCAAGCCATAGTTTATATCGAATATCCACAAGGAACGGATATCAACAAAACCAACAAAGCCACCCTATTTGTAGAAAATCAGGTGATTGATGTGATGAAAAAATACATCGAACCTACAACCAAAGAAAACTTTTTGGCAGAAAGCATCGTGTCACAAGTGGGTGTTGGTGCTGGAAATCCAAATGTAGATGCAGGTTCGGCATCGGAAACGCCTTTTAAAGGAAAAGTAACGGTAAATTTCTCCGAATTCAAATTCCGAAAAGGCATCAACACTTCGGATGTTTTAGAGGAAATTAGAGGAAAAGTAAAAGGCATCGCTGGAGCAATTGTAACGGTTGAAAAAAATGCCGATGGACCACCAGCAGGTTATCCAATTAGTATTCAAGTTACTGGCGATGATTATGATCAAATGATTTCCGAAGCTGATAAAATGATTGCGTTTATTGATTCGAAAAACATTCCAGGTATTGAAAAATTGAGCGTCGATGTCAACAATCAAAGTCCCGAATTGGAAGTAAAAGTAGATCGAGTGAATGCTGGAAGTTTAGGAGTTTCAACAGGGCAATTGGGTTTCAATTTACGCCGTTCGGTATATGGTCAAGAAATTTCTACCTACAAAGAAGGTGATGACGATTATAATATTGTTGTTAGAATGCAAGAAGATCAACGTAAAAACGAGAATATTTTATTCAACCAATCGTTGACTTTCAGAAATCAAAACAATGGGCAAATGATGCAAATTCCGATTTCTGCAGTTTCTAAAACCGAGAAAACAACTACCTATAACCAAATTAAAAGAAAAAATTACAACCGGGTTTTAACGGTGTATTCCAATGTATTAACGGGTTTTAATGGGGATGAAATTTCAAAACAAATTGAAACAGAATTAAAAGGTTATGAAATGTCAAAAGGTTTGACGTACTCGTTTTCTGGAGTGCAAGAAGAACAAGGTAAAAACCAAAGTTTCTTAATGTATGCCCTTTTCTTAGCGTTGGCAGGTATTACAATTATTATTGTATTGCAGTTCAATTCGGTTTCTAAAACGATGGTTATTTTGTTTACCGTATTACTAAGTTTCAGCGGTGTTTTCTACGGTTATGTAATTGCCAATATGGATTTTGTAATCTTGATGACCATGATGGGAATTATTTCGTTAGCGGGTATTGTAGTGAAAAACGGTATTGTATTAATGGATTTCTTTGTATTGCTTTTAGACAAAAAAGTGGAAGACAAACAACTAGAAAGCCACAACGATTTATCTTTAGATGAAATAAAAGAAGTTATAATTGAATCAGGAAAATCAAGACTTCGCCCAGTATTGCTAACCGCTTTAACCGCGGTTTTGGGATTAATACCGTTAGCTATCGGTTTAAACTTTGACTTCTTTACGTTGGTAACCGATTTAAATCCGCACTTCTTTATGGGTGGTGATAACGTTATTTTCTGGGGACCATTGGCTTGGACGATTATCTTTGGATTAACCTATGCCACGGTATTAACTTTGGTAATGGTTCCGGTAATGTTCTTCTTAGTAAAACGAACTAAATATTGGTTAAGAGATAGAAAAGAAGTAGCGCTTTAAGTTACTGATGAAATAAAAAACCGCCTTGTTGCTTTAACAAGGCGGTTTTCTGTTTTATAAAATACTCTAAATCTTTAGTTCAATAACTTATCTAATTCCACAGTTAATGCTGGAGAAGAAGGACGCTCTGCATCAGATTTTACAATATTCCCTTTTGGGTCAATTAAAATAAATCTTGGAATACTATTGATATTGTAACTCTTCATAAATTCAGAATTCCAGTTTTTATCCGCAAATAATTGTATTCCACCTAATCCTTTTTCATTTACAAAGTTGACCCATTTTTCATGGTCTTTATCTACATCAACAGAAATGCTTACAAATTCAATGTTTTTTCCGTGATATTTCTCTTCTACTTTTTTAAGAAAAGGGATCTCAGCTCTACACGGTCCGCACCAAGTAGCCCAAACGTCAATATAAACATACTTTCCTCGCAAATCTTCTAACTTGGTTTTACCCCCTTTATGATTTTCATAGTCAAACGTTGCTGAAGCAGTATTGTCCAATTTGTTTGCTCCCTTTTTTTGATTGTAGTATTGTTTCAAACCCATTAAATTTTGCACAATACTTTTCTTTTGTGACTCGGTAAATTTCGAATCTAACTTGGCTTTTTCTAATCGTTCAATATCCGATTTCTGCATTTGATCAACCGCTTTGTTAAAATCATCTTCACCTAAAGCCATCATTTCAGTAGGGTTTAATTTTTCTTCTAAAAGCGTAGTTTGCGCTAAATAATTATTTTCTTCAGCTCCATTTCCTTTAAAAACAATGCTTTCGTCAAACGCTGCAGCGTCCATTTTTAACTTCAAATCATAACCGTCTTTTAAATACAATTGGGCATATTCAACGCCATCAAACATCATGTAGTCTCCATCTGCAACTTCAAAAGAAGCTTCGAAAATTCCTTTGTCATTAACTTTTATTTCCTTTATTGTTTTATTTGCAGGTGTATTGATGTAAATTACATCACCATTTCTATTCAAAATATCTGCACGAAAATTTACTTTCCCTTGAGCAAAGCCAATAGTAGCAGGTATCAAGGTTAAAAAGAAGAATATTTTTTTCATAAACTATAGTTTTTAATTATTAATAAACCCAAATGTACTTTATTTTATATTCTGTTGTAAAACATTAACATAAAATTTAATATCCAATATGTGATGAAGTTTTACCCTATTAATTTAATTTTTGTTTTTACTTTTGCACCCAATTCGCCTTGGCGGAGAATTATATAAATTAAATAAATATTCCAATGTATAGAAGTCATAATTGTGGTGAATTAAACGCCTCACATGTCAACAAAGAAGTTACACTTGCTGGTTGGGTTCAAAAATCTCGTGATAAGGGTTTTATGAATTGGGTAGATTTGCGTGACCGCTATGGAATTACACAATTAATTTTTGACGAAAGTCGTACTGAAAAAACCGTTTTTGAATCGGCTAAAAATCTTGGACGTGAATTTGTGATTCAGGTAAAAGGAACTGTTATTGAACGTGAAGCCAAAAACAAAAACATACCTACTGGAGAAATTGAAATTTTAGTTACCGAATTAAACATACTTAACGCAGCGCTTACGCCACCTTTCACCATTGAAGATGATACTGATGGTGGGGAAGATATTCGAATGAAATACCGTTATTTGGACATCCGAAGAAATCCTGTGAAAAACAGTTTGCTGTTCCGTCACAAAGTGGCCATGGAAGTTCGTAAATATTTATCCGATTTGGATTTTTGCGAAGTGGAAACGCCCTATTTAATCAAGTCTACTCCTGAAGGCGCCAGAGATTTCGTGGTACCAAGCCGCATGAACGAAGGACAATTTTACGCCTTACCGCAATCACCACAAACCTTCAAACAATTGTTGATGGTTGGCGGAATGGATAAATATTTTCAAATTGTAAAATGTTTCCGCGATGAAGATTTACGAGCCGATAGACAACCCGAATTTACCCAAATCGATTGTGAAATGGCTTTCGTGGAACAGGAAGATATTTTAAATGTTTTTGAAGGATTAACGCGTCATTTACTTAAAGAAATTAAAGGTATTGAAGTAGAAAAATTCCCTCGAATGACCTATGATCATGCCATGAAAACCTATGGAAATGACAAGCCAGACATTCGTTTCGGAATGGAATTTGGCGAGTTAAATGCATTTTCACAACACAAAGATTTTCCTGTTTTTAACTCGGCAGAATTGGTGGTAGGAATAGCTGTTCCCAATGCTGGAGAATATACACGTAAAGAAATTGATGGCTTGATTGATTGGATAAAACGTCCTCAAGTTGGCGCTAGTGGAATGGTATACGTAAAATGCAACGAAGATGAAACTTACAAATCATCTGTAGATAAATTCTACGACCAAGATGATTTAGCGAATTGGGCAAAAACAACAGGCGCAAAATCTGGCGATATGATTTTTGTGCTTTCAGGTCCAGCTGATAAAACAAGAACCCAACTTTCTGCTTTAAGAATGGAATTAGCAACACGTTTAGGATTACGTAATCCAAATGAATTTGCTCCACTTTGGGTAGTTGATTTTCCGCTATTAGAATTTGATGAAGAGAGCGGCCGCTATCATGCCATGCACCATCCTTTTACGTCTCCTAAACCTGAAGATTTAGATTTGATTCACAGCAATCCAGGTAAAGTTCGCGCCAATGCTTACGATATGGTTTTAAATGGGAACGAAATTGGAGGAGGATCTATTCGTATTCATGATAAAGATTTACAAAGTAGAATGTTTGCCTTATTAGGATTTACACCCGAACAAGCCGAGGATCAATTTGGTTTCTTGATGAATGCCTTTCAATTCGGAGCACCACCACACGGAGGATTAGCATTTGGATTGGACAGATTGGTGGCCATTTTAGGAGGACAAGAAACCATTCGTGATTTTATTGCGTTTCCAAAAAATAATTCAGGACGCGATGTGATGATCGACGCACCCTCTAAAATTGATGACACTCAGTTAAATGAATTACATATTAAAGTTGATTTGAAATAAATATTTGTCAAAAAAAAGGTCGAAAACGCTGTAAATCAATAATTTTCAAAAAAGAAATAACAAAAATTGATTTCGTATAGTAATTAATACTACATTTGCCACATTATAAATTATTATTACAATTACAATGCGTACAGGTACAGTTAAATTTTTCAATGAGTCTAAAGGTTATGGTTTCATCACAGATGATGAAACTGGAAAAGACATTTTTGTTCACGCTTCAGGAATTAAAGCTGAGTCACTAAATGAAGGTGATAAAGTTTCTTACGAAGAAGAAGAAGGAAGAAAAGGTAAAGTAGCAGCTCAAGTAGTAGCTATCGAAGACTAATATATATTATTTTTTGATTACCTAAAATGACTTAACGTCTCGATTTATCGGGACGTTTTTTTATACCTAAACTTTACTATTTAAAATCAATTTAAATAAAGTGTTTTTAAGTACTTAATACAAAACGTTTTTCAAAATGTTTCTTGCGTTTTAAATATTGCGATGTATATTTGTACTGTTTTAAAAAAATACACATGCACACCAATCAATTAGACTATTTCCCAATATTAATGCAAATGCTCTTAGCCGTTGGATTTGTTGTTGGGATGATTGTTATTTCAGGCAAATTGGGCCCAAAAAGACATTCTAAAAATAAAGATGTTAACTTTGAGTGCGGGATAGAATCCATTGGAAATGCCCGTATTCCTTTCTCTGTAAAATATTTCCTGGTTGCCATACTGTTTGTACTTTTTGATGTTGAAGTTATTTTTCTATATCCTTGGGCAATTAATTTTAAAGAGTTAGGAGTGGATGGAATGATTAAAATGGTCATTTTTATGTTACTGTTATTGGTTGGATTCTTCTATATTATCAAGAAGAAAGCATTAGTTTGGGAATAAATTCAGAAAAATAGAACTTATAAATTATGACTGAATCTAAAATAAATATGGTTGCGCCACCAGAAGGCGTTACAGGAGAAGGTTTCTTCGCAACAAAACTCAATGATGTTGTAGGCATGGCGCGCGCTAATTCACTTTGGCCATTGCCGTTTGCAACTTCGTGTTGCGGCATTGAATTTATGGCAACAATGGCTTCTCATTACGATTTAGCTCGTTTTGGCTCAGAAAGAGTAAGTTTCTCTCCTCGTCAAGCGGATATGTTGATGGTAATGGGAACTATCTCAAAAAAAATGGCGCCTATTTTACGTCAAGTATATGAGCAAATGGCAGAACCTCGTTGGGTTATAGCAGTTGGAGCTTGTGCATCGTCGGGCGGAATTTTTGATACGTATTCTGTTTTACAAGGAATAGATAAAGTAATTCCAGTAGATGTTTACGTTCCTGGTTGCCCTCCTCGACCTGAACAAATTGTAGACGGCGTTATGCAATTGCAAGAATTAGTGAGAAACGAATCGGTTAGACGACGTAGTTCTGCTGAATATATAGAATTATTAGCTTCTTATAACCTATAAAAATGGCTTTAGAAACTTTACAAATACAAGAAAAAATAACGCAAAAATTTGGCTCCAATGCGCTAAACTTTGAAACACAAAAAGGTGTTTTTTCTTTCGAAGTTGATTCAAATTCAATGCATGAAGTAATTCAATTCCTAAAAGAAGATCAAGATTTAAACTTTCACTTTCTAACCGATTTGTGTGGCATTCACTTTCCTGATAATGATGAAAACCATCAGTTTGCAGTAGTTTACCATTTGCACAATTGGATTGAAAATGTAAGAATCAGAATAAAAACTTATTTAACCGGAAATCCAGAAATAGATACCATAACCGATTTGTTTTTATGCTCCAATTGGATGGAAAGAGAAACTTGGGATTTTTACGGAATCAATTTCAAAGGACATCCTCAGTTAAAAAGAATTTTAAATATGGATGAAATGATTTCTCATCCTATGCGAAAAGAATTTCCAATGGAAGATAGTGGCCGAACAGACAAAGACGATCGTTTCTTTGGAAGAACAACAATAAATAGTTAAAAATGTCAGAACTATTATTACCGCCTGAGCATCGTTATGCTAAAATAATTGCCGAAAGCCGAAATGACGACGGAAGTGAATATTCCATCCTAAATTTAGGACCAACACACCCTGCAACTCACGGAATTTTTCAAAACATCCTTTTGATGGATGGAGAAAGAATTTTGGATGCTGAACCCACTGTTGGATATATTCATCGTGCTTTTGAAAAAATTGCAGAAAACCGTCCGTTTTACCAAATCACACCTTTAACAGATCGATTAAATTATTGTTCATCGCCTATCAACAATATGGCTTGGTGGATGACTTTGGAGAAATTATTAGATATTGAAGTTCCTAAAAGAGTACAATATTTACGAGTTATTGTAATGGAATTGGCTCGAATCACCGATCATTTAATTTGTAATTCCATACTTGGTGTAGATACTGGAGCCTATACAGGTTTCCTTTATGTATTTCAATTCAGAGAAAAAGTATACGAAATCTACGAAGAAATTTGTGGAGCTCGTTTGACAACCAATATGGGAAGAATTGGTGGTTTTGAAAGAGATTGGTCTCCAAAAACTTTCGAATTACTGAACACCTTTTTACAAGATTTCCCAGAAGCTTGGAAAGAATTTGAAAACCTGTTTGAAAGAAATAGAATTTTTATTGATAGAACTGCCAACGTTGGTCCAATCACTGCTGAAAAAGCGATGCAATATGGATTTACAGGTCCAAATTTACGTGCCGCTGGTGTTGATTATGATGTTCGTGTAGCGGAACCTTATTCTTCTTATGAAGATTTTGATTTTAAAGTTCCGGTTGGAAAATCAGGAGATACTTACGACCGTTTTTGCGTTCGTAATGCCGAAGTATGGGAAAGCTTGAGCATCATTCGTCAAGCATTGGACAAAATGCCTGAGGGAAATGTTTTCCATGCCGATGTTCCAGATTATTATTTACCTCCAAAAGAAGATGTGTACAACAATATGGAAAGCTTAATTTATCACTTCAAAATTGTGATGGGAGAAGTTCCTGTTCCTGTTTCAGAAGTTTACCAAGCTGTTGAAGGCGGAAATGGAGAATTAGGATTTTATTTGGTTACAGACGGAAGTAGAACGCCGTATCGCTTGCATTTTAGACGGCCTTGTTTTATCTATTATCAAGCCTATCCCGAAATGATTAAAGGAGCATTGTTATCCGATGCCATCGTAATATTATCAAGTTTAAATGTAATTGCTGGCGAATTAGACGCTTAAAGAATAAAGAATACAGATTTTAGAATGCAGATTGAAAAATCTAACATTTAAAATTTAATATCTAACATTAGAAATGGAAAGATCAGACATTAAACAAGAAATAAATATCACTGATACTTTGATGAATCGTATCAATGAACTAATAAGTCATTATCCAGCCGATAAAAGAAAATCAGCTTTATTGCCTGTTTTACACGAAGTCCAAGACGCACATGACAATTGGTTGAGTACCGATTTACAAATAAAAGTTGCAGAAATTTTAGAAATTCAACCTATTGAAGTTTTTGAAGTGGTAACTTTTTACACCATGTACAATCAAAGACCAATTGGTAAATACATGTTTGAATTTTGTCAAACCTCTCCTTGTTGTCAAAATGGGTTAGAAGATTTGATGGATTATACGTGTAACAAATTAGGCGTAAAAGTAGGTGAACCAACATCTGACGGGCTTTTTGAAGTTCGTGGAGTAGAATGCCTAGGTGCTTGTGGTTATGCTCCAATGATGCAGTTGGGAGATTTCTTCCAAGAGCATTTGAATGAAGAAAAAATTGATCAGTTAATTGCTGATTGCAAAGACGGAAAAATCACTTTACACGATAAATAATATCATGGGAAGAAAAATATTATTAGACAAAATAAATGTTCCGGGAATTAAAACTTATGACGTGTACCGCAAAGAAGGCGGTTATGCTTCGGTTGAAAAAGCCCTAAAAAAAATGACTCCTGATGAAGTTGTAGAAGAAGTGAAAACTTCGGGCTTACGCGGTCGTGGTGGTGCAGGATTTCCATGTGGAATGAAATGGAGTTTTATTGATAAAAAATCAGGAAAACCAAGACATTTAGTTTGCAACGCTGACGAATCGGAACCGGGAACTTTCAAGGACCGCTATTTGATGGAATACATTCCTCACCTTTTAATTGAAGGAATGATTACATCCAGTTATGCCTTGGGTGCCAATTTATCCTACATATACATTCGTGGAGAATACATGTGGGTATACAAAATTTTAGAAAGAGCCATCGCCGAAGCAAAAGCTGCTGGTTGGTTGGGTAAAAATATATTAGGTTCTGGTTACGATTTGGAATTATATGTTCAAATTGGTGCTGGAGCTTACATTTGCGGAGAAGAAACTGCCTTAATTGAAAGCCTGGAAGGAAAACGTGGAAATCCTCGAATTAAACCACCATTCCCAGCTGTTTCAGGACTTTGGGCCAATCCAACAGTGGTGAACAATGTAGAAACTATTGCTGCTGTGCCATGGATTGTGAACAATTCAGGTGCAGATTATGCTGCTATCGGAATCGGTCGTTCTACAGGAACCAAGTTAATTTCTGCATCTGGAAACATTAAAAATCAAGGCGTTTACGAAATTGATTTGGGATTATCGGTTTACGAATTTATGAATTCTGATGAATATTGTGGGGGAATGCAAACCGACAGACCTTTGAAAGCATTAGTGCCAGGAGGAAGTTCGGTGCCCATTTTACCAACCCATTTAATCTACAAAACGGCTGCAGGTGAAGATCGTTTGATGTCTTACGAAAGTTTATCTGACGGTGGATTTGCTACTGGTTCGATGTTAGGTTCAGGAGGATTTATCGTATATGATGACCGAGCTTGTATTGTTCGTAACACTTGGAATTTCTCCAGATTTTACCATCACGAAAGTTGTGGTCAATGTACGCCATGCCGCGAAGGAACTGGTTGGTTAGAAAAAGTACTGCACCGAATTGAAAACGGTCACGGTCGTGAAGAAGATATTGAATTGTTGTGGAGCATTCAATCAAAAATTGAAGGAAACACGATTTGTCCCTTAGGCGATGCTGCAGCATGGCCTGTAGCAGCGGCAATTCGACATTTTAAAGAGGAATTTGAATACCACATTCGTTTTCCAGAAAAAATAAAGAATAGAGATCACTTTGTAGCTGAACCTTTTTCTAAAGTCGTAATGTCGAATGTCTAAAAGTCATAATGTCAAATGAAAATGTCAAATTCTTTATGACTTTGAGACTAAAATAAAATAAATGGGGAAATTTAATTCATTTGAAGAAATCAATTCTTGGCAAAAAGCCAGATTATTTAACAAACGAATTTATGAAATAACAGATAAAGAGGTTTTTAAAAAAGATTATGATTTATCAAGGCAAATAAGAAGAGCATCAATATCGATTTCTTCAAATATTGCTGAAGGATTTGAAAGAAATACAGATAAAGAATTTTTATATTTTTTATTTATTGCTAAAGCATCGGCAGGTGAAGTACGTTCACAATTATATTTAGCATTGGATTTAAATTATATTACAAAAATAGAATTTGACGAATTATTTGAAGATGTGTCAGATATTTCAAAATTAATAAGTGGGTTTATAAAATATTTGAATAAGTCATAATGTCGAAAGTCATAATGTCATAATGTCCGTATCGGGAATGACTTTAAGACTTTAAGACCTTAAGACCTTAAGACATAATAATAAATGAAAGTAACCATTGACGGTCAAGAAATTGAAGTAACTCCAGGAACAACTATCCTGCAAGCTGCTCGTATGATTGGTGGAGAATCTGTTCCGCCAGCCATGTGTTATTATTCTAAACTAAAAGGAACCGGAGGCAAATGCCGTTGTTGTTTAGTAGACGTTACCAAAGGAAGCGAAGCCGATCCAAGACCAATGCCAAAATTAATGGCGTCCTGTGTAACGGGTTGTCAAGACGGAATGGAAATAGCCAGCAAATCTTCTGAACGCGTTCGTGATGCAAGAAATGCAGTAACAGAATTCCTTTTAATCAATCATCCATTAGATTGTCCCGTTTGCGACCAAGCTGGTGAATGTGATTTACAGAATTTAAGTTTCGAACACGGAAAATTACAACAACGTTTCATCGAAGATAAAAGAACTTTTGAACCAGAAGATATTGGTGACAAAATTCAATTGCACATGAACCGTTGCATTGTTTGCCAGCGATGTGTGGAAGTTGCAGATCAATTAACCGACGGAAGAGTTCACGGGGTTTTAAACCGTGGTGATCATTCACAAATTTCAACTTGTGTTTCAGCAGCTGTTGATAATGAATTCTCAGGAAACATGATAGATGTATGTCCTGTTGGCGCCTTAACGGATAAAACGTTCCGATTCAAATCGAGAGTTTGGTTCAACAAACCTTACAATGCGCACAGAGATTGTGACAAATGTTGTGGAAAAACAACACTTTGGATGTTTGGCGGAGAAATTCAAAGAGTAACGGCTCGTAAAGATGAGTTTCACGAAGTGGAAGAATTCATTTGCAACGGTTGTCGTTTTGACCACAAAAATGTTGCGGATTGGATCATTGAAGGACCCAGAAAATTCGAGAAAGATTCGGTTGTCAATCAAAACAACTATACTCAAAAATTAGAAAAAGTGGAAATCGCTACCGAAAAAGGAATTCTTCTAGGTAGAGATATCGATAGAGATAAAATTAGTATGGCAAGCGTCCCTTTAGACAAAAAATCAAAATCATAAACAATGGATAGTGCCTTTATTATAGAAAAAAGCGTTGTGATTTTTGTAGTTTTTGCAATAACTATGCTTATGGCAATGTATTCTACATGGGCAGAACGCAAAGTTGCGGCATTTTTGCAAGATAGAGTGGGTCCGAATCGTGCCGGTTGGGGAGGATTATTACAACCTCTTGCCGATGGTATGAAACTTTTTGCAAAAGAAGAATTTGAACCTAATACGCCAAATAGATTTTTGTTTTTCGTTGGGCCAGCAATCGCTATGAGTACTGCGTTGATGACTAGTGCAGTGATTCCTTGGGGTGATAAATTACATGTTTTTGGAAGAGATGTTGTACTTCAAGCTACTGATATAGATGTAGCATTATTATACATTTTTGGCGTAATCTCTGTTGGTGTTTACGGCATAATGATTGGTGGTTGGGCTTCTAATAATAAGTTTTCATTGATTGGGGCTGTTCGTGCTGCATCACAAATGGTTTCTTATGAAGTAGCTATGGGATTATCCATAATTGCATTGTTGATGATGACAGGAACACTGAGTTTAAAAGAAATCTCCATGCAACAATCAGGAATGAATTGGAATGTATTTTATCAACCACTTTCCTTTTTAATCTTCTTAATTTGTGCTTTTGCTGAAACCAATAGAACTCCTTTTGATTTAGCAGAATGCGAAACCGAATTAATTGGAGGTTATCATACCGAGTATTCTTCTATGAAAATGGGATTTTATTTATTTGCTGAATATGCCAACATGTTTATCTCCTCTGCTATTTTAGCCATTTTATTCTTTGGAGGTTATAACTATCCTGGAATGCAATGGATGGTTGAAAATGTTGGTGTTAACATTGCAAACATACTTGGAATCGTTGTGTTATTTATTAAAATATGTGGATTTATATTTTTCTACATGTGGGTGCGATGGACCATACCAAGATTTAGATACGATCAATTAATGAATTTAGGTTGGAAGATATTAATTCCACTTTCTATTCTGAATATTATTATAACAGGAATTTGCATTTTAGCTTTTAAATAAAAGAACAATGTCAGCGTCAATACAATCAATATCATTATCAGGCAGAAAAAAGCAAGTTTCCAATAAGGAAATGACCTTTTGGGAAAGTTTATATCTGGTAGCCATCATAAAAGGCTTGCTCATTACGATCAAACACTTTTTTAGAAAGAAAGCAACGATACAATATCCGGAACAAATTCGTGAATTTAGTCCTGTTTACCGTGGTCAACATATGTTGAAACGCGATGAACAAGGTCGTGAAAATTGTACGGCTTGTGGATTGTGTGCGCTTTCTTGTCCAGCCGAAGCTATCACGATGACAGCAGCAGAGCGTCAAAAAGGAGAAGAACATTTGTACCGTGAAGAGAAATATGCTTCAGTTTATGAAATTAATATGTTGCGCTGTATTTTTTGTGGATTGTGTGAAGAAGCGTGTCCAAAAGATGCTGTTTATCTAACGATTTCAAAAGAATTAGTTCCATCAAGTTACGATAGAGAAGATTTTATTTTTGGAAAAGATAAATTAGTGATGCCACTAGAAATGGCGATGAAGAACGCTCAAATTAAAAACGCTAACTAATGTCTCCAATACTTATCATATTTTATTTTTTGGCAGCCATCACTTTGGCGACAGCATTTTTAACTATCTACAGTAGAAATCCAATACACAGTGCTATTTATTTAGTGATTTGTTTTTTCTCTATTGCTGGTCATTATTTATTATTCAATGCGCAATTTTTAGCCATTGTTCACGTCATTGTTTATTCAGGAGCGATTATGGTATTGTTTTTATTTACCATCATGTTAATGAATTTAAATAAAGAAGATGAAGTACACAAACCACGAATTACAAGGCTTGGCGCCATAGCGGTATTTTGTTTAATGAGTTTGGTTTTGATTGCTATTTTCATGAACTCTAAACCTATTGTTGGAGAATACGACATCACGGGTGAGGATTTTCAATCAATAAAAGTACTTGGAAAAGTATTGCTGAATGAATATATGGTTCCGTTTGAATTTGCTTCCATCTTATTATTGGTAGCTATGATAGGAACGGTTTTATTGTCTAAAAAAGAAAATACTACTAAATAATATGAATAATATTTTAAATGAAATTGGTATAGAAAACTATCTCTTTCTTTCTGTTTTACTTTTTTGTATCGGAATATTTGGAGTTTTATACAGACGTAATGCAATCATCGTATTCATGTCTATTGAAATAATGCTGAATGCTGTAAACCTATTGTTTGTAGCGTTTTCAACCTATCATCAAGATTCACAAGGACAAGTTTTTGTGTTTTTCTCAATGGCAGTTGCAGCAGCAGAAGTTGCAGTTGGTTTGGCAATTCTTGTTTCGGTATTTAGAAATTTAGGGTCGATCGATATCGCTAATTTAAAAAACTTAAAAGGATAATCCAAAATGGAGCAGAATTTAGTTTTACTATTATTATTAACCCCATTTGTTGGGTTTTTATTCAATGTCTTCTTTGGGGAAAAAGTTGGAAAAGCAATGTCTGGTGCCATTGGAACACTTTCAATAGTGGTATCTTTTGTTATAAGTATTTACTTTTTCATGCAACTCAATCAAACAGGAAAACCTATTCAGATTTCTTTATTTGATTGGATTTCGGTTAGTAATTTCAAGTTAGATTTTGGAATATTATTGGACCAATTGTCATTGTTATGGTTATTGTTTGTAACAGGAATTGGGTCGCTTATTCATTTGTATTCCATCAGTTATATGCATGACGATGAGAATATGCATAAGTTTTTTGCCTATTTAAATTTGTTTGTGTTCTTCATGATTACTTTGGTTGTTGGAAGCAATTTATTAATCATGTTTATTGGATGGGAAGGCGTGGGTCTGTGCTCCTATTTGTTAATTGGATTTTGGCACAAAAATCAAGATTATAATGATGCGGCTAAGAAAGCTTTTATCATGAACAGAATTGGAGATTTAGGTTTTCTAATTGGAATATTTATTCTCGGAAGCGTGTTTTCAACTTTGGATTTTGTTCAAATGGAAAACGGTCTTAACGTTGGAACTGCAAATACAGGAATGCTAGGATTAGCTGCTCTTTGTTTGTTTATTGGTGCATGCGGAAAATCAGCTCAATTACCTTTATACACTTGGTTACCCGATGCGATGGCTGGACCAACACCAGTTTCAGCATTAATACATGCTGCAACCATGGTTACCGCTGGTATTTTTATGATTACTAGAATGAATTTCTTATTTGACATCACTCCCGATGTTCAAAATATAATTGCAATTGTTGGAGCTATAACGGCTTTAGTTGCTGCAACCATTGGTTTAGCACAAAATGATATCAAAAAAGTACTCGCCTATTCAACCGTTTCTCAATTGGGATTAATGTTCTTGGCATTAGGTCTCGGGGCTTATAACGTTGCTGTTTTTCACGTAATTACACATGCCTTTTTCAAAGCTTGCTTATTCTTGGGTTCAGGTTCTGTTATTCATGCCTTACACGGTGAACAAGACATGCGAAAAATGGGTGGATTGAAAAAAGCAATGCCTATTACATTTTGGACTATGCTAATTTCAACACTTGCTATTGCGGGTATTTTCCCTTTTGCAGGTTTTTGGTCTAAAGACGAAATTTTAATCACAGCCTTTCACGAAAATAAAGTGCTTTGGATTGTCGGTTCAATTGCCTCAATTATGACCGCTTTTTATATGTTCCGATTGATGTATTTAACCTTCTTTAAATCATTTAGAGGAACGGAAGAACAAAAACATCATCTACACGAAAGTCCCACTTTAATAACTATCCCTTTAATTGTTTTGGCAATACTTGCAACAATTGGTGGTGCGATTAATCTTCCTGGAAGCATGTGGTTAAATCATTATTTGGAACCAATATTTGCAACTGTTTCTCATGAAGAACATGTATTAGGAAACACAGAGTATATGCTTATGGGTATTGCATTAGCTGGAGCAATACTTGGTATTGGTTTGGCTTTTAGCAAATACATTAAACAAAATGTTGTCCCTAATGAAGATAATGAAATTAAAGGTTTGACCAAAATAGTGTACAACAAATACTATGTGGATGAATTTTATACTTTTTTAATTGTTAGACCTATAAATGGGCTTTCCAATTTCTTTAGAACAACACTGGAACCTGCCTTATCAAAAACGGTTTTCAAACTAGCCAATGTTACGTATGTTATGGCAAACCAAGGGAAGAAAGCGCATAACGGAAGCGTGGGATTGTATCTTTTTGCTTTTGTAATTGGTGTTTGTAGCATAATAATTTATTTATTTTTAGTTTAATAATTTTACCTAATGGATGTAACTACTCTATTACTTTTACTTTTAGTTGGCGCAATCGCAACCTATTTTTCTGGAGATAAATTAGCTTCAAAAGTTGCTTTAGCATTTAGTGTTATAACTTTAGGAGTTTCCCTAAAACTACTTCATGATTTTACACAAGGAGTTAACATTAGTTATATGGGAAGTTGGATAGAAAATCCCGAAGTTGCTTTAGCTTTTCAAGCTGATGGGCTTTCTATAGCGATGGTGTTATTAACGACAACATTAACGCCTTTAATACTCTTTTCATCATTTGGTACTACTTATCCAAACGCAAAAAGTTTTTATTCATTAGTGCTTTTCATGGCATTTGCGATGACGGGAACTTTTCTTGCCGCTGATGGCTTATTATATTATATCTTTTGGGAGTTATCATTAATTCCAATTTATTTTATAGCTTTAATTTGGGGTAATGGCGATGCTGATGAAAGAAGAAAAGCAGTGGTTAAATTCTTCATTTACACTTTAGCTGGCTCTCTTTTTATGTTGGTTGCTTTTGCTTATTTATATCAAAAAACAAACAGCTTTTTGTTGAGCGATTTAAGTAAAGTTAATCTATCATCCACCGAACAATTTTGGATTTTCCTTGCGTTCTTTTTGGCTTATGCCATTAAAATTCCTTTAATTCCTTTTCATACTTGGCAAGCAAAAGTGTACCAAAAAGCACCTACGGTTGGCACCATGCTATTATCAGGTATCATGCTAAAAATGGGGTTGTACAGCGTAATTCGTTGGCAATTACAAATAGCTCCGTTGGCAGCAAAAGAATATATGAATGTTTTCATTGGAGTTAGTATTGCTGGTGTCATTTATGGTTCCATTGTAGCACTTCGTCAAAAAGACTTGAAAAAATTATTAGCTTATTCTTCTTTAGCACACGTTGGGTTGATTGCTGCTGGTTGTTATACGTTAACTCTTGACGGGTTAAGTGGTGCCGTTTCACAAATGATAGCCCACGGTTTTGTTATTGTTGGTTTATTCTTTGTAGCGGAAATTATTTATAGAAGATACGAAACAAGAACCATTAGCGAAATGGGTGGAATTCGTTCTCAAACGCCAAAGTTTACATCGATGTTTATGATATTGGTTTTAGCTTCGGTGGCATTACCTGGAACTTTCAATTTTGTTGGAGAGTTTACAGTTTTATACAGCTTAGCGCAAACCAACATTTGGTTTGTTATTTTAGGTGGATCAACCATTATATTTGGAGCTTACTATATGTTGAAAATGTTCCAAAACGTTATGCTTGGTGAGACAAACGCAAAAGTATTTGCAGAGATAACAAGTAACGAAGCGATAGTTTTAGTCATTATCCTAGCCTTTTTATTATTCTTCGGTTTGTATCCAAAACCTATAGTAGATTTTGTAACTCCAAGTTTAAAAGAAATTTTATTAAATATAAATAGATTTAATTAAGTCCTAATGAATACATTAATAGCAATAGCAGGTTTAGGTGTTTTTTGCCTTATCGCTGAAATTTTTAATTTAAGAAAATTACTTGTACCTGTTGCAGTAATTGGGCTTTTAACCATACTTGGATTAAATCTAACTGAATTCAGTGCGCCGGGAAGTTTCTATAATAATATGATAGTTGTCGATAAATTTTCGGTGGCTTTTTCGAGTTTATTTATTCTTTTGACTGTTTTTTTATTGACCTTAAGCCATGATGTTTACAAAGAACATCCCACAAAAATATCTGACTTTGTAGCCATAAAAATATTCCTTCTGTCTGGTGCAGTTGCTATGGTATCCTTCGGGAACTTATCGATGTTTTTCTTAGGAATTGAAGTCTTATCGATATCATTATATATACTAGCCGCCAGTGAACGTTTAAATTTAAAAAGCAACGAAGCCGGAATGAAATACTTCTTGATGGGTTCTTTTGCCTCAGGAATTATACTATTTGGTATTTGTTTGGTTTACGGTGCTACTGGAACATTTGATATTGCAGAAATATACGATTTATCACAAGGTGCAGGATTGCCGAGTTGGTTTCCAATCGGAATTACTTTGATTATCGTTGGAATGCTATTCAAAATTGCGGCTGTTCCTTTCCATTTTTGGGCACCCGATGTTTACGAAGGTTCTCCAGCTTTAACAACCGCTACCATGAGTACATTGGCAAAAGTTGTTGCTATGGCAACTTTATACAAACTTTTAAGCGGTATGAACGCAAGTCTAACACCAACATTCGAAATGGTGATTATAATTGTTTCCATACTCTCAATGACGGTTGGAAATATTATGGCATTACGTCAAAAAAATGTAAAACGAATGCTTGCTTTTTCAGGAATATCTCATGCAGGTTTTATGTTAATGGCAATCTTAAGTCTTTCATCAGCAGCATCGACTCTTTTATATTATACTGCAGCCTACGCTTTAGCTGGAATCGCCTCCTTTGCTGTGATCATTTATATAACAAAGAATAAAGAAAATGAAGATATCGTAAACTTCAATGGTCTTGGGAAAACCAATCCATTAATGGCAGCGATATTAACTGCTTCTTTATTATCTATGGCTGGTATACCAATCTTTTCAGGATTTTTTGCCAAGTTTATGTTGTTTACACAAACCATTAAAGCAGGATACTTATTCCTAGTAATAGTTGGGGTTGTCAATTCAATAATTAGTGTTGGATATTACTTCAAATTGATTTTGGCGATGTATACCAAAGAATCAAGCGAGGAGAAACAAGCAGTTCCATTTGTGTATTATTTCGTAGCAGTTGTCGCCATTGTATTGAATATCATCCTTGGACTTTCCCCTTCATTGTTAACCAATTTATTGAATTAGTTATTCGTTCATCAATTGTTGTAAACAATCTACAAATTGCCCAACGTGTAAGCCATCCACTAAACCGTGGTGTACATGAACTGATATGTTCATTGTTCTAATTCCTGTATCAGAAACCATCATTTTGCCAAAAGATATTTTGGGACAACTGTCTTCAAAAGTAAAACTTCTTGCGTGTGAAAACGAAGTGAAATTAATCCAAGGTAATGCTGAGAAGTGAATTAAATTTTCTGGATATTCTCGGGTAAAAAGTCCAGTTGTAGTTTGAATTCTGCTAATTTCTGTTTGTACTATTACATCAAAATCTTTTATATTTTTTTTGAATTCCATGAATGAAAAACCAAATGTTTCGTCTTCCCTCATGATTGTTGCTGAAGCATTTATTTCATCAAAAAGGTAAATGTCGCCTTCAAGTATTCGATAGCGAAAAGCTTCAATAGCATTCACCGCAAGCAATGTTTTGTGCAAATAATAGACAAAAAAAGATACGCCCAAATCTTTAGCCGATTTATAGGCATTTGTACAATCAACAGTAGTTGTTATACCAAAAAAAGGCTCTTCCATTTGTTTGAAAAAAAGAAAATGCTCTTTCCTTTTCCATGTTGCTAAGTCAAGTTTCTTTTTCAAGTTAGGATAACAAAAAAGGTAAAACGTCTGATATTTTCTCTACCGTTCTAAAATTTACATGCTCAATTTTATGATCAATTTTTTCATGAGCCCAAGTGGTATGAAACGGGATATGAACTGCGTAACCACCAACTCCTAAAACGGGTAACACATCAGATTTTAAGGAGTTACCAATCATAAAAAACTCATTCGGTCCGATTTCCAATCTGTTTAATAAATGGATATAATTGATTTCTTGTTTGTCACTCATTACTTCAATATGATGAAAATAATGCCCTAAACCCGAACGGTGCAGTTTACTTTGTTGGTCTTTTAAATCGCCTTTGGTAGCCACAATCAATTTGTATTTACCATGAAGTTGCGCCAAAGTTTCTTCAACACCCTCTAATAATTCAATTGGTTTTTGAAGTAAATCTTTTCCATAGTCAATAATCTTTTCAATAATTTCAATGGAAATTGTATTGTTAGAAATTTTCATGGCTGCTTCAATCATCGAAAGAATGTATCCTTTTATGCCATAACCATACAAATTCAAGTTGCCAACTTCAGTAATAAGAAGCTCTTGTGACAAACCTTGTTTCGATAGATAGTCACTCATCAAAATACAAAATTTTTGTTCTACTTCTTGAAAATAAGGTTCGTTGACAAACAGTGTGTCATCGGCGTCGAAAGCAATTACTTTGAGGTTCATTTATTGTTTTATTTTACCGCAATTTTGCAAATTATTTTAAACTTTAAAAAAAGAAAATTTGTGAATTTGTTATCTTGTTTTTTTAACTAATAATCGTTCCATTCCCAACACCATCAGCATCCGGATTTACAAAAATCAATTTCCCTTCGGCGTTATTGGCCATTAAAATCATGCCTTGACTCTCTACTCCTCTTAGGTTTCTTGGAGCCAAATTCACTAAAACCGTTACGCGTTTACCAATTATTTCTTCTGGCGAAAAGCTTTCGGCAATTCCAGAAACAATGGTTCGAACATCCATTCCAGTATCCACTTTTAAAACCAATAGTTTATTTGCTTTTGGCATTTTTTCGGCTTCAATGATGGTTCCCACACGCAAATCGAGTTTGGAAAAATCTTCAAAAGTGGTGGTTTCTTTTTGTGGCTCTATCACTTTATTTTCTGCTTTATTAGCTACTTTGGTAGCTTCTAGTTTGTCTATTTGTTTTTGGATTTCAGCATCTTCAATTTGTGCAAATAATATTTCAGCTCTTCCAATTTGATGTCCCGATTTTATTAACTCCGATGTTTCCGAAACGTTTTTCCACCCATTATCATGCTGCGCTTGTTGAAGCATTTTACCTAATGTATTGGAAGTAAACGGTAAAAATGGTTCGCATAAAATTTGTAAAGCTGTTGCAATTTGCAACGCAACATACATTTGGGTTGGCACACGTTCTGGATTGGTTTTTACCATTTTCCAAGGCTCTTCATCGGCTAAATATTTATTTCCCAAACGGGCAACATTCATTAATTCGCTTTGTGCTTCCCTAAATCTATAACGTTCAATGGAACTTGAAATCACTGCAGGATAGGCTTTTAATTCGGCTAAAGTTTGTATATCTACTTCTGTAAATTCGTTCGGGACAGGTACAACACCTTCGTAATATTTATTGGTTAAAACCACCACACGATTGATGAAATTACCAAAAATAGAAGCCAATTCATTATTATTTCTTGCTTGAAAATCTTTCCAAGTAAAATCATTATCCTTCGTTTCCGGTGCATTGGATGTCAGTGCATAACGCAAGGAATCCTGCTTATCTGGAAAATCTTCTAGGTATTCGTGCAACCATACCGCCCAGTTTTTAGACGTCGATAATTTATTGCCTTCCAAGTTTAAGAACTCATTGGCGGGAACATTATCGGGTAAAATATAACTTCCTTCCGCTTTTAACATCGCTGGGAAAATAATACAATGAAATACAATATTGTCCTTCCCAATAAAATGAACAAGTTTTGTTCCAGCATCTTTCCAATATGGTTTCCAGTCTTTTCCTTCGCGCGCCGCCCATTCTTTGGTTGACGAAATATAACCTATTGGCGCATCAAACCACACATACAATTTCTTCCCTTCGGCACCTTCAACGGGAACATCAATTCCCCAATCCAAATCACGTGTTACCGCTCGAGGTTCCAAACCACCATCAATCCAAGATTTTACTTGCCCTAAAACATTTACTTTCCAATCTTTAGCATGACCCACCAAAATCCATTCTTTTAAAAAATCTTGATATCTATCTAAAGGCAAAAACCAATGTTTCGTTGATTTCAATATGGGTGTTTCACCAGTAATAGTCGATTTTGGATTGATTAAATCGGTAGCATTTAATGTTGAACCACAACGCTCACATTGGTCGCCATAGGCTTCTGGATTTTCGCATTTTGGACACGTTCCCACTACAAATCTATCGGCTAAGAATTGATCTGCTTTGGCATCATACAATTGCTCGGTTACTTCTTCAATAAAATCGCCTTTATCATATAAAGTTCTAAAAAATTCCGAAGCCGTATCGTGATGAATTTTGGAAGATGTTCTGGAATAATTATCAAACGAAATACCAAAATCAAGAAAAGATTTGCGAATTATTCCATCGTATTTATCTATTACTTCTTGCGGCGTTATGCCTTCCTTTTTAGCTTTCATCGAAATAGCAACGCCATGTTCATCGCTGCCACAAATAAACGCTACATCTTTTCCTTGTAATCTCAAATAACGCGCATATATATCAGAGGGCACATAAACGCCTGCCAAATGACCAATATGAATCGGTCCGTTGGTATACGGCAATGCCGCTGTAATGGTATATCTTTTTGGATTTTCTAACATTGTAAAGATTAAAATTAGCTTCTGAACGAGGTCAGAGTGAATGCAAAAATAACTTTTTAGCCACGAATTCACGAATTTATTTCTTATTTGTTTACTTTTGAAAAGCACTTTTGAAAAATCACAAAAGCCATTATTTACGCTTAATGAGAAAGTTATTACTACTCTTTTATCTAATTTCAATTTCTTCTTATTCACAAAAAAAGATGATCACACCACCGTATTTACAAAAAGGCGACACGGTTGCCATCGTTTCCACAGCGCGAAAAAACATAGAGGACAATTTAAAACCAACGATTAATTTGCTAGAAAATTGGGGTTTGAAAGTTAAAATTGGAAAAACAATTGGTTTAGACCATTTTCAATTGGCAGGAACCGATGAACAACGCGCTGCCGATTTTCAGGAACAATTAGACAATCCAAACATCAAAGCCATTTGGTGTGTTCGTGGCGGTTATGGAACAGTTAGAATGATTGATATGTTGGATTTCACAAAGTTCAAACAAAGTCCAAAATGGATTGTTGGCTTTAGCGATGTTACTGTTTTGCACAGTCAGTTAAACCGAATGGGCTACGAATCGTTGCACGCAATTATGCCAGTGAGTGTTCCAAGAGCGACTAATGAAGCTATATATTCCTTTTGTAAAGCGCTTTTTGGCGAACACTTGGAATACACTTTGACTTGTGATGCTATCAATCATAAAGGGAAAGCAAAGGGCGAATTGGTTGGAGGAAATCTATCTATTTTGTATAGCCTTTTAGGTTCCGAATCGGCGATTGATTGCAAGGACAAAATTTTATTTATCGAAGATTTAGATGAATATTTATACCATATCGATAGGATGTTGATGAATTTAAAACGCAACGGTTGTCTCTCCAGTTTGAAAGGAATTGTAGTTGGCGCCATGACAAAAATGAATGATAACGATATCCCCTGGGGAAAAAATGCGCTGGAAATCATTGAAGATATTACTAAAGATTTGAAAATTCCTGTGATTTATAATTTCCCAGCCGGACACATTCAGGACAATCGTGCTCTTATTTTTGGACGACAGGTTACCATGGAAGTGAATGATAAAGAAAGTAAACTGATATTTGAATAGATATTTTATACTAATTAGCCAGTTAGATTTTTAGAAAAAATCTAAGAGGTCTAACTTTCTAATAATCTAACAAGCTAAAGGATGGCAGACCATAATGATTTAGGAAAACTAGGAGAAGAATTGGCTGTGGATTTTCTGCAAAAAAATGGCTACAAAATTCTGGAAACCAACTGGGTTTTTCAAAAGGCCGAAATAGATATTATTGCTCAAAAAGAAAATGTCTTGGCAATTGTGGAAGTGAAAACGCGTTCCACTATTGGTTTTGGTTTGCCACAAGACTTTGTAAAACCCAAAAAAATCCAACTACTCGTTAAAGCTGTGAATGAATATGTTATTTCCAATGATTTGGATGTAGAAATTCGGTTTGATATTATTGCGATTAGTAAAGAAGGGAAAGAGTATACTATTGAACATATTGAAGATGCCTTCTATCATTTTTAAGTTATTTTTCCATCAATTCCATCATGTCCAAAGCCTTACCAATACTTTTCACATTCTCAAAAGTCAACAATAATCTTAAGCCATTCTTAGTTTCTTTCTCTTTCATTTTACAGATGTTCCCGTTTTGTTGTACAAATTGCAACATTTGTCGGAACTGCTTGGAATTATAATAGGCTGATTGTTGGTCGGCAACAAAATAACCAATTAGCTTTCCATTTTTCATGATGATTTTTTCAATTCCCATTTTGGTCGCTATCCATTTAATGCGAATGCTATTGAGTAAGGCTTTGGCTTCTTTGGGTAAAGGTCCAAATCGGTCAATTAGTTTAGCTTCATAAGCCAATAAACCAGCTTCGTCTTTGATGGCTCCTAACTCATTGTATAAATTCAATCGCTCTGAGATGTTATTGATATATTCATCTGGAAACAACAATTCAAAATCGGTATCTATTTGCAACTCTTTGACATATTCTTTATTTTCATCTTCATTTTCGTCATCGTACAATTCTTTGAATTCAGTTTCTTTCAATTCCTCAATAGCTTCGTTCATGATTTTTTGATAGGTTTCAAAACCAATCTCATTGATAAAACCACTTTGCTCACCACCCAATAAATCACCTGCACCACGAATTTCCAAATCCTTCATGGCAATGTTAAATCCACCGCCCAATTCACTAAATTGTTCTAAAGCTTGAATTCGTTTTCGTGCGTCATCCGTCATCATTGAATAGGGTGGACAAATAAAATAACAAAAGGCTTTTTTATTACTTCTTCCCACTCGACCACGCATTTGATGCAAATCGGAAAGTCCAAAATTATTGGCATTGTTGATGAAAATAGTATTTGCATTGGGCACATCCAATCCACTTTCGATAATGGTTGTGGCTACCAAAACATCAAATTCCCCATTCATAAATCCGAGCATTAGCTCTTCCAATTTATTGCCTTCCATTTGTCCGTGACCAATTCCAACACGAGCATCGGGAACCAGTCGTTGAATCATTCCAGCAATTTCTTTTATATTTTCGATGCGGTTATTGATAAAAAAAATTTGTCCGTTACGTTGAATTTCATAAGAAATGGCATCCCGAATTAATTCTTCGTTGAAAGCTACTACCTGTGTTTCTATAGGGTAACGATTGGGTGGCGCTGTTGTAATTACGGATAAATCTCGAGCGGCCATTAACGAAAATTGTAATGTTCTTGGAATTGGTGTTGCAGTTAATGTCAACGTATCAACATTGGCAGCAATGGTTTTGAGTTTGTCTTTTACATTCACACCAAATTTTTGCTCTTCGTCCACAATGAGTAAACCCAAGTCTTTAAAAACTACATTTTTATTGACCAATTGATGCGTTCCAATAATAATATCGAGTTTCCCAGAGGCTAATTCTTCTAAGGTTTTGGTTTTTTCTTTGGCAGTTCTAAATCGGTTTAAGTAACCCACATTTACTGGCATGTCTTTCAATCGTTCTGTGAAAGTTCTGTAATGTTGGTAGGCTAAAATGGTGGTTGGCACCAAAATAGCCACTTGCTTACTATTATCTACAGCTTTAAAAGCAGCGCGAATGGCGACTTCTGTTTTTCCAAAACCTACATCGCCACAAACCAATCGATCCATTGGACGATCTTTTTCCATATCGATTTTTACATCGCGCGTAGCGGTGATTTGATCGGGTGTATCTTCATAAATAAAGGAACTTTCCAATTCTTTTTGCAAATAACTATCCGGTGCAAATGCAAATCCTTTTTCTAATCTTCGCTTAGCATATAGTTGAATTAAGTTGAAGGCAATATGTTTTACACGTGCTTTTGTTTTTTGTTTTAAAACTTTCCAGGCATTCGAACCCAGTTTATAAATTTTGGGTGGCGTTCCGTCTTTACCGGTGTATTTTGAAATTTTATGCAAGGAATGAATGCTTACATATACAATATCATTATCGGCATAAACCAATTTTATGGCTTCCTGTGTTTTGCCTTCGACTTGAATTTTTTGCAATCCTCCAAACTTTCCAATTCCATGGTCGATATGCGTTACATAATCGCCAACGGAAAGTGTATTAAGTTCTTTTAGTGTTAGTGTTTGTTTTTTGGAATAACCGTTTTTGATAGAAAACTTATGATAGCGTTCAAAAATTTGATGGTCGGTATAACAGGTAATTTGATTTTCTTCATCAATAAATCCCTGATACAAAGGTAAAACAATGGTGTGGTATTGTTTACGAATGTTTTCGTGATTCTCTTCATCCAAACTTTCAAAAATATCATAAAATCTGTTAGCCTGTGCCTCATTAGAACAAAACAAATAATTCGTATATCCATTAAAATGATTATCGCTCAAATTGTTCAACAACAAATCAAATTGTTTGTTAAATGACGGTTGTGGTTTTATGTGAAATTCAAAGGTTTTACTTGCTTTAAAAAGCGATGTATTAGACAATTCAATGATAGAAAAGTCCAAAGCTTTTTTATTAAAACTCGATCGATTGAGAAACAATTGCTCTGGAGAAGCATGCTTTACGTCTTTTGATAACTTATCAAATGTCTCGACTGCTTTTCCATAAAGTTTGTCCAATTGTGAGCCCAATACTTCAAAACTCTCAATACAAATAATGGTTTTATCATGTATATAATCCAGAAAACTTTCTCGGTTTTCTTTGATGAATTTATTCTCCAGATTTGGAATAATGGTAATCTTGCTTTGTGTCGCAACTGATAATTGAGTGGCCACATCAAAGGTTCGAATACTTTCTACTTCGTTTCCAAAAAACTCAATTCGATAGGGATTATCATTGGAAAAGGAAAAGACATCCAAGATACCTCCACGAACTGAAAACTCACCAGGTTCAGTAATAAAATCAACGCGTTTGAATTCGTATTCAAATAAAACTTCGTTTATAAAATCAATTGATATTTGATCGCCCACAGCAACTTTTAAAGTATTCTTCTCTAATTCTTTTCTGGTGACAACTTTTTCAAAAAGTGCTTCGGGATAGGTAACAATTACGGCTGGCTTTTTTCGAGAATTGATGCGGTTTAAAACTTCCGATCGTAAAAGAATATTGGCATTATCCGTTTCTTCGATTTGATAGGGACGCCGGTAGGAACTTGGGTAAAACAAGACATCGTTTGTACCAACCATTTGCTCTAAATCGTTGAGATAATAGGCAGCTGCTTCCTTTTCGTTTATTATTAAAAGTAACGGTTTTTCAGTTTTTTTAAAAACGGCTTGCATTACCATTGATAAGGAAGAACCTATCAATCCTTTCAAATGTATTTTTGAAGCATCTGGTACTAAACTGTCAACAATTTGCTTTACTTTTTCAGAAGTAGTGTAGCTTTTTATAAGCGATGACTGGCTCAAGGTCTATTTTTGTGGTTTAAATTTTGGTTCCGAGAAAGTAGGAATAGCACGAACGGTGTCTAACATTTTAATCATATCCGCTTCGCCATCTTCCGTTTTTATTTTACTTTTTCGATCAATCTCATCCAATTGTCGTTGCATAGAATTTAACTCCTCATTAACTTCCTGAACCAATTGAACAACTTTTTTATCTGGTATTTGATCTAGATGAATGAATAAATCAATGGCATTAACTTTAGTAGTAATGACTGCAATTCTGCTTTTAATTTCGGGCTTATTGTAAACTGAAGGAATATGATTGTTTAAATATAACGCTCTTTGTGAGAGCATTTTTGCTTTTTGTTGAAATGCACCAATACTACTTTTGGGTTTTTGTGAAAGCTCTTTAAGAAAAATACGCCATTCTGCCCATTTTGTCACAAGATTTCTAGAGGTCTCGTTTATAGGTTGCGCATTAAAATTCCAACCTTTATTAATATTGATAAAAACAATTTCTTTTTTTTGAGCTTCTTTTTTTTGTTCTATAATACGAAGTTGTGTCTCGTCTTGACAAGATAAAAAAAGCAGAAAAGTAAAAAGTAACCCGAAAACCTTTGTTTTCATTATTTGTTTATTAAAAATACAAAAGTACAAAGGTAAGCGGAAACTTCCTTGGTATAATTTTAATAAATTATAGTTAAATATTAGAAAAAAGACATTTATGAAAATAGTATATTTGTAATAGATAAATAAAATTATGAGTACAAAAATCCTAATCATTGGTGCCTGCGGACAAATTGGAACGGAACTTACCAAAAAGTTACGTGCTCTTTATGGTATTGAAAATGTTATTGCTTCCGATATTCGAAAATTGAATAACGATGTGGTGAATTCTGGACCCTTTGAAGTGGTGAATGCTTTGGATTTTAATCAAATTGAGCATATTGTGGAAGTGCATCAAATAGAAGAAGTTTATTTAATGGCGGCTCTTTTATCGGCAACAGCCGAAAAAAATCCAGCATTTGCTTGGGATTTGAATATGAATTCGCTGTTTCACGTATTGAATTTGGCAAAAGCAAAAAAGATTAAAAAAATATTTTGGCCTTCAAGTATTGCCGTTTTTGGCCCAACAACTCCAAGAATAAATACACCACAATATACAATCATGGAACCTTCAACAGTGTATGGAATTTCAAAACAAACAGGTGAACGTTGGTGTGAATACTATCACAATATATATGGAGTTGATGTTCGCAGTATTCGTTATCCTGGATTGATAAGTTGGTCCACTGAACCTGGTGGTGGCACAACAGATTATGCCGTAGATATTTATCACAAAGCTTTAAGTGACGCAACTTATGAGTGTTTCCTTTCCGAAAACACAGCCTTGCCCATGATGTATATGGATGATGCTATTCGAGCTACAATTCAAATCATGCAAGCACCAAGTGAAAAAATAAAAATACGTTCTTCCTATAATTTAGGGGGTGTTAGCTTCACACCAAAAGAAATTGCAGCAACCATTATCAAACACATCCCAAATTTTACAATTACTTATAAACCCGACTTCCGACAAAAAATTGCAGACAGTTGGCCTGCATCTATAGATGATTCAAGCGCAAGAGACGATTGGAATTGGAAACATGAATTTGATTTGGAAATGATAACTACCGATATGTTGGAAAATTTGAAATAAAAAAAGTCCCTTAAAATAAGGAACTTTTTTTATAATTAATTACTATTTACAAATCGAATTTTATTCCTTGAGCCAAAGGCAATTGATCCGAATAATTTACTGTATTTGTTTGTCTTCTCATGTAGACTTTCCATGCATCAGAACCTGATTCTCTACCGCCACCAGTTTCTTTTTCACCACCAAAAGCACCCCCAATTTCAGCACCTGAAGTTCCAATGTTTACATTGGCAATTCCACAATCGGAACCTGCAAATGACAAGAATTTTTCAGCTTCTTTCATTTCATTTGTCATAATTGCTGAGGATAACCCTTGTGCAACACCATTTTGCAATTCAATGGCATTTTCAACTTCACCACTGTATTTCATTAAATATAAAATAGGGGCAAAAGTTTCGTGTTGTACTATTGCAAAACTGTTTTGCGCTTCAATAATAGCTGGTTTTACATAACAACCACTTTCAAATCCTTCCCCTTGTAAAACACCACCTTCAACAAGTACTTTTCCACCTTCCGCTTTTGCTTTTTCAATGGCCGCTAAATAGGTAATTACAGCTTCGGTATCTATTAATGGTCCGATATGATTTTTTTGATCTAATGGATTTCCAATCGTCAATTGACCATAAGCTCCAACAATAGCATCTCTGACTTTATCATAAACCGATTCGTGTATGATTAGCCTTCTAGTTGAAGTACAACGTTGTCCACAAGTTCCTACAGCACCAAAAACAGCACCTGGAACAACTACTTTTAAATCGGCGGTTGGTGTAATGATAATAGCATTATTTCCACCTAACTCTAATAATGATTTTCCGAAACGTTGTGCCACTGTTGCGCCAACAATTCTTCCCATTCTGGTAGATCCAGTTGCAGAAATTAAAGGAATTCGAGTATCAACTGTCATCATTTCACCCACTTTATAATCGCCATTGATAATACAAGAAATTCCTTCAGGTAAATTATTTTCTTTTAGAACAGCTGCAATAATATTTTGACAGGCAATAGTACAAATAGGTGCTTTTTCTGAACCTTTCCAAACACAAACATCACCACAAATCCAAGCCAAGGCAGTATTCCATGCCCAAACAGCAACCGGAAAGTTAAATGCAGAAATAATACCAACTACTCCAATAGAATGCCATTGTTCTCTCATAACATGTCCTGGTCGTTCAGATGGAATAGTTTGTCCGTTTAATTGACGAGATAAACCAACTGCAAAATCACAGATGTCAATCATCTCTTGCGCTTCGCCGTAACCTTCTTGCAAAGATTTTCCCATTTCATAAGAGACTAATTTCCCCAAAGGTTCTTTTAATTCTCTTAGTTTATTACCAAACTGGCGCACAATTTCTCCACGCTGTGGTGCTGGCATTGCTCTAAAAGTAAGGAAAGCTGCTGTTGCAGTTTGCATTACCCTTTCATAATCAGCAGCAGTTGTAGTTTTTACTTTTGCTATAAGTTGACCATCTACAGGCGAATAACTTTCAATCAAATCTCCTGATGAAAACCAATTGTTTCCTGTTGAAGTTCCTTCGTTTATGGCTTTTACGCCTAATATTTCTAATGCTTCGGTCATTCCGAATTGTTGCGCAATTGTTGCCATTATTAGTGTTGTATTTTGAATGAATTGAAAATTTTTGCGAAGATATTATTAAAAGGTGAATTATCACAAATTAATAGCATTAGGTTTTAGTTACAAACTTTGGATCCGTTTCCATAACAGTGCCGCAATTCGAACAAGTTCTTAATGCTACCGAATTGTAAAAATGATTGAAGTGATGTTGAAAATCTTTTTCAATGTCTTGTAATTCAAAATAGACATCGTATAATTTATGATTGCAGTTTTCACAAAACCAAAGTAAACCGTCTTTTGCTCCTTTGGCTAATCGTTTTCTTTCGATAACCAAACCTATTGACCCTACTGTTCTGGTTGGAGAATGTGGTACTTTAGCAGGATGTAAATACATATCGCCTGCGGAAAGTTTCATGGCTTTCTTTTCTCCTTCATCTTGAACATATACTGTGATTTCTCCTTCGAGTTGATAGAATAATTCTTCTGTTTCGTTATAATGATAGTCTTTTCGTGCATTAGGTCCAGCAACAATCATTACAATATAATCATCGGAGTCTATGTAAAGATTTTTATTGCCAACTGGTGGTTTTAGTAAGTGCCGATTGTCTTCAATCCATTTGGTAAGATTGAAAGGTTTTGGAATTGCCATAATTTTTTTACGAATTTACTAAAAATAAAAAAAGGTTAGCGAGAACTAACCTTTTTTATTTATGTTTTTAATTTCCTTGTTTAATTAAATAAATATACACTGGGAAGTGATCACTATATCCAACTTCTGTCATGGAATGTCGAAGTGGATAGCCTTTATACTGTCCGACAGTTGTTATCATATATGGTTTATTCCAGATTCCAGATTTCCAATAGTGAAACGCTTTGTAATCTTTATTAAGTAAGGTTTCTGAGACCATAATTTGGTCAAAAATATCTCCCGCATCACGATAAAACAAAGATGCATTGCCTTCTTTTGCCATTTGTTCAAAAGGATTATAAACTCCAAATTGTTGTACTTCCTCTTTTGTTCTTTTTGCTCCTATACCTTCTTTAACACTTTTATTATAACTTCCATCATTTAAATCACCCATAGTTATGATTTTTGCATTAGGATTAATTTTATAGATTGAATCCATAATTGTTCTATTTAATCTTCCAGCTTGTTCACGAAAAGGAGAGCTTTTCTTTTCACCGCCTGAACGAGAAGGCCAGTGGTTAACAATAATATTAATTTCTTCACCATCTAAAAAACCAGTTACTAAAAGTTGATCACGGGTAAAGACTCGGTCTAAATCTTTATCTACTTCTGATTTATCATCAGAAATGTCGTCTTTTTGATCTTTTTCTTTGGCTGATTTATTGATTTGATTTTTATAAATAAGCAATGGAATGTTTTTATAACTTGTAGGTTTAAAATGTTTCTTTTGGTACAAAAAGGCAACATCAATTCCTCTTTTATCAGGGGAATCAAAATGAACAATTCCATAATCTTTAGCTATTAACAAAGGCTCCTTAATTAAATCTTCCAAAACACCTCGGTTTTCGATTTCACAACCACCAATAAATGTTGGCGAATTGGGCTGTTTTTCATTTATTCCGATTTCAGTTAAAACTCTAGCCAAATTATGAAGTTTTTGGCGGTACTTTTTTGAAGTCCAATTTTGAGCTCCATTTGGCAACCACTCTTCATCGTTGTTTGATTGGTTGATCGTATCGAAAAGATTTTCAAAATTATAAAATGCTACTGTATGCACTATGTATTTTTTTTCTTGTGCTTTTGCTACATAAGCTACAGATAAAACAAAGAAAAGGGCAATTAGATTTTTAATTCTCATAAAACGTATATTAATTTATTGTCAAGTTTATTACAAACTTTGCGTCAAAAGTAGATAATATTATTAAAAGATGTACCTTTGTCGTCTGTTAAGTTTTCATTAAGACTTAGCTATAAGAGAAATTAACTTAATTTTATTTATGAAAAAAATTGTTATTAGTACATTATTTGTAATGCAGGTGTTTTTTGCTTTTGCACAAACAACAACAGGGATAACCGGAAAAGTTGTTGATTCAAAAACTCAAAAACCATTACAAAATGTTGTAGCGTCAATTCAAAACACAAACTTTACTTCTTTAACGGATGCAAATGGAACTTTTAGTTTTAAAGAAGTAAGTCAAGGAAGTCAATTAGTACAAATTAAAAGCGATGGATTCAAAGAGCAACTTTTAGTAGTAGAAGTTGAAACAGGAAAAATGTTGGACTTAGGAGTTATCGTTATGGAAGAAGATATTACTTCCGAACGACAACTTAGCTTAATTACCATTACTGAAAGCGATTTAGGCGATGACAATAGTGGTTCTGAGACCACATCTGGATTGCTACAAGCTTCTCGAGATGCTTTTCAACAAGCAGCTGCTTTCAATTGGGGACAAGCTCGATTTAGAATTCGTGGTTTAGACAATGAATACGCTACTACTATGGTAAATGGTGTAACAATGAATAAAATCTACGATGGAAGACCTCAGTGGAGCAATTGGGGTGGATTAAATGATGCCACTAGAAATCAAGAATTCACAACGGGTACATCTCCATCTGATTATACTTTTGGAGGTATATTGGGAACACAAGAAATTAATACAAGAGCGTCTATTTATAGAAAAGGGTCAAGGATTTCGTTTTCGGGAACCAACACTAATTATAGCTGGAGAACTATGGGAACTCATGCTTCCGGTATGAATAGAGATGGCTGGGCTTTTGTTGTTTCGGCGTCAAGAAGATGGGCCCAAGAAGGTTATTTCGAAGGAACTGATTATAGTGCCAATTCATTTTTTGCAGCAGTAGAAAAGAAAATTAATGAAAAGCATTCCTTAAATTTTACTTCAATTTTTGCTCAAAATAGCAGAGGAAAAAGCTCTCCAAATTCGGATGAAGTAACTCGTTTAGTAGGGGAAAAATACAATTCGTATTGGGGATGGCAAGATGGTAAAAAGAGAAACTCAAGAGATAAAGATATTGAAGAGCCAATATTAATGCTAACACATTATTGGAAAATATCTGATAAAACAAACTTAAATACCAGTGTTGCTTATCAATTTGGTAAAATAGGAAATAGCAGACTTGATAATCAAGGTGCTGATAGTCCAGATCCAATCTATTACAGAAATCTTCCTAGTTATTATACATCAGCTTATAATCCAGATGATTATACCGATTTTCAAGGAGATGACCCTTTGAATATTTTCAATGCCATTAATGCAAAGTCAAAATTTTTAGCCAATCCACAAATAAATTGGAATGCTTTATATGAAGCAAATAAAACTTCTGATGGACATAGTGCTTATATATTGTATGAGGACAGAACAGACGATAAAGTTTGGTCCGCAAATTCAGTTTTAAATTCTCAATTGGCAGATAATATTAATATGAATGCTGGTGTTTCTTTAAGAAAATTAAACTCTCATAATTTCGCTAGTCTTTTAGACCTTTTAGGTGGCGATTTTTACCTAGATTATGATAATTTTCAGGTTGGTTCTGAACAACAACCTGATCTAAATAACACTTCTTTAAATCCAAATGATATTAACAATCAATACAGAAAAGTTTATGTAGGAGATACTTTTGGTTATAATTACAATTTATTAGCTAATACTATTGATGCTTTTACCCAATTCAAATTTACATACAAAAAAATAGATTTTTATTTAGCCGAAGCTTTTACTAGAACTCAATATCAAAGAGAAGGATTATACAAAAACGGTTTATACCCTACTAATTCTTTTGGAAAAAGCGATAAATTTATATACGAAAACTTTGCTTTCAAAGGTGGTATGACTTATAAAATCTCAGGAAGACAATTTCTTACTGCAAATGCTGCCTATTTGACAAAAGCACCAACTTTGAAAAATGTTTTTCCTAATACTCGTATTAATGAAAACACACCTGAAGGTCTTGAATCTGAAAACATAACAAGTGCTGATTTTAGTTATATCATAAAAGCCTCAAAATTTAAATCAAGATTTACTGCTTATTATACCAATATTAAAAATTCAACCGAAACTTCTTTCTTTTTTGGAGAAGGTATTTTTGAAGATGATAATGGAGATGGTGGAGATGCCTTTGTTGCTGAAACGGTTACTGGTATTGAGAAACAGAATGTTGGTTTTGAATTAGGAATGGAATATCAAATAACTTCTACCATTAAACTTTCCCTTACTGGTGCTTATGGAGAAAATACTTACAACAATAATCCTAATGTATCCCTTAATAACGACAATTTAGCATCCGACACAAATACTAATCCGGTTACAGATTTTGGATCTGCAAAATTAAAAGGATATCGATTATCTGGTGGGCCTCAAACTGCAGCATCGTTTGGAATTGAATATAGAGATCCTAAATTTTGGTGGATTGGAGCAAATGCTAATTATCTTGGAAATAATTATTTAGATATTTCTTCATTACTAAGAACCGATAATTTCTTTAAAAACCCATTAGATTCAGAAGGACTGCCTTTTCCAGAAGCGACTAATGAAAGAGCAAAAGAATTATTAAAACAAGAAAAATTTGATGATTTTATGCTTTTCAATTTAACTGGAGGAAAATCATGGAAAGTTGGAAGTCAAACTTTTGGGTTTTTTGCAAGTATTAATAATGTATTAGATGTTGTCTATAAAACAGGTGGTTTCGAACAAACTAGAAACGCCAACTTTAGAGAAGTAAATCAAGATGTATCGAGTGGTACACCTGCTTTTGCTCCGAGATACTTTTACGGTTATGGAAGAACATATTTCTTAAATTTTTATATTAATTTTTAAACGAATAGCTATGAAAACAATAAAATTATTAATACTAGCGCTTGTCGCTATTACACCTTTCACAGGATGTGCTCCAGAGGACGATATTAAAAATTCTGATTTATCTCCTTATCTTTTTTATGAAGAGTTTTTAAGCGTTAAAGAAGAAACAGAAGGAGATCCTCTTAATATTTTAGGATGGACAAATTTTGCTCAAGCAGGAACAGTTAAATGGAACCAAGGATTTTATAGTGGTACAAAATATGCTGAGTTCACTTCTTATCAATCGAATGAGCCTTCAAATATTGCTTGGTTAATTTCGCCTCCGATTAATATGGATTTACTTGAAAACGAAAAATTAGCTTTCGATGTAGCCCAAGCCTATGTATCCTCTTCATCAAATTCTATCGAATTACTTTATTCTACAAATTATGATGGAACTAATGTAACCGCTGCTACCTGGATTCCTTTAACGTTCACTAAACCACCTTTAGATTACGATACCAATTTCGATTTCTTCAGTTCTGGAAAAATTGATTTATCAGATAAAGATATCTTTACAGGAAATATTAATTTAGCGTTTAGATGCAAAGGTTCTGGTACTAATTTTTCTTTGGATGGAACTTATGAAATTGATAACATTAGAATTTTTAACGAAAAATAAAAGTTTGCACTATGAAAAATATATTTATTAAATCTGTTTTATTTTTATCCGTTACAGCGGGATTATTTTCTAGTTGTGTAAATGATGATAACTATAATACTCCGAGTAGCACATTGGTTACTTATGAATTAACAACTACAACTACTGTTGAAGCTGTTCAAGATGCCGCAACAAATTTCCCCGTAGCTTTTTCACCTTCGGCTACTGATCAAATTATTGAAGCGTATGTCACATCTAGTGATGAAAAAGGAACTTTTTACAAGTCTATATCTTTTCAAACGCTTCCAACGGATGGTTCTGATCCAATAGGCTTTAGTGTTCCTATCAATGAAACGACTCTTTTTGGTGAAGGGTTTACGCCGGGAAGAAAAGTATATATCAAATTAAATGGTTTGTATAGTGCTATTGTTTATGGTTCATTACAAATTGGTTCGTTTTATCAACCAAGTACTGTTAACCCTCCTGAGATTGGAAGATTATCAGAATTTGAATGGAAAAATCATTTGTTCCCATCTGCAACGATTGTTGCTGAAAGTGAAATGGTTAGAACATTTAGTTTAGCCGATGCTTACACCGATGCGGTACAAAACACTTTGATAGAATTAGAAAATGTTCAGTTTGCAGATGCGTCAATCAACAGAACCTATTACGATATTGATTCTGGTGGTGGTGCAACAAATCATGAACTTATTTCATCTGATGGTGGTGCAGCACAAATTATCCGTTTTAGTAGCTTTTGTCCCTTTACTGGAAATCAAGTGCCTGTTAAAAGCGGAAAAATTAGAGGTGTTTTAACAAAATATGATACCGATTTTCAATTTATAGTTCGATATGAAAGCGATATTCAATTAACCGAAGACCGATTTGATGTTAATCCTCCAATTGTTGGAGACGCTATTGCTTATAACGGGACTTTAAACGAACCTTTTACTTCCTATAGCAACAATGTTTCCGTGTTTCCTAAATACGTTAATGATGCTAATGTAGGTAGCAGATATTGGCAGGTGAAAACGTTTAGTGGTAATAAATATATTCAAGTTTCCTCTTTTGGTGGAACTCCAGAAGCTAACAGAGTATTGTTTTTTGTTCCTGTAGATTTTTCTGCAGCCAACACATTTTCATTTAAAACCAAAGCTGGTTTTGGAGATAGTAGTTGTTTGAAAGTATATTATTCTACTGATTATGTCCCTGGTTCTGATGTATCGACTGCAACTTTAGTGGATATAACATCTGGGTTTACCTTTTCTCCTGGATCTCCTTCTGGTTATCCAACAAATTTTACAAGTAGTACAAATTACAACATTGATCCAATTACATTAACTGGTACTGGTTTCTTTATATTTGAATATGTTGGGAATGGAACAACTGGTCCAACCACAACTATGCAAATAGATGATATTGTTATTAACTAAAAGTAAGTCTACTTCATAAAAAAAATAGCCTCAATTTATTTGGGGCTATTTTTTTTTATTATGTATAAATCAAAACTCAAAACGCAGCTGCACCACCACCGATTTTTTAACTTCCGTATTTAAATTATTCAAAGAAATTCCAAGTAACCGTACTGATTCTTTCATACGCTCTTGGTATAATAATTCCTTGGCGGTTTCAAACAACAAACCTTTGTCTGCAATAAAATAAGGCAATGTTTTGCTTCGGGTTTGTGTGGTGAAATCGCTGTATTTTATTTTTAAAGTTATCGTTTTTCCTGAGATGGAATATTTTTTAAGTCGTTTTTCCAATTCTTGTGCAATACGTTCCAATCGTTCGGACATGAATACTTCTGAGGTTAAATTCTCATTAAAGGTATGCTCTGCAGCTACCGATTTTGTGATTCTGTTGGGTTTCACTTCACTATTGTGAATCCCTCTAACAATGTTATAATATTGTGCACCACTTTTCCCAAAATGTTCTTCGAGATACTCATGCGTTTTAGCTTTTAAGTCTTTTCCTGTAAAAATCCCGTGATGGTACATTTTCTCAGTTGTGACCTTACCAATTCCGTAAAATTTCTTGACATCTAAACCCTCTAAAAAAGAGGCTACTTCTTCTGGATTAATTGTTTTTTGACCATTAGGTTTATTATAGTCACTAGCTATTTTAGCAACAAATTTATTTACTGAAATTCCTGCAGAAGCTGTTAAACCCAATTCGTCAAAAATGCGTTTTCTGATTTCTTGCGCTATCAAAGTAGCACTGGGATTTCCTTTTTTATTTTCAGTAACATCCAAATAAGCTTCATCTAAAGACAAGGGTTCAACCAAATCGGTATAGTCATAAAATATTTTCCGAATGTGCTTTGAAATTTCTTTATACCGTTCGAATCTTGGGGGAACAAATATCAAAGTTGGGCAGTTTTTTCTTGCTTGAACACCACTCATGGCACTGCGAACGCCAAATTTCCTAGCTTCATAACTCGCTGCCGAAACGACGCCGCGAATTTCACTTCCGCCTACGGCCAAAGGTTTTCCTCGAAGTTCGGGATTGTCCAATTGCTCCACCGAAGCGTAGAAAGCATCCATATCGACATGGATGATTTTTCGGTAGGATTGGAGTTCCTGCATCTCACAAATTTATAGTATCTTTAGATAAAATTGGCAATCCCATGTTAGAAATAGAACGAAAATTTTTAGTGCTTTCCAACGATTTTATAAAGTATTCTTTCACGCAAAATAGAATTGTACAAGCGTATTTAAACTCCAATCCTGAACGAACAGTTCGCATAAGAATTAAAGGAAACAAAGGCTTCTTAACTATCAAAGGGAAAGGAAACGAAAGTGGTACCACACGATTGGAGTGGGAAACAGAAATTCCTTTTGCAGAAGCTGAAAAATTGTTACCCCTTTGTGAAAATATTTATATTGATAAAACTAGGTATGAAATAAAGGTAGGCAATCATCTTTTTGAAGTAGATGTTTTTTCAGGCGAAAATGAAGGGCTCATACTTGCAGAGGTAGAACTTAAATCTGAAGATGAAGTTTTTGAAAGACCAAATTGGTTAGGAAAAGAAGTTACCGCTGACGCAAAATTTTACAACTCCTATTTAAGCCATAAACCTTATAAATCATGGTGATTTTATTCAATAACTTCAATAGTAACAATTACAACTCCTGAATTTTTATTAGAAGCAATATCCATAAAGGCTTTTTTAGTTAAGTCGATTTCTCTTACTCTTGAAAAAGGACCTCGGTCATTTATTTCAACGATTACAGATTTCCCGTTGGCTTCATTAGTTATTTTAACTCTTGTTCCAAAAGGTAATTTTTTATGGGCTGCAGTATATTTAGAATTATCAAAAGGTTTCCCGCTTGCGGTTCTTTTACCATTAAATTTGTCATGATAGTAAGAAGCATGGGCATCTTTTTTATAGGCTTTAAGAATTTCTTTTTTATTAGTTACAAGTAAAGAATCCAAAGGTGCAATTTCAAGTTTTAGTTTTTGCTTTGTTGTATCAACTACTGCGATTTTACTTTTAGTTACAACGTGTTTGCTTGTTTTGTGTTTCTTTTTATTTTTTTGTTGTGGAACATCCAAAGTAAAACTAGTCGTTATAACAAACGATAAGGTTGTAAGTAATACTATAACTATTTTGTTATTCATTTGTTTTGAATTGGTTACTACTAGCAAGGCTAATCAACCTAGCGAAAATCTTTAAACAGTTTCTATTTAAACCATAAAGACCATGGAATCCTGCTTAAAATTAAAAGCAATCCCAACCCAAAAAAAATGGCAATCGATTTGAACTTAGCTTCATTAGTAGTAGCTTTTTTATGTTTGGACCAACCGATTGTAATCAAAGTAATGGCAATAAGATTGGTTAAAGGATGTTCTAATGAAGTTAACCTTAAAGCAGCGTCTTTCATTTGTCCGAAAACTGCAGAACCTAATGGTGATACAAAATATAAAATCATTCCAACTACTAATTGAATGTGAGTAGCTATTAAACCAAATATGGCAATTTTTCTATCTTTTGCAGTGAATTCTTTTTTGGATGACATTCCTATCAAGGAGTTTGCAACCGCAATTACAAGTAATAAAAGTGCTAAATAAGCCCAGCCTGAATGGAATTTTTGAATAAATGTGTACATAGAATAATTTTTAGAGTAACAAATATAACGAAAAAGGCATAAAAAAACCTCACTTTGAAAGGAGGTTTATGTGTTTATTTATTTTCCAAATAATAGTTTAGTAAAAATGACGTTGAACTATCGTGACTACTAACAGATTTTGAGTGTATTTCATCTAAAATGGAATTGGCTAATTGTTTTCCCAATTCAACTCCCCATTGGTCGTAGCTGAAAATATTCCAAATAATACCTTGAACGAAAATTTTATGTTCATACATGGCGATTAAAGAACCTAAAGCTTCTGGAGTTAATTTTTGAATCAATAAAGTAGTAGTTGGTTTGTTACCTGCAAAAACTTTAAAAGGTAATAAATAGGCTGCTTTGTCTTTAGGAACCTTGTTTTTATCAAATTCGGATTGAACTTGAAAGGCAGTTTTTCCGTTTAACAAAGCTTCTGTTTGCGCAAAAAAGTTGGACATCAACTTCTCGTGATGGTCTTGATTCCCGAATAAAGGCTTAACAAATCCGATAAAATCGGTTGGAATTAATTTTGTTCCTTGATGAATCAATTGAAAAAAGGCATGTTGCGAATTGGTGCCAGGTTCACCCCAAATAATAGATCCTGTTTGATAATTTACAGGTTTCCCATCGCGCCCAACGCTTTTCCCATTGCTTTCCATAATTCCTTGTTGTAAATAAGGCGCCAATTTTTGCAAATATTGTGTGTATGGAATCAAGGCTTCGCTTTCGGCTCCAAAAAAGTTGTTGTACCAAATACTTAATAAAGCCAAAACTACAGGAATATTTTTGTCAAAATCAGTAGTTTTGAAATGTTCATCCATTTCGTTTGCCCCTTTTAATAACTTGTTAAAGTTATCATAACCTACTGCTAAACTAACGGATAATCCAACGGCACTCCAAAGCGAAAATCGTCCACCAACCCAATCCCACATGGGAAAAACATTGGCTGGATTAATTCCAAATTCCGTAACTCTTTGAATATTGGTAGATACTGCTACAAAGTGCTTGGCGACATCTTCTTGCAAAGCGTTTTTCAGAAACCAAGCTCTAATGGTTTCCGAATTTGTAAGTGTTTCTTGGGTTGTGAATGTTTTTGAAACGATTACAAAAAGTGTTGTTTCAGGATTTATTTTTTTAATTATTTCATTTACATGATCGCCATCAACATTGGAGACAAAATGAACATTCAAGTGATTTTTATAAAATTGTAATGCTTCAACAACCATTGCTGGTCCTAAATCGGAACCTCCAATTCCTATATTGACAATATCGGTAAATGGTTTTCCTGTATAGCCTTTTCTTTCACCTAAAATCACTTCATTCGAAAATTTTTGAACGGCTTTTTTAACCTCAAAAATCTCAGGGATAACATTACTTCCATCAACTAAAACAGTTGCTGTTTCTGGAGTTCGTAAAGCGGTATGTAGCACTGCTCTGTTTTCGGTTTGATTGATGATTTCGCCATTGAAATAACTTGCAATTGCTGTTTTTAAATGTACTTCGTTAGCTAAATTTAAAAGTAAATCTATAGTCTTTTGATTGATGATGTTTTTGGAATAATCAACTAAGAAATCTTTCCATTGTATATGAAATTTTTCAGTTCTACTACTATCATTGGCAAACATTTCTGACATAGAAGCCGTTTGCATTTCTGTATAATGATTTTGTAATTGATGCCAAGCAGTTGTAGTTGACGGATTAATTTTGTCTAAGGCCATTATTTTGATTTTCTTTTGCAAATTTAATAGAATAGTTTGTAAACTATACTATCTGATTTTTAAGGTAACGTTGTAGTAATGAAAAAAAATTATTTTTTAAATTTTAACGCGGATACACTATCCAATTCACGTTTGAGAGGAGTCATTTGTGCTATAAATCTAGGTTTGTTTTTTGAATCCATAGGTGTGGAGTTTGGTAATTTTAATTTCAAAGCATCAACCTGCACGCCATTTTTCCAAAAACGATAGCAAACATGTGGACCTGTGGCTAAACCTGTACTTCCAACTTTCCCTATAACTTGCCCTTGTGTTACCCGTTGCCCTCTTTTTACTACTATTTTAGACATATGTAAATATTGGGTAGAATAGGTTTTATCATGTTTTACTTTAACAAAGTTACCATTCCCAGTTGTAAAACCTGCTTGTTCAACAATTCCTGAAGCGGTTGTCATGATTGGTGTCCCTGTTGATGCGGCATAATCAGTTCCATTATGCGCCTTCCATCGATGCTGCACTGGGTGAAATCTACTTTTTGTATATCGAGAAGTAATGTTTATAAATTTTAAAGGTGCCTTTAAGAAGAAGTTTTTTAAGGCTTTCCCTTCTTCATCATAGTATTCTAATTTGCCTGAATTTAGATCATGTTCAAAAGGAAAGGCATAAATATTTTTTCCTTTGTATTCAAAATAGGAAGCTTTTAAGCTGTCAACTCCATCATAAATAGAATCGCTAATGTATCTTTCTGTAAATGTAATGGCAAACTTATCTCCTTTTTGGAGTTTGAAAAAGTCGATTGACCAAGCATAAACTTTAGCGATTCGAGTGGCTAAAGAAGCGTCCACTTTTTCATTGGCTAATGTTTCCGAAAGCGAACCATTTAATGCGCCAGCAATGGTTCTAGTTTTGAAGGTTAGAGGTTTTGTTTTTTTATGAACTACTATTGAATCTCTAAAATCAATTATGTAATAATTTAATCTATCCGGTTGATATATGAAGGCTTGCAATTTTTTAGTTTTATCTTTTGTTCTTAGTATTGTAAAAGGTTTTCCTTCCCTAATAATCCTAACGTCAAAAGTATCTTTAACTTTTTCAACAATATCAAAAACTTCCTTTTTACCTAGATTTTGTGCGTCAATAATACTTCCAAATGTATCTCCACTCTCAATAGTATCTTGTTGCACATTAAAATCATTGAATTTGAAGCCAAACTCAATCACTGGTGTTACAGGATTTATTGTTTGCACCGTTTCTACTTCTTCTTTTTTACAAGACAAAATAAAAACCAATACAATTAGTAATAGAGATACTCTTTTCAAGGTGGTGTTTTTTTGGGTAAAATTAATTTTCGCTACCCCAATTTTTTAATTCTTCTTCGCTCCATAATTCGGGGAAAAATATTCTTCTTTGGTATTTTGGATGCATGTATTTTTTCCAATCGCTTCCCCCAGTTGCTTCGGCAATACCTTGTCCGCTATCTATATACTTTCGCGCTGCATTTAAATGACCTAATACCCATATAATATTTACCGTATGGTCATAATGCCTCATTGCATTAATTAATGCTGGATTTTTTTGATCTGATTCGGGTAATTGCTTGAATTTTTGCCATAGATTAATGGTATTGTATCTTTCCATTTCTCTCAAAAAATGAGCTTTGTATTTATTTTCAAATGCCGATAGTAAGTACGATTTTTCTCCTGTTTCATAATTTTTACCTGCTGCTTGCCAATACAAATGTTCAAAGGCATGTTCGTAGGGTGTATTTCTATCAATTGTTGCTCTAAAACGATAATCAATTAAATTGATCAAATCCGTTGAAGCAAACTCTATTAAACGGTATTGTTCGCTTTGAAATCCACTTGCTGGTGTTAGTGTATTTCTAAATTTCATATATTGTTCTACTTCCATTCCGTCACCCATAATATCGAATGAAGTAGTCAACATATCAAAATACCTACTAATTCTTCCTAATCTTTCTGTAAAAAAATCTGTTGAAGGATGGTCAATATCGCACAATTGATTGATTTCCCACAATATCATTTTGAACAGTAATTCATTGACTTGATGGTACATAATAAAAACCATTTCGTCGGGCAAAGTGGTTCTTTGAGTTTGAAGATTTAATAATACATCTGTTTGAATGTAATCCCAATAAGTAATGGGTTTCGACCAAAGCAGGCCTTCAAGATGTGTTGCGGTTTTTTGATTGATTGCTTCGAATTTTTGGTCTAAAGCATTTAAAATTGTTTTTTGATTGGAATTATCGTTCATTATTTTTTTACTTTTATCATAAATGGATTTTTTAATCCTTTAAAACCATCTAAGTCAGCTTTTATAGAGCCTACAGCCAAACTTGCTTTGATTCGTAGTGGAATTTTGTTTTCATCATCGGATATCCAAACCGTTAAACTTTCCTCTTCTTTAAAAACTCTACCAGATTGTACTAAGGGTCTAAAAATCAAAGTAGGTACTGTTCCAAATTTAGTATTTAAATCTTCTCTGCCTATAAATTTTAACTTGAATTTTGTAATCTCATCATCAAAAAACATGTCAACAGCAATATATTCTCCAACTTTCATATTGTCAACAGCGGGATGGTTTCTTAAGAAATAAAATGTCGAAACAATATCTTGAACATTTTCTGTAACTGAAATTGTTTTCTCTGTTTTATTTTTATAATTCTTTACTACTACTTTATTATCATCTTGATTAAAGAACCCTTCTTGATTTTTAGAATATCCACCTTCATCAATTTTTCTAACAAATTGATAGGGTTTGTTGGTTACTTTATCAAAATAGCTTTCATAATTGTCGTCTACTTTAAAAAAGAAACGAGACATACCAGCAGTATATCCTTTACCAATGGCGTGAAAAACTTTTTTATTTTCTTTTAAGCCTTCTTTTATTTCAAGAGTTGCAAAACCTGCATTAATAAATCCGTAATGAATTCTAAATTTAAACCATTCGCCAACGTCATAAGCTGGTGGTTTTTGTGTGTCAAACCCTAAAATTGCTATAAGTAATAAAAATAATATTCCTTTTTTCATATATTATAAAAATTGATTTACATAGCGTAATTACAATTTCTGTTCCAAATGTATTAAAACAAAAAAACCCAGTCAAATATTGACTGAGTTTTTATGCTATTAACCAACCAAAAACTATAAATTCAAAAAAATTTATATAAAAAACATCTAGAAACCACTCCTTTTGTTTTTCTTGGCACAAAGATAGTTGAACTTTTGATTTATTCTTAGTAAAAAATTGACTTTAACATATTTTTATTAAAAATAGCACGACTACAACGTTATATTTTAATAATTATTCAATAAAAAAGGATAATTATTATAAAGTTCCTCTTTTGGCTTGTTCTCTTTCAATAGATTCAAATAAAGCTTTAAAATTTCCAGCTCCAAATCCTTTAGCGCCCATTCTTTGTATAATTTCAAAAAATAGTGTTGGTCTGTCTTCCACTGGTTTTGTAAAAATTTGAAGTAAATAACCATCTTCATCAGCATCAACCATAATGGCTAATTTTTCAATAGCATTTAAATCTTCGTGCATCATTTCCATGTGAACTCCTAATCGTTCTGGAATTGCTTTATAGTATTCGTGTGGTGGAGCTGAAAGGAATTCAATTCCTCTAGCTCTTAATTCGGTAACCGTTTTAATAATATCATCTGTAGCAATGGCAATATGTTGCACACCAGAACCTTCGTAAAAATCTAGATATTCTTCAATTTGAGAACGTTTATTCCCTTTTGCTGGTTCGTTGATTGGAAATTTAATTCTTCCATTTCCATTGCTCATCACTTTACTCATTAGTGCTGAATATTCCGTATGGATTTGTTTGTCATCAAAAGATAGAAAATTTACAAATCCCATGACGTCTTCATACCATTTTACCCATATATTCATTTGGTTCCAACCTACATTTCCCACCATATGGTCAATATATTTTAAACCTACTGTAGTTGGATTATAATCTGATTTCCATTCTACAAATCCAGGTAAGAAAGCGCCGCTATAGTTTTTCCTTTCTACAAACATGTGAACTGTTTCGCCATAAGTATAAATACCGGCTCGAACTACTTCTCCAAACTCATCTTTCTCCACAACAGGTTCCATAAAAACTTTAGCGCCTCGTTTGGTAGTTTCTTCGAATGATTTTCTTGCATCTTCAACCCAAAGCGCAATGATTTTAACACCATCACCATGTTTTTTAACATGTTCACCTACAACATTTTCACTAGTTAAAGCCGTTGTAAGTACTAAACGGATTTTGTCTTGTTTTAAAACGTAAGAAACTCTGTCTCGAGAGCCTGTTTCTAGTCCGCAATAAGCATGTGATTGAAAACCAAAAGCTGTTTTATAAAAGTGCGCAGCTTGTTTTGCGTTACCAACATAAAATTCAACATAGTCAGTTCCCATTAATGGAAGGAAATCTTGTGCTCCTTCAAATATTTTTTCTAGTCCGTATTCAACGGGTTTTACTTCTTTTGACATTTTATTTGTTTATTGATTCGGTTATTCTTTGATTTGATTAACCGAATAGTTGTTGTTATTTTATTTTTTAGCCCTGATGGCAGCGGCATCCTTTTTGTCTCGTTTTTTGGAACGAGACAAAAAGATATAGCGGACAGCAGGACACGAGCTCCTAAAGAGCGAACTGGCGAAGCAAATAGCTCCTTATTCTAGCCAGGATTTATAATATTTTCCATCGTCTAATCCCATGGCGTCTTCTGTTACCATTAAGGGGCGAAAAGTATCAACCATAACTGCTAATTCTTGTGTTTCGGTATGACCAATACTTCTTTCCATTGCTCCAGGAGCTGGTCCGTGAGGAATTCCTTTTGGATGTAAGGTAATGTGACCTTGTTCGATATTATTTCGTGACATAAAATCGCCATCTACATAATACAAAACCTCATCACTATCGATATTACTATGATTATAAGGTGCTGGAATTGATTTTGGATGATAATCATAGAGTCTTGGACAGAAAGAACATACTACAAAAGTTGCCGTTTCAAATGTTTGATGTACTGGTGGCGGTTGATGAATACGTCCCGTTATTGGTTCAAAATTATGAATACTAAATCCATATGGAAAATTATATCCATCCCAACCCACTACATCAAAGGGATGTGTCGCATATACCACTTCGTGCATCATTCCTTCTTTTTTAATTTTAATAAGGAAATCTCCTTTTTCATCATGGGTTTCTAATTCGGTTGGCAATTTAAAATCGCGTTCACAAAATGGGGCGTGTTCCAAATGCTGTCCCGATTCGTTTTTATATCTTTTTGGAGTATAGAATGGCGTATAGGACTCAACATAGAACAATCTGTTTTCTGATGATTCAAACTCAATTTGGTAAATCATACCACGAGGAATAATCAAATAATCTCCATATTCGAAAGAAATGTTACCCAACATGGTGCGTAATTTTCCTTTCCCTTTATGGATAAAAATCATTTCATCGGCATCTGCATTTTTATAAAAATAAGTGGTTAATGATTGTTGGGGTGCTGCCAATCCAATGATACAATCTTTATTAACCAACATGGCTTTTCGGCTCTCAAGAAAATCTTGTTTAGGTTGTAGCTCAAATCCTTTTAAAAGTAATGATTTGATGTTTTTATCTATAGCAATTTTGGGTTCAACACTATACGATTTTAAAATTTCTTTAACTTGTGTTGGTCTGTATACGTGGTACAAAAGGGAAGAATGTCCATGAAATCCTTCGGTTCCAAAAAGTTGTTCATAGTATAAACCTCCTGTTGGCTTTTCAAATTGCGTATGTCTTTTTTGCGGAAAATTTCCAAGTTTATGGTACAGTGGCATGATTAAAAATTATTTATTATTGTCTTTACTCATTACTTTACCTACTATAATTCCTGCTGCAAATGCTAAAATTAATGCTAAAAATGCTATCATGGTTTTATGAAATTAAAATACAGTACAAATATCGGGAAATTTTAATTTTTAGAATGTAATTAAAATGAATTATTTACAAATGAAAAAGGCATTACGAATTGATTAGTCAATAGGTAATGCCTTTTTATGTTTATTTTTTTAATTATTTATCGGGATTGTTCAGTTTACTGTTTTGTTTTCCGTAAACAAAATAAATAATAAGACCTAATACCAACCACACGCCAAGTCGTAACCAGTTTGTCCAGCCTAATCCGTATATCATTGCAAGACAAACTATAACTCCAAGAATTGGTACTAATGGAACGAATGGTGTTTTAAATTCACGTTTCATATCAGGCTCCGTTTTTCTTAAAACAATTACAGAAATACACACTAATATAAAGGCGAATAAAGTTCCGATACTTGTCATATCGCCAACAATATCTCCTGGAATAAACGCTGCAAAAGCACCAACTATTACTAAAATTGCAAGATTTGCTTTGTATGGCGTTTTGTATTTTGGATGTAAATCACCAAATGCTTTAGGCAATAACCCGTCTTTACCCATGGCATAAAATACTCTGGATTGTCCAAGTAACATTACTAATATTACTGATGTAAATCCAAACAAGATTGCAACCGTTACAAATTGAGCTAACCATTGATATCCTGCACCCATTGAAGATGAAATTGCATTAGCAACAGAAGCTTCTTTTCCTCCAGTTCTAAAAAACTCAACGGATTCAAGACCCGTTAAAACATGTGCAAACAGAATATACAAAACAGTACAAACTGCCAATGATCCTAAAATACCAATTGGCATATCTCGTTTAGGGTTCTTGGTTTCTTGAGCTGCTGTACTTACGGCATCAAAACCAATAAAGGCAAAGAACACCGTTCCGGCTGCGCCAAGAATTCCCATTATTCCTCCATAACTATGACCAACTCCAGAATCGTCAGTAAAGACAGATGCTTCAGGGATATAAGGCGTATGATTTGCTGGGTTGATGAAACTCCAACCTAAGACAATAATTAAAACTACAATAGTTACTTTGATAACAACAATAATTCCGTTTACAAAAGCTGATTCTTGAGTTCCTTTTATCAACAAAAGACTTATTATTCCAACAATAAAAAAAGCAGGTAAATTAATAATTCCGTGTTCTCCTATTGATGAAACTTGGAATGGTGAATGCGATAAGGAATAAGGAATTGGGCTCATATGGAGCACATTGACCAGTAGATTATTGAGGTATTCACTCCATGCTATTCCTACTGTAGCTGCACCTACTGCGTATTCAAGAATTAAATCCCAACCAATTATCCAAGCTAAAAGTTCCCCCATTGTTGCATAAGTATAGGTATAGGCACTTCCAGATATTGGAATAGAAGAGGATAATTCTGCATAACATAATCCGGCCAACGCACATCCAATGGCGGCAACAATAAACCCTATAGTAACTGATGGTCCAGCATTTTGTGCTGCTGCTGTAGCGGTTCTAACAAATAGTCCAGCCCCAATAATTGCTCCTATTCCTAAAGCTACAAGTGACCAAGCCGTCAGTGTTCTTTTTAATCCTTTTTCAGATTCCGCGGCTTCGCTTAATAATTGTGGTATTGATTTTTTTTTCCAGATTGACATAAATATAATTTTTGGTTATAATTTTGATTTTAATAGTTTCAAATATATTGTTTTTTTCTATAACAAAACACAATAATTTTTCTTGCCATTTTTTACTTAAAACCAGAAGCCAACACTAAACCAAGTGTAACCTTTGCTTAATTCTGGCGACCAAGAATATTTAACTTCAATTGGGCCAATGATACTTTCAAGTCCATAGCCAATGGCATAGCCCGTATATTTTGGTTTTTGCAACCAATCATCTGTTTTGAAGAGTTTATCATCGGCATTGGCATAATTGGCGGAAAAATTTATGTGGTTTTTTTTATATACTTCAACGTCAACTGTAAAACAGGACTTTATATAACTGTCTTTAGAAATACTTAAAAAATCATACCCGTAAAAATGTTTGAAGTTGTTAATCGTATTATAACCATAACCTCCAAGTACAAAATCTAAAAAATGAACACTTTGGTTTCCTATCGCAAAACCAACTTCTGTTTGAGCTTTTAAAGTTACTTTTTTATAAAAAGTTTGTGCAATGCCAAGATCACCCTTGGCAATTGAAAATTCATTAAAAGCTTTGGTATAATTGGAAGAGTGAAAATATGACTGTATGTCTCCATAAAAGTACCATCCTTTTTTTGGAAAATATTTATTATCAAAAGAATCGTATTTCAAGTATCCAAAAACACTTGAATAATTACTTTTTTCAAGTGTTGGAGAATTGTTCTCTAATGTTGGCGACTCAATTTTAAGGTATTTGTATTCTAATCCAGCTCCTATTAGAAATTTTTGAATGAAAACGGTTTGAACATAGATTTGATTTGTAAAATCCTTAAAGTCGATGTTAATTTTATTTATTCCTAATTGAGTCAGCAATTGTCCGTTATTAAAATCGGTTGTTACATTGCGATTAAAGCTATTGTATTTAGATTTAAATCCATAACTAAAATAAAATCCGTTATCGACATAGTAATCCAAATTGTAACGAATGTTATCTCCAAGCCCCAAATCTAGAGAAAGTACATCATTTTTTAAAAACCCTTTTTTATAGGTGTAATTTATTAACGCCGCCGTTTTATACAAACCGTCATAATGTATTCCGAGTTTTAAATACGCTTTGGTCTTATTCTCTGTTAGATTAATTTTGAATTCGTCTTTGTCATTTGCTTTTTCTAAAGAGTAACTAATACTACTAAAGTTTTGGGTAGCATTTAAATTATTAATACCTGACTTTATATCGTTGTAAGTATACTTCTTTCCATCTTTTAATTTTAATTTTCCCATGATATAAGCTCTTGTAAACTTATCTAGTTTATTGATAGAAACTCCTTTTAAGACAATCGTATCAGCTGTAACTTGCATTTTTTGCAAGTGTGGGTTTCCAATGGTATCTGCTAATTTTTTTAACTGTTCATAAACCGCAAAGGTAGCTTCCTCTCCTTTTTTTATTATAGATTGTCCTTCATTAAAAGAAATAACTCCAAAATAAGAAACATCAGGTTTGATATAAATATCAGTAACCTTAATTTTGTCTTTCATCTTTCTTATCATCTCTAAATTGGTAATTTGAACCAATATTCTTGTTGCATCTGTTAGCCCTTTCCTATCTTTCAAGTCATCTTGTACATCAACACCAATAATAATGTCCGCTCCCATTTTTCTGACTTCATCAACAGGATAATTATTGACCACGCCTCCATCTATTAACAACTTACCATCAATATCAACCGGAGAAAAAAGTGATGGGAAAGCAGAACTCGCCATCATTGCTTGTGCTAAATAACCTTTATCTAAAATCACAGGTTCTCCTTTTTCAATATCGGTTGCTATACATAAAAATGGAATTTGCAATTGATTAAAATCTCTAATATGTCTAACTTTATGGGTGAGTTTGGCGAGCAAGTTATAGTTATACATCCCTTTGGATAATGCTATAGGTATTCCAACTTTAAATTTATTAATTGGGAGTGCTAGTGCATACATTTCATCATTCCTTTTTTCATAAAAACTTTTGGAGGAACGTGGAATATAATCTTGAAGCAATTCATCAAAATTCGTGTTTTTAAAAATAGAATCTATTTGAGTGGCATTGTAACCCGAAGCGTATAAACCTCCTACAACTGCGCCCATACTTGTCCCACCAATATAATCTATCTTAACACCTGCTTGTTCTAAAACTTTCAAAACTCCGATATGCGCAAAACCTTTTGCTCCACCGCCACTAAGAATTAAACCGATTTTTGGTCTATTCTTTTTTATGGCGTCTTGAGCAACAGCTAGTTGAAGAAAACATAAACTTAGAAAAAGTAGCAAAGCTTTTTGCATCGTTATAATTCGGATTTGCTTATTTGGTAAAATTCGGAAATTTTTTTGGCTTTTGATACACCAACTACGTCAGAAATTTCTTTTTCGGTTGCTAATTTTAATCTTTTAACACTTTTGAAGTGTTTTATAAGCATAACCAATGTCTTTTCGCCAATACCTGGAATAGTTTCTACTGAAGAATTTAAAGCGGCTTTACTTCTTTTATCTCGATGAAAAGTAATCCCGAATCGGTGTGCTTCGTTTCTTAATTGTTGAATAATTTTTAACGTTTCCGATTTTTTATCTAAATATAAGGGAACGCTATCTCCGGGATAAAATAACTCTTCCAAGCGTTTTGCGATGCCAATTATAGCAATTTTACCTCGTAGCTCTAAATCGTCCAAACTCTTTAAAGCTGAGGATAACTGACCTTTACCTCCATCAATAATTATTAATTGAGGCAACGGTTGGTTTTCATCCAACATGCGTTTGTATCTTCTGAAAACCACTTCTTCCATTGAGGCAAAATCGTTTGGACCTTCCACTGTCTTAATATTAAAATGGCGATAGTCTTTTTTACTTGGCTTACCCTCTTTAAAAACCACACATGCGGCCACTGGATTGGTTCCTTGAATATTTGAATTATCAAAACATTCAATATGTCTTGGCTCAGTAGAAAGTCGCAAATCTTTTTGCATTTGTGCCATTATTCTATTGGTATGACGCTCTGGATCTACAATTTGAATCTGTTTGAGTTGATCTAATCGATAATATTTAGCATTGCGTTCCGAGAGTTCTAAAATTTGCTTCTTATCGCCAAGTTGCGGGACAGAAACTTTTATTTTATCACCAAAATCCAGTTGATATGGTAAAATAATTTCTCGAGACATTAGCTGAAATCGCTCTCGAAGTTCTACTACCGCCAACTGCAATAACTCTTCATCCGACTCGTCCAATTTTTTCTTAATTTCTAAAGTATACGAACGAATTACAGCCCCATGTGCTATTTGCAAAAAATTCACATAGGCCATCGCTTCATCAGAAACGATAGAGAAAACATCAATATTTGAAATCTTGGGATTAAGAACCGTTGATCTTGATTGATAATTTTCGAGTACTGTAATTTTTTCTTTTATTTTTTGGGCTTCTTCAAAGTGCAAGTTGCTTGACAATTCAAACATTTTATTTTTGAAATCCTTCATGCTTTCTTTGAAGTTTCCTTTAAGAATTTCTCGAATAGCGTCCACTTGTTTCTGATAATTTTCTAGCAATTCTAATCCCTCACAAGGTCCTTTACAATTGCCAATATGATATTCCAAACACACTTTGAACTTTCCGCTGACAATATTGGTTTTAGTCAAATCATAATTACAATTACGCAAAGGATACAACTCTTTAATCAAATCCAAAAGTGTGTTTACGGTTTTAAAATTGGTATAGGGTCCAAAATATTCCGAACCGTCTTTGACGATTCTTCGTGTTGGGAATATTCTTGAAAAAGGTTCTTTTTTTATGCAAATCCAAGGATAGGTTTTGTCATCACGAAGTAAAACATTGTAACGTGGTTGCAGGGTTTTTATCAAATTGTTTTCCAACAAAAGGGCATCGGCTTCCGTTGCAACTACGATGTGTTTTATGGAAACAATTTTTTTTACAAGTACATTGGTTTTGGCTGTGTCGTGTATTTTATTGAAATAGGAAGCCACACGTTTTTTAAGATTTTTAGCTTTACCAACATAGAGTATTTTTCCATCTTTATCGTAATACTGATAGACTCCTGGATTATCAGGAAGCGATTGTATTTGTAGTTCGAGTGATGGATTGTTCATGTAACAAAGTTAGTAGGTTAATCGAATAATTTCAAATGAAGTATTAAAAATATAATTTTTACTTTTACGCTATGAACAAATCGGAATTACGGATTAAATACAAGGCGCTTCGACAACAACTTTCGGCTCAAGATATCGAAGATAAAAGCCTTTCCATTGCCAACAATCTTTTGAAATTAGATATTTGGGACAAAACTTATTTTCATTTATTTCTTACTATTGAAGAATTAAAGGAAGTAGATACCGAATTTGTTTTACATTTATTAGCTGGAAAAGATAAAGAAATTGTGATTTCAAAAAGTGATTTTGCTACGTTAAAAATGACCCATTATCTAGTAACTGACAATACAAAAATTAAAAAAAATCAATTCAACATTCCTGAACCGATAAATGGTTTGGAAGTTCCAACTTCTAAAATTGAGGTAGTTTTTGTACCTCTTTTAGCCTTTGACACTAATGGGAATCGTGTAGGATATGGCAAAGGATTTTATGATAAATTTTTATCAGAATGTCATCCAAATACAATTAAAATTGGACTTTCATTGTTTGAAGCTGAAACAGCCATTGAGGATGTTATTTCGAATGATATTCCTCTAACGCATTGTGTTACGCCAACAAAAATTATGAAATGGATTTAAATGGCGATGCTGGTGTGAATGCTTTTTTATTAAAAACAATTAGAATTCCAACTCCAGTCGAGATTGCAACATCGGCAATATTAAAAATAGCATTAAAAAATTTAAATTCCTTCCCACCAAAATAAGGAACCCAATCCGGAAAGTGCGTGTCCACAATTGGAAAATAAAGCATGTCCACTACTTTTCCGTGAAACCATGTTCCATAGGGCTTTTCAGAATTTAAAACCGCTAATTGATTGTAACTATCGTCAAAAATAACACCGTAAAATACAGAGTCGATAATGTTTCCAGCAGCACCTGCAAATATTAAAGAAATGGCCACTATTAAAAAATTGGAACTGTATTTATTTTCACAAGAATCCCATAACCAGTAACCTATTCCAAAAACTGCTAGGATACGAAACATGGTTAAAATTAATTTTCCGTGCTGTCCTGGAATTTTTGTTCCCCAAGCCATTCCCTCATTTTCAATTAATAAAATTTTAAACCAACTCGCAACATCAATTTGTCCGGCTTCACCATAAATAAAGTTGGTTTTAATAAATATTTTTGAAACTTGATCTAGAATAAGAATTGAAAGTATAAACAGAATTGATTTACCTAAAGTCATCTTGAAATAATTAATGGCGTAAAGAGAATTGTTTAAAAAACGCTCCACTTGGAGCGTTTTTTATATTTTGAATGCTTAACGTTGAGCGTTTTTAGATTCCATACTCATTGTAGCATGAGGAACAATCATTAGCCTTTCTTTACTAATTAGTTTCCCCGAAACTTTGCATACACCATAGGTTTTATTTTCAACACGGAAAAGTGCGTTTTTTAAATCGCGAATAAACTTTTCTTGACGAATTGCCAATTGTGAATTTGCTTCTTTACTCATTGTTTCGCTTCCTTCTTCAAAGGCTTTAAACGTTGGCGATGTGTCATCTGTTCCGTTGTTTAAATCATTCATATAAGCGCTTTTTATCAATTCTAAATCGTATTGTGCTTTACTAATTTTTTTAAGAATAAGCTCTTTAAATTCTGCTAAATCAGCGTCAGAGTATCTTGCAACTTCATCTATCATTTTCTTATTATTTTGTGATTATTATTTTAGTTTTTATTTCGTCAAATTCTATTTCAATACCATTTTCTATTTTTTCTTCAAATAGCACTGTTTGTGTTAATGTTTCAGATTTAATATAGTTTTCATTTGCGATGAATGCTTTTTCTAATTCTGGATTTTTTTGCAAATATACTATAATCTTGTCGGTAACATCAAAACCGCTATCTTTTCTAATATTCTGAATTCTGTTAACCAACTCTCTAGCAATTCCTTCTTCTTTCAATTCCTCGGAAATTGTAATGTCAAGCGCAACAGTAATTCCATTAGCATTTGCTACTAACCAACCCGGAATATCTTGAGAAGAAATCTCCACATCTTCTATGGATAAAATTATGCTTTTTCCTGAAATATCAAGCATGATGCTTCCGTCCATATCCAATTGCGTAATTTGCTCTGGAGTAAATTGCTGTATCTCTTTGGCAATCAGCCCCATGTCTTTTCCAAATCGTGGTCCAAGTGCTTTGAAATTTGGTTTTATTTGCTTGACTAAAACCCCAGAAGCATCGTCTAAAAGTTCGATTTCTTTTACATTTACCTCTGCTTTTATAAGGTCCGAAATAGCTTCAATTTCAACTCTTTGACTCTCGTCAAGTATTGGTATCATTACTTTTTGCAAAGGTTGACGTACCTTGATCATTTCCTTTTTTCGAAGTGATAAAACAAGTGACGAAATGGTCTGTGCTTTCTGCATTTTACTCTCTAATGATTTATCAACAAAGTTTTCAACTGATACAGGGAATTTTGCCAAATGTACACTCTCAAAATTTTCTGTCTGTGTCGATAAAGTTAAGTCTCTGTAAAGTTTATCCATAAAGAATGGTGCAATTGGAGCGCCCAATTTACTTATGGTTAACAAACAAGTATACAAAGTTTGATAGGCTGCAATTTTATCTTGAGCATAGTCACCTTTCCAAAAACGACGTCGACACAAACGCACATACCAATTACTCAAGTTTTCTTGAACAAAATCAGATATGGCTCGAGCCGCTTTTGTAGGTTCATAATCGGAATAGGCATCATCAACAATTTTTATTAAAGTATTCAATTCAGAGATAATCCATTGGTCAATTTCTGGACGGTCTTTTAATGGAATTTCAGCTTCGTCATAGTTGAAGTTGTCAATATTGGCATATAAAACAAAAAACGAGTAAGTATTGTACAATGTTCCAAAAAATTTACGCCTTACCTCAGCAATGCCCTCAATATCAAACTTTAAATTGTCCCACGGATTGGCGTTAGCAATCATGTACCAACGTGTCGCATCTGGACCGTATTCGCTTAAGGTTTCAAATGGATCGGCTGCATTTCCTAATCGTTTGGACATTTTTTGTCCGTTTTTATCTAAAACTAATCCGTTAGAAACTACGTTTTTATAAGCAATTTTATCAAACACTAAAGTTCCAATAGCGTGTAAAGTATAAAACCAACCGCGAGTTTGGTCTACTCCTTCGGCAATAAAATCGGCTGGAAAATCTTTATTTTCGTCAATTTTATCTTTGTTTTCAAATGGATAATGCCATTGAGCATAGGGCATGGATCCTGAATCGAACCAAACATCAATCAAATCAGATTCGCGTTTCATAGGTTTTCCAGAAGCAGAAACTAAAATAATTTCATCTACTACATTCTTATGTAGATCGATTAAATCATAATTGGCTTCAGACATATTTCCAATTTGGAAACCTTGAAAAGGATTGGATTTTTGAAAACCGGCAGCAATTGATTTTTCAATTTCGTTGTATAATTCTTCCACCGAACCCATTAACATTTCTTCGGTTCCTTCTTCATTTCTCCAAATTGGCAATGGAATTCCCCAAAAACGAGAACGCGATAAGTTCCAGTCGTTGGCATTTTTTAACCAATTCCCAAAACGCCCTTCGCCCGTTGCTTTAGGCTTCCAGTTGATTGTATCGTTCAAATCAAACATACGATCACGCACTTCTGTGATTTTTATAAACCAAGAATCTAGCGGATAATATAAAATTGGCGTATCGGTTCTCCAACAATGTGGGTAACTGTGTACGTATTTTTCCACCTTGAAGGCTTTGTTTTCTTCTTTTAAACGAATGGCAAGTTCAACATCTATAGAGCGTTCAGGAGCTTCACCTTCGTTGTAATATTCATTTTTAACATATTTCCCAGCATATTCACCCATGTGTGACGTGAACTTTCCTTGTAGGTTGACTAACGGCACTGGATTCCCATTTTCATCCAACACTAACATTGGTGGTACTTCTGGTGTTGCTTCTTTGGCAACTTTGGCATCATCGGCTCCAAAAGTGGGTGCCGTGTGAACGATTCCTGTTCCATCTTCGGTAGTCACAAAATCGCCTGCTATAACTCTAAAAGCATTTTCTGGATTTTGATATGGAAGTGTGAAAGGTACTAGTTGTTCATAACGAATGCCTACTAAATCCAATCCTTTACATTCGGCAAGTATTTGGTAGGGAATATTTTTATCGCCTTCTTTGAAATTTTCAAAATCGTGAGGCTCTGTTGAAGCAAAGAATCCTTTTCCGAATTGTTTTCCAACTAAGTTTTTAGCTAAAATTACATTGGTCGGACGGAATGTATATTGGTTGAACGTTTCTACTACAACATAGTCGATTTTTGGACCAACCGTTAAAGCGGTATTGCTTGGCAAGGTCCACGGAGTTGTTGTCCATGCTAAAATATGAATGTCGCCAAAACTTTGAAGAAAACTTGGCAAGGTTTCGTTTATGGCTTTAAATTGCGCGACAACGGTTGTGTCTGTAACATCTCTATAACTTCCGGGTTGGTTGACTTCGTGGGAAGACAACCCTGTTCCTGCTTTTGGCGAATACGGTTGGATGGTATAGCCTTTGTACATCAAATCCTTGTTATAGATTTGTTTTAAAAGCCACCAAACACTTTCCATATATTTGGGTTTGTAGGTTACATAAGGATTTTCCATATCAACCCAATAGCCCATTTTTTCGGTTAGGTCATTCCAGACATCGGTATAACGCATTACGGTTTTTTTACACGCTTCGTTATATTCTTCTACCGAAATGGTTTTTCCAATATCTTCTTTGGTGATTCCTAATTCTTTTTCGGTTCCTAATTCGATAGGCAAACCATGCGTATCCCAACCCGCTTTACGTTTAACTTGGAAACCTTTTTGAGTTTTATAGCGACAAAAAATATCTTTAATAGCACGAGCCATCACGTGATGAATTCCTGGCAATCCATTGGCTGAAGGCGGACCTTCAAAAAACACGAATGGTGTATTGCCTTCACGAGTGGTGACGCTTTTCTCGAATATGTTTTCTTTTTTCCAGAAATCAAGAACTTCTGTGGCTACTTTTGGTAAGTCAAGTCCTTTGTATTCAGTAAATTTTGTGCTCATTGTATCTTTTCTAAAATCGATTTGCGAAAGTAATAAATTTATGTCTAATGTTGAAAGTTGAAAGTCGAAAGTTTCAGGGGTTTGCGTGAGCGGTTGCAACGGCATCCTTTTTTAATTCCGAAACTTCGGGATTAAAAAAGATAAAGTGGAAGACGCGGCCTGCTTTTTAGCAAGGTCACGCCAAAAAAATTATGAAAAAACTTCTTTCAATACTTCGATTGATTTTGGTTTTCTAAAACCATCTAGATGAAAACTATAGTAATCTATAAGGATTTTTAGGAGCAGTTGTCTTTCGATAACATGAAATGACTTTTGGTTGTTATCGAATTTGAGGTCGATGAGTTTTTTGAATAAAATGGTTTCGTGTTCGGTCAGTGAGCTTATGGCATGGAATGGTGAAAAAACACCTTCGGTCATTTCGAAAAATCTATTTTCCATATTGGCAGTATCTGGATAGAAACCTAGATATTTAGTGATTTCGAGCAATAAAATGAGGTGAAAATTACTTATCTCATGGTGGTTGTCTAACCACGTTAGCGCCGTTTCTAAGAAATAAAAAAGCGCTTCGTTTTTTTCTTCTTCTTGAATGGACGTATTTAAAATTTCGGAAACAAACATGACAATGGTGCTTTTCACTACATCAGAATGGATGGAATGAAACGGCGAGGCAATTTTAATTTCTTTAAAACTCTCTAAAGTGCCTTTGTTTTTATGAATGGCTTCAATTTCAAGAATAGACAAGGGCTGAAAATAGGCAATTTTTTGATTGGATTTTCGGGACGAAAAAGCGTCGCGAACAAAGTAGGATTTCAAACCATCGGAAAGGGTAAAACACTTAACTATCAAGCTTTTTTCCTGGTATTTCAAGGAAGAAATTACAATGGCTTTGGTTTTGATTTGCATTATCGAATAATCATCACTTTTTTTACGGTAGTATCCGAAGCGTCATCAGCAGCAATAAAAATCATGTATACTCCTGAGGCAACTTTATATTTGCCAAAAGCTGTAGTATCCCATTCTACAGTTCCTCCTACAGAAGTTGTTTCGTAGACTAAATTCCCTTCGATATCCGTAATTTTTATATTGGCGTTGGCAATTAGCCCTGCTATTTTTACGGTTCCAAAAAACTCAGGACGAACTGGATTTGGATAGACATAGGCATCACTAAGCGAATCACTTGGTTTTGTTGAAGTTCCTTTAAAGGAAACCATTCCTTTTTGGGTAACGAAAAACACTTCGCCAGTAACATCATTAATATCTATATCTCTAATAACATCACTTGGTAATGGCGAATTGTCTTTTGTAAAATGATAAATCGTTTCTTGACCATTGGAAGAAAATAGAAAAACCCCTGAATCAGCTGTTCCAATCCATTTTCTATTAGAGCCATCAACAACAATATCGGTTACAAATTGTTCGTACAGTAATTCTTGAGCTAAATCGTTTTCAAGGATAATAATGGCATTGGCTTTCATCTGCTCTTCATTATTAAAACTTCCAATACTAGGTAGTACTCGTAATCCTTTTCGAGTTCCAATCCAAAGTTGGCTTCGGTTGTCAATAGCTAAACACCTTGCGTCTTCAATTGGGAGATTTCCTAGTTCGTCACCAAAAGTTATTTTTTTATATACATTGCCGTTTTCGTTAAAAGCAATTACACCATCGGAAGTGGTACAAATCCATTTTGTGTCGTTTCTGTCAATTACCATTTTACCTAATCGGGCATCGAAGAAGCTACTTATTATTGACGTTACACTATACGATTGCCATTGACCATTAGCCTTTAGTTCTTTAATACCATTGGCGACTAATCCGTTTGTCATCCATAAATTTCCAGCTTTATCAAAAGCACTTTGTTCTATTCTTAAATTTGCATCTGCTGGATCAGTAGGAAATATTGATTCTAACCCACTGTTTGTTTCATTATAAACAGTAGTTAAGACATCGTTATCAAACACTAAAAGTCCTGCAAAATAAGAGCTGATAAAAATTTGATTTTCATTGGTTGGATTAACCGTTACTCTAACTAAATCTGGTGTTTCACTTCCTGAAAAATGCACATCGTTATAAGGAATATTTAGCCATTGATTGTTGTTGTATTTACTAATTCCTTTATATAATAGCGGTGCTGGATCGTATTGAGTGGTATAATCGCCATAAACTGCCCATATAGTACTTGAAGAAGTATTGATTGAAAAAATACTATTTCTTGACGGACCATTTGGCATTATAAATTGGAAACCTGTTGGATTTGGTATTGTAGAGGATACTATACCATTTTCATTTGTGCCTATATAAATAACATCATTAATAACCGTTGCGCAGGAAAATGTAACAGGGATTTCGGTGATTTGAAAGTTTTGGATGTGCACTATCTGACTTAAATTTTGATTGTATATAAACACATGATTAAGAGTGGTTACAATTAATTCACCATCATTAGTTCTAATATCCAAACCGCTTTGTAAAATATTTCCAAATTCTGTAAAAGAAGTTCCGTTGTGTTTATATACCCTTCCGTTGGTATTCATTCCAATAAGTTGATTGTTAAAAGACACAATTCCGTTCCAAAAACCTCCATCAAATAATTGCCATTGCGCAAAGTCATTTAGATTTGGATTTGTAATTGAAGCCTTTCTAATTCCATTATTTTGGGTCACTGCATAAATATCGTTATTGAAAACTGCTGTTTGATATACTTTAATTTCTGCACCTGCTGGACCAATGAAGTAGGTGTCGCCAAACTCAAGTGTTGCTAATTTATATTGAACAATCCCAAAATCGCAGGATACGTAGACAATCCCATCGTATTCCATAAAATGATTGATTCGTTTTATGTTTGAGGGTATTGATTTATTAATGATATCAACAACTTTTAACATTGAACCATCAATTTCATTGATTACTATCATTAATCCTGTTTCATATCCAACAATTGTTTTATTAAAAGTAGGGCTGTGATAAATGGTAGTTATTGTTTGACCAGACAATCCATTAATTGTGTTGGTGGTTTTAATGTCGTTTGTGTTCAAATCTTTAGAAAAAAGCGCGTTTTCAGCAGCGGCAAAAATTCTTGTTGGAGATTCGGAAAGGTCTTTGATTTCATTATAAGAGAAATAGCCTTCCCATAATTGATTTTGTTGTGAAAAACCAAATTGAGAAAAAAAGAATAGAAAATAGAAAAAAAACTTTTTCATGAAAAACAATTATTGTACAAATATAATACAAACGAAAATATTCTATTTTTTATATACTATTAAATAAAAATGCCTTCAAATTTGAAGGCATTTTTATTTATGAAAGGATATAATTTTAAAATTACACCACACCTTGTCCAAGCATTGCATCGGCTACTTTTACAAAACCAGCAATATTAGCACCTTTTACATAGTCAACATAGCCATTAGCTTCGGTACCATATTTAACACATGAAGCGTGAATAGCTAACATGATGCCTTTTAATCTTTCGTCAACTTCTTCAGAGGACCAACTTAATCTCAACGAGTTTTGAGACATTTCAAGACCAGATGTTGCAACTCCTCCAGCATTTGATGCTTTTCCTGGCGCAAACAATATTTTTGCATTTTGAAAAACGATTACAGCTTCTGGTGTTGAAGGCATGTTTGCGCCTTCGGCAACGCAAATACATCCATTTGCTACGAGCATTTTAGCCTCTTCTTCATTTAATTCGTTTTGTGTGGCACATGGCAATGCTACATCGCATTTCACTTCCCATGGACGTTTTCCAGCAACATATTTTGCATTTGGATATTTAGTAAGGTAATCACTAATTCTTCCTCTAAGTTCGTTTTTAATTTCCATTACATGCGCTAATTTAGAAGCATCAATTCCATCAGCATCGTATATATATCCTGCAGAATCGGATAATGTAACTACTTTTCCTCCTAATTGTGTTGCTTTTTCAGCAGCATATTGAGCAACGTTTCCTGAACCTGAAATAACAACAGTTTTTCCAATAAAGCTATCTCCTTTAGTTTGCAACATACTCTGAGCAAAGTAAACGTCTCCATAACCTGTTGCTTCTGGACGAATAAGCGAACCTCCAAAAGAAATTCCTTTTCCTGTTAAAACACCAGTAAATTCATTTCTTAATCTTTTATATTGACCAAACATATAACCCACTTCTCTTCCTCCAACTCCAATATCGCCTGCAGGAACATCGGTATTTGGACCAATATGTTTAGACAATTCTGTCATGAAAGCTTGACAAAAACGCATTACTTCATTATCTGATTTTCCTTTAGGATCAAAATCTGCTCCACCTTTTCCTCCACCCATTGGCAAAGTTGTTAAGCTATTTTTAAAAGTTTGCTCAAAAGCAAGGAATTTTAAAATACTTAAATTTACAGATGGATGAAAACGAATTCCTCCTTTGTAAGGGCCAATTGCAGAATTCATTTGAATGCGGTAACCTCTATTTACTTGAGTATTCCCAGCATCATCAATCCAAACAACTCTGAACATAATGATTCTTTCAGATTCAACCATTCTTTCCAAAAGCATTTTGTTTTGGTATTTTTTATTTTCTTCAATAAAAGGAATTACAGTTTCTGCAACTTCAGTTACTGCCTGCATAAATTCAGGTTCGTTAGCATTTCTTTTAGCAACAGCTTCTATAAAAGCATTAATACTTTGTGACATGATTATTAGATTATTAAGATTTAAGAAAACGATTTCGTTAATTGGCGACAAATATACATTTTATTAAAATATTGATAAACATTTTTTTTAATTCTCATTAATTTTATTTTTCCTTAATAAAATTTTTAAAAAACTTGAATTATACTTAAGTTTTTCTGGATTTAGAAGTTATTTTAATTAGAAAACACAACTATTTTTTATTTTATTTTATAACTGAATGATGTTTTTATATATTTGTCGAGAATTGAATTAATTTGTAAACAAATGCCCAAGTATTTTATCTTAACCTTTTTATGTCTATTTGGATTCACAAATAGCATAAATGCTCAATTTGGATTTTCACACGAAGTTGGTGCAATTGTAGGTCCAGTAGCTTTTCAATCTGATTATGGAGAAAGACATGATTTTGCAACAAATGCAGGAAATACTGGATATGGTATTGGAATTATCCATTATTTAAACTTCTCTTATAAAGCAGATTGTAACTGTTATACCCCAGAAACTTTTTTTAATGACCACTTTAAATTAAGAAGTGAGTTGTCTTACAACAAAACTGAATTACAACATTTTGGACGATGGGTTGATTCTAAAAAGACAGGTTTGATTGCTGATCAATTAAGAGCTATGCGAGGGAGCAGTTCTGTTACTAATATCGGAATGCAATTAGAGTATTTTCCTTTAAGTATTAGAGAATTTACAGCTACTATTGGATCATTTGCTCCGTTTGTTAGTTTAGGAGGTCAATTTAGTTTTTATGATCCAGAAGCTTATTCTCTTCTTGGCCCATTAGAATCTCCACTTACTACTCCAGATAAATATCTTGGAGCAACCACAAATCAAGGAGGAACAGTATGGTCTATTGTTTCAAGTGTTGGTTGTAGATATAAATTAAGCCCACTTGCAGATTTAATGGTAGACATGCGATTACAATATTATTTTTCAAACTGGGTGGATGGGTTAAATCCTGATCCAACTAGATATCCTGAAAATAAAGCTAACGATTGGAATGTATGGTTTAACTTTGGATATATTTACTACTTACAATAGTAGAATCATAAATAAAAAAAAGCCCAATCTTGATCTTTCAAGATTGGGCTTTTTTTATTTATGCCTTTTGCATTATGCTAAAGCTTGTTTTAAATCTTCAATCAAATCTTCGAAATCTTCAATTCCAACACTAAGTCGAACTAAATCGTCCGTTATTCCAACTTCTTTTCTTTTATCTTCTGGAATTGAAGCGTGTGTCATTAAAGCTGGGTGATTGGCTAGCGATTCAACTCCTCCAAGTGATTCTGCTAAAGTGAACACTTTTAAGTTTTCAAGAAATTTAATTGAATCTTCTTTTTTGCCTGATACAAATGTAAATGAAACCATTCCTCCAAAACCACTCATTTGCTTTTTCGCAATTTCATGATACGGATGACTAGGTAATCCTGGATAATAAACCGTTTTTATTTTTGGATGATTACTCAAAAATTCAACAACTTTTGCTCCATTTTCACAATGTCTTTGCACGCGTAAATGCAATGTTTTTATGCCTCTTAAAACTAAAAAACTATCCATTGGCCCAAGTGTAGCGCCAGTTGCAAATTGTTGAAAGTGCAATTGTTCGCCTAAAGCTTCGTCTTTTACTATCAATGCTCCAGCGATAACATCGGAATGACCACCGAGATATTTTGTAGCCGAATGCATGACTACATCTGCGCCTAAATCTAAAGGTTTTTGTAAATAAGGTGTTGCAAAAGTGTTGTCAACCGCAAAAAGTATTTTATTCTCCTTGGTTATTTTTGCAATTTCTTGAATGTCGGCTAATTTCATTAAAGGGTTTGTTGGTGTTTCTACCCATACCAATTTTGTATTTTCATTGATTAACGATTTGAATTTGGCTATGTCATTCATATCTACAAAATGGAACTTTATCCCACTGTCTTTGTAAATCCGTGTAAACATTCTATAAGTTCCGCCGTACAAATCATCCATTGCAATAATTTCATCACCTGCTTTAAACGAACGCAACAAACAATCGGTTGCTGCTAATCCCGATGAAAAAGCCAATCCACGAGTTCCATTTTCAATACTTGCTAAAGCATTTTCTAAAGCGGTTCTTGTTGGGTTCGCTGCACGAGAATATTCATAATCTGGATGTAATGGTTTTCCTGGACTAACTTGTACAAAGGTTGACGTTTGATAAACTGGTGGCATCACAGCGCCTGTTGAAGGATCGTGATGTTGTCCTCCGTGTATAGTTTTGGTATTAAATTTCATTTTTTTATAATATTTTTTTGCAAATGTATTTTAATTTCTTGAATAGAAAAGGTGTCTTAACATTATATAAACTTTCTGATTTGCATCATGATTCCTGTATGAACTCCTTCATGATAGTAATTGAAAGCAATGGCGTCCTTTGCTGTTATTAAGGTAAAACCCGACATGGTAGTAAATTCTTTATAGTCTTTAAAAATCTTATTCGTGAAATCAATTTCTGATTGATCAATGGTTGCCAAAAGTAAACGCTTGATTTCCTCTATTTCAGTTTGGTCAACGTTATGTTCCGGTTTTGTCCCTTTTTTATATTTTTCTATCATTTCGTTTGAAATCATCATTGGCAAACCTGATAAATTATAAACCAACATTTGCTGAACCACAATGATATGCCCAATATTCCAAATAAGGTTATTGCTAAAACCATGAGGAATGGTGTTTAGTTCTTCTAAAGTATGCTTTTCCAGAAATTGCGACAGCACTTTTCTACTTACTCTTGTAATTTCAAATGTTCGATGCATTATTAAAATTTTTGCCAAAAATAATCATTTTAAATCTCAAATGGATTTTCTTTGTAGTTAGAAACTATCCAAATGAACAAAATATATTATCTCGCTTCCTGCGATACTTGTCGAAAAATTATAAAGTCACTACCCAAAAACAATAATTTGGTATTTCACGATATCAAACAAAATCCAATTACTCAAAAGGAACTAGAAGAAATGCAACAACTTTCTGGAAGTTATGAAGCACTTTTTAGCAAAAAAGCAATACTCTATAAAACAATGGATTTAAAGAATAAAGTTTTAACCGAAGACGATTTTAAAAATTTAATTTTAGAACATTACACTTTTTTAAGCCGTCCAGTTTTTATTATTGACAACAAAATTTATATCGGCAATAGCCAACAAAATATGCTTCAAGTAATGAAACAATTTAGTGGTCAGTAATTAGCAAAAAGGCGGTCATTTTCGTCAATTTAAACTGAACACTAAGTTCCGAACACTGAATTCTTTTTCAGTATCTTTGAAGACTTTAGAAAAAAATTATGATACAATCGATGACTGGTTTTGGTAAAGCTACTTTACAATTACCAACAAAAAAAATAACTGTAGAAGTAAAATCACTAAACAGTAAAGGACTAGATTTAAATACAAGAATGCCATCGGTTTACCGCGAAATGGAATTGGGTTTACGTAATGAAATTGCTTTAAAACTGGAACGTGGAAAAATTGATTTCTCCATTTATATTGAAATTACTGGCGAACAAACTTCTTCAAAAATTAATGCTCCAATCGTAAAAGCTTATATCAAACAAATGCAAGAAGTAATTCCTAATGCTGACGAAACGGAACTCATGAAAATGGCAGTTAGAATGCCTGATGCATTGAAAACGGAACGTGATGAAATTGACGAAAACGATTGGGCAGCAATTCAAAAAGTGATAAAAGAAGCATTGGACAATATTTGGAATTTTCGTCAAGACGAAGGAAAGTCATTGGAAAACGAATTTCAATTGCGAATTGGCAATATTCGTCAATACATGAACGATGCGTTGGCTTTGGATCCAGAAAGAGTGCAAGCTATAAAAGACCGTTTGCAAACTGCTATTTCCGAGTTGAAAGTAAATGTGGATGAAAACCGATTCGAACAAGAATTGATTTATTACCTCGAAAAATTAGACATCACCGAAGAAAAAGTAAGGTTGACCAATCATTTGGATTATTTTCTAGAAACCATTAAAGGCACTGAAGCTAATGGAAGAAAATTGGGTTTCATCACCCAAGAAATGGGAAGAGAAATCAACACCATGGGTTCCAAATCCAACCACGCACAAATGCAAAAATTAGTTGTGATGATGAAAGATGAATTGGAGAAAATTAAGGAACAAGTTTTAAATGTGCTTTAGAAAATAGACTTTATAAAAGTGAAAAAAGGAAAATTATTAGTATTCTCAGCACCTTCCGGGTCAGGAAAAACAACTATAGTAAGACATTTATTAGGACTGCCCGATTTGAATTTGGAATTTTCTATATCGGCGGCAACGCGCGAACCGCGTGGCGAAGAAGTAAACGGAAAAGATTATTATTTTATCTCGATTCCTGAATTTAAAAAACACATCAAAGCCGAAGATTTTATAGAATGGGAAGAAGTATACCGTGATAATTTTTATGGTACTCTGAAAACCGAAGTGGAACGGATTTGGGCTTTAGGAAAAAATGTTATTTTTGATATTGATGTTGCTGGAGGTTTACGTATAAAACACAAATTCCCAGAAGAGACCTTAGCCGTTTTTGTAAAACCACCCAGTGTAGATGAACTCAAACGCCGTTTAAAAGAACGCTCCACCGAAAGCGATGATAAAATAAATATGCGTATTGCAAAAGCTTCTGTTGAACTTGCTACCGCACCACAATTTGACAAAATCATTAAGAATTATGATTTGGATGTTGCAAAAGAAGAAGCATATCAATTGGTGAAAGAATTTGTAAACACGAATTCTACGAATTAACACAAATTGAATTAGTGACAATTAGTGAAATTTGTGTTTTAATAAAGTTAGTATGAAAATCGGTCTTTATTTCGGAACTTTTAACCCAATTCACGTTGGGCATTTGATTATTGCCAATCACATGGCTGAATATTCGGGTTTGGATCAAATATGGATGGTAGTTACCCCTCATAATCCACACAAAGAAAAAAATTCCCTGCTGGATGATTACAAACGTTTGCATTTAGTTGCATTAGCTACGGAAGATTTTCCAAAATTAAAGGCTTCCGATTTTGAATTTAAATTACCTCAACCCAATTATACCGTAAATACTTTAGCACATTTGCAAGATAAATATCCTTCACGTGAATTCTCATTAATAATGGGTGAAGACAATTTAAAAACGTTTCATAAGTGGAAAAACTATGAAGTGATTTTACAAAACCACGACATTTATGTGTATCCCCGAGTTTCTTCTGAAGCAGCAAATCCTGCTTTTGAAAATCATCCCAGAATCCATAAAATTGATGCTCCAATTGTAGAAATATCGTCTACATTTATTAGAGAAAATCGCAAAAATAAAAAGAATATTCAACCCCTTTTGCCCGCAAAAGTTTGGGAATATATTGATTATAATAATTTATATAAAAAATAAAACCATGACAGACAATCCAAAATTTGCAGTTATTGGTGGAGGAAGTTGGGCAACAGCCATTGCCAAAATGCTGTGCGTTAACCTTCCTGAAATTGCATGGTATATGCGAAATGAAGAAGCCATTCAGCACATTAAAACACAACATCACAATCCTAATTACTTGAGCTCTGTTGAATTTAATATTAATAAATTACGATTGACGAGTGATCTAAACGAGGCCATAGCTTATGCTGATTATATTGTTTTTGCAATTCCTTCTGCTTTTTTAAGTGCTGAATTGGCTAAAATGACGGTAAGCTTAAAAGACAAAGTGATCTTTTCTGCTATTAAAGGAATTGTTCCCGAAACCAGTTTGATTGTTGGTGAACATTTTAATAAAACCTACGATATTCCATTTGACAATATTGGTGTAATTACAGGTCCTTGTCATGCTGAAGAAGTAGCGTTGGAAAGATTATCCTATTTAACGATTGCATGTGGTGATGCTGAAAAGGCAAAAATAGTAGCTAAATGTTTATCGGGAAATTATATCAAAGCCAAAATTTCAGATGATATTATTGGAACCGAATATGCAGCCATGTTAAAGAATATTTATGCGATTGCTGCTGGAATTGCTCATGGAATTGGTTATGGTGATAACTTCCAATCGGTGTTGATGAGTAATGGTATTCGAGAGATGAAAAAGTTCATCAGGAAAGTGCACAAAATGAAACGCAACATCAATGATTCGGCCTATTTGGGCGATTTGTTGGTAACTGGCTATTCGGTGTTTTCCAGAAATAGAATGTTTGGCAATATGATTGGAAAAGGTTATACCGTGAAAAGCGCCATGATGGAAATGAGCATGGTTGCTGAAGGCTATTATGCAACAAAAAGTGCCTGGCAATTGAATCAAGTTTATGGTGCAAAAACACCGATAATTGATGCGGTTTATGAGATATTATACGAAGGTAAAGAAGCTAAAAAAGTATTTAAAAAACTAACTGATAAATTGGATTAAAATGAGTGAAAGATGGAAATATCAATTAAAAACTGGTGGGATTTGGGGTGTTTTTATGGTAGTTTTTACGACTTTGTTTGATTTAAATCATAAGCCCTTTATCGCACAAGTTTCAAGTTCAAATTTTTACATTCGGAATCTTATTTATATTGGGATTGGAATTTTTGTTTTGGGGTATTTCAATTGGAAAGCAAAAGAAAAAAGAGAAAATCAAAAATAATTACCTCACAACAACACCATCAACAAACAAAATGGGCACTTCTTCCACATAATCTGGAGTGACGGTATTGGCTCTGAAAATATATTTTCTGTCGTATAAAGTGTTGTCAATAAAGAAAGTAACCATAAATTCGTTATTTAAAAGCAAAACGTTTTTCTCCAACAATTCGATTTTTACAACAGAAACTGCAGGAACTTTTACAAAAGCATGACGCAGCAATGATGTTTTTTTCATTTCATCCTCAATAGTTCCGAACGCTTTGGAAACAACCATTACACTGTCGAGATCAAAGTCGGAGTCGTTAACCAAATGAACATACCAAACTTTTTCCATAAAGTCATCGCTCCATTCTTGAACGGCGGCTAGGAAAACGTTTTCAACTGTTGGGATTGTGATGTCTTTTTTCATTAGTAGATAATAGATGATGGACTAAGTAAGAGATAATAGACCAAGACAGCATCTCTCATCTATCCGTCTATTATCTATTTTCTTTTAGATACTCGACTTGAACTGCTCCAAGAAACGAACGTCGTTTTCGTAAAACATTCTAATATCACCTATTTGATAAAGTAACATGGCGATACGTTCTATTCCCATTCCAAAGGCAAAACCATTGTATTCGTCGGGATTGATGCCGCAATTTTTCAAAACATTAGGATCAACCATGCCACAACCCATAATTTCTAACCAACCTGTTCCTTTGGTAATACGATAATCGGTTTCGGTTTTTAAACCCCAATAAATATCGACCTCAGCACTTGGTTCGGTGAATGGAAAATAAGAAGGTCGCAAACGGATTTTTGACTTTCCGAACATTTCTTTGGTGAAATATAACAGCGTTTGTTTTAAATCGGCAAACGATACGTCTTTATCAATGTATAATCCTTCCACTTGATGGAAAATACAATGCGAACGGGATGAAACGGCTTCATTACGAAAGACTCTTCCTGGAGAAATAGTACGAATAGGCGGTTTATTGTTTTCCATATAACGAACTTGCACTGATGAGGTATGAGTTCGCAACAATACATCGGGATTGGTTTGAATAAAAAAGGTGTCTTGCATGTCACGTGCCGGATGGTATTCGGGCAGGTTTAATGCGGTAAAATTATGCCAATCGTCTTCAATTTCTGGACCTTCCGATACATTGAAACCAATGGTTGAAAAAATATCGATGATTTGATTTTTGACCAATGAAATTGGATGACGAGAACCAATAATCAATGGCTCACTGGAACGCGTTAAATCGCCATAAATGCCTTTGATTTCTTCTTTGCTTTCCAAAGCTTCTTGAATGGCTTTTACTTTTTCTTCAGCAACGGTTTTTAGGGTATTGATAACTTGTCCGAAGTCTTTTTTCTGATCGTTTGGAATATTTTTAAACTCGGTAAAAAGTTCTTTCAGAAGTCCTTTACTTCCTAAATATTTAATACGAAAATGCTCTAAAGCTTCTTTATTTTTGGTATTGAATGCTTTAGCTTCTTCAATATGTTCTTTAATCTTGTCTATCATGGTCTTTTTGTAAAGGTGCAAATTTAAGGTTTTTTTATAGTTTATAAAATTTATGAGGTTTATAAGTTTATACAATTTATAACCATCATAAACCTGATAACCCTTTTACACTAATCGATAACCTCTTTTTCGAGGAAATAATTCACAATGGCTTCTTTCATCAAAACCGATTGTTCTCCAGCTTTTAAAGGCGGCAATTCTTCTTTAATTTTATAATGAGGCCAACCGTCTTTATCAACAAAATCAAATTCATAATAGCCATACGGTTCTAGCAAACGACATATAGCAATATGCATTAAATTAAGCTTTTCGTCTTTTTTAAAGGCTTCTTTTAGCTTCCCTAATTCCTGTACTCCTATTAAATAGATAATAGCATCCAAATCCAGTATTTCTCCATCAGCAAACTGATTGGAAAGGATTTGAACTACATTTTCCCACCGCTTTTTTAATTGTTCGTCTCTTGACACGTAATAATAGATTTAAGATTTAAAAATATTCAACATACTTTTCAAATCATAATTAGTTGGCAAAGATACTAACTTGAAAATCTTTTATCTTTGTTCTTTTATCTTTATTCAAAATATATGAGTTTTTTAGACATTGTTCTTGGCGGTTTATTGCTTTTTGGATTAATTCAAGGCATGCGAAATGGATTGTTTGTGGAATTGGCATCTTTACTTTCGTTTTTTGTTGGGATTTATATAGCTATTAAATTTTCGTCTTATGTTGGTGCTTTTTTTGGATCTTCTTCAAATTATATGAAAATTATTGCTTTTGTCATTACATTAATATTAGTTATAGTAGCCATTCATCTTCTTGCCAAAGTATTTTCTAAAATTGCTGATTTTGTGTTTTTGGGATGGTTGAATAAATTAGGTGGAGCTATATTGTCTTTTTTAAAAACCACATTATTACTCGGGATTGTATTGAGTTTGCTTCTAAAAGTAAATTTAGACAATGCTATAATTTCAAAAGAAACTCAGGAAAAATCATTGTTTTTTAATCCTATAGTAAAAACCACAGCAATATTCTTGCCCATTTTGAATGAATGGTTTACGGATTTAAAGAGTAAGACAGATTGAATTGAAAAATAAATTTTTAAACCCGTTGGGTGTAATTATTTTTTATGGCTAATTTATACTAAATTGTAACATTGAGCTTGTCGAAATGTATCCTTTTTAATGTCTTCGACAAGCTCAGACTGACATTTTTGTTCTAATTGGATATAAATTTCAAGCAAAAAATGCAGTACTAATAGATTTTCATTAATTACACCCAACGGGTATTATTAATTATAATACGTCCAATTTGATCCATCACTAACAACAATTACCGATTTGTTTTGAGCATCTGGAGGCATTAATAAAGGATTAACGCCTGTTTTAGAATCTTTTGGAAAAAGTAGTTTTCCGCCTTGTGTAAATAATTTTGCCGTATCAAAATCGGTTATATTTCTAATGTAATACATTCTTCCTGGAACTGTAGTTGGATCAGGTAATGCGAATTCTACATTTAACCCTGAAGGAATTAATGAAACATATATTCCATCATTTATTGTAGTCCAACTTCCACTTGGACCTCCATTTAAACTTACAACTTTTAAGGAGAGGTTTCCATTAATATCTAAAGTACTTTGTGGGACAATTGTATTAATTCCTACTTGCGTATGACCTAATTGAAAAATAAAAAACATAACTGTGAAAATCAAAATTGATTTTAAATGTTTCTTTATTCTTTGATTTAAAGGTAATGGTAGCATAAAATAAATATAACCATTTATTAAAACGCCTGTTTATTCATGAAAATAATGGCAATAGCGAAAACGTTTTCGTGTTGATAATTTGTAAGTTTTATAAGTTTTTACTTAGCTTAAAATATGACAATCCGTTGCTATTAAATAAAAAACACTTTTAAGAATTAGTTCTTAAAAGTGTTTTACTAAAGATAAAATTCTATTTATTTTATACTTGCTTTTAAATATTCTCTATTCATTCGAGCGATATTTTCTAAAGAAATTCCTTTTGGACATTCAACTTCACAAGCTCCGGTATTGGTACAATTTCCAAAACCTTCTTCATCCATTTGGCGAACCATATTCAAAACTCTTGCAGTAGCTTCAACTTTTCCTTGTGGCAATAATGCGTATTGAGATACTTTAGCACCGACAAACAACATAGCAGAACCGTTTTTACAAGTTGCAACACAAGCGCCACAACCGATACATGCTGCTGCTTCAAAAGCTTTATCGGCATCGTGTTTTGGAATTGGTGTTGCATTGGCATCTATTGTTCTTCCAGAAGTATTAACAGAAACAAATCCACCAGCTTGTTGAATTCTATCGAAAGAACTTCTGTCTACCACTAAATCTTTTACTACTGGAAAGGCCTTACTTCTCCAAGGTTCAATAAAAATGGTATCACCATCATTAAATTTTCTCATGTGCAACTGACAGGTTGTAGTACCTGTATCTGGACCATGAGCTCTACCATTGATATACAAAGAACACATTCCGCATATTCCTTCGCGACAATCATGGTCGAAAGCAACCGGCTCTTGTTTTGTTGTGATTAACTCTTCGTTCAATTGGTCTAACATTTCCAAAAATGAACTTGCAGTAGAAACATTATCTAATTTATAAGTTTCCATGCTCCCTTTTGCTTTAGCGTTTTTTTGACGCCAAATTTTTAGGTTGATATTGATATTTTTTGCTGAAGACATAATTTTATTATTTGTAATTTCTAGCTGCAATTTTTATAAACTCGTATTTCAAATCTTCTTTATTAAGTACCGACTTACTAATGTCGTCACCCATATATTCCCATGCACTTACGAATGAGAAATTTTCATCATCACGAAGGGTTTCTCCTTCACTGTCTTGGTATTCTTCTCTGAAGTGACCACCACAAGATTCATTTCTTTGCAATGCATCCATTGCCATTAATTGTCCCAAATCAATAAAATCGGCAACTCGAAGTGCTTTTTCTAACTCTGGATTCAATTCATCTGCACTTCCTGGCACATAAACATCTCTATTAAATTCTTCTTTTAAAGCAGCGATTTCTGCAACAGCTTCTTTTAAACCCGCTGCATTTCTACCCATACCAACTTTATTCCACATTATTAATCCTAAACGTTTGTGAAAATGATCGACTGTTTTTGAACCGTTATTGGTAAGGAATTTATTGATGGTTTCTTTCACACGGTTTTCGGCTTCTGCAAATTCGGGAGTATCGGTAGCGATTGCACCAGTTCGAATTTCCTCGGCTAAATAGTTAGATACGGTATACGGTAAGACAAAATAACCGTCAGCTAAACCTTGCATTAAGGCAGAAGCACCTAGCCGGTTTGCGCCGTGGTCAGAGAAGTTAGCTTCCCCCGCTACAAAACATCCAGGAATTGTAGATTGTAAATTATAATCCACCCAAACGCCACCCATTGTATAATGAACCGCTGGATAAATTTTCATAGGTGTTTCATATGGATTCTCGTCGGTAATTTTTTCGTACATAGCGAATAAATTACCGTATTTTTCTTCCAGCCATTGTTTTCCCATGGTAGTTACTTCTTCAGGAGTTGGGTTATGATTCCCTTTTGCATAAGCAGATTGACGTCCTTTATTTTGAATTTCTGATGAAAAATCCAAGTAAACTCCTTCATTGGTATCGTTAGCTTCAATTCCGTGTCCCGCATCACAAACCTCTTTCGCTGCTCTAGATGAAATATCTCGAGGAGCTAAATTTCCATAAGACGGGTATTTTCTTTCCAAATAATAATCTCGATCCTCTTCTGCTATTTGAGATGCTTTTAGTTTTCCTTCACGAATCGCTTGTGCATCTTCTTTTTTCTTAGGCACCCAAATACGTCCTGAGTTTCTAAGTGATTCCGACATTAATGTCAGTTTTGCTTGATTGGTACCATGAACAGGAATACACGTTGGGTGAATTTGCACAAAACATGGGTTCGCAAATAAAGCGCCTTGTTTATGAATTTTCCAACCCGCAGTTACATTGCTTCCCATTGCATTGGTAGAAAGGAAATATACATTACCATATCCACCCGTTGCAATAATCACCGCATGAGCTGAATGTCTTTCTAGTTCACCTGTAACCAAGTTGCGAGCTATAATTCCACGTGCTTTTCCGTCAACTTTTACTAAATCTAGCATTTCATGACGGTGGTACATTGCAACATTACCAACACCAATTTGCCTTGATAATGATGAATATGCTCCTAAAAGCAATTGTTGTCCTGTTTGTCCTGCAGCATAAAAAGTACGTTGTACTTGTGTTCCACCAAACGAACGATTGTCTAACATTCCGCCATAGTCACGAGCAAAAGGAACGCCTTGTGCTACACATTGGTCAATAATATTGGAAGACACTTCCGCTAAACGATGTACGTTAGCTTCACGCGCTCTGTAATCGCCTCCTTTTATTGTATCGTAAAATAATCTATAGGTGCTATCGCCGTCATTTTGATAATTCTTGGCAGCATTAATTCCTCCTTGTGCAGCAATAGAATGTGCACGACGAGGCGAATCTTGAAAACAAAATGCTTTTACATTATAACCCATTTCACCCAAAGAAGCAGCAGCCGAAGCACCCGCCAAACCTGTGCCAACAACAATTACATCAATCTTAGGACGGTTGTTTGGAGCAACAAGTTTTAAATGATTTTTATGGTTGGTCCATTTTTCAGCTATTGGACCTTCTGGTATTTTTGAATCTAACTTCATAATATATTCTGATGTTGATTATTTTATAAAAAAGTGGATATAAACTGGAATTATAGCAAACAATAAAGGTACAATAATGGCAAATCCTTTTCCAAAACCTTTAATTATTGGTGTCCATTTTGGACTATTTAATCCCATCGTTTGGAATGCGCTTTGGAAACCATGTAATAAATGAAATGCTAATACTAGCATCGATAAAACATAAAGTATCGTGTAAATCAAACCGTATTTTGGATCTTTAAAAAAGGCTATCGTTATTTTATGCAAATCTTTATAACCTTCACTAAGTTTAACTTTGGCTTGTGTATTAAAGAAACTTGTTCTGTTATCAATATAGGTTGGCGCACCAGTTTTAATTGCTTCTTCATAGTTTTTCGCGACTTGACTTGTTGGAATATAACCTTCATTTGTTGTTAAATACAAATCTTGTTTTTGTCCCATTGCTTCAATACTTATCGTTTGCAAAGGCATTTTTTCATCAAAATGCATCACTGCCCAAAAACTGATCATGTGCGTAACAATAAAAACCAAAATTAATGTTCCTAAAACCGCCATGTTTCTTGAAGAAAAACTACTGTTGGCGCTAGGATTGGTTTTTGCATACCCAATTGGTCTTGCTTTTATGTTTTGAATGGTTAACAAAATTCCATCAACAGCATGAAAAAGAATGGAAATGTACGTTAAATAAGAAAGGATTTTTACGGCTGGATTTGAGGTCATAAATAACGCATATTGATTAAAATGCAATGCGTCACTAAAAATTAACTGGAGATTTCCAGCCAAATGTCCTGCTAAAAACAAGCATAAAAATAAACCCGTAAGAGCCATCCAATATTTCTTCGCTAAAGATGACTTTAAAAGTGCAGATTTTGCCATAAGATTGTATAATTTGTTTTAAAAAATCACACAAAAATAATGTTATTTGATATGAACTACAACCTTTTCGCTGTAATTTATAATGAATTTAAAGTGAGTGTAACAATAGTTGAAGTTCTATTGTAAAAAAGGAGGTTTTTGATTAAAATAATTAAACAAAACTATTTCACATAGGACGGGATCAACCCACGTAATCCCATGTCAACAACATTTTCTCCAATTGAAGGTTCATATTTTCCATCTGACGCGACTTCATGCCATTCAAAACTATGATTAACCGATAAAGAAAGCGTTACAATAACATCGTTGGTTTCATTTCCTGTTATCACTAAATTATTGGTAAATTTTCCAGTGACAACACATGAATTTAAATTCCTTGGTATCGCTGATGTAGCTTCAATTGGATTTGGAACAGTAGTTGAACCTGCAGGAGCTTGTCCAGAAGAAGAATACGGTTGATTATTAAGCCCAAAGGCCCAATATCCTTGCGCTCTGTTTCCGTCAATATCAAAAATGTTATTACCAATTGTAAAAGAATTGATATACGTGTTAAATCCAACAAAACTTGCTAAAGTCCCCGAATAATCTAAGTTTTGATGACGAATCGAGATTTCATAATTTTGATACGATAAGGAAACACGAAGCCATTCATAATTACCAGCAAGAACATCTTTTAATGGGATTTTTAAAAATGTTTCTCCTGCCGAAACAACTTTAGCTTGACTAAAATCAATTGCATTTGAACCTCCTAAAGTGGTTTCTGGAGCATGATAAATTATTTCTCCATCACCCAATTGTGTATTTGCATTGGGAGCCATTTCAATATAATGTGCTGAAATTGCATTAAAAATAGGTGATTGTGCTGCGTTTCCAGCAGGAACGGTAGTGGGTTGACCTAAATTATTTAACCGCGCTTGATTTTCATCAAATTGAAATTTTACAATTAACATAGGCTCACTTGCGTCTTCATTTTCACAAGAGAAAAAAGGAATTGCCGCAATAATAAAAATTAGAAGCACCACTAATTTTTTCATAATTCAACGTTTTAAGATAGGACGTCCTTAATGGGTTTTTGTTACGTCTTCATCTATAACGAGAATAAAGTCTGCTTTATTATAATTTTCTTTTTCCAGTTTTGATATGTCTTTCTGTTCCACTGTCGAAATGGTAATTATTTTTACAGTTGGATTATAATTTTTTAAATACCAATTAATTCCATCAAAATTATCCGAATGAAAAGTTCCATTATAATGAATGAAAACCGACTCGCCTTTTAAATTTTTGTTTATAAAATAAGCCATCGTAGCGTCTTTACTTGCTTGTGCTTTTGGCATGTTTGGACTTGTGTGGTCTCCCATCATTTTCATCATTTCAACATAACCAGGCAAATTGGGATCAAATGGAATTGGTTGTGGAGCTATCCATGATTTCTCTTCCTCTGTAAGTGTTTCCAGTACTTCAAATCCTTTTTTTGAAACCATAGAGGCATAACGTCTTGGGATATTTGTAGCTATAAATGGAATGTGGTTTTCTTTAGCAAAATCAACTAATGGCTTGTAGTCCGTTTTATAATTGGGCCACAAACGAGCAGTTGAATCTAATTTTTTTTGATCCATTTCGCCTTTTAAATATTGGTCCAATTGTTTTTGATTATCGGATTCAAGCATTTCCGCACCTAGAATTATTGACTTTTTTTCGGCTATATCTTTAGTGAATTCTAATTGTAACCAATGCGAAATACTATTGTTATGGTATTCTCCAAAGAGAACAATAGTAGCTTTTTCAGAAGCTTTAATTAATTTTTTATAACACGTTTTCTTTCCGTTTTTATCAAATAGTTGGTAGGGCATTTTGTTTTGTGAAAACCCAATAATTGAAAAAAATAATGTAAAAAGTACTATTGTATTTGTTTTCATAGTAGATAAATGTCTCGAAAATTAGTTAATCTGAATCATTTTACAAAATTTTATGAGTCATTACACTTATTTTGCTCTTAAACTTTCTAAATTTGAATTTCTTAAAATCATTCAAATGAAATATCATCCAATAGACCGTCAACTTTACATCAAAAATAGAGCAAAATTTGTTTCTCAAATGAAACCCAACAGTGTTGCTGTTTTTAACTCCAACGATATTTATCCCGTTTCTGCCGATAGCACACTGCCTTTTGCGCAGCATCGTGATATCTTTTATTTATCTGGGGTTGATCAAGAGGAAAGCATCTTGTTGCTTTTTCCCGATGCGCCTTATGAGCATTTAAAAGAAATTCTTTTCTTAAAAGAAACCAACGAACACATAGCCATTTGGGAAGGAGAAAAACTTACTAAAGAACGCGCCTATGAAGTTTCTGGAATAAAAAGTGTGATTTGGTTACAAGATTTTCATAAAACATTGAAAGAAATCATGGCATACTCTGAAACCATGTACATCAATACTAACGAACATTACAGAGCTGCGGTTGAAACTGAAACACGTGAAGCCCGTTTTGTAAAATGGTGGAAAGACAATTATCCGGCACACAAGGTTGAAAAATCAAATCCTATTTTGCAACGCCTTCGCTCTATTAAAGAAAGTGAAGAATTGGATTTAATACAAAATGCCTGTTCTATTACTGAAAAAGGATATCGCAGGGTTTTAAATTTTGTGAAACCCAACGTCATGGAATATGAAATTGAAGCCGAATTTGCTCACGAATTTTTAAGAAATCGTTCTAAAGGATTTGCATATACGCCAATCATTGCTTCGGGAAATAGTGCAAACGTTTTACATTACATTGAAAACAATTTGCAGTGCAAAGCTGGCGATTTGATTCTACTAGATGTTGGTGCAGAATATGCCAATTACTCAAGTGATATGACTCGAATGGTTCCTGTTTCAGGGCGATTTACCGATCGACAAAAAGCGGTTTACAATGCCGTATTACATGTTAAAAACGAAGCTACAAAAATGCTAACTCCAGGTACGTTATGGAAACCCTATCAAGTGGAAGTTGGGAAAATAATGACCTCAGAATTACAGAGTTTGGGATTGCTTGACAAAGCCGATGTACAAAATGAAAACCCCGATTGGCCAGCCTATAAAAAATATTTCATGCATGGAACGTCCCACCACATGGGCTTAGACACCCATGATTATGGATTGTTGCACGAACCCATGCAAGCCAATATGGTTTTCACTGTAGAACCAGGAATTTATATTCCAGCCGAAGGATTTGGTATTCGATTAGAAGATAATGTTGTTGTTCAAGAAAAAGGAGAACCGTTTAACTTAATGCGCAATATTCCTATTGAAGTGGAGGAAATTGAGTCGATAATGAATTCTTAGTTTTAAAAAAACTCAATTGAAAACGCTATAAATGAAAAGAACACTTGTCATTGGAGACATACATGGTGGTTTGCGTGCTTTGGAACAAATCATAGATCGCGCAAATGTTTCTACAACTGACACTTTGATTTTTCTTGGAGATTATGTTGATGGTTGGAGCGAATCACCACAAGTTATTGATTATTTAATTGCTTTAAGCAAAAAGCAATCTTGTATTTTTATAAGAGGAAATCATGACGAATTGCTTTTGGATTGGCTGACTAATGACAATGAGAATATCGATGAAGGAATGTGGTTCCAACATGGCGGCAAAGCTACAGTTTTGTCCTATTCTAAAGTTTCCGATGCCACTAAAAAAATTCATATTGCGTTTCTAGAATCGTTACAAAATTATTATCTCGATAGTCAAAACAGATTGTTTGTACACGCCGGTTTTACCAATATGAATGGTGTTACTTTTGAGTATTTCCCAAAATTATTGTATTGGGATCGAACGCTTTGGGAAACTGCATTAGCATTGAATACTTCAATACCTAAAGAAAGTGTTTACTATCCAAAACGACTCAAATTATATACCGAAATTTATATTGGCCACACACCTGTAACTCGAATAGGTGAAATACTACCAATTCAAAAAGCATGTGTTTGGAATATAGATACTGGTGCCGCATTTACTGGACCATTAACCCTAATGGATATTGATACTAAAGAATTTTGGCAAAGCCAACCTTTAAATGAGTTATATCCTTTAGAAAAAGGAAGGAATTAATAAAGAACTCTTTACCTTTGAGCCATTAAAAATAAAAAACAAATGAAAACTAAGATCTTCACACTAGTACTTTTAGTATCTGTTGGATTATTACAAGCACAAGCCTACAAAGGGAAAGGCGATATTAAAGGACAAGTTGGACTAAACACGCAAAGTCATGGAACAGGAATCACTGCTTCCGCTGATTTTGGAATTGGAGAAAATATGTCATACGGATTTACTGCCACCTATTTATTGTCTGCTGATAATATTAATGATGCGAAACCAAGATTTGAAGATCGAGCTGATATTAAAGCACGTTTCAATGCCAACTTAGGAAATGTTTTTCAATTGGATAAAAAAATGGATATCTACCCTGGATTGGATTTAAGCACCCGTAATTTTGGTGCTCATTTAGGATTTCGTTATTTCTTTACCGAAGGGTTTGGATTGTTTGCCGAAGCTGGTGCGCCATTAGCAAGATACGATTCTGATGTACATGGATTTGAATATTACAACAATCAATTTGTACTCAATATAGGTTGTTCCTTTAATTTATAAACAGAAACAACTTTTATTTTGCATTTAATTTGTTGATTATTGCATCTTCAATTGGTGATTTTATTTTCACAACGGCATCCGAATTGTTGTTTGGAATGGTCATGGATAAAACATAGTGTTGAATTTTCCATTCATTACCTACTTTTACGACAACTCCAGAACCACGACAAATTTTCATTTGTGTAGATAACAATTCATCAAACCAAACCGTTTTATTGTCTTTCGCAAAAAAAACATGTCTTTCGAGTGACTTGAAATTCCATGCTTTCCCCTTGTCAAAATAAGGTTTTGCAAAAGTTTGAAATGCCTTTTTATCCCAGTTTTCTGTCGCATCAGTTCCAATAAAAACAGCATCTTCGGTTAGCGCATTAAAATAGTCATCAAACCTGGCTTCTGCAGCTGCTTTGTGCCAAGAATCAAGAAGCGTGTTGATCTCTTTAGTTACTTTTTCTTGAGAGTAAACTATGGCACTTATTCCAAAAATGAAAAGGAATACAATTATTTTTTTCATGAAATTTATTATAATATTTTTATAAAAATACTAAAATTTATGTTCTAAGTTATGCATTAAAATTGTAATTCTTACTGTAAGTTTGCTGTTCAAAAATTACACATTACCAATTCACAAATAAATTTTTAATTTTTCGTCTAATAACTAAGATTAGCCAAATTATTTTTTTGAAAAAAACTGTCATTATAATTGCACTTGTCATGTTTCTAAAACCAATACTTCCTGTTTTAGAATATGTGATTAATTATGATTATATCTCAAAAGTTCTTTGTGAAAACAAAGACAAACCCAAAATGCATTGTAATGGAAAGTGTCATTTGATTAAAGAATTGGCAAATGCAACAGAACAAGAAAAACCAATTTTACCTAATAAAAAAATATCAATTCAAGAACATGAAGTGTTGTTTTTTCAAGAAATAAAAACTGTAGCTATTAAACACGTTTGTTTGCTAAATAAAACAGCAATTATTGACAACTATACTAATTTGTATTTTCATCTCAATAGTTGCAGTGCTTTTCATCCACCAACCTTAGCTTAAATTTTTTCGTTCAATAAAGTATAATTATCATTAGTCATTTGACTTTTGATGTTCAATTATGCAACTACTCTATTTAAAAATTTAAGAAAAACAAATGAAAAAAATATTTTTAGCTGTAGTACTGCTAATGGCAACGCTACAATCGTTTAGTCAATGTGCTTGCTGTGCAGGTGCTGGAATTGGGTCTTCAAATGGTGATTTCAATAACGGAATTCTTACCTTACCCCAGAAAATGTTTCTTGTCGAAGCCTACTCCGATTACCGAACCATAAAAGATGGAAATGCACCCCAAGAAGATGAAAAACTTTTAACAAAAATGCTCATTAGTTCTGTTGGTGTTCGTTATGGCATTTCAAAAAGTTTAACTGTTTCCGTATTATTGCCTTATGTGAATTTATATACCAACAATGGTTCCGACGGCGGATTGGGTGATTTAATTTTACTCGGAAATTATACTATATTTTCTAAAAACAAATTGAATTTTGTTATTCAAGGCGGAATTGAATTGCCAACAGGAGTACAAAAAAGCTCTCGATTTGATAATACAACCGTAATTGTAGGTTCTGGTTCTTATGACCCTATGATTGGTGTTTTGTTTTCAAAGCAATGGGACAAACTTACACTAAATGGAAATGCGCTTTATAAACATACTACAAATGGATTTCAAGACAACTATTATGGGAGTTTGTCCGTTCATGGTGTTGGAGTTTCGTATAAAATTAATGGAAAAACCTCCATCTGTGAAATGGATAGTTTAGATACTAAAACCGTGAGTAATTTTGGATTATCGGCAACTGTTGGTTATAGTGGCGAATGGTTAGACAAACTAAAAGAAGACAATGTGGTGGATGAAGATTCGGGGCATTATCTGGGACTTGCCAATTTTGGAGGAACTTTTTTATATAAAAAATGGGCGTTCCCACTAACACTTTCTTTGCCAATTATTAATAAAATGAATGGGCTTCAAAATGACTTTGGTTACCGATTTAGAGTTGGAATAATTCGAGCTTTTTAATTATAATTTACAAAAAAGGAACTCACTTGAGTTCCTTTTTTATTTTTCCAAAATCGCATTTGCTCCAATCGGTGCCATAATGTTGGTGGCTTTTGGTGTCTTCGGAGATTTCGTTTGTTAAAGTATGGTTTGGAGAATTATTTAACACTAGACAAACCGTAATTTTTATTATATTGCTACTTTATTTTAAAAACCTATTCTATTACCAAAATCAAATAGTTATGAAAAATATATTCTTGTTTTTACTTTCTTTCTTATCCATTGCTTCATTTTCTCAAAGAATAAAAGACACTATTTTTTCTCAAAAATTAAATGAAGATCGTGAAATAACAATTAGTTTGCCCGAATCATATGATTTAAATAAAACAAAAAAATATCCCTTATTAATTTTACTAGATGGTGATTTTTTGCTAGATCCATTTCAAGGCGCTTTAAGTTATGGAAATTATTGGGATGATTTACCCGAGGTAATTATTGTAGGTGTAAATCAAAATAAAAATAATGAACGCGAGACCGATTGTACCGTTGATGAAGCGACGGGTTTACCTTCAGAAAAAGGAGAACAATTTTTTGAGTTTATTGGAATGGAATTAATCCCTTACATTCAAAAAAGTTTGCGAGTAGCGCCTTTTAGAATGGTAGCTGGTTTAGATACAACTGCTGGTTTTTTAAACTTTTATTTGTATAAAGACCAACCTATATTTAATGCTTTTATTTCTCTAAGCCCTGATCTTCCTATGGGTATGGAGGAACAAATTCCAGATCGATTAGCAGCTATTCAACAACCTCTTTTTTATTATCATTGTATTAGTGATGGTGATGTTCAAAAAATGAGTGATCGATCAAAAATAATGGATGAAGCAATTAAGAAAAATAAAAGCGCAACACTTAATTATTTGTTTGAAGAATTCAAAGGAACTTCTCATTACTCGCAGGTTTTACATGCAATTCCAAGTGCATTATATCAAATTTTTTCCGTTTACCAACCTATTTCAACTTTCGAATTTCAAGAAAAAATTGTCAAACTGCCTTCCGGTTATGTAGATTATTTGATAAATAAATATGATATTCTTGAAAAATCATTCAATATAAAAATGCCTATTCGTTTGAATGATTTTAAAGCTATTGAAGCAGCTATTATTAAAAATAAAGCCTACAATGAGTTTGAGAAATTAGCTGATTTGGCTAAAAAGAATTACCCTAAATCGATGTTGAGCAACTATCATATGGCTCAGTATTATGAAAAAACTGGCGATATTAAAAAAGCGGCAAAAGCCTATCAAAATGCATTTCAACAAGAAGAAATTGGCGATTTGACTAAAGATATGATGTTGGAAAAAGCTGATGAATTAAAAGGCGCTATCAAAAATGAAAAAAACAAAAAAGAAGAAGTAATTGAAGAAACGCCACCAGTTGAAACTCCATCTGAAACGCCTACAGAAACGCCTACAGAAGTTAAAAAAACCGAATAATTCAGCATAAATGTCCAAATTAAAAACAACTTTTTTTTGTCAAAATTGTGGCTCTCAATATTCCAAATGGCAAGGACAATGTAATTCTTGCAAAGAATGGAATACCATTGTTGAAGAAATTATTCAAAAAGAAGAAAAATCAAGTTGGAAACCTTCATCAACCGAATCCAAAAGAGTTTCAAAACCTTTAAAAATAAAAGAAATCGATTCCACTCAAGAAGTGCGAATGGACACCGCTGATGGCGAATTAAACCGAGTTCTTGGAGGTGGAATTGTCCCTGGTTCTTTAATCCTTTTAGGTGGCGAACCCGGCATTGGAAAAAGCACCTTATTATTACAAATATCCTTAAAATTACCTTATAAAACCTTATATGTTTCGGGCGAAGAAAGTCAGAAACAAATAAAGATGCGTGCCGAAAGAATAAATCCTAACAGTGACAATTGCTATATTCTTACGGAAACAAAAACGCAAAATATTTTTCGTCACATTGTAGAAACCGAACCCGATATTGTTATTATTGATTCCATTCAAACATTACATACTGATTATATAGATTCCACAGCAGGTAGTATTTCTCAAATAAGAGAAACTACAGCTGAGTTAATTAAGTTTGCCAAAGAAACTAACATTCCTGTGATTTTAATTGGTCACATTACCAAAGATGGAAACATAGCTGGTCCAAAGATTCTGGAACATATGGTTGATACCGTTTTGCAATTTGAAGGCGACAGAAATCATGTGTACCGAATTTTGCGTTCGTTAAAAAACCGTTTTGGTTCCACTGCAGAATTAGGAATCTACGAAATGCAAGGCTCGGGTTTGCGGGAAGTTTCCAATCCATCAGAAATTTTACTTTCGCACCGCGAAGAGGAACTTTCGGGAACCGCTATTGCTTCTACATTGGAAGGCATGCGCCCTTTAATGATTGAGATTCAAGCCTTAGTTTCCACAGCTGTTTATGGAACACCCCAAAGAAGTACTACAGGTTACAATGCCAAACGACTAAACATGCTTTTAGCTGTTTTAGAAAAACGTGCCGGTTTCAGATTGGGAACAAAAGACGTTTTCTTAAACGTTACTGGCGGAATTTCTGTAGATGATCCAGCCATTGATTTAGCAGTAGTTGCCGCTATTCTTTCTTCTAACGAAGATATTGCTGTTGGGAAAGATGTTTGTTTTGCAGGCGAAGTAGGACTTTCAGGTGAAATTCGCCCAATTAACCGCGTAGAACAACGCATCCAAGAAGCCGAAAAGTTAGGTTTTTCGACCATTTTTGTTTCTAAATACAATAAGATTGCCACTAAATTCCCAGGAATAAAAGTGGTTTTAGTTTCAAAAATTGAGGAAGTTGTAGAACAATTGTTTGGATAAAAAATAGGAAATGAAATCTTTTAGCGATATCTCACAAATCATTAATGGCTTACACGAATTAGGCGAAACTATTAAAGTCGCCAATTTTCTAATTTAAGAATATAGTATCAAGCATCCTAATCTTGAAGGATTTGAATTGAGAGAAAAAGCTAAATCAGAGTACATTTTTATGACGACAAAAGGGACATCTGGTCAAAAACAAATCATCAGAATTCCCGAAAACACTTTTGAATTTCCAATCGTTTTAATGCTCAATCTTATTGCTCACGAAATGATTCATGTGAGTCAAAAAGTGGAAGAAAATTTATCTCCTGACAGTAACAGAAGAGAATGGTAAGCCTACTATGAAATGCAATTTAACAAAACTTATCCTCAAATTCCTGTTGCGAGTGTTTTTCATCAAAAGTTTTTTGTTGGAAAAGCTATGGAATATTACAACATATGGGCGAAAACTCCGAATTGCAATTAAAATATGCAACCCAATGAAACTAAAAAAATTTGAATTAGTTATAGGATAAAACATCCGAAAGACAAGATTATTGAGAATTTATAAAGCCAAAATCCGTAATGTTAATCGTTGCGGATTTTTTTTGAAACATATAATATTTCGGATTTTTAATTATATTTACACACCAAATTAATTTAACAGCTATGAAAAAATTACTATTTATTTGTGTTTCCTTATTTTCAATAACTAATTATTCTCAAGTTATTACATTACAATCTTATGGAACAGGTTTTGCTTCTCCGGTAGCTATTGAACATCCTGCGAATGATTCCAGATTATTTATTGTACAACAACGTGGTTTGATTCGAATATTAAACACGAATGGTGTTACTAATGCAACTCCTTTTTTAAACTTAGTAGGCACAGTAAGTAATTCAGGAAGCGAAAAAGGACTACTTGGTTTGGCATTTCATCCGAATTATGCAACCAACGGTTTCTTCTATTTAAATTACACTCGTCTTAGCGATGGTGCGACAGTAATTGCTAGATACTCCGTTTCTGCCGATCCAAACATTGCTAATACTACTGGAACAATTCTTTTAACAATTCCGCAACCTTACACCAATCATAATGGAGGAACTTTACGTTTTGGACCAGATGGTTATTTATACATTGGCATGGGAGATGGAGGTTCAGCAGGAGACCCAGAAAACAGAGCACAAAATTTAAATGAGAATTTAGGTAAAATTCTAAGAATTGATGTGAATTCAGGTTCACCATATGGAATTCCTCCAACAAATCCATTTGTTGGCATTGCTGGAAATGATGAAATTTGGTCCATTGGAATGAGAAATCCTTGGAAATTTTCGTTTAACCGTTTGAATGGTGATTTATGGATTGCTGATGTAGGTCAGAATGCAATAGAAGAAATTAATCAAATAGTAAGTCCATTACCCAATACAGGTTTAAATTTTGGATGGCGATGTTTTGAAGGAAACGCAACCTATGATACTTCGTCTGGAATGTGTCCTGCTTATGGGGCAACTGTTGCGCCATTTTCACAATATACTCATGCTTCAACAGGTGGATGTTCAATAACTGGAGGTTATTTTTATACTGGAACTACTTATCCAAATTTTCAAAACAAATACTTTATGGCCGATTATTGTACTAATAAAATAGGAACAGTAAATAGCGCCGGCGTAATCACTTGGACAGCTGCTTTAGCGGGAAGTTTTACCACTTTTGGCGAAGATAAAGATGGTGAGTTGTACATAGCAAATTCATCTACAATCTATAAAATTATTGACTCGTCTTTGGCAACTGATAGTTTTTCTAAAAATGGATTGAGTCTTTTTCCAAATCCTTCTAAAAATGAATTTACTATTAACAATGCTAATCAATTAACGTTATCAAAAGTTAAATTATTTGACTTATCAGGAAAACTTTTGTTAACTCAAAACATTGCAAACACCGAATCAAATTCAATAAGTATTTCAAACTTATCTTCTGGATTATATTTAGTAAGTGTTGAAGATAGTTTAGGAAATCAATACCAAACGAAATTAGTTAAAGAATAAAGAAATGAATACTGAAAGTTCATTTTTTACTTTATTGATATTAATTGGAGGGATTTATACTATTGTTGGATTCATAAGCTATATTTTTCCACCAAGGAAAATAAATTATCTTTATGGTTATCGAACTAGTAGCTCGATGAAATCACAAGAGCTTTGGAAATTTGCGCAAGCATATTCTACTAAGTTAATGATTTTTTTAGGGCTAATTTTGGTTGTAATTTCAGTTTTTGGATTATTAATTACCTTTTCAGGGACCATTGATTTTTATATAGGATTCTCGCTTTTTATACTTTCAATAGTGTTCCTTTTTTACAAAACAGAAAGAGCACTTAAAGAAAAATTCCCAGAAAACTAAGGAGCTGGATTTGGAATTAATTCCTGAATACTGTTAATTTCTTTACTGATTTCATTAGTTAAAACTACATCGTGAGTCGCTAGATTTTCTTGGAGTTGCTCCATAGTAGTTGCACCAATTATAGTTGACGAAACAAATTCTTGTTGTTGTACAAAAGCCAATGCCAATTGTGTTAATGATAATCCGTTATCTTGAGCCAATTCTTGATACATTTTGGTCGCCCTAATACTGTTTTCATTCATATATCGGACAAATTGCGGGAACAAACCAACTCTAGAATTGGGTTCAATACCTTTTAAATGTTTTCCGGTAAGCGCTCCAAAACCTAATGGCGAATAAGCTAACAAACCTACTTTTTCTCGATAACAGGTTTCTGTTAAACCTACTTCAAACAAGCGATTCAACAGTGAATAGGGATTTTGAATGGTTACTATTCTTGGGAGATTGTGTTTTTCACTCTCGTGAATAAATCGCATTACAGCCCACGGCACTTCGTTTGAGACTCCAATATGTTTTATTTTACCTTCTTTGATTAATTCGTCAAAAGTGGTTAATACATCATTAAAATTATCTTGCCAAGCATCTTCCGTTATAGTGAATCCGCGTTGACCAAAAAAATTCATTTTTCGCTCAGGCCAATGCAGCTGATACAAATCGATATAATCTGTTTGTAGATTTTTGAGGCTATTGTTTACGGCTTCGTGTATGCTTTTCTTCGAAAAATCCAATGGTTTTCGAATGTATTCCATATTCCGATTTGGCCCTGCAATTTTTGAAGCAATCACTAAATCATTCCTTTTTCCTGATTTCTTTAACCAAGTGCCAATATATTTTTCTGTACTTCCAAGAGTTGTTTCTTTGGCAGCAATTGGATACATTTCGGCAGTATCTATAAAATTAATTCCGTTTTCAACTGCATAATCTAATTGAGAATGTGCATCACTTTCACTGTTTTGTTCTCCGAAAGTCATTGTTCCAAGGCAAATTTTACTAACTTTTATAGTAGTATTTGGAAGAGTCGTGTATTTCATTTTGTAAGTATGGGTATTATTTAAAAAAGTAAAGGTAAAATATTGTTGTTGGTTTTTGGAATAGCCTTAACAGATATTTTGGAAATGTTTGGAATAAAAAAGGTTCAAAGAAAACCCTTGAACCTTTTATTAAATTTATTTAAGATTTAAAACTCTTTCAACATCTTGGAAATCTCATCTAATTTAGGAGTTAAAATAATTTCTATCCTACGGTTTTTGGCTTTGCCTTCGTTAGTATCGTTGCTTAAAATTGGAGCAAATTCTCCACGTCCTGCTGCTGTTAGGTTTTTCTTTTGAATTGAGGCATTCTCAGTAAGAATATTAACAATAGCTGTTGCGCGTTTGGTTGATAAATCCCAGTTGTTTTCAATGCCTCCGCCTATATTTCCAAGAATTTTATCATTGTCGGTATGACCTTCTATAAGTACTGAAATATCTGGGTTTTGAGCTAGTACTTTTCCAACTTCAACTACTGCTTTTCTTCCTTCACTTCCAACTGCCCAACTTCCTGTTTGGAATAACAATTTGTTTTCCATAGATACATATACTTTCCCGTTTTTTTGTTCTACCGTTAAGCCTTTCCCTTCAAAGGCGTTTAACGCTTTGGATAATGTTTCTTTAAGTTTTCTCATGCTCGCATCTTTAGCAGCAATCAAACTCTCTAATTCGTTTAATCGTTTGGTATTGGAAGCCAATTCACTTTTTATAGTGTTCAAACGATTCTGTTCTGCAGCCAATGCTTTTTCTTTAGCATCCAATTGGGCTAACAGTTCACGATTTTTAGCCATGTTGGTTTCCAATTCGTCATTGCTGTTTTTTTCCAAAGCTGCATAGGAATCTTGTAGATTTTTAAGGTTGTTGGCTGTTGCGGCACAATCTGTTTGAAGTTTATCGCGTTCTGCTCTTAGCTGATCTAAAGTTGCGTTTAGGGATTTATTTTCGGCTTCAAATTCAGCATTGGCTTTGTGCAATTCTTCATTTTCATCGGATATTACACGATTTTCTTTCTTTAAATCGGTGTATTTATTTTCTAAATCAGTGTAAATTTTTTTGGAAACACACGATGATAACAAACCTATTATCATTAGCCCTAATACAATTCTTTTTATCATTTTATCTATTTTTTAAATCTATTTCAATTTTATTATTCTATCTCCACTAAAACTGGACAATGATCAGAATGTTTGGCTTCGGGCAATATCAATGCGCGTTGCAATCTTTTTTTCAAAGATTCGGTAGCTAAACAATAATCTATTCGCCAACCCTTATTATTGCCTCTTGCTCCAGCACGATAACTCCACCAGCTGTAATTATTTGGTTCTTTATTGAAGTGGCGAAATGTGTCTATAAATCCGCTTTTCATAAATCCATCTAACCATGCTCGTTCTTCTGGTAAAAATCCAGAAACCGTTTTATTACGAATCGGATCATGAATATCAATTGCCTCATGACAAATATTGTAATCGCCACAAATTATAAGATTTGGAATTTCTTTTTTCAACTCATTAATATAGTTTTGAAAATCGTCCATATACATAAATTTATGATCTAATCTTTCGATATTTGTTCCTGATGGCAAGTAAAGACTCATAATAGAAACATCTTCAAAATCCACACGGAGATTTCTACCTTCAAAATCCATATGGGGAATTCCTGTTCCAAAAACAACATTATTGGGTTTTACTTTTGATAAAATAGCGACACCGCTATACCCTTTTTTTTGAGCTGGAAACCAATAATGGTAAGGATATCCAGATATTTCAAAATCAATAAGCGGAATCTGTTCTGGAGTTGCTTTTATTTCTTGAAGGCAAATCACATCGGGATTGGCATGTTGCAACCATTCGAGAAAACCTTTGGAAATTGCAGCTCGGATGCCGTTTACATTATAAGATATAATCCTCATTTATTAAATTTAAATGTTTGTTCAAAAATAGCTAAAAACATAATCATTTGAAACTCAAAATCAAGAATAAAAAATTATATTTATGAATCATCATTTCTTCAATTTTAGAAAGCTATTTGGTTAGAATTGCTATCTTTGTTTGTTGTCAAAAAATCAATAAAACCATGGGTTTAGTTACAGCTAAAGAAGTTGCAAAAGCGATAAATGTCGATAAATATGGTGTTTTCGGGACTTTTGCAGGTTGGTTATTGATGAAATCGTTAAAAATTTCTACGTTAAATAAAATCTACGATAGGAATAAACATTTAAGTGAATTAGAATTTTTAAATGCTATTTTAGATGAATTTAAGATTAGATTTGAAATTCCTGAAGACGATTTGAAAAGATTACCAAAAGAGGGTGCCTATATTACCATTTCAAATCATCCCCTTGGAGGTATTGATGGTATATTATTGTTAAAATTAATGCTTCAAGTTGAGCCCAATTTTAAGATTATTGCAAACTTTTTGTTGCACAGAATTGAGCCGATGAAACCGTACATTATGCCGGTCAATCCTTTTGAAACTCATAAAGATGCTAAGTCGAGTGTTATTGGTATAAAGGAAACTTTACGCCATTTAAGTGATGGAAAACCTTTGGGAATGTTTCCTGCTGGTGAAGTGTCTACTTATAAAGACGGTAAAATTGTTGTTGACAAGCCATGGGAAGAAGGCGCAATGAAAGTAATTCGAAAAGCACAAGTACCCGTTATACCAATTTACTTTCACGCTAAAAACAGTCGCTTTTTTTACTTGCTTTCAAAAATAAATCCAACATTACGCACCGCAAAATTACCTTCTGAATTATTAACTCAAAAAGACAGAGTTATTAAAGTTCGTATTGGTAAACCTATTTCGGTTGCTGAACAAAATGAACATAAAAGCATAGAGGAATATTCAGAATTCTTGAGAAAGAAAACCTATATGTTGGCTAATTCTTTTAATAAAGAAGCTAATTTGTTGAGTTCTCAAAATTTGAACTTGAATTTAAAGTTATCAAAAAGTCCAAAACAAATTGTAAAACCTGCCAATCATGATAAAATTTTGGAGGAAATGGAAATCATTAAAAAAAGTGATTGCCGTTTATTACAAAGTAAAAATTATCAAGTTTTTTTGGTAACCGCCGATATAATTCCAAATATTTTGCATGAAATTGGTCGTTTAAGAGAAATTACCTTTCGAGAAGTTGGAGAGGGAACCAATGAATCGATAGACATTGACAAATATGACAAATACTATCTTCATATGTTTCTTTGGGATGAAGTAGCAGAGCAAATAGCAGGTGCTTATCGGATGGGTTTAGGTTCGGAAATTTTTCCTAAATATGGGTTTGAAGGTTTTTATCTTAACGATTTGTTTCGATTTGAGCCCGAATTAAATGATATGATGTCCAAATCAATTGAAATGGGAAGAGCCTTCATTATTAAAGAATACCAACAAAAACCAATGCCTTTATTCTTACTTTGGAAAGGAATTGTTCATACAACATTACGTTTTCCTGAGCATAAATTTTTAATTGGCGGCGTAAGCATCAGTAATCAGTTCACTGATTTTTCAAAATCGCTAATGATAGAGTTTATGAAATCTCATTATTATGATCCCTATGTAGCACAATATATTCATCCGAAAAAAGAATATAAAGTTAAGCTTAAAGATGGTGATAAAGATTTTGTTTTTAACGAAACAGAAGCTGATTTAGTGAAGTTTGATAAAATTATAGATGAACTAGAACCCGGGATTTTAAGATTACCCGTTTTAATAAAAAAATACATCAAACAAAATGCACGTTTAGTTGCCTTTAACGTTGATCCCCTTTTTAATAATGCTATTGATGGTTTGATGTATATCCGGATATCGGATATTCCGGAAAGCACTATGAAACCTGTTATGGAAGAGTTTCAAGCAGAATTGGAGCGGAAAGACAAAGAATAAAATATTAAAAAAGCCCATCAAATTTGATGGGCTTTTTTTTATTGTGGGTCTTTCATTTTAAAAGTATCCATAAAAGCAGTGGTGTAATTTCCTGCTACATATTCTGGATCTTCCATTAATTGTCTGTGGAATGGAATGGTGGTTTTTATTCCTTCAATGTAAAACTCATCCAAAGCACGTTTCATTTTATTGATGGCTTCTTCACGTGTTTGCGCTGTTGTAATCAATTTCGCAATCATCGAATCGTAGTTTGGTGGAATGGTGTAACCTGCATAAACATGTGTGTCTAAACGCACTCCGTGTCCTCCTGGCGAGTGTAAAACAGTTATTTTTCCTGGTGATGGACGAAAATCATTGTATGGGTCTTCAGCATTAATTCGACATTCGATGGCATGTAAATTTGGAAAGTAATTTTTTCCAGATATTGGAATTCCAGCAGCTACCATAATTTGTTCGCGAATCAAATCATAATCAATAACTTGTTCTGTAATTGGATGCTCAACTTGAATACGCGTATTCATTTCCATGAAGTAGAAGTTTCTATGCTTGTCCACTAAAAATTCAACGGTTCCTGCGCCTTCATATTTGATATATTCAGCAGCTTTCACAGCCGCTTCGCCCATTTTATTTCTTAATTCATCGGTCATGAATGGAGACGGTGTTTCCTCAGTAAGTTTTTGGTGACGACGTTGAACTGAGCAATCTCTTTCCGAGAGATGGCAGGCTTTCCCAAAGGAATCTCCCACTACTTGAATTTCAATATGGCGTGGTTCTTCGATTAATTTTTCAAGATACATCCCGTCATTTCCAAAAGCGGCAGCTGATTCTTGACGTGCACTATCCCATGCTTTAAGTAATTCCTCTTCTTTCCAAACGGCGCGCATTCCTTTTCCTCCACCTCCAGCTGTTGCTTTTAGCATTACTGGAAATCCCATTCCTCGCGATAATTCTAGTGCTTGTTCATAAGACTCTAATAATCCTTCAGAACCTGGTACGCAAGGAACTCCTGCTTCTTTCATTGTTGCTTTTGCAGTAGCTTTGTCTCCCATTTTATCAATCATATCTGGTGAAGCGCCGATAAATTTTATTCCGTGCTCTTGGCAAATTTTAGAAAACTTAGCATTTTCTGAAAGAAATCCATAACCAGGATGAATGGCATCAGCATTTGTAATTTCTGCTGCAGCAATAATATTTGACATTTTTAAATATGACAAATTACTAGGCGGAGGACCTATACAAACTGCTTCGTCGGCGAATTTAACATGCAAACTTTCAGCGTCAGCTGTAGAATAAACGGCTACTGTCTTTATTCCCATTTCCCTACAGGTTCTAATTACTCTTAGAGCAATTTCACCTCTATTGGCTATTAATATTTTTTTAAACATCTTTTTCAGTTAGATAGTTAGACAATTTAGATTTTGGACTTTAGAAATCGATAAAATTTCTATCCTCAAGTAATCTAAAATTAAGAAGGATCAACTAAAAATAAAGGTTGATCAAATTCTACTGGTGACATATCATCAACAAGAATTTTTACAATTTTTCCTGAAATCTCTGATTCAATTTCGTTGAATAGTTTCATAGCTTCAATAACACATAAAACATCGCCTTTAGAAATCACATTTCCAACTTCTGTAAACATAGGTTTGTCAGGTGATGGTTTTCTATAAAATGTTCCGATGATTGGAGATTTTATGGTTACATATTTTGAGTTTTCATCTGCTGCTGGAGCAGCGTCAATTGGAGTTGAAGCTTGTTGAACTGGGGCCGCTTGTTGTATTGGAGCTTGTTGCATTGGAGCTTGTTGAACATAAGTAACATCTGAAGAATTCCCTTCTAAAGTAGTTCTAATAGTTATCTTAATTTCTCCTGTTTCTAGTTTTACTTCTGCAACACCTGAATTTGATACAAATTTGATTAGGTTTTGAATTTCTTTTAAATCCATAATGATTTGTGTTTTTTGGTTATGTTTATTGTTTGTTATATGCCCATTTTAAGTAGATTGAACCCCAAGTAAATCCGCCACCAAAAGCAGCAAAGATGAGTTTATCTCCTTTTTTAAATTTGCTTTCAAAATCACTTAATAAAAGCGGTAATGTAGCCGAGGTGGTATTTCCATATTTATGAATGTTAACTAATACTTTATCTTCATCCAATCCAATTCTGTTGGCGGTAGCGTCTATAATCCTTTTATTGGCTTGATGCGCAATTAGCCAATCAATATCCTCTTTTCTTAGATTATTACGTTCCATAATTTTTTCACTAACATCTGCCATTCCTGAAACTGCATATTTAAAAACAGTTTTTCCATCTTGGAATACAAAATGCTGTCTGTTTTCAACCGTTTCTTTTGAAGCTGGTAATAATGAACCGCCTGCATCTATTTTTAGATAATCTCTACCAATACCATCGGTTTTTAATAATTCATCTTGCAAACCTAAACCTTCATTATTTGGTTCAAATAAAACTGCTCCTGCTCCATCTCCAAAAATGATACAAGTTGCTCTATCAGTATAGTCAATAATGGAGGACATTTTATCGGCACCAATAAGAAGTATTTTTTTATACTTTCCTGACTCTATGTACGCTGCGGCATTTGACATTCCGAATAAAAAGCTTGAGCAAGCGGCTTGTAAGTCATATGCAAAAGCATTCACCGCACCTATTTGAGTTGCTACATAAACTCCTGTTGCAGCTACTGGTAAATCTGGTGTTGTAGTTGCCATAATTACCAAATCGATTTCTGCAGGGTTGATATTTCCTCTTGATATTAAATTTTGCGCTGCTTTAATTGCAAGATAAGAAGTCCCTTTCCCTTTTTCTTTTAATATTCTTCGTTCCTTTATTCCAGTTCTTGTTGTAATCCATTCATCATTGGTGTCAACCATTTTTTCAAGTACTTCATTTGAAAGTACAAAATCGGGAACATAAGCTCCAACTGCTGTGATTGCCGCTGTGATTTTATTCATGTTTTAATTTTATTTCCTTTTCAGTTTTTTTAATTTATAAAGAGGTTGAAATTACAAAAAAAAACTAAAAGTTATTATTTTAAAATGTTTATTTAAAAAATACTATAAATAAAAAACTCTCACGCTGTGAGAGTTTTTTATTTATAATACGAGCAATTATGCTGCAGCTACTGATTTATCAATAACTACTTGACCTCTGTAATACATTTTACCTTCATGCCAGTAAGCTCTGTGGTATAAATGTGCTTCACCAGTAATTGGGCAAGTTGCAATTTGAGCTACAGTTGCTTTATAATGTGTTCTTCTTTTGTCTCTTCTTGATTTCGAGATTTTTCTCTTTGGATGCGCCATTTTATTGTATTATTTATCCGTTAATAGTTGTTTTAATTTATCCCACCTTGGGTCAATTTCTTCTTCTTTTTTTATTTCTTCTTTTTCTTTAATAGAATTTAATTTGAGTATCTCTAAAGCTTCCGTCTTTAATGTTCCATCTTTTATCCCTGGATGTACTCTTTTTAAAGGAATTGAAAGTGCAATCATTTCATATATGTATTGCTTTAAATCGAGTTGATGTTCGCCTACTGGAAGAATTAATAATTCTTCATTATCATTATTGAATGCATCTCCAAATTGAACTACTAATTTAATAGCGCCTTTAACAGGCATATCAAATTGCTCACCAGAAACATCACAAGTGACATTTACAGCGCCTTTATGCTTGAAGCCTATCTCTAGCATTGTTGCTTTTTTTTCAAAAGCTACATTTACTTTTAGATTACAACTTTCGAATTCGTCAAAACCAAATTCTTCAAAGAACTTTTTATTAATTTGAAAATCAAATTGATGTTTTCCTATTTTTAATCCTATGAAAGGAATTAAATATTCATTCGTACTTTTCATCTAAACAACAAATTGACCCGATTCTTGATTCTCAAAACGGGTTTGCAAAGATATAAAATTATTGTAATTCTAATGCGCTAATAAACATTTTTTTTTTGCTAGTGCTTTTCTTTTGTTTTCATTGGGTTTTGGCTGAAAGCTTGGTGTTGATTTCTTGAATTATAGATGTCAATTGAAGCATAAACAGCTTCTTTAAACGAATTAAAATCTGCAATTCCCTTTCCCGCGATTTCAAAAGCAGTTCCGTGATCTGGAGAAGTTCTAATTTTATTTAGTCCTGCCGTAAAATTTACACCGTTTCCAAAAGTCAATGTTTTAAATGGAATTAAACCCTGATCATGATAGGTTGCAATTACTGCATCGTATTTTTCATATTGATTACTTCCAAAAAAACCATCGGCTGCAAAAGGCCCAAAAACCAAAGTGCCTTTTTCGAAAAGCTTTTTAATAACTGGCTTAATTAATGCATCGTCTTCTTTACCAATAACTCCATTATCACCAGCATGAGGATTTAAAGCTAGCATAGCAATTTTAGGTTTATTAACACCAAAATCCTGGGTTAACGATTTTTTTATGGTTTCAATTTTCTCGACAATTAATGCTTCGGTTAAATTGGACGCCACATCATTAACTGGGATGTGATCGGTTAACAATCCGACTTTTAGATTATCTTGAATCATAAACATCAAAGCATTACCTTCTAATTCTTGATCCAAATAATCGGTATGTCCAGGGAATTTAAATTCCTCTGATTGTATGTTGGATTTATTTATTGGAGCTGTAACTAAAACATCTACAGCACCTTCTTTTAAAGCTTTTGTTGCTGCAATAAATGATTGTATTGCATATTTCCCAGCAAGGTCATCGCTTTTTCCAAAATCAATATCAAATACTTCTCTCCATACATTTAATACATTAATTTTTCCAATAACAAGTTGGTCTAATTTATCAATACCATGAAGTTGTGCTGTTAAATTAAATGTCTTTTTAATAAATGAAAGAATTTTAACATTTGCAAAAATAACTGGCGTACACAATTCTAACATTCTTGTATCTTCGAATGTTTTTAAAATAACTTCGCTACCTATACCATTTAAATCTCCAATTGAAATTCCAACAATAATATTTTCTGCTTTTTTCATAAAAACTACCCGTTATTTATTGCTATTTTTGAAGAGCAAATTTAGTAAAATAAAACCACAATGTTTACAGGAATAATTGAAACGCTTGGAATTGTAAAAGAAATTCAAAAAATTGATGATAATCTTCATATAACAATTTCATCCTCCATAACCCAAGAATTAAAAATAGATCAAAGTATTGCTCATAATGGTGTTTGCCTCACTGTTATTGATATACAAGATAATTTATATACAGTAACAGCTATTAGAGAAACCATTGAGAAAACAAATTTGTCGGATTGGAAATTAGGCGATTTAATCAATTTAGAGCGCGCAATGAAACTTGGAGACCGCCTCGATGGACATATTGTTCAAGGACATGTCGATCAAATTGGAATATGTAAATCTATTCAGGATGCTAATGGAAGTTGGTATTATACATTTGAATATGATGAAACATTAAACAATATAACTATTGAAAAAGGATCAATAACAAGTAATGGTGTAAGTTTAACTGTTGTTAATTCCATGAAAAATGAATTTAGTGTCGCAATTATTCCTTATACTTATGAAAACACTAATTTTAAATCTTTAAAAATTGGTGCTAAAATAAACTTAGAATTTGATGTTGTAGGAAAATATGTGGCTAAACTATATTCTAACCGTTAAGAATGTCTCAATAAACAGAAAAGCTTCTATTAAATAGAAGCTTTTCTGTTTTTATTAATTATGTGTAATTTATATAATCCAAAGAGTATTGAGATAAAAAACAATAAAAGTAGACCTCCATCAATTGGTTCCCCAGGTGGTGGCGGTGTTGTAGGTGGTGGCGGATCACCAGGTGCCGCAAAGGCAACTAGCTCGACAAAGAACACTGCTATTAATACTTTTATTCTATTAGGCACAATTATCATGACGGCAAATGTAAAAAAAAAAAATCTTTAACAAAAATTTTAACTTATTAATAATTTAAATAAAATAACGTATTAATTTATATAAACTTTGGACGATCTATTACTATTTTTATTTTTCGATTAAAATCATAAAAAATTAACTTTATGCTAATCACTTACTATAATTAAGGGATTAAAGATAGAATTAAAATTAATAAATTGAAAATCAATACGTTAATTTTTTTGAATTAGAGTTATCTTCAATAATTATTTGATTTTTATGTGTAATTCATAGAAATTGAAGAAAATTTGCGATTTGAAATAAGAAAAATTATATTTGAATCTTAAAATTATAGCTATGAATTCAAAAAACCCTTTCTTTAGTAACAAATCATTTAAAAACACTTCTGGCGTTTCTTCAGACAATGTTACTCATCAAGCAACTGTTATTGATTACAATGACACAATGACTGTCTCTGGAACAATAAATAAAAGTTTCTTGATGCTTATTTTATTGATTGCTAGTGCTGCAATCACATGGATGTTAACCTTTGGCGGCTATAATGCTATGATTTTGACTATAGGCGGGGCAATAATTGGCTTTATATTAGTGCTTATAGCATCATTTAAACCTCAATATTCTGCTTTTTTAGCCCCAGGATATGCTGTTTTTGAAGGTTTATTTATAGGTGGGATATCAGCACTCTTTGAAACTATGTATCCTGGAATTGTCATTCAAGCAGTTGGGGCAACCTTTGTAACCTTTATGGTATGTTTTGCATTATATAAATATGAAATTGTAAAAGTTACCGAAAAATTTAAATCAATAGTTATCGCTGCTACCTTGGCAATAGCTACTTATTATTTAATTACTTGGCTGCTATCGATGTTTACAAGCTTTCAACCATTACATTACGGAAATTCTTGGATGAGTATTGGAATCAGTGTTTTTGTAATAGTTATTGCTGCTTTAAATTTGTTTTTAGATTTTGATCAAATAGAAAAAGGAGTGCAAAATAAATTGCCAAAATATATGGAATGGTTTGGCGCTATGGGTTTGATGATTACTTTAGTTTGGCTGTATGTTGAGTTTCTTAGATTATTATCAAAATTAGCTAGTAAAGATTAATTCAAATTAAATATTTAAACCAGCTAAATGCTGGTTTTTTTGTTTCTTAACCGTTGTTAATGTAAGTTATAATTCATTTATAAAGTTTTAATAAATATTATAATTGATTTCAAATAAAAAAGCGAGCCAAATAGCTCGCCTTTTTTATAAATATTAGACAACTCTTATTTTACAATTAAGAACTCTGAACGTCTGTTTTGTGCATGTTGCTCTTCAGTACATGAAGTTCCACAATCAACTTTAGGCTCTAATTCACCCATTCCTTTTCCAGAAATTCTGCTTGCAGCAATTCCTTTAGAAATCACATATTGAACAGTTGATTTAGCTCTTCTTTCAGATAAAGACAAATTGTAACTATCACTTCCTCTGTTATCAGTATGTGATTTTGCCATAATTACTAACTCTTCATTACTCTTCATAACTTGCACAAGTTTATCAAGTTCAAATGCGCCTTCCTGCGTTATGTTACTTTTATTGAATTCAAAATAAATTGGTTTTAAAACAATTTCTGTTTCCGTAATAATAACATCAATTGGTTGTAATGCAGCGTCAATTTTAGCTTCTGGCCCTTTGCTTTTGCCAACAGCAAAAGTATTGCTTTCATAACCGTCTTTTGAAGCTTGAATTACATAATCTTTATCACATTCAACTCTATATTTCACTTCTCCTTTATCATTCGACATTTCAGTAGCTATAGTGTTTCTTTTATCATCGATAATAGCAACTTTTGCATTGGCTAATATTGTTCCTGTTTTTGCATCTGTAACAATTGTATTTACATTAACCCCGCAAATTGGATTTACAGCAAAAATATCATCGTTACCATTTCTATTACTTGATAAAAATCCTGTTTTTTTAGTTGCATTAAATGTAAAAGCAAAATCGTCTTTTTCTGTGTTAACTGGCTTCCCTAAATTATTAGCATCTGAGTTATTTGATAAATCAATTTGGTAGATATCTAGACCACCTAAACCTTGTTTCCCACTTGATGCAAAAAACAATGTTTTGTTATCATCAGCTATAAAAGGAAAACTTTCATTCCCTTCTGTATTCACTTTGTTTCCTAAATTTACTGGAGTTCCATAACTACTATCATCATTTATTGAAACTTTCCAAACATCAACTCCTCCAAGACTTCCTGGCATATCTGATGAAAAATACAAAGTTTTTCCGTCTCTACTTAAACTAGGATTACTAGTTGAAAAATCTTTACTATTGAATGGTAATGAAGTTATATTACCCCATTTATCTCCGTCTTTAGTTGCTTTATATAAATTATTTTTTCCTAACTTAAGATGATTTTTTTTATCTTTTTCGAATACTTTTTCTCTAAAACTATCACTAGAAAAATACATAGTATTTCCGTCTGTACTTATTGTAACAGGACCATCATGATATTTAGAATTTAATTCTGTTACCACAACAGCGTTTGTTATTGTACCGTCAGTATTATAATCAGCTTTATAAATGTCTAAAAAAGGCTCATCTGTCCAACCATAGCTTTTTCTTGCGCCATTTCTAGCACTAGTAAAGTACAAACTGTTATCATATAAAACAGCCCCAAAATCAGATTTGTCACTGCTTACATCCGATGAATTAACGTTGTATAGTTTTGTTTTATCTAATAATCTTGGTATATAATTTGGATTATCTTTAAATGCTTTTGCGCGCATATCATTTGGTGCAGCAGCTGCAAATTTTTGCATTTGTTTATTAGCATCCTCATATTTTCCGTCTGCCTTTAACATTTGAGCATAACGATAGTACGTTTCTGAGTCTTGTTGAGTCTCAGTAGCTTTTGCATACCATTTTGATGCTTCTCCTGTATTGAACATGTTAAAATAGGAGTCTGCAAGTTGTTTATAAACATATCCGTCTTGTTTTCCTTTTTCAACAAGTTTCAAATATTCTTTGGCAGCATCTATATATTCATATCTATTATATAATTTGTCTGCTGTTTTTGTGTCTTTGTTTTGAGCTGTAATTGTTAAAGTACCAACCACAAAACTTAATGCTATATATAAATTTTTCATTTTTACTTTTAGTTTATAGATTAGAAATATCTTGGTGATTGTGAAACTTTTTTCGGGAAATCTAAATCAAATAATAACATGAACTCGTGTGAAGCAGGCGAAACTACTTTTAAATCTGAAACAACTCTGTCATAAGCATATCCAATTCTCAAATTAGGAGTTATTGCAAAATTAACCATTGCTCCAAATGAATCTTCTAATCTATAAGTAGCTCCAAGTTCTAGTTTGTCATTAAACATAAAGTTTGCAGAAAGATCTAGAGAGGTTGGTGCATTGAAAGCAGATTTTACCATGGCAAATGGTTTGAATTTTAAATTAGTATTTAAATCAAATACATATCCACCCGTAAGGAAGTAGTGCATAACTTCGGTACCATATTGAGTTCCGTTTGCATCTAAATATTTAGACTTTAACATGTTAGGAACAGAAAAAGCTAAATAATACTTATTTGTATAGTAAAAAACACCTGAACCAATATTCAAAAATGTTTTTTCAGGATTTGTACCCCAAGCTGGGTCTCCTGCTTGAGGTAAAGTTGGAATAATATTAGTAAAATCAACTTTATGCATAGTTGCTCCTCCTTTTAAACCAAAAGCCATACGGTGTTCGCCTCCTAAGTTTAGTGTGTATGAGAAATCTGCGTAAAAGTTAGTTTCTTCAACAGGTCCAATTTTATCTGATATTACAGACAAACCTAAACCAACATTCTTCCCTACTGGACTATGTGCAAAAAAGGTTCCTGTTGTTGGAGCGTCTTCTATCTCTACCCATTGTTTTCTGTACAAGAAACCTCCAGATAGGTTTTCTTTTGATCCAGCATAAGCAGGATTTATGACACTCATATTATACATATATTGTGTATAATGTGGGTCTTGTTGAGCTTGTACATCTGCTAAAGCAGTTAAAGCTATAATCGCAATGAAATATATTTTCTTCATCTTTTTTTAATTTTATTGTTTTGGAAATAAATTATTGAATTTACTGTTAATTTTCTTTGTTGATATAAATCCATCCTGTCTTGGTTTCTCCATTATCGCGTTCAATGACGTAATAATAAGTTCCATCAGGTAATTCATCTCCATTATCTGATTGTCCACACCATTGATTTGTATATTCATTTCTGCTATACACTTTCATCCCATATCTGTTAAATATACTTAATTTATTGACATTAAATCCTTCTAAGTCAAAACAATCATTTAAACCATCAGGGGTGCTATTTACAGAAATACCTTTTTGAATTACACATGTAATAGAATTAGCATTGAATGCAGTACTAGTTCCTGAGCAACCATTAGAAGTAACTGTAACAGAATAATCTCCTTCTTCAGAAACTACAATATTTTGTGTATTACCTCCTATTGGATTTCCTGTGCTATCTTCCCATGAATACGTTACACTATTTGGATCAAATGAATTTCCAATTGGGCTAGCTGTTAAAGTATAAAAAGGACCTACACAACCTCCCGTTACGATAACTTCAATTGGATTTGAAATAACAATTACAGTTGTTCCAATATTTGCTACTTGACAAATAGTAGCGTCTGCTGCAATTGAATAAGTTATTGTATAAGTTCCTGTTGTGCTTGTTGATAAATCAATTTCTCCAGTTGTACTATCTATATCTAGACCATTTGTAGATGAATATAATCCACCAATAGTAAAACTTGGTGAAGGCATCGGGAAGACATTACTTCCTCCAGGACATACAGGCGTAGTGTAAGTAAAAGCAGTATTTGGTATAACTATAGGATTGATTGTAATACTAAACGAATCACTATTTGCTACTTGACATGTACTTGGATTTGCACTAACAGTATATGTTATTGTGTATGTTCCTGCAGTTGAACTTGCCAAATTAATTACTCCTGTTGTGCTGTCTATTGACAAACTTGGCGTTGAAGTAAAAGTACCACCTGCAGTAAATCCAGCCGTTGATGTATCTGGCGTTGGGTTTGTTCCATTAATACAAACTGGCGTTGTATAACTAAATGTTGTTACAGGTGTTATAATTGGATTAATAACAATAGTGAAATTTGAACTTCCAGCTAATTCACAAGTTGCAGGATTATCAACTACAGTATATGTAATATCATATGAACCTGCTGTTGTATTTGTTAAATCAATAACCCCTGTTGTACTATCAATTGTTATACCTGTTGATGGGTTTGATGTGTAAGTTCCACCAAATGTAAATCCTGCTGCTGAAGTATCAGGTGCTGGATTTGTTGTTGCATTTTGGCAAACTGGCGTAGTATAACTTATTGTTGTAACTGATGCAAATTGAGGTACAGGATCAATAATAACATCAAATGGTAATGAGAAACAACCAGTATTTAAATCATGAACTGTAATAGTATGAGTTCCTGGTGAAACATTAGTAAATGTTGTCCCCGATTGATATGTGCCATTGTCTAGACTATACTCATAACCTACTGTTTGTATTGTGTAACTTCCAACATTTGTATAATCTTGTGGGTCAAGAGCAGTCCAATCAGCTTCTATCCATGTTGAACTAGGAATAATTGCTGTATTTAATCTTCTATACGTATATCCTGATTGATTACTAGGCGTAAAATCAACACCATCTGTTCTTCCCCAAACATCTATTTCTACATCTGTATTACTAGTTAATCTAACATTATCATTTGTATTAAATGCTAAACAATTTGCAAATACTAAATCTGGAGTAATACCTCCTTGGTTTGTGATTTCTCCAACAGCAATAACATAAACATCATTATTATTTAAAATACCTGATAAAGTTATATCACAATTTGTAGAAGTAAAAACATTACCATTATTATAAATCTTTAATTTATAATTACTTAAATCTTTAGTGGTGCCTGTACCGTTATATATCTCAATATAAGATAATGACCCTACGCTTTCATCTGTAACTTCAGAAATAAATAAATCAGTAGGTGTTGTAATTCCTCCTGCTGCTATTGGTGAAGTAACCTCTATAGTTCCTGTTTGAACAGCACACGTTGGTTGAGTAACAGTTACTGTAGGAGCCGGTAATGTTTGAAGTGATACGGTTCCTGTTGCAGGTTGAGATGGACAACTCAAACTTGATATTGAAATTGCATCTAGAAGATTCCCAATACTTGGGCTTCCTCCAGCTGCTGAAACAGAGACAAAACGTAAGGTATAATCATTCCCTGCGCCTGTTGGAATTGTATAATTTAAAGAATGTAAAACCCAAGCAGTATTGCCATCTGTAAAATTACCTAAGCTAACGTATGGTCCGCCCAAAGGCCCTATCTCAACTCCTACCACATCATTCCCTTGACGGCCTCTGTGAGCAAAAGAAATTGATATTGATGTTCCTGGTATAACATTGAAATCTTGAAATAATGCCCCAGGGAAATTACCATTTAACTCGATAAGTTGATTCCCTGAATAAGCAAATGTTCCTTCAAATCCTGGTGGCCATATTTCAATAATACCATCACTTGATGTAGTATCCCAACATGGCACCAGATTTTCATTAAATAAATTAGGGAAAGCTCCAGTCGCTGCAGGACTTTCAAAATCGGTATTACAAAAACTATTAACTTGTGTAATAACAACACTGTAATCCCCAACTGTTGATGTACTAAAAGATGCTACATTTCCTGGGTCTGGAAAACCTGCAGGAACAGTCCATGCGTATGTATAAGTTCCAGGGATAGCTGGCGTTGCCGTAACAGTTGCTGAAGATCCTGGACAAATAGAAGCACTATTAACTGTTACTACTAATTCTGGATTAACAATAATTGTTAAAGTTGTTTCAAGCGCACATTGTGCTGGGTCCGGCGTAAATGTATAAGTGGTTGTAGTTGTATTATCTAATGCTGGAGACCAAATACCCGTAATACCATTGTTAGATGTAGTTGGCAAAGCAGCTAAAACACTGTTAGGGCATATTGGAGCTACATTTGGAAATGTAGGAACAATAGTTAATGGTAATACTTGTATTGTCATCGTAACTACACCGGCACATACTCCTGGAGTTGGTGTAAATGTATAGGTAGTTGTAGTTGTATTATCCATTGGTGGCGTCCAAATTCCTGTGACTCCATTATTAGATGTAGTTGGTAAATCAGCTAATGGCGCATCTGGACAAATTGGAGCAACTTGAGTAAATTCTGGTGTAGTTGAACCAACTCCAATTGTCATAGTGGTGGTTGTAGCACAAATACCCGTTGTTGGTGTAAAGGTATACGTTGTCGTTGCTGTATTATTCATATCAGGTGACCAGGTTCCTGTAATACTATTATCTGAAGTAGTTGGTAAATCTGCTAATGGATCTCCAGGACAAATAGGTGCTACTTGAGTAAAAGTAGGTATTTGAGATGGAAGTATTTCAACCGTTGTTGTTGTTGAAAATGCCAAACAACCTCCAGAAGCAGGTATTGCATAGGTAATTGTGTAAACTCCTGGTAAACTTGCAATAGGCAATATTTGTCCAGTATTTTGATTTAACAATAATCCTGCTGGTGTTGCGCTATAAGTACCACCTAAAGTTCCAGTTAGTATTGCTCCTTGTTGTACAACACTTGAATTGCAATAAGCCGGAGCATCATATGCTATTGTTGCATTTGCTGGAGCGGTAATGATAACAGTTCTTGTAGTCGTAATTGAAGGTATGTTTGTACAAACTCCATCAGTACTCGTTAAAGTAGTACTAGTAACAATATAAGGACCAGGTGTACTTGCAGCCAAATCTATAGTTCCTGTAACAGGATCTATAACCAATCCAGCAGTTGAAGAATAGGTTCCAGCAGAAGCACCAGGTGCTAAAACTGGAGTTGGATTAACGCCGTCTTGGCAATAATAGGTTAGTGGATAATTAAATGTATTTATTGGGAAGCACTCTGTGGTTCCTCCACCAGTATTAGTTTGAGTAAAAGTTACTGTTCCAGCTTGATTAGCAAAATTCGTAATCATAACTACATATACTTCACATAATTGCGCTGCAGGAAGACACATAATTTCTTGAGCTGCTGTAGAATAACTACAAGCATGTATCGTTCCAGGACATCCCGACGCAACTGTTGAAAGTGGTACAGAACTAGGAAGTGGATTTGCTGGTACACCACTACAGGCTACTTCTAAATTAGTAAATGGTCCCCAAGCAACATAATCAACGTCAATTGGTGCGCCTGCAGTCGTAACTTGAGAGATTAAGTAACTTAAAGGTCCAGCTTGATTAACTTGTAAAAAGAAAAATGCTGGATTTGGTGAAGTTCCTAAACATCCTATTGTACCTAAACTTGGAACGTTTGTAGCATTGGCATACGTAACGGTCTGACCTGTACAAAAAGCAGGGGCTTCTGTACAAGGCAATGTTCCAATACATAAATTGAAAGTGGTAAACTGTTGAATGGCTGTTGCGGAATAAACTCTAATATAATAAGTTGTTCCTGGTATTAAATTCGCACCAGTATTACATCCAACTTGTGTTAACGACCCACAATCTGTTCCAGAAAAAATAGCATAGTTAAGTGCCGGAGCTGGTAATGAAACATTGTTAAACGAAATTACATGGGTTACTGCGGTTGCTGTGAATGTAAACCAAACATCATCATTTGCAACTCCAGGACAGGTAGTTGTTGGTAATGAAGCCGTCGCGCCTGATAAAGTTCCAGGAGTTGTTTGAACACAATTTAAATTTTGATTTACAATTGCAAAAGTAGCATTGATACATTCATCATTAATTGGCAATGCAGCAAAATTTAATGCTGACCAAACACTCTGATCTGTTGCCGAGCAAATTGCTCTTACATAAAACACATAAGCAGTACCAGGAGTTAAACCAGTTGCTAAATACGGACTGGTTTCAGGTATTCCTGCTGTAACTGGTATAGGAGAACCTGCCGGTAACAACAATATTTCCCAGGCAGTTGCTTGACTTCCATCAGGATTTAAAGGTTGATTCCAAGTTATCGTTGCAGAAGTCTGTGTTATAGCAGTTGCCGTTACTAAAATAGGTCTTGCGCAAGTCGGTGCTGGAGAACAGGTAATATTTGCTGTCCAACCAGGATTGTTTACAGATCCATCACTTCTAAATACAAATGTTAAACACCCGTCAGCTGATGTAGATACAAATGGACCAGGGATTGTAGTACCCCAATAAGATCCTGCCAATCCTCCGGGCACATTTCCAGCAGGGTTTGCACTAGCAATTTGATTTGCAGGTACTACAGCGTTACCATCGTAAACATACAATCCGTCCCAAGTTGCTTCTGTATTAAAAGTTGTAAAAGTAACGGTAACAATTTCTCCAGGGTTTGTTGGACAAATAGTAGTGGTTACGTTTGAATTGTTTGCGTAATTTGCTGTTGGTCCCGCTGCATCCACAAAGTTACCACCACAAACAGGTGGTGCAACTTGTGTAGTTACTGATGCTGATGTAGACCATAAACTTACTCCATTTGCACTTGAACTACAATCACTTCTTACGTATAAAGTATAACAAGTAGCTGAGTTCAAGCCTGTAAATACATGAGGGTTAGATGTTGTAGCTGTCCAACCAGTAGTTGTAGCTGTTGGTGGTGGTGAAGCGCAGGGTAATGCAATGACTTGCCATGATGTTGCTAAACCAACATTAGTCCAACCTAATGTAACTGAATTAGAGGTTAACGCTGAAGTAACTAAGGTAATTGGTTGCTGACATGTTGGTGGTGGCGCACAAGTTACATTGGAAATCCAACCCGGATTTTGAACTGATCCGTCGCTTCTAAATACAAATGTTAAACAACCATCAGGAGCCGAAGATGTAAATGGACCAGGAATTACTGTTCCCCAATACGATCCTGCTAATCCTCCTGGCAC